>JBARYP010000068.1:0-21856 GCA_049647945.1 Nonlabens sp. | reverse complement strand
GCCAAAGAGGTCTCCAAAGACCACAAACTACTAGAAGAAATTATCGCAAACATGTGGGAGACCATGTACAATGCAAGCGGGGTGGGACTCGCTGCTCCACAAGTAGGTTTACCCTTACGCATTTTTATGGTTGATACCTCTCCCTTTTCTGAGGATGTTGATTTTTCCAGAGAAGAACGAGAAGAACTTAAGGATTTTAAAAAGACATTCATCAACGCTCAAATAATTGAAGAAACTGGAGACGAGTGGTCCTTTAACGAGGGGTGTTTGAGCATACCTAACGTAAGGGAAGATGTGTTCAGGCAAGAAGAAGTCACCATCCGTTATTATGACGAGGATTTCAAACCACACACGGGAACTTATTCAGGCTTGATAGCTAGAGTCATACAGCACGAGTACGACCATATAGAGGGAGTTTTATTTACTGATAAAATCAATTCCCTCAAAAAGAGATTGATAAAGGGTAAGCTTAATAATATATCAAAAGGAAAGGTAAAAGTTGATTACCGCATGAAATACCCTGCAATTAAAGGAAGGCAGTAGGTGTTCAAAGTCAGGCAGCATATTATATTTGCCGTCCTTATAAAATACGGATATGGGTCTTGAAGAAATTCTTTCAGTAACTGGAAAACCGGGTCTTTTTAAATTAAAGACCAGGGCAAAGAGTGGATTTATCGTCACTTCATTACTTGACGATAAAACTACAATCATAGGCATGAATCAGAATGTAAGTGTGTTGAAGGATATTTCCATTTATACAGAAACTGCCGAGATTTCTTTAAAGAACGTGTTTCAAAAAATTGCTGAGAAAGAGTCAAATGGTCCTTCTATAAATCATAAATCCAGTAAAGAAGAACTACAAGCGTACTTTAAACAAGTTGTTCCCGATTATGATACTGATCGCGTCTACGCTAGTGATATCAAGAAGGTGGTTCAATGGTATAACATATTGGAAAAGAACCAAATGATTGATGCCTTTCAAGAAGAGGAATAGTTTTGATGCTATTCTTCCTAGTTTGAGAAAAATCTTTTGTCATTTTGCTCTAGATGGGGATTAATCTTGTCTCTATTTATAGTTACAGCAGTTAATTAGCGCCACCTATTAGTGCTTGGATGTAAGGATAAAATTCTTAATCCTTGTTTATTCTCAATTTTTAGTCAGGTATTTCAAAATGTTTTGCAACATAACAATACAAAGGGTATTTGCTATTTCTTATAGAATGGGATTCTATACACTATACCATAGCTATAGCCCACGCCCACCTCACTAGAGTCAAACGTCCTACCGAATCCGGGAATAAAAAGATTGGCAAATCCATTGGGCTCGTCTTCTGTTATAAGACGTTTTAATTGAACATTTCCCGTTAGGTAAAGATTATTTAAAACCTCCACTTTTACTCCCAAATGCAGCTCAACCCATAAGGCGCTCAATCCACTTTGCTCTTCATCGCGCACTATAGTTAGTGGCGTAAAAAAAGTGTTGTCATTATTTACTGTAAAACTGCGTAAACGCTGGCTCATATTTGCATAGGCCAGGCGAGCACCAGCATATAACATATTGTCCATATCTAGCCAGTTTGTATAAAAGTTATAATCTACACCACCCTTTATAAACGATCCTCTGGTCTCAAAATCTATCCGTTCTAGTGATCTTTCTAGAGTCTCGGTTCCCAGCTCTGCAGCTATGTACCAGTCTCGATGAATTCTATAATCCCCCAGTAATTGTACTCCTGTATACTCATCATCAACTACTGTCCTAATAAGACTAGCCATATCCACTCCAGCCCTAATCTCGTACTTGTAGGGTATACTCAAGCTATCTACTACAACAGGTTCTTCTTCCTGTGCCACTAGAACAATGGGAGCCAGAATAATAAGAATGCTAGTGAAAAATTTCCACATGGACGACATTATTAGATTGAACAGACGTATTTACTACGTTGATTCCACGTATCCACCCGGTGTCGGGATTAATGGCTGTGGCAGTAAGCTCACTATACAAAGTTCTAAAACCGCAAGCTCTACTTATAAATTCTTCCTGGCGCATGGCATTAAAATCAATGCTCGACGTTTGCGTACTATTATCCTCAGTATTGAGAAAATTATAGCTGGTCAGGTCAAAGCTGTTACGCAACGGCAGGGCAATAGTATCTGCTGCCGTAATGGTTTGAGTTCCAGCAAAATCTAGTGGAGCGGGTGTGTTGCTACCTAGTGTGGTGACTTGTAGGCTAGGAACAGTTTTTATCGATACTTGATCAATGGCATCCTTAAATACAATGACAAGTCTAGGGGAGGTGGGTTGATCCTGTATGCACAAATCATCGCGTTCACAACTAGTAAGAGCCGCAAATAAAACCAGTAAAGCTATCAGTTGCCTCATGATTTCAATTCAAGTAAAACAACATTTTCCACATGGTGGGTCTGTGGAAACATATCCACGGGTTGTACGTGCGTGATATCATAGGCTCCAGATAAAAGTTCAAGGTCTCTTGCCTGTGTGGCACTATTGCAACTCACGTAAACAATTTTAGGAGCTTGTAACAGCAATAGTTGTGCGACCACATCCTTGTGCATTCCATCCCTGGGTGGATCTGTAATAACAACATCTGGTGAACCATGTTCTTTTATAAAGTTAGTAGTAAAAACATCTTTCATATCTCCACTTACAAAAGTGGTGTTGGTGATCTTATTGGTCCGTGCATTTGATTTTGCATCCTCGATGGCAACAGGTATTGCCTCTATACCCACCACATGTCCAGCGTTTCTAGCAATATACTGGGCTATGGTACCGGTACCGGTATAAAGGTCATAAACCAGCTCGCTACCCGTGAGTCCCGCAAGTTCCCTAGTGACGCTATACAACCGTTCCGCTTGCTTGCTATTGGTTTGATAGAAGGATTTTGCATTGATTTTAAATCGCAGACCTTCCATCTCCTCAAAAATATGGTCATTACCGTGATAACAAATTACTTCCTGATCGTAAATGGTATCATTTGCCTTGCTATTGATAATGTATTGTAGCGAGGTAATTTCTGTAAATTCTGATTTGAGAAAATCGAGAAGGGCAGTTCTTTTTTCAGGTTGATCTTCAAAACATTGCACCACAACCATGTTTTCTCCAGTTGAGGACATACGTAGCATAAGCGTACGCAGCATACCGGTTTTTTCCCGGGGGTTGAAATAGCTGATGTTGTTTTGGATAGCAAATTTGTGGGCGGCTAACCTTATTTTTTCTCCTATGGATGGATGCAGGTGGCACTCGTCTAGATGTAGGATCTTATCCCACATACCCGGAATATGGAATCCCAGCGCTTGCTTATCATCAATTTGTTCACCACTATTGATTTCTTCAAGCGTGAGCCATCGATTTGCAGAAAAACTAAATTCCATCTTGTTGCGGTAGTAATACTGCTCATCTGCACCCAGGATAGGGGTAATTTCTGGTAGGGTGAGATGTCCTATTCTGGTTAGGTTCTCAACCACCTCTTTTTGCTTGAAATAGAGTTGATCCTGATAACCCATGTGCTGCCACTTACAACCACCACAAACGCTGAAGTGTTTACAAACGGGCTCCACTCTTCTTGTTGATGGTGTGACAATACGAGTTACACGACCCTCATAATAGTTTTTTTTCTTTTTGAAAGTTTGAATATCCACGACATCGCCAGGCACCGCATCGCTTAAAAAAATCACCTCGCCTTCATCAGTCTTAGCCACGCTTTTTCCACGAGCACCAGCGTCCACCACAGATACGTTTTCAAAGGTTTTGACGGCCCTTCTTTTTCTTTTTGACATAGGATCAAAACTAACAAATTGATGTTAGATTATACCTGTTTGTCCTTATGGTCTTCGGGTAATTTGAGAATTCCGCTTTCGCGAAAGCGGAAACCTTCCCATCCAATTTTTTATACTGACAGGATTCTTTAAATTGCGGCAAAAGCAGAACAGATGGAAGTTATCGAGGGTAAATCCCAACAGTATATAGACTTGGAGCATGAACACGGAGCCCACAATTACCACCCCTTGCCAGTAGTACTGGAAAAGGGAGAAGGGGTTTATGTGTGGGACGTTGAAGGAAAGCGTTATTTTGATTTTTTGAGCGCTTATAGTGCCGTTAACCAAGGTCATTGCCATCCAGCAATTGTGGGCGCAATGAACAAGCAAGCAGAAACGCTCACCCTAACCTCGCGTGCATTTTACAACGATAAGTTGGGAAAATATGAGAAGTACGTTACGGAGTACTTCAACTTTGACAAAGTTCTCCCCATGAACTCTGGCGCCGAGGCTGTAGAAACCGCCATTAAAATCGCTCGTAAATGGGCTTATGAGAAGAAGGGAATTCCAGAAGCTCAAGCTAAAATCATCGTATGTGACAACAATTTTCATGGACGCACGACAACCATTATTTCATTTTCAAATGATGAGGATGCCCGCAAAAACTTTGGTCCCTATACGCCAGGTTTTATCAAGATTCCATACGACGATGTCGATGCATTAGAAGCGGCACTCAAGGAGGAAAATGTAGCTGGTTTTCTTATTGAGCCTATACAAGGTGAGGCGGGAGTCTATACCCCGGCAGACGATTTCATGAGGAATGCGCAGCGGCTTTGTAATAAGTATAACGCTTTGTTTATCGCAGATGAGATACAAACCGGAATAGCCAGAACTGGCGCTTTGCTAGCAGTTTGTGGTAAGTGTGATTGTACGTCTCATTGCGAGCGTCAGGAAACCTATGCTACGCCAGATGTCCTTATCCTAGGTAAGGCACTATCAGGAGGAGCCTATCCTGTAAGTGCGGTACTGGCTAATAATGACATTATGAATGTAATCAAACCTGGACAGCATGGTAGCACCTTTGGAGGTAATCCCGTGGCTGCGGTAGTTGCCATGGCTGCTCTGGAAGTGGTAAAAGATGAGCAGCTAGCTCAAAATGCACGAAAACTTGGAAACTATTTCCGTGAGCAAATGAATCATTATATCAGTTCCTCAGAAAGGGTATCACTAGTAAGAGGAAGAGGCTTACTCAATGCCATTGTTATTAACGACAGCGAGGATAGCGATACCGCCTGGAATATATGCCTAAGGCTGCGTGATCATGGTCTACTAGCAAAACCCACCCATGGGAATATCATTAGGTTTGCGCCGCCGCTGGTTATGAACAAAGAGCAGATGGATGAGTGTATTCATATTATTACTACAACTCTACAAGAATTTGAATAGAATAATTTCAAGATATAGATAGACAATAAAAAGTCACGAACGATTGAGCGCCCTTTATTAGGGCGTTTTTTTGTTACAAAGGCTTCCTAAGTATGATTATTCGAACGGAGAAATAATTGACAGCCAGTTGGTTATGTTATTATAGTAATGGGACTATAAACGGCGAGATACAATTAAGGGACCATTTATGCCAGCACAAAAACAACTTGATTGTCAAAACAATTATGAGCGTGTAGAAAAATTTATCAAGAACAACTAGCGGTAGAAAGGGACTATTTTGACCTTGGCGCTCTTACTTCAAATATCTCCACGCATAATATTTACAAGTTCTATCTCAAGTATCTAATTTATACATTAATAGAAGCAAAAACTCTTTGCTATTTGAAACAATAGGAGTGATAAAAAATCTTATAACATGTAGTAATACCGATAAACAACAATCCCACTATATAAGTGGGATTGTTAAATTATAAGTTATAAGGTAACATAAGTTAATTACAACCAGCTTCTTCCATCGCGTCATAAAGCGGAGTGAGCTGCTCATCGGTCACGTTAGGATTGCTAAGAGCAAATTCTAGATACCAATCGTAGAAGGCACATTGATTAAAGTAAAATGCAATCAACAAAATTAATCCTAGTATTGATAAAACGAGAGAAACTATGGCAACCGTTTTGGCGGTTTTCATGGCAGGACCATTAGTGTATAGCTCTGGGTTTGCTTCGTACTTTTTGAGTTCTTTATTTGCAATCACTAGAGCTATAATTGCTGCAACGGTTCCTAGACCGTAAGCACAGCAACACAAAATACCTACTACAGATAGTATATAGACAGCGGTGGTATTTAATTTTTGCATTATTTAAGTTTTGAGGTTAAGTTGAAGCAAATATAAGTAAGTGATTAATGACTTAACTAGGCCTAAAGCTCAAAAGTTGATTCAAAAACCGTATGGAAAGAAAATCTTTGAGAAGTATGAAATAAAAACGGTACTTAAAACTAAAATGGTAAGCCATAATTTCAGTTTCTCGGCAAATTTAAAATCCCAGACTAAATTAATCAGTAACACGAGTACTAGGATAATAGCGGGAATGAGAGCCGGGTACATTTTGATAGAAGCTTCTAGATTACCCTGTAACAAAAAAGAGATGGATCGCTGGATACCACATCCAGGACAATCCATCCCTGTAATTTTTTTACTTAGGCAAGGTAGCATCCAGCTATCGCCCATGAATCCTAGTTTGTAATACTAACTTTTACACTCTTGACTTGAGCTTGTTTATCTGTGATCCTAACTACATAAATACCTGAAGCATAATCTGCAGTATCAAAGGTATATTGCGGTTCTATCGAGTTCACATTTCTATCGATTACTAACCTACCAGCAAGATCAAATATTTCAATTGACTTGAGATCAATCGCTTGTGGATTATGAACACTCAGCTCTCTAATTTCGTTATTCTGGTAGGCATTAAGATCAGACAATTTTAAAAGGTCTGGATTACTTAAGGTAGTATTTTGGAATGTAATAAAAAATCTATCCACATGATGACCAGGATCAACCATGATCGATTGATTGCTGGAGGTGATATCGTGAAAGATATTTGTTTGAGCATCAAATAAATAAATTCCAGATGGACTTAGGTTTTTAAGACTGGAAACCTCAAACTCTACATTGATAGGAGCAGTAAGAGTGGGGTCAACTGCAATGCCTACAGGTAACCAAGAGCTTTCTGAAAATGGCTGAGATGATAAACCGTACTCTCCATTTTCTACCCTTGCATAAGCATCAGTCCAGGTTCTACCTGATAATGGTGACTCCCATGAGTAGTCGTATCCAAAGGTAGTATTAGGACTAAATACAAAAGAAAGAGGTCTTACATACTGGTTGTCCATAATGAAGTTTACGGTCATCATAGAAAGTGCACCGCTTGTACTAGTAGTAGTTTGATTATTAGTACCACGTTCAAAAAATGAGTCTACCCCATTCTCACGGTACCATTTGCGCATTGAATTATTAAATTGAATAATCTCTCCAGTAATATTGGGACTTGTGCTAATAGTGGTACCAGCTGTTATATCTGGCGTTGCAGGACGAGCGAGAGAAGTTGTCGTTGCTGGAATATCGGTATTATTACGTGCAATGAAAAAACCTTGACCTACAGGAGCGTATCGTCTTCCTCCATCAATAGAAGCAGCAGGGTCTGCCGCAGTTCCAGCATCTATGGTGCCATCATTATTAATTCTTGTGAACTGCGCTTGAACAAAAGATCCATTGTTTTCAAAACCATCATTTTGTCCAGATGCAAAGCCTAGAGGAGTGTATGAACCATAACCACTATTTTGCTCAATCCAGTCGTGAGATGTGGCAACTATACTTTGGTAAAACAATGCTACTGGATCAATCTTAATAGTTCCTGACGCGTTTTCCTGTAAAAATAATTTAAGATCAAGTGCACTAGGATAGGGGTTTCCTACTAGTGTGACGTTATCGTTTGCGACTCCCACAGTGATAGTACCGTTGTTAGGTCGTCCTCTAAAATCATATCGTTGACCCGCTGTGCTACGTGCTGCTCTACCATTGTAAATCCTATAATTTGGGTTTGTGGTAAGTGATGCATCTCCTATAACTCCTTTCATGATAAATCCCAGACCAGTATTGACTCTGGTATTGTCATCCTGAAAAGCAATCCAACCTTGTTGACCTAGAACGTTGTTTGCTTGACTATCGTATGAATACATATATCGAGCTGCAATTCGTAAAGGAGTAAAGGCGGTTCCATCATCAGAGATTCCATCAAATTGCGAGGTAGCTAGAAAAGTGGCTTGACTAGCCGTTCTTGTCAAATCAAAGAGATTGTCGTTTACAGTAGGAGTAGCAGCAGAAGTAGGGTAATGCAACTGTGTTCTTAAAAACCCTTGGTTCCCATCCGTACCCGTACTGGCATCAGATACCGGGGCACACCAGTAATTATAAGTGTATTGATTAGTGTTTCCTTCTTGGTAAACAGATAATTGACCAGCGCCTTTATTCTCCTGATTGTTTTGCTGTAGAATCTGGGCTTCTTCTCTCAAATACCAGAATGTATTTGCTGCAAGATCGATTTTGTTTTTCACAAAAACGTCAGTACCCTTACTGTATATGTAACTATTTCCACGCACGTTGACTTGTGCTACAGCAGCAAGCGAAGACGTTAAAATGCAGCTTATAAGTAAAATCTTTTTCATGAGAAGTATTTAACTGTACAAAAATACAATATTTACTGAGTTTTACACATGTATAACCCTGTGTAACTAGGTAAAGTTTAACTAAAACGATTTCGCAACCATCTTTTAACTTAACTCTAGTTTTTAATCTTCAAGTTTAAGGAACAAAATTAGGAGTAACTAAGATAGTGGCATTGTTCAATCTGAAGGTGCCAAATTCAAAATTCCGATCAATTAGTTCAGCTAATTCAGCATTAGTTAGCAACAAGTTTTCAATGCTGATATCTATGTCAAGTGATCTCGTAAATTGATGGGGTCTGAATTCACTAATGGGGACAATCGCCGTTTCAGTTACGGTTTCCAGTAGATAGTTGGGAATATTGTTAGTTACATCGTTAAGGGGGTTGAGATCCATGTTCAAATCTTCCTGAATAGTGGGTATGCCATCATTATCATCATCCTTATCCAGATAATCTGGATTGTCGGTTCCATCTGTGTTTCTAGAAGTGTCATCGATAAGATTATTTATAATGATGACACCTTCTTGAGAAGTCAATACGTTATCACCGTCATCGTCGATATCCCGATAATCGGGTATGCCATCACCATCAGTATCCTGACTTTGCTCATCATCTACTTCACCGTCAACTATTACGATGCCCTCCAGAAATGAAGGAATACCGTCATTGTCATCATCTTGCGCTATCCTGTTGCTGGATATCATTATATCACCTGCGGTGGCTTCTATAATTTGTTCTACCATAGGCAGCGCTGGTGGGATGTTGCTGCAATAATAATCAGTAGGTATTGCTGAATTAAACCTGCGGTATTGAAAAAAATTGGTCGTTCCATCGATGGCTATCGGGTCCACCGTCAACTCGTCGATGAGGAATGCGGCGCTAGTATCAAATCCTAAAACGATACTCTCAAAAGTAGCATTGTTTAACTTGTAAAACACATAGTCTGTTGATCCACTATCTGGTAAACAGGCCCTTACTTGTTCATCTTCAAAATCAAAATTCTCAACAATTATGTCGCCATCGTCACAAGCAACCAGTCCCAGAAGAATTAAGAATGCAAAGTACTTTTTCATAGTTGTAAATGTACAATGGTAGTCCGTAATGGATGACATAAATAGAGTTATCAGTATTTTTGCGGCATGAGGAATGTTTATCTGGATAGTGCGGCGACTACGCAAATAAGACCTGAAGTTATAGAACGTATGACCCAGGTCATGACGGATCATTATGGTAACCCCAGTTCAAGCCACAGCTATGGTCGCACAGCAAAATCTTTGATTGAAAACGCTAGAAAATCCATAGCCGCACACCTCAACGTTACAGCCGCCGAAATTATTTTTACCGCTGGTGGAACTGAGGCCGACAATATGGCTATTCATAGTTGTGTAAGAGATCTGGGAGTTACCAGGATCATAAGCACACCTGTAGAGCACCACGCTGTACTCTATATTATTGATTACTGCCGTGAGAAGTATGGAATCCAGGTAGATCATGTAGACCTTATGGAATGCGGGACTCCAGATTATGACCATCTCAAATCACTGCTGGAGAAAGACACGCAAAAAACGCTGGTATCTCTCATGCATATCAATAATGAGGTGGGTAACGAGCTAGATCTAGTAAAAGTAGGCAATCTGTGTAGGCAATATGGTGCCTTATTCCATAGTGACTGCGTTCAGTCCATCGGTCATTATGAGTTAGACCTCAAGGAATTACCTATTGATTTTACGGCGGTAAGTGCGCACAAGTTTCATGGCCCCAAAGGAGTGGGCTTTGCTTTTATAAGAAAGGGAACCGGTCTCAAACCTCTTATAGTAGGCGGCGCGCAGGAACGAGGTATTAGGGCAGGGACTGAGAGTGTTCACAATATTGTAGGCATGCAAACTGCACTAGACATCGCTTACGACCAGCTGGAAGGCGATCGCAACTACATCAAGGGACTTAAAGATTATTTTAAAAACCAGCTTCAGGCTAGGATACCCGGTGTGAAGTTTAACGGTAATTGTGCAGATTCTTATAAAAGCACCTACACACTACTTAACGTATGCTTACCCTGTCCAGCAGATAAGGCAGCAATGCTGCTTTTCACACTAGATTTAAAAGGAATTGCCTGTTCAAAAGGTAGTGCGTGTCAAAGCGGCGCCCAAAAAGGATCGCACGTATTGTCCAGTATTTTGAATGATGAGGATATGAACAAACCTAGCCTAAGGTTCAGTTTCTCAATATTTAATAACCAGGAGGAACTTGATTACGTGATTGATGTTCTCGCCACTTATCTAGAAGAGGTCAATAAATAATATTTGAATTACGCTTTCGCGAAAGCGGAACCTGCAACCAGCATCTCAACTGGTTGAATTCTGAATCAGGTCTATCATAAGTTCTAGTCGAGATACGATCTGCAACTGCAATTATTCTATCCATACGTTAAGAATAAATTCATCTCGACAGAAAAATTAACAGCCGAAAACTACTGGATAGCCTCTAGACAATCATAACTGATTGTGGGCCAACCCCACGTATAACTAACTGCACCAACTTTAGAAAATTCATGAACGGCACGCCATCCGCACCGGGATTAGGTATTACAACTTGGCTATTAAGCGGATGTTAAAGATTCTGGGGGTTAACCGCACCGGTACCGCAAACTGAGTACTACTCACCACATCCCGTACCCAGAGGTTAGATATCTGATTTTGCCGATCAAAAATATTATAGATCTGCGCACCTAGGGATAATTCTTTGAAGTTACTGAGCCAGCTTCCAGACTTTGCCGTATTATTTGCATCCACAAACACATACTGAATTCCCAGATCCGATCTGAAATAATCTTTAAGCCTGAACTGAAATAGGTAAGGGTCTGCATAACTGGGTGAGCCGCCAGGTAAGCCAGTATTGTAAACCATATTTAGGTATGCTCGTAATTTAGGGATATTGGGCACGTAATCCTGAAAAAGGAACGCTGCTTTGAGGCGCTGGTCCGTGGGACGCGATATAAACCCGCGATCGTTCAGGTTTTCTTCTGTTTTTAGGTAGCCTAGGGAGATCCAGCTTTCAGTTCCTTTAATAAACTCACCATTCAGTCTCATCTCAAATCCATAAGCATAAGCCTCTGCTTCATTATTGGCTCGATATCTGATTCTTACATTTTCTACGGTATAGGTGTTGACATCAGATAGGCCCTTGTAATACGCTTCTGTGGTTAGTTTGAAGGGGCGGTTGTTCCAGTTGAAACTCCAGTCGTTACCCGCAACAAAATGGATGGATCTCTGTGCTTTTACATCAGGCACGACTGTTCCCGTGCGGTCCCGCAATTCTCTGTAAAAAGGCGGCTGGTAGTACAAACCCGTCGAGAACCTAAAAAGCATGTCAGTATTAGTCCAGTAGGGTTTAATTGCAAATTGTCCTCTAGGTGATACGACCGTTTGCGTCACACCTTCAATACCGGCGCCATTGACGTTCCAGGTATGGGACCTGGCGCCTGCATTCCAGAATATCTGGTGGTCACCCAGGTAACCGCGACTATTATATTGCGCAAATGCTTGCAGTCTCGTAACCTGTACATCGTTGTTTGCCCTTATGGATTCAAATGGTTCTAGCGGTGCTACAAAAGGGCTGTAGGGTTCATCGTTTGCAAATTGACGTATGGGAGGTCGTACGTTGAATCCAGCACTATCTATTACGGTATATTCCCTTACTCGATCTCTTATATCTTCACTATTGAATTTAATTCCCCAGTCCAGTTGATCGGTTTCATTTACAGCGTCTTCTATAATATAGGTTCCCTTGAGTTGTGCAGTTATTATCAAAGCGTCAAGATCGTTGCGGCCATGGTCTAACTCGCTGCCTATCCCGCGGGTAAAATCTACCTGACCCAGATTTGAACCACCTATATCTGTATTGGGCCTACCTAATGAGTACCTACCTAGAATGTCAAAATGTTCTTGTTCCTGTGTATGGTAGATACTGGTAATCAGCCTTAGATTGAGCGACTCGTTAACATCATAACTGGCTTTAAGCGCGCCGAAATACGTTTCATACTGATCGTCTTCAAAACCATCATAATTGATAACTAGCGCTTGCGCATCGTCTACGGTACCAAAATTTGTTTGCGACGTAAGCGGTTCAAACTCAAAACTATTTATGGCGATATTACCCAGAAAACTCAATTCCAGTTTATTATTGATCTGGTAGGTGAGATAAGTCTGTGCATCGATAAAAACGGGAACGGTATTAGCTTCTGTGTTTCGGGAATTGACAAGCAAAGAATTATCCCTGTAACGCAAACCCAATATTCCGGTAGCCGCTTTTGAGAACGCAGTACCTTCCACAAACATATTAACCCCCAGTAAACTTGCATCTATCCCAGCACCAAAAGTCGTGGGCCTGCGATAATCTATGTCTAGAACAGAACTGAGTTTATCCCCATATTTACTTTGAAAGCCACCCGCACTAAATCGTACGTCTCGTACTAGATCACTATTGACAATACTTAATCCCTCTTGCTGTCCACTACGTATTAAAAATGGACGGTACACTTCTATCTCATTAATGTAAACCAGATTCTCGTCAAAGTTACCACCGCGCACCGTGTACTGGGTGCTCAATTCATTATTGCTTCCTACCCCTGGTAGTGATTTTAATAAATTCTCCACTCCAGATTGAATTCCCGGCATCGCTCTTACTATATCGGGTTTGATAGTGGTGACTCCCTCAAATTCTTGGCTTTCTATGTTCCTAATCGTTACCGTGGTAATCTGGAATTCATCAATCTTCATTACCGGATTGAACTCAAATGGTGGAGATTTTTTAACAATTAAATCCCTTACCTCAATATCCTTCAAACCGATGGAGGTGAACCTGATGTTAAGCTTTTGACCAGCAGGAACCATCAACCTATAAAAGCCATTTTGCAGGCTTACGGTTCCCAGATTTGTACCAGCTACGGTTATGTTCACATTTTGAAGAGGTGAACCATCTTCATCAGTAATTACACCCTGTATAATCCCGTCCTGTGCGTTGACCATAACATTCAACAGGACAAATAGTGCGATAAGATATTGTTTCAAACTGGCGGTTTAGGACTTTCTATAAAATGTAGCTTCAAATGTAGTGCTATTTCCCACTTGATCTGTCACTATCACTTTAAGCTCATTGTCTGTAGTAGTAACGACTCCATCCCTGAAATCGTGTGTAAGGGTTTTGGTTTTATAGTCATATTCCATTAGGATAAACTTCCCGTTTACGGTAGCTCTATAACCGTCAATACCAGATCCTGTATCTTCAATTTTCAATTTTAGATAATTCTTTTTTGACAACCACTGCTTGTTTTTAAAATTCAGGGCTTTTACAGTAGGCGGCAGGTCATCCTTAGTCACTGCATAGTTAGCAAAATAGCGAGTATTTGCAACAAGTTGATTTTCGGTACGACGTGTTGAAACATAATAGGCGGCCCCCCAGTCAGTAATGCGCGCGATGTAGTACTGATCGATGTTGTCCTCCATTTTAGAATCGAGATAGTACTTAATGATCATGTTCTTATGAAGAGGAATCACATCGCGATGTACTTTTAGAGTGTCAGACGATTCAGATATTTCCAATTCAGCTTCTTCATATAATGCCCCTTTAGGGATGACTACCTCAAAGTTTGAGTAGGTTTTCGTAAAGGTGTTGTTGGCATCTGCATATTCAATATTCTCATCGCTTTCAGTAACCTCTGGCAAGTCAGCAACGACATCATTAAATAGATCTATATGTAGCTTACTGGCGTTTCCTTTGAGATCAGTAACGACTACGTTGTAAGTATGAGAACTACCAGGTTCCACTAGGGTAAGTTTGCCCTCATCAATGTGATCTCCATATAGGCTTAGCGGACTATTGTTAGGTATAAACAACTTCATGATACGGCTCTTGTACTGTTTGAAATGACCGTAATCAATCATTTGATTGATGTGTCTGGACTCGTTAAAAGCATAGGTGTCAAAGGTCACTTTAAAATTTTCTGATCCGTTAAAGCTACTGGTAACCTCATAAATACCGTTCTTGTTATTACTGCCATTCTGGGAATCATTAGTGTTGATCCCTATGCCTATGCGTCCGTAGGCATTAATTTTTTCCGTACGGTAGGTACCATCCTTCTGCATGTAAACCCTCATGGTTGCGGCCTTGTGCTTGCCGTTGATAGTGGAGTTTTTTGTAAGAGGAAAAACTTTTACCTGTTTGATGATAGGTGCTTTGGTATCTGGTATATCTATACCCATAAGCATGGGATTGATAGGTTTTGCACTAGAATCCCTAATCTCAAAATGTAGGTGTGGACCGCCGCTACCGCCAGAGTTACCGCTGTAGGCGACAATTTCTCCTTGATCAACTCGCAGATCTAGGTCACCGGGGTACAATTGCAACATGTAAGACTCTTGTGCATATTGCCTCTCCTTTACATAGGCTTCTATGCGCGGCGCAAACTTATTTAGGTGGGCATAGACGCTAGTGTATCCGTTAGGATGGGTAATGTAGAGTGCTTTTCCATAGCCGTAGCGTTCAATCTTGATGCGACTCACGTAACCAGATGCGGTTGCATGAACATCTGCTCCTATACGCTGATTTGTTTTAATATCCAGTCCAGAATGAAAATGATTAGATCGCAACTCGCCGAAATTGCCACTCAATTTCAAATCGATCTCCAGCGGGTTTTTAAAGTAGCCATCCGGCACCTTTTGAGCTATAAGGGGTATGGTACATAATAGGAGAAGGTAAATTAGGCGCATGAACAAATATATCGGTTGCGGGGCTATAGAACAATAAGCAGTCCAAAAGAAGGAGACCATGCCTCTTATTCAAGCTTCCGCAGTATTGAGATTGGTTTTATAAGTGACTGTGGGATGGTTGATGGTTACGCTTTCGCGAAAGCGTAATATTCCACAAACTCCCTATTAACCTTTCATAAGGCTAGCATTTTCATATAATTAACCACTAGGACACTGGTACCTGCCTACCTTTCAAAGAAAAACAGCGATGAGCGACAACAAGATTACTACCATCAATCCCACGACGGGGAAGGAAATCAAAACCTACCACTACATGACCGAAGAGTCTGCCCTGGATGCGCTTCAAAAATGTCATGACGCACACACCAAATGGAAAACCTGGACCCTGGCAGATCGCGCAAAAATCATGATTAAAATCGGTAAACTGCTAGCAGATAAAACTGAGGAACTGGCCCAACTCATGACCCAAGAAATGGGTAAATTATTAAAACACGGTAGGGAAGAGGTCGAGCTGTGTAAGGGTATTTGCGATTATACCGCCACGGCTGGTGTAAAATCACTACAGGATGAAGAACGCTCGCTAGTTAACGGCGGTAAGGGAATCGTGACCTACTCCCCACAGGGAGTGATTTATGGAATCCAGCCCTGGAACTTTCCATTATATCAGGTAATACGCTATAGTATTGTAAACCTTCAAGCAGGGAATGGTGTCCTGTTGAAACACGCCGAGAATACCACAGGCTCAGGACTTAAATTACAAGAAATCTTTGAGGAGGCAGGATTGCCCAAACATCTCTTTACCGTGCTGTTGATTGAGCCAGATGTAAGTGAGAAAATTATTGCCCATCGTTTAACACGCGGGGTAACCTTTACGGGAAGTGCCGCCACCGGTAAAGTAATTGCAGAACAGGCTGGCAAGGCACTCAAGAAAACGGTGCTTGAGTTGGGATCAAACGATGCTTATATCATCCTTGAAGACGCAGATATGCAACAAGCAATCAAGCAGTGCACCATGGGTCGCATCTATAACAATGGGGAGACCTGCGTTGCTGCAAAGCGTTTTATAGTAGTGGATGCGGTCTATGATGAATTTAAGGCCGGATTTATTGATCGCATGAGTGGCGTGAACCATGGTGACCCCACCGATAGTAGCACCAGACTGGGCCCCATGGCACGCAAGGATCTAAGAGAACAACTACATAGCCAGGTTCAGAAGAGTATTGCCAAAGGTGCGGTTGCAGAAATAGGAGGAGAACTGCCGGACGGAGATGGTTTCTTTTACCCGTCCACGGTATTATCAAATGTTCAAAAGGGTCAACCCGCTTATGATGAAGAATTTTTTGGTCCAGTAGCCTCACTCATAAGAGCAAAAGATACTGAGGATGCCATGCGTATTGCAAACGACAGTAGATTTGGTCTGGGGGGAGGAATCTTTTCAAAAGATAAGAAAAAGGCCATAAAACTGGCTCAGGAACATTTTGATACGGGAATGGTGTTTATCAACAGCTTTGGAGTATCGCAGGTGGACATGCCCTTCGGTGGTGTTAAGGACTCTGGATATGGTCGTGAACACGGTGGATTCGGTATAAGGGAGTTCGTAAATATAAAGGCAATCAATTTGCTCAACGGATAAATGACTCGGCGTGAGCTATTGTTCTTGCGTTAAATTTTATTCAATATACTTTTTATTAAGAGCATTCAAACAAGGTGAAATTAATTTAGAATTAAACAATACACATTATGAAAATTCAAGCTTATCTATCGTTCCGTGGCAATTGTCAGGAAGCCCTCAACTTTTATCAGGACATTTTTGGTGGTGAAATCATCAATACAGAAACTTGGGAAAATAAGGGTGAAGATATTCCCGCAGACTATAAGAACAAATGGCAACATGCCGAATTGAAGGGAAAGGGCTTTCACTTTATGGCGTACGACGTATCACCAGATACGGTTCTCAACACTGGGAATACCGTTTGTATGAGCATCGATTGCGATGATGAAAGCGAGGGAAAAAAAGTTTTTGATCAACTTTCTGCCCAGGGTAGGGTGCACACTAACTGGCAAGAAATGTCATGGGGTGCAAAATACGGTCGCTGTTCTGACCAGTTTGATATCCAGTGGATGGTCAACGCAAAATAGGTGACGATCAGTAAATCAATAGTTCAATAACTTACTAGTAAAGCCCCGTGTCCATGACACGGGGCTTTTGCATTTAAAGCAGTAAAGAAATCGTTTGCGTAAAGGTATATTTGCCTGTAGATGGAGCGGGTAAAGATCATAGAATGTCCACGGGATGCAATGCAGGGAATCAAAGACATGATCCCCACGGCACTCAAAGTCCAGTACCTACAATCATTATTGAGGTGCGGTTTTGATACGATTGACTTTGGGAGTTTTGTTTCTCCTCGTGCTATTCCACAAATGATCGATACCGTAGAGGTCCTAGAGCAGCTGGATCTTACCAGTACCTCGTCAAAACTACTCGCCATCGTAGCAAACCTGCGTGGCGCGACTGCGGCCTGTGAACATGCACCTATAGATTATTTAGGTTACCCATTTTCTATCTCAGAAAATTTCCAGATGCGCAATACCCATAAAACCATTGCGCAATCGGTAGAATTGTTGGGGGATATTCTCAATCTAGCCGTAAAGTCAGGTAAAGAAGTCGTAGTATATATTTCAATGGGATTTGGCAATCCCTACGGCGATCCCTGGAACGTAGATATCGTGGGAGAATGGACAGAAAAACTCAGCTCCATGGGAGTAAAAATTCTTTCCTTGTCAGATACCGTGGGAACCAGCGATCCAAAAACTATTGACTACCTGTTCTCAAATCTTATTCCTGCGTATCCACAAATTGAATTTGGCGCCCATCTACATACCACTCCCACTACATGGCATGAAAAGGTTGATGCTGCCTATAAAGCTGGTTGTAGAAGATTTGACGGCGCGATACAAGGTTTTGGCGGTTGTCCCATGGCCAAGGATGAATTGACCGGCAATATGCCTACCGAGAAGATGTTGAGCTATTTCAATACCGTAAAGGCAGATAGCAACGTAGCCGCTATGTCGTTTGAAAGCAGCTATAACCAGGCAACAAGTATCTTTTCAAAATATCACTAGCAACTACACATTAAACTTTTCCTTATTCCCATCATATTTAAGGTAGGGATTATAGATGTGTTGTTTTTGTAATTTAGTCTTCAAATTATTCCTGATAGGATGGTCCAGTACGTGCAGATGAAAAATTTGCTTGACCCATGGAGCCGTAGGAAACAGGCGCTCATTGACCAGAAAATCGTGCCGTTCAATTTGCCGTAGATCTTGTTCTTGATTAAACTCCTTTATAGCAAGCAGCTCGCCACATTTAGAATTATGAAATGGCAGGGTGATGTCATCCACGTATAGGAAGGTTAACGGTAAAAAGTTGGTTGCCGGTAATTTAAAAAGTTCAAGAGCGTCTACCGTGGAACTGTAATAATCCAGATCTAAACAGGCAAAAGCGATAGGAGCATCAATAAAAGCGCTAGCCTCTAGGCTGGCTAGCGACTCGCTGACATCGCCGATAATTAGGTGTACATTCTCTGGGAGGTTTTTTTTGAGCAGTTCCTCGTTCATGGAAAAGTCGCCTTCCAGATAATATTCTGGATGATCTTTGTAAGACTTTGGTGCAGGCATACCAGTTCCAGAATCCAGTCCTATAATTTTAAATTCTACCCCGGTAATAGTGGTCACCTTTTTAGCGATTTTAGCTAGGTTTATGAGACCGCTACCAGACGCAACGCCAAATTCTATGAGGGTTAGCTTTTTAATCCCGTATTCCAGCGCATAGTCTGCCGCCTTTAAAATGGAATAGGCATGCTGTGGTCTTAGAACTAGATCATAGGCAACTTTGTTCCTAAAAGTACCAAAAACCGCCACAAATAGCGAGATCAGGTTAAGGTGTAGTGGTGCACTCAACCGTTCTCTATATAGACGGCCCCAGATCCGTTTGTGCAGCAATTTTTTTCCTAGGTAACTCATTTGCTTTTATGTACGTGCCAAAAGTAACTTTTGCATACTTCAAATCAAGTGTGAAAAATTAAATATATGGACAAGCGACAATACCACATTCCGTAAGCTCAGTTTATAGGAATGTGGCGAATTCTACCTTTAGTCAATACTATTTTTTATGGTTTACCGGGACCTATTACAAGGGCCGCTCTTAAATTTTAACGAGTACTTCACCTGCACGGCAGATTATATAATGGTGCAAAGCGCCGTACTATATCGTTTATTCAACACCCCAACGGGACATAATTTGTCATGGATTGCAGGTTTGAGGAGATATTGGAAACTGATGATGTGAATTCCGCTTTCGCGAAAGCGGAACCCTTCCACGACTACCACAAAATAGATAAGGACTATTGCAAGCAAATGAAAGAGGGAAAGAGAGGTGTCTACTGCCTAGGGTAAATTTACAGACTTGAACGAGCAAAGTCATTTTACAAACTACTAGAACATGCATAAATTAGTAATTTGGTTCAGCTAGTTTAATCTAGCGGTAAAACGCCTTAAAAAATGAGAGTACTTCACGTAAGTGGCGCAAGAGCATTCGGTGGGAATGAACAACAACTACTAGATATCAATAAATACCTAGAAGATTTGGGTGTTGCTATCATTGCATTTTGTAATCCTGAGGGGCCACTTGTTTCCGCTTTGCGTGGAAGAGGGATAACGGTAAGGCTGTCAGTAACCCAAAAGTTTACGAGCCGCCTTGATAGAAAGGCATTGGTAATTCTAATTGAAGAATTACAACCGCAACTCATCCACGTTCACGATAGTACCGGACTCAACCTACTTTTTAAAACCAAGATTTTATCAGGGGTAAAAGTACCTACCGTATTTTCTAAAAAAGGATTGGGTTCCAGCATGACTATTTTGAGTCGGTTTAAGTATAATTTTAAAGGAATTGATCGCATCATATGTGTTTCACAGTTTGTGAAAGATGCGATGATAAAACAGGTACTTTTCAAAAGGAACCATGACAAGTGTGTGGTGATTCATGACGGGGTAGATCAGGATAGAGTGCAGCAATCAACCACAGAGCATCTACTTTCCTTAAACCCAGATCGAATCAATTTTCTTCATGTAGCCAACCATAACAGCGCAAAAGATCTGCCCATACTGATTGGTGCTATCATAATATTGATCAGGGATGGTTATGGTGAGGAATTTATAATTCACCAAATAGGAACAGCTAATAGAAAAGTAACACCGATCATCGAGAATCTAATAGCCGATCAAAAATTAGGTAATCATATAGTTTTATACGGTTCACTTCCTAACGCTATTACTTTAATGCATGGGCCCGATTTTTTCTTGGTAAGTTCTAGAAAGGAAGGCGGTCCATCTGCTTTGATAGAAGCGATGGCCTGCGGTTTGCCACCTGTCGCTACTAGGGTGGGAATAGTACCAGAAGTCGTGGTAGATCAACAAAATGGTTTTATTGCCACTCCCGAATCAGCGGACAGTCTAGCTCATGCCATGGTGCGAGCCATTAAAAGCACCAGGGCGGAAAGACTCAAAATGTCAAAATTATGTCGAGAAACCTACCAGACGCGACTCACCAGCAAAATAGCTGCCCAGAAAACGTACGAATTGTATAAGGATGTGCTACAGGAGATTAATTAGCCTGAAAAAGTCTGTTCCATCAATCTTCATTTTATAATCGTTTACTTAATCCGTAGGGGGTACAGATAATTGTATTGACTATTGTATGGCGCGTTACGAATTCAACCCTGTTATAAGGGATTTGTTTAGTTTCTTGTAATCGATCTGAACTATACTGCCGCGAGGTCGAATCTTTCTTCCTTTTATTCCTGCGTCTTTGGACCTTCGGATGAGTTCACATTTATGGTTTCCTCGATTATTCAGTATTTGTTGAAACTATGGAACTTAATAAAATATTTAAGTCACCAGGACTTGCCATATCCCGTATGTTTTCTGGATATTTCCAAAACAGGAACTGAATAATCTGCAATAAGTGAAATTGCGCAAGACTCTGCTTCGTTTCTTGATTACATTATTGAACCAGCTAAAATAATTGTCAGGTTGTTTAGTATTGTTACCACAATCTTTTTATTGCTTACTTGCGGCTATCCCTTGGCTAGGGTGAATTTATCAGCACGGGCGATAAGGATAAGAAGGTGAATCATGTCAATTCCATCAGCGCTGATCGCGATATTGCTGCGATGAGTTAAGAGAGGTAGCAATAAGTAATTATAGTTTTCACAAGTATCACTAGCCCAGCCAAATTCTTATCTACAACTTAACGCATCCTGACCATGGGGAGTATTAGTTTTGAAAAAAAAGCTATGGCGTTACTGGGACCTATTATTAAGACTGCCCTCAATGTTCACGATTACATCACCTCTACTGCAGATCATGTAAAGGCCCAAACCGCCGTACTGGATCGCTTATTGAACACCGCAAGCAAGACATCTTTTGGTATTTATTATGGCTTTGAGGAAATATTGGGGAGTGATGATGTGAATTCCGCTTTCGCGAAAGCGGTACCCTTCCACGACTACCACAAGATGGATGAAGAATGGTGGCAACAAATGAAGAAGGGAAAGAAAGATATCTCCTGGCCGGGGCTACCCAAATAC
>JBARYP010000067.1:0-50486 GCA_049647945.1 Nonlabens sp. | reverse complement strand
GTATGATGCAACTGTTCGTTTTCACAGAGAAGTGAATGCAACGATGACTTTTGAAGTTGTAGAACAAAAGTAGATTTAACCTATTTATATTTGAAAGCCGCTTCACCCCTGAAGCGGCTTTTTACATTACTACCTTATGAAGTATCGTAGATTAAGTAAAGAGCAGCTGGAAGAACTGCATACAGAATTTATCAATTTTCTATCCTCACAATCAATTACAGGAGAAGAATGGAAAAATCTGAAAGAGGAACAGCCCGAGGTTGCTGAAGACGAGATCGATGTCTTCTCAGATCTTATCTGGGAAGGAGTTTTGAACAAAGCCGCTTATCTTGAACATCTATCACCTCGCACCATGAACTTATTCAAGCTAGGTGATAAGGAAATGGAACTGATTTCCATTATGGTAGGGGATGAGCTCATTGATATCACGACTGACACGGGCTACAAATGGCTACAAAACAATTTACTGGACGAGCAGGTAAAAATCTTTACGGCCAAAAAAGAATATAGTGCGGAACCCAACCTAGATAAATTTAAACTTATAGAGACGGGAGCCGTAATCACAAAAGGTGATCTTTTCCTATACTTTGACGACCTTATGGAATTAGGCAAGGAAAAGAACGGATTCTAGTTGTTATAGGTTAGTAGAAAACAACTATTGAGTTTGATTGAGAGCATACCATTGCATACCTATTAGGGTGATCGAGTTGTTGAACTTTTGATCTTCTAGTAATTGCAACGCCTCTAGCCGTGGAATTTTAACCAGTTTAATGTCTTCTTGTTCATCCTTACTACCACCTGCTTCTTTTAACTGTTGGGCTTGACTAACGGCTGCATAGAATATGGTTATAAGTTCACTAGACACACCAGGTGATGGGAAGTATTGATGCACCGTTTCCAACTCGGTAATTTCATAACCCAACTCTTCTAGAACCTCACGTCTCGCTGCCCCGGCAGCAGTTTCATCCTTATCAATTACTCCAGCTGCAAGCTCTAGCGACCATCTCTGGGATCGCCTCGCTGCCGGGTAACGGAACTGTTTTGTAAACAAAAAGCTATCCGTATCTGATTCATACAGCAATACCGCTACGGCATTACCACGCTCCAGACATAATCGATCTACAGTAATTGTCTCATTTGTGGAAAAGCTATCATGGCAGATTCTAGATTTATAGATCTTTAGGAAATCATCAAAGACCAGATCTTCTTTTATTATTTTGTATTTCATTAGTTTGAATTGAAAGGTAATGTTGACTTTCCAGCAGCCAAATTTGAACTTTAACCCGCACGGAGAAATTCACAGGCATCGAGGTAAATTTATAAATCTTTGTATCTGAATGTTTTAATATTTAAAAAAAACAAAGCCAACTCAATGAGTTGGCTTACGATTAGATTTATGGATCGGCCTATCTCTTGATTTCGGCGCCGTATTTAGTCATGTAGCGTTCATACAAATCAGTTTGATGACTATTTAAGGATACCCTGCGACCATCAATAAAGCTATGAGTCAACTGGTTGCCACGCATATCTAGGGCATTACCTTTTGAGATAAATAGAGTAGCACTTTTTCCTTGTTCTAATGAACCATAGTTTGCATCGATTCCCAGTATTTTTGCAGGCGTGAGAGTAACCATGGATAGGGCTTTTTCCATATCCATACCATAACCTGCAACCGTTCCTGCATAAAAGGCAAAGTTCCTGGTCTGGTGACGTTCCATATCTCCGGAATTTTCCAGCGCGACCATTACTCCCTTGTCAGCAAGAAGCTTAGGAAATTTGTACGCCATATCATAATCTTCATCTTCTCTAGAAGGTAGGTCGTGCACGCGACCCGCTAGTACTGGTATAGACATTTCAACTAACAGATCTGCTACTTTATCACCCTCACGCGCACCTACCAGAACTGGTTTTTTAATGTCATTTTCCTTGATGAAACTCAATACATCCCTAATCCCTTTTTCACCATTGACATGAAAATACACATTCTGTTTTCCGGATACGGCATTGCTCAATGCGTTGAACTTCAAATTTACAGGTTGCTCTTCTCCCTGACCATTATAGGCTCTGGCACTTATCAGGTAGTCCTGGATGTCTTGAACCTGAGTTATATAATTTTTATTGGGTTCAATGGGACCCGGTTCATACCAGGTACCTGATCTGCTGAAACTGGATGGCCAGTTAATATGGATTCCCTCATCAGTCAGTAAAGATGCATCTTCCCAGTTCCAGGCATCTAACTGTACGACACTAGAGCTACCAGATATACGACCACCCCTAGGTACGATTTGGGCGATAAGCACCCCATTGGGTCTCATTGACTCCACCACGTGACTCTCTGCATTATACGCAATTATTGATCTTACGTGCGGATTGTAAGTTCCGATTTCTCGCTGGTCAACACTTGCTTTTACTGCATCAACTTCTACTAGACCCAGCGTGGTATTCATTGCAATAATTCCAGGATAAACGTGCTTTCCAGCTGCATCTATTACCTCGCCCTTGGGGCTGATTTTAGCCGTTTGTGCATCACCTATGGCGGCAATCTTACCATCTTCCACCACGATATAGGAATTCTGGATAACTGTTCCATTACCTATATGAGCCGTGGCATTCATAATGGTAAAAGATCCATTTTGTTTTGCTCCTGGAGTTTGCTGTGCGGCAACGTTAAGTGTCACAAAGGCCAGGACTATATACATTATTTTTTTCATCATCTTATATTTTACCAGTGCATGGAATCGCATTCGTACAACTTCTTGTCTTTCTTTTTGGCAGTTTGGGTCTTCATTCCCTTATTCTTTGCCATAAGAATCTCATTGATTAGACCTTGACGTTCCTTTTTTACGCTTTCGCGAAAGCGTAAATCCCTCTCCTTACTGAAGAATACGATACCGTCAATCATAGTCATGTCTGCACTTGCGGTTACACTTAGGGGATGGTCATTCCATAGAACCAGATCTGCATCTTTACCTACCTTGATACTACCGGTGCGATCGTCAATATGTAATAATTTTGCAGGATTGAGGGTTACAAATTTCCAAGCTTCCTCCTCGCTTACGTTACCGTATTTAACAGCTTTTGCTGCCTCCTGATTTAAGCGGCGAGACATCTCTGCATCATCAGAATTGAAAGCAACCGTTACGCCTGCTTCATGCATGATAGCGCCGTTAAAAGGTATAGCGTCATTTACTTCATACTTGTACGCCCACCAGTCACTAAAGGTAGATCCACCAGCACCGTGCTCTGCCATTTTATCGGCCACCTTGTATCCTTCAAGAATGTGAGTAAACGTGTTGATTTTAAAGCCAAAACTTTCTGCCACCTTCATCAACATATTGATTTCACTTTGTACGTACGAGTGACATGATATAAAGCGCTCGCTATCAAGAATCTCGACAAGGGTTTCCATTTCCTCATCATACCTGAAATCAGGCTTACCTTTTGAATCCTTATAAGCTCTCGCCCTAGCAAAAAAGTCAATGAAGACCTGCTCGACTCCCATCCTGGTCTGTGGAAATCTAACTCCATTGCGATATCTAGACTGCTTTACATTCTCACCTAGAGCAAATTTGATGAACTTAGGCGTGTTGTCGTAGATCATATCATCTGCTGCATATCCCCATTTGAGCTTAATAATGGCACTGCGTCCACCTATGGGATTTGCACTACCGTGCAGCAGTTGTGCACTTGTGACACCACCTGCAAGATTCCTGTATATGTTAACGTCTTCATGATCTACTACGTCTTCTATCGTAACCTCGGCAGTTGAATTGTGTCCAGCCTCATTTACGCCTCCATCGATGGCAATATGACTGTGCTCATCTATTATTCCCGCTGTAAGGTGTTTACCGGTTGCATCGATCTTGCGTGCGCCACGACCGCTCAAGTTTGTACCTATGGCTGCTATTTTTCCGTTCTTAACCAGCACATCTGTATTTTTCATAATACCACCATCCTCGTTAGTCCATACGGTGGCATTAGTGTATAAAATAGTTTCCTGTTTAGGCCTTGCGCTGCTTCCAAAGCCTATGTTGGGATAGGTCATCGATCCTAGATCGATGGTGTTGTCTTTCTTGTCTTTATCTTTCTCTTCCTCATCCTTCTTAATTTTAGTTTTTGTAGATGAAAAAGGCAACTCTTTACCTTTGGGCAAGTAAACCGTGCCTCTCAAAACATCATTGTCTAGAGACTGCGCAACAATTCTGGTATATGATGAATCGTTCTTATCCTTTTGTGTCGTTATGATATTTACCCATCCGTCTGCATAGGTTATTTTACTTCCCAGGGTAGTTTCACCAACCTTGACCGTAGCAGATTTTCCCATACCTTTAATATCCATGGTGTAATTTGCGCCTGGTACGTTAATGGTGTAGCTACCATCAATATTTTTAATACTTCTATTCTCAAGAACGTGTTTTGAACCTTGTACCCAGTTTTCATAAATTTTGGTATCTTTTTCAAATAACTCTCCAGAGGTCATTATAAAGTTTGCCAGTTTACCTTGTTCTAGCGTACCTGCCATGTTTTGAATTTTGAGTATCTGGGCTGGATTCGTAGTAAGCGCCGCGAGAGCCTGGTCTCTAGTAAGTCCGTAATCCATCGCTCTACGTATTTTGTCAAACAGATTTCCGGGGTCCTTGAGACTCATGGTAGTTATCGCATAGTTGATGGAAGCATCTTCCAGCGCCTTTAAATTGCTGGGAGCTTGTTTCCAATCTCTCATGTCACTTAAATTGACAAACCACTCTAGATACGGATTGCTTACATCATATGCGTCAGGAAAATTGATGGGTACGATCATGCTGGCATTAGTGCCTTTTACTTCATCAATCATCTCATAGGCATCATGACCACCTATGATAACAAACTGTTTCCCGACGCGATCCCCCATTTTGTCAACCCGCAATACATTTTTTTTATTGCCCGCTTCCATGAATTGAACCAAACCCTTTTTGTTGTTCATCGCTTCTAGTGATAAATCTTTACTTTTTGCATGACCACCGGCATACCAGTCTGCATCAAAATGTGTCTGGCGCAATAGGGCGAGCGTACCCATTAATGATGTGGGGTAGCTTTGACGAGTCTGACTACTGCGATCAAGGGAAAAATAATTGCCGCTTTCTTGCATAAGAATTCTATCTGCATCAGTACCGTTATTGTTGAGTGCAATGAGCATCCCATTCCCGCGCGCCACACCATCATGCAGGTGCGTTTGTACAAGTCCGTAACCAGCTTTCATCATCTTTTCCGCTCCCTTGGAATCGTACTCAAAGTAGTCCATCGCCCGTTGTTCTGGACGTATGTGGTCATTCCAGTAATAACCCTTGCGGCTCTCATCGTATTGCGCGCTACCACCGCCAGAGGGTCGAGAAGGTTTTTTCATTGCAAGGTCGCCATAGGATTCAATAAAGCTGGGGTAGATATAATTCCCATTTGCGTCTTCCACAACGGCGTTGCGGGGAATACTCAAGTTCCTGCCTATGGACTGGATTTTACCGTCTTTAATTATAATGACCCCATTTTTAATAACTTTACCGGGACTGGGAACTATTGTTGCATTTTTAATAACCCGGGTAACTTTCCCTACTGCTGATATATCATCGTTGTTTGGAAAATATTCCTGGGCATGAACCATTAAACCGCAACACCATAGAAGTGCTAATATTCTTTTCATGAATTAAATTGATTAGGTGTTAAAGGTAGGTAAGCTAGGAACTAAAGCTTATTATAGAGGTAAGTAGTTTTTAACAAGCTATAAAGAAATGCCACATTATTTTCATTAGCAACTTATAGTTGTACATAATGCCAAAGGCTGACTAGAAATCAGTACCACTACTATAAAAGAGTCGTATTTGTAAATATTAAACCTATTGAGCAACTCTTTGTGTGACACCTGTAATATGGGTAGAAATATAACACTTATTATCAGCGCATTGAGTTTATGTGCTTAACACTATAAATTACGCACTTTACCAGATCGATTGAATTTTCTGACGCGATTTTGATCCCACCGGTGGATTTTATAATAAATAAAACCAGGAATGCCTATCCCACCGATCAAGAATCCCCTTCCTAAATACAACCCACCCACGCCAATAACATATACAGATATTATAAGAAGTGGTAATCCTAGAACAAGTATTGAACCAGCGACAATCATCAAAAGTGTTGATGGACGTGCATACAATCGCTCTGCTCTATAAGAATGTACGTTGTGGCAATAGTTGCAGCGCAAAGCAACAGGATCTTGATTCTTCAAGGTCATTTGTGAGCGGTCCTGTGCCTTGGTATGATGTACAACGTCTTTTGTGCAATTTTTGCATCTACCGTAGAGCTTCATAGCCATTGATTCTTTGATGATTGACTAAAAGTGCAACTACGTAACTATAGGTCTTGATCCCGCCAGGTTGATTGTTTGCTTTCAAATAAGTATTATAGGTTACCTGAGACACATCTTCAATAACTCCTTCATAGGCCTGCCAAAATTCCTGCAACTCTTTATAATTTGCCATTATACCTGGTCTCAGTTTTATTGTGGCCAGCTTGTATTGCGCAGGGTCGCGGCGGTACAGATCATTCAAACAATACCGCAAGGCAAAGATGCTTGCACTATAATTGAAATAGAGGTCACTATGTGCTTTTCCCGTGATGATAGCGATAAAATTAGCTTCGTTCTCTTTGGCAAAACCTAACTGGTGTGACATTTCATGTAGGATCAATACTGGAGCCTTATAAAATTCGATATTGGCATTTACCTGAGCCTCCCCAGTAAATGGGTTGAGATAACCACCATAACCCATATAGGAAAGCGGGTAGGTGAGAAGCGATTTTTTGATACTGGACTCACCATAATCCAATTCAGGATATATGGCTTCAAGCTTTTTAAAGGCGTCTGGTGCCAGTTCAAACAATTGATCCTGGGTTCTGGTAAACCGGACGGGTAGTGAATCAACCTGTTGCAGCTGCTCGTGTAATCGATTACTTGAGTCTGTGTAATATTCAATAGTAGCAATCAACTCTTCAGTAGTATAATCACTTCCTAGCTCCAGCACTTGGTGTAGGGGTTGCCTATAATAGTTGAATCCCCATGATAGGTTAAATAGAAATATGACGATGTTTAGGGTGAGGAATAATTGGGAAAACCGCTTTCGCGAAAGCGTGATAATCCCCCATCTACTAATCCACAACCAGCGCAACGAGAGCCCGATAGCAATGATATACGCTATATCGCCTACTGAAAATGGTATCCAGCCAAATAGCCAGCGGTAAGTTTTTCCTATATAAGGATATATTCCCGTACTGTAGAATTGCTCCACGATCTCGGGAAAATTGCGCAATTGAGCGTAACCAACTAATTGTAGTACCAGTAACGCAACAAAGACTAATAACCTACGCACTTACCGTTTCTATATCCTTTCTGAAAATTCTTCTTCTCTTGTGTTGAACTGGATTAAAATCTTTCCATAGTGCCTGTACTGCAATGTTATCCTCCAGCTCTGGATTTGTTTCACAGCTAGTAACGCCATAATTGATAAAATTTTGCGTTATATTCCTGAACATCAAGGCGGTGACTCCTTTTCCCTGTAGTCTGGGATGGATGCCAATTAGATAAAATGCAGCCTCGGTATTTTTCTTTTTTGCCTGTAGCAAGTGTATAAAACCAAATGGAAACAACTTGCCGTTTGCTTTTTGCAGCGCCCTAGAGAAGGATGGCATGGTAATGGCAAATGCTACTAGTTTTCCTTCTTCATCCACGACGCATTCCAAAAAATCTGGATTTATGAACGGTAGGTATTTCTCCTTGTAGAGATCGATTTGATATTGCTGTATGGGAACATAGGAAACAAGTTTTGAATAGGTTTGATTGAGCAATTCAAACATTTGATCTACATAGGGAAGTACTTCCTTGATGTTTTTAAATTCAAGAATCTGCAACTTGTAGCGCCGTTTGATCAAATCGGCAAATTTGTCAAATTTTACGGGCATGGGCGCCGGCGGGGTAAATTTATATTCCACCCAGTCAGTACTTTTATGGTATCCCAGTTTCTCTAGATGCTCCTTGTAATAAGGATAATTATACCAGGTGATCATCGTACCCAGTTGGTCATAACCATTAACGAGCAGTCCTGCCTTGTCCATATTTGAAAATCCTACCGGACCTTCTATATATTTTAGTTGTTTCTCCTCACCTATGCGCGTCACTTGAGACATCAGTGCCCTAGTCACCTCAATATCATCAATCATATCCAGCCATCCAAATCTCATCTTTGACTTAGACTGTTCATTGATCTCGATATAGTTTACCAGAGCGGCGACTCTTCCCACAATCTTACCGTTGTTATAGGCAAGGAACATCCAGCAATCTGCATTGTTAAAGACCTGATTCTTATTGCGGTCAAAGTTGCTCATCTCATCTTTAACGATAGGGGGGACATAGTATGGATTGTCCTTGTATAAGTCTAGCTGGAACCGTACAAACTTCTTTATATCAGACTTACTTTGTATCTGCTTAACTTCAATCATATGACCGGTCAGAATTATTGGTATGGAATATTGGGTCCCTCGTCGTCCAAGTTATCAGACTCCACGATTTTGTCCTTGTGCCAGTCCAGTCTATATGACATTCCCAGATTGATCTGGAATACGGTGGGAGTGTCCTTAAAATTAGTGGTAATGCCCGCATCTATTTGCCAGTTGCGATTCAATAGCATCGCTCCACCCGCTCGCAAGAGTTCATCGCTATAAAAATCCCCTATAATCGTCTGGAATTCAATAAATCCTGCGTACCGGTTATTGAAACTATGGGTAATGGTTGCGATACCCTGATAAGAGCTGAAATCTGATCCCAGCATGTCTGCAATAATATTAGTCACCAGTACCCAGCGACCATAATTGTTTTGGGTAATTAGTTCCACACGTGGACTTACTGATGGATTATCGGGTGGAGTAAAGGAATTAGGTTCACTAAAGAATAAGTTTGCCCCCGCATAAACAGATACTGCGGGAATAAGGTCTCTCCAGCGAAATTTTTGATTTGCCTTCCAGCTACGGATGTTGACCTCCTTCTCTCCCCATTTCTTTATGGGATCAAAAACCATGTATTTAGCACCGAGGGTACTTCTGGAGAGGTTTGCAAAAGAACGTTCTACATTGCCGGTACCGCTTAGTTGGGTTTCTGTAGCGCTAGAAAACTCGCCGATATAAGAGAATTCAAGCTCTTCTAAAAAGGCTCCAAACCTGAGCTGATAGCTTAATCCCAGCACATCGCGCTCGTACATTTGCAACTCATGCTCCTCTGTCCTGTAAAATGCAGATGTCTCTCCCTGTAAGACCATGGTACCTACTGAAAAAGCTCCCTGAGACCGACCGGGGGTGTTTGTGTTGATGGTTCTTGTATATTGAGCTACTGAAGTATTGGTAATTAATGCAACGGCAGCCAGTAAACAACAAGTGTTGAATGATTTCATGGAATTATACTTACCCAAATTTAATATTAATTAGAGACTGTACTCTAGCATAGCATGTATTTTTGTGTTTCAAACATCAATTTAGTTGAGATTTTTACAAACATTGTTAATAATCGTTCTCGTAGTGATGACCATACGATTATTATGGCGTGCATTTGGCCCCATGCTATTAAGATGGATGGGCAAAAAAGCCATGGAAAAGGTCAATCGTAGTTTTGAGAAAAGGACTGGTAATAGCCAGGCTTCACAAAATACCGGTACTACGGTAGAGCGCAATCAAAGTACGGGATCGATTCCCAGAGAAAAGAAAAAGGTGGGTGAGTACGTGGACTTTGAGGAAATTGACTAATTTGCTTTTTTCAATTTCTTAAGACTCTTACATGAAGTTTGATATTAAAAAACTACTGCCGCATTTGGTGGTTTTTTTGGTATTTGTAGTTGCCTCGCTTGCTTATTTTAATCCCGTGTTAAGTGGTAAAAAGCTGTATCAAAATGATATAGTTCAGTATAAAGGGAACGCTAGACAATTAATCGATTACAGGGCAGATAACGGGGAGGAACTCTACTGGACTGATGCCGTATTCGGCGGCATGCCCACCTATCAACTGGGAGCTCGCTATCCACACGACTATATTGACGGTCTGGACCGGTTGATCAGATTTCTACCGCGCCCGGCAGATTATTTGTTTCTTTATTTCTCCTGTTTCTATATACTCATGCTGGTTTTAAAAGTGGACTGGAAACTAGCTCTGCTGGGCGCCTTGGCATTCGGATTTTCTACTTACTTAATTATTATTCTTGGGGTGGGGCACAATTCAAAGGCGCACGCCATCGCCTATTTTCCGCTGGTTTTGAGTGGGATCCTGCTCGTATTCCAGCGCAAGTATGTGCTGGGAACCATTGTTACTGCGATATCGCTAGCACTAGAACTACAGGCAAATCACCTTCAGATGACGTATTATCTGATGCTGGCGGTTATCATATTGGGTATTGCCTACCTAGTCGATGCCATCAGGAAGAATGAGGTAACGCATTATTTCAAATCAGTAGGGCTCATGCTTGCCGCTGTAGTAGTTGCTGTATGCTCAAATGCGGGAAACCTTCTTGCTACTAGTGAATATTCAAAGGAAAGTACCCGTGGGGTATCCAATATTTCCATTACCGCTCAAGGCGAAAACGTAATTCCCACCAAAGGACTGGGCATGGATTACGTCACGGAATATAGTTACGGGATAACGGAAAGTCTTAATATGATCGTTCCTAAATTTACTGGCGGTGGTAGTGGTGAACGACCCGGTGAGGATTCCCATACGGTTGAATATCTTCAAAAGCTGGGACTGGCAAAGTCCCAGGCAGTTGACTTTGTCCAGAGCAGTATTCCCATGTATTGGGGAGATCAACCCATTGTAGAAGCTCCCGCTTACCTAGGGGTGAGTGTATTCTTTCTAGCGGTACTCGCATTATTCATGATTAAGGGTAGATTGAAATGGTGGACTCTAGGGGTAATAATACTGGCAGTACTGCTTTCTTATGGTAAAAACATGGAATGGTTGACCTCATTCTTCTACAACTACATCCCCTTATACAACAAATTTAGAGCGGTGAGTTCCATACTCGTGTTAGTAGAACTAGTCGTTCCTATTCTCGCCGTAGTAGGGCTTTACAAATTTTTCAGTACAGGCATCACAATAGAATCAAAGTCTAGGTCGCTTCTATATGCAGGTGGTATCATAGGTGGATTATTGGTCGTTTTTTCAATAGCCGGTTCTTCATTGTTTGACTTTGTGAGCCCTATTGATCGTTATTTTAGGGAAGATGAACAGTTAGGAAGCGCATTTGTGGACGCTATCAGGGAAGATCGCTGGATCTTAATGCGTAACGATGCGCTGCGCTCCTTACTGATAGTGGGTATCATTTGTGGTTTGCTTTACCTCACTTTAAAAAAGAAAATCAGCTCATCCATGGTCACTTTGAGCTGCGCAATTGTAATCCTGGTAGATCTGGTATCCTTTAATTTGAATTACGTAAATGCCGATGACTATGTCAACGCAAGAGAATATGACATGGCATTACCCCGCACTCCGGCAGATGAGCTGGCCGCTAAGGATGAAGGGCATTTCAGAGTGTATGATTTACTAGCCAGTCCTAATAATTCTGCCAGGGCAAGTGCGTTCAATAAAGCCCTAGGAGGTTATCACGGTGCAAAACCCGCAAGATTTCAAGATCTGGCAGACTTCTATTTATACGGTCCAGAAGGCAATCCCGCAGTACGTAAGGAAAACATCGAAATCCTGAGCATGTTCAACGTGCGCTACATTCTTGATCAAAATGAAGAGGGTGTATATGCAAAAAAGAACCCGCTAGCAATGGGAAATGCCTGGTTTGTCAATGAAGTTGAAATTGTTGCAGATCAAAATGTAGAAATTCAGGCGCTAGCGCGATTGAAGGGAGATACTGTTGCATTTATTACTAGGAATCAAGCACAGTACATAGGGATTGATAAAAAGGATGCCGCTACAAATTCACAGATAACCCTTACGGATTATGACCCGCAAAAATTGGTTTACCAAGCAACTAGTGAGTCTGGAGGTCTGGCAGTTTTTTCTGAAATGTACTACCCACATGGCTGGATAGCAACTATCGATGGTCAGGAGGCACCCATTGCAAAGGTGAACTATGTGTTGAGGGGTTTAAAAATCCCAAAAGGTACGCATGAGGTAGTATTCCGCTTTGAGCCTGAAGTAGTACGCACAGGATCCACGGTTATGCTCATCAGCAATATTGTCCTTCTTCTTGCTGTTCTAGGTGGTGTATATCTTTATTATCGCAAGAAGAAGCGTCTTGTCTAGGCCCATTTACATTATTACCTACTACTGGCCGCCCGCTGGGGGACCAGGCGTACAGCGATGGCTCAAACTTGCTAAATACCTCGCTCTAGAGGGTAAGGATATTACCGTTGTAATCCCTAGTAATGCAGATTACCCCATCATCGACCAGACACTACAAGAAGAAGTTCCTGACACCATAAAAATTTTAAAGGTTGATATCAATGAACCTAGCAGGTGGTTAAGTAAGCTTTCGCGAAAGCGTACCAAGAAACTGCAACAGGGAATTATAGATAAAAGCAAAGCAGGAATCATACAAAACCTATTGTTGTGGGTGCGTGGCAATTTTTTTATTCCAGACGCCAGAATAGGATGGAAGGCAAACGTGAAAAAGGTAATGAAACCCATATTGCAGCAACATGATGAACTTACTGTAATCACTACGGGACCACCACATTCCGTACATTTAATAGGTTCAGCCTTAAAAGCAAATAACCGTCATATAAAATGGCTGGCAGATTTTAGAGATCCATGGACAACTATAGGTTACCACAAGGAGCTGAAGTTGACGGATCGATCAAGAAAAAAGCACCTAAAACTAGAACGCTCCACTCTCAATGCCGCAGATTTTATCACCGTTACCAGTCCATTTACCGCCCAGGAGTTTTCTCGTATCACCAGTAAGCCGATAAAAGTTATTACGAATGGGTACGATGTCAAAGTAAACGAGGCAATTAAGCAACCCGCTGGAAAATTTACCATCTCACACATAGGATCCTTGCTCACAGATCGTAATCCCGCTTTGCTATGGGAATGTTTGAATGAGATAAAATCTGAGTCTAGGTCGTTTAGGAGCGATCTCGAAATAAGACTTGCAGGAAAGATTAGTACACAAATCATCGATGATCTGGTCAATAGAGGATTTAAAAGTAATCTAAATCCACTAGGGTACATGAATCATACTGCTGCCTATAGCGAGATGAGCAATTCACAGATTTTGTTACTTGTTGAAATAGATTCTGAAGATACAAGAGCAATCATTCCTGGTAAACTATTTGAATATCTTGCAAGCCGCAGGCCTATCGTTGCCATAGGTCCCCGAGGAAGCGCGATAGAGCATATTATTGAGGAAACAAAATCGGGAAGGTTCTTTGACTATTCCCAAAAAGCACAACTATTAGCTCACCTAAAGGAAAAGTATCAAGACTATATAGCCAATCAAAACAACGCTGTTATTAGTTCTAATATCAATCAATATCACAGGAAGGCACTAAGTGCGGCTATGTCAAAAACCATAGACAGCTTATGGGGATAGTGGTCAAACATAGTTTCTGGAATCTGTTTTCTACGATCATAGGCGTTGTGCTGGGAGCTATTAATGTTCTAGTTCTCTACGTTTATTTTTTAGATAAAGAATATTTTGGACTAAGTCAGTACATACTTTCCGCAGCTTTTTTGATATTCCCAGTCCTTTCCTTTGGAATTCATAATGCTATAGTAAAGTTCTATTCCAGTTTTACCAGCAAACTAGAGCGGGACGCATTTCTTACCAGAATGCTCCTACTGCCGCTAGCCGTTATTATACCTGTTTCAGTTTTGATGACTGTTTTCTATCAGGAAATAGCCTTGCTACTCAGTAAAAAGAACGCTCTGGTTTACGACTTCGTTTGGGTGATAGGGATCATAGGTGCAGCACAGGCCTACTTTGAGATTTTCTATGCCTGGGTAAAAGTGCACATGAAAACCATAGGGGGGAATTTTCTCAAAGAAGTATTCTATAGGGTAGGCGTGAGCATAGGGCTAGCCCTTGTGGCATTAGAGATCATCAATGATGTGCAGTTCATATTGTTACTGGTACCCATTTATGTAATGCGTACGCTGGCAATGATGCTACTGGCTCTCAAAACCTACCGCCCCAGATTGAGTTTGACATATAATTTGAGATTGCGCGAGGTTTATCAATACAGTTTATTAATGGTGCTCGCTGGAGCGGTGGGTACCGCGATGATTGATCTGGACAAGACGATGATCAATCAATATTTAACTATTGAGAACATAAGCTACTATGGAGTAGCTGCCTATGTTTCTACTCTTGTGGCTATACCAGTAAGAGCTATGAGTCAGATTTTGCACCCTCTTACCAGTAAGCTCTATAACGCACAAGACTTTAAGGGAATAGAAGACCTTTACAAAAAAAGCTCCCTGAACCTCAGTATTGTGGGCGGTCTCATTTTGCTACTTATTTTGTGCAATCTGCATCAATTTTACGATTTGCAACCTGAGGGATACTCGCTTGCAATACCCGTTGTGTTTTTTATTGCCCTAGTTAAGTATTCAGAAAATTTGCTGGGTAGCAACAATGCTATTTTGTATAATACCAATTTATACAAGATTACCTTATGGCTGGGTCTAGGACTCGCGGTGCTAGCATTTTTTCTCAATAGTTGGCTTATTCCCATTTATGGGCTCAGCGGCGCTGCAATTGCAACCTTTGTCGCGTTTATGAGTTACAGCCTTGCTAAGGTTTTGACGGTGTATACGCAATTAAGAATTCACCCCTGGACAATAAAAACCAGCCAGGTATTAGTATTAATACTCTTGTTATTTGCTGTTTTTTACTTCTGGGATTTCCCATTCCATCCTATCATCAACATTGCAATTAAAAGCATTTTGCTAGTTATGGCCTATGGAATTGCTATCATAAGGTTTAAGATGTCCACCGAATTACTGGAGTTATGGAAACTAGCCTTAGTCAGATTAAGATTGTCTAAATCCTAATTCAATAAAAAAGGGTCTAGAAATTTCTAGACCCTTCTTAACTCTTTTGTAAACCAATTATCTACGTCTTGGATTTGCCGTTCTCGTAGCTGCGGTTTTTTGTCCAGAACCATTAGTTCTTGCGGTTTTCGCACGTGAGCTACGACTGGGTTGAGTAGCCCTGGTTCTACTTGATCTGGAAGATGTAGCTCTAGCGTCTGGACTAGTTGACCTACGGGTGGCAGCTACAGATTCAGTTCTTGCATTTCGGTTGCTCCTTACCGCTCTTTCAGTCGTGGTTCTACCGTTGTTTACCGCGCTATTGTTTCTACTTGTCGATCTAGTGGAAGCTACGCCGCTAGCCCTAGGGGCGGTTCTTGATGTTAGTTCCCTACCAGTCGTTCTAGAGGGACTGTTTTCATTAATTCTAGAAGAAGCGGGTCTCGTACTGGCAACTCTCGAGTTACCAATGTCCATAGTTCTCGTTGTAGCAGTTGCTCTCGAGTTAGAGCGGGTACCACTGGTGCTTCTTGTATTGCGGTCACTACGGTTTCTAGAGGATAGCGCTTGGGCATTTGCACGCTCGACTCCTGCGACACGAGATATGTTCCTGCGACCTCTAGAGATAGCTTCTCGATCTTGTACTACGGCTCTAGAATTTGCAACGGCAATTCCTCGTGAGTTGCGTCGTCCTCTTTCAAAACTGCGGTAATTAACGCGATCATTGGGACGGTAAAAAGATCGACGTACATTATTGCGATTTACATAACCATTATAGTAGGTAGGGACATTCCAGTAGTTCCTGTGGTAAGCCCAGCTATATCTTACGGGATTATAAAACTGACGGTACGGTCTGTTAAAAATGACACAGCGATTCACAACTGGCACAGCATAATAAGCGTGCCATGGCTGATACACGTACCCGCGGTTGAACTGGTTTACAAACCCAGCATAATGATGTACCACACCAGGACTGCTGTAGAAAACCCGTAATCCTCCCAATCGGTTTACAAATCCATTGCGATAATTGATAAAGATATTTCCTATCTGCGCAACCCGACCCCATGAATCATAAAAAATGGGAGTGTTTTCTATCTGTATCACGGCACCGTATGCATCGTATTGAACATAACGGTCATAGCTGTAGCCGGTATTAAATGAAATGTTTGAGATACCGTTATAAAAGTTGACGTTAAGCACGGGACCATCGTTGAGATAGTTAAAATCAAATTGACCATCTGGAAAAACAGCAAACTCAATACCACCATCCTGAAAGATGAAACTGTTTAAATTCCCACGGAAATTACGATGCAGCTCCGGGGACTCTGCGTGAATTATAGACATGCCGCCTAGCAGCACAACCCATAGTAAAAGTAGCTTTTTCATAGCATCTTGGGTTTAATATCAACAACTTCATTGCCGCTGACAAAATTTGTAGATCAATCAGCATGCCAGATGTTAAAAACCTAAGAAATCTATTTTTTAATTATTGATTTTGTGAGAGTTACGCTTTCGCGAAAGCGTAATTTGAATCCAGTCTCCTCATTCCATCCTGATTTAAAACAATAGACTTGTTTTGCTTAATTTCATTAAAAGGCAATCTTAACCCCATACTAACAATATGTTGTTATAGGATAAATTAATTTGAGCCAAAACTTAATTATGAAAGCAGCAAGATTCAAGGAACAGGGCGCAGACCTGACCGTAGTGGAAATGGAAAAACCAAAACCAAATGAAAATGAGATTTTGATCAAAGTGGAAGCCTGTGGAATATGCCATAGTGATGCCTTTACCCAACAAGGCGCGATGGGTAACGACTTTCCTCGCACTCCTGGTCACGAGGTCGTGGGAACCATAGAGGAACTGGGCGATCGGGTTACCAGCCTTGAAGTAGGTCAACGTGTGGGTATAGGGTGGCACGGTGGACACTGTTTTGATTGTGATCCCTGCAGGAGAGGTAAGTTCATCAATTGTGAGAATGCAAAAATCTCTGGAATCTCCTATGACGGTGGGTATGCGGAATATATGACTGCACCGTACGAGGCAGCTGCAGCGGTGCCAGACGATCTTAAAAGTACGGAAGCGGCTCCTTTGTTATGTGCTGGAATTACCGTTTATAACGGTATGCGCAATGCTGGATTAAGAGCGGGAGATACCGTAGCGGTTCAGGGTGTGGGTGGACTAGGTCACCTGGCAATACAGTTTGCAAACAAGATGGGAATGAAGACCATTGCCATATCCACAACAGCAGATAAAGAGGAGCTGGCACTTGAATTAGGGGCTCATCACTTTATTGCAACAAATGATGTAGATGCTGTAGAAAAACTGCAGGAACTGGGTGGTGCAGATCTAATCGTGGCAACCGCACCCCATGCAGATGCCATGACGAGTGTCATCGATGGCCTAGGTATCGATGGAACGATGTTGATGATTGCCGCTGCAAATGAAGAGGTAAGAGTTACCCCGTTGCAACTATTACAAGCGAGAAAAAGTCTGAAAGGCTGGCCTAGTGGAGTAGCTCCAGACAGCGAGGACACCATGAAATTCAGCGCCATGACTGGAGCCTTACCTATGATCGAAGAATTTTCACTAGATGATGCGCCTCAGGGATTTAAAAAAATGATGAATAACGAATTGCGTTTTAGAGGAGTCATCAACATGTCAAAGTAGAATTATTTTTCAAATACATGATTATGAAGGCTACTCTAAAGTAATGGGAGTAGCTTTCATTTTCTTTTTAAAGATCTTTTGATAGAATTCTTTTAAACTATCAAAATTTACCTGGTATTGCAGTCCCAGACCCTGAGTATAATCTTCCTGTTGGCCGAATTGCTGTAGCGTATTCTCCCTGTTAAAAAGTTTGAGGCGTATGGTTCCATCTGTATTGAGCAAAAACTCTATTTCTACATTACCAATCACTGCACGTTCTGTAGCGCTGGTACTACCTATGGGAACACCTAGCTTTCCATTTATGAATACTCTATCAGTAATTTGAGTGCTAAGGGTAATCCCGAAACGGTCAGATCGCTGTAGATCAGAATTGGGATTACGCTCAGTAGCCTCATAGCTCACACCAAAATCCAAACGGCTGTCATCGCGGCTTACCAGATCGTTAACGATGCCCGTAAAGCTCTCTACCACATTACCAGTTACCGCGTTTTGCCCTATGGAATTGGGATTATAAAAAGATCCAGATGTGACTAGAGAAAGCGCCTGTAGCTGTCGCTGTGACCGATCTTCAAGACGGTATTGCAACTCAGAACTTACTACTGAATTAGTATTAGGAAATCGTATTTGAAACTCTGGATCAAAGTAGCTTAAATCTCCATCTAAAGTAGTAACTACTTCAACTGGTATTTGAGCATTCAAATTAGGATTGTCTAACAAAATAGAGGGATTTGCCCTGGTAGAGTAAACGGCACTCACGTTGATGTTTGCATTTGCTGGATCGCCGGTCCAGTTCATGGTCCCGCCAGGTTCAATGATGAAGTTTTTATTTACGATTCCAGCGTATTTAAAGTCGTAAATACCCTCAGTCACCAGAAAATCACCATTCATGACAAACTTACCGTTAGTGTTGATCTCAATAAGAAGATTGCCAAAACCGCTGCCGCGCAAATAACTACCGTTTGTGGGATCTACGGTAATTTCCACCTCGGCAACCGGGGTGATTCTCAAGTCAAAACGTAATTCTAATCCGCTAATTTGTTTTCTTTTAATTTCCTCTCCAGAAATCCTGGCTAGTTTTTCTTCTGGACTTAAAAAATAGATTGCACTGGTATCGCCTAGGGACTCACCGTCGTCTATAGGAATCTTAAATACGGTATCCTCCCTGCTGGTTGCTACCACGTCAATGAAAAGCGCATCAGTAGGACCGGTAAGTGTTGCGGTTCCATCAATAAATGCGGTACCATAGTAAAGGGACTCTGGAGTCAATTCCGTATCCAATACTAACAAACGCCTGGAATCTAATTCCAGATCTAATTCCCAAAAGCCAAAATTTTTGTGTTTGATTTCTCCCTTTAAGTTTCCTGTAGTCTTGTATTTGGTATCAGTAAGTTGAATGTCATCAAACTGAAAAGAATTAGTCGTCAGTTTCACTACGGCATTCTCTTGAAAATCAAAATCAGTATTTAGGTAAGGTAGCCTTAAGCCCGCTCCTTTAATACCTATCCTGCCATCTATATCTGGCTCAATAAGTTTACCACCCAAATGAATTTCACCACTTGCAAGACCTCTTATCTGATCTATTACTTCACCACCTAGCGGACTGAGGGCAACCAGATTAAACTCGTTAAATTTTGTATCAACATCGATGATTGAATTCTCTCCTGTAGTATTGATGGTACCTAGTGCACTCATGGTGCGAGCATTTGAACTTACTAACTGCGCATCAACACTATAAACACTTAAATCTTCATTTCCTTTTACCAAAAGATCAAAATCACCCAAGGGTGTGTCATTCACTATAAAGTCTTTTACCGTAAAATCGCTGGAGGGGGCATAGTTACCATTGACCTGTTGTACGTCCAGTACCCCGTTGATTTTTCCTCTTAATTTTAAACTGTCAATAGGAGCGACTAGACTTGCAATCCTCACGTTCTCAAAATCAAGATGAAGCTGTTTAGTTTCTTCCCCATTAATTAATCCTGCTAATTCAATACGTTCGTTTTTATACCGTGCTACCAGTGTGTCTAATTTTATGTTATTAAAAGAATGATCAAATACTAGCTGGGTTTTTTTGTTAGCAGCATTTAAATCCCACTTCTTTCCTTGAAATTTCAGGTCACTTTTTCTTATGCCTACTATAGATTTATTCTCTTTGTCCAGCGTATGGTAAAAGCCTAGATTAAATATATCGTCAATTCTATCAGCATTAGCAAACTCAGTTCTGAATAATAGTGTGTCGTTCCTGGTAATATTAATCAACTGAAAATCTTCTACGTCCATGACTGGATTATCGATCTTGGCCACTTTAAGATACGTATTGAAAATAGGGTTGTTGTTGTCAATTTTAAGGTTTAAGTCCTCAAAATCAATACCGTATAAAGCGATGTGGGGTGAATTAAAATCTAGTTTAAATGACCGTGCATCACTAGCTAATTGCCCCTTGAGGGTAGTATTGGGTCCTATATCAATATCAGGAAGCGCAAGATTTACAATCTTATCATAGATCTTAAAATCATATTTAATAAATTGACCGTCAGAAAGGTTTTCATATTCAAAATTTGAATATGCCATACCAATGCTGTTACGTAATAGTTCATCGATTTCGGCTAGTTTAAAGTCGCCCGTAACATTACCCTGAACTACATCTGGACTACTTGCGCTGATCGTTCTTACTCCATTCTCATCAAATCTGGAAGTAAGCTCAAACCTCTCAAAGTTATACTCAATATCTTCATTCTTGTAACTGGCATTTTTAATATTAATGTATCCATACGCATTATCCAAAGTGGTCCCCCGCATATTCATATCAATTGATCCTTTTAGAATAGCAATAGAATCGCGGGTAAAAAGTTGAATCTTATTTAAATCTGCGTAGTCAATGGTAGCAGTAAAGTTGTAATCATTTATTTTTTCTGATAAGTCTGCGAGCCCTTTGAATTCTGCTTTGAAATTAGGATCGTCAATAGAAAATTCACCATCAAATAATGGTTTTTTTAATTTTCCATCAATCGTAATATTGGTATAGGTATATCCGTTATAATCCAAGGATTTAATTTTCCCTTTGATTCTTGAATTTGTTTGGTTAAAATTGAATCCGCGACCATTTAAGTTGAGATCAACCGTGGCATAACCAAAATCCTTCTGATTTAATAGTGCGCCTATATTTATTTTATTCAACTTAATATTACCGTTGTAGGTGACATTGCCAGATTGAATAGCGCCTAGGGTAATATTACTGGAAAAGCTTCCTCGTCGACTATTGCCATTTAATCTGGAAACTACACTAGATGAGTTAACGCTGGCATAACCTGTAGCTTTAATGGTTCCCAGTTGATCCAGTTCACGCGGCATAGTTTTACCCAGTAACCGCGGTAAAAACCTTTTAAGGTCTCTATTGCTCAATTGTAGGTTTTCAAAATCACCCTCTATAAAGAAATCATCTTCATTTTCAAGTAGATTTTTAAAATGCATATTGCCATTGATGCTTATGTCATCCAGCGTTGTCGCCTTTAATCCTTTTACCACAAAGTCATTGAGAGTTCCTTTTAAAACTCCTGAAATCTGAATGGACTCGTTAGGGACAATTTCATCGTAAAACTGTCGCAATTCGTTAGTGGAAAGATCAGCTTCCTTGATGTTAAAATCCCAGAGAACTTTAGTAATGAATTCCGCAAAGTCCTCTCGATTGTAATTCATGGTCAGATCACCTTTGAGGTAAGAACCAGCGGTCTGAAGATCCAAACGATCTGCTATTATATTATTAGGAGTATAAGTAAAGTCTGCTGAAAGATGTTTCACATCTAGGCCATTAATACCTTCCTCGCCCATTTTCATGGCTCCATTGTAGAAATGAAAGTCGCCGTCCTTGATTTGAGCATAAATATTTGATCCCTTCACTTTAAAATCAGTAGCATCGAGATTCATCTTACTGGCGATAAAAGACTTTTGAATTCTTAAATCTTCGTCAGTAATATGCAACCTAGAATTTGTGACCTTTAAGTTGGATACTTCGAGAAGAAAAGGTTTGCTAGAAGTTGAGGGTTGATCACTATCAAAACTCGTGATAAATTGGTCAAGGTTATCGGTTTGCTCTCCTGCATACTTATAAATATTGAGATAAAGTCCATCTACCTGTGTACTGCCTAGCTGGGGACTACCAGCCATTAATTGTCCAAATCCTAGAATAGAGGTATCCAGCCTGGAAAAATATATAACCGTATCTTGATGATGGTCTAGAGCTACTGCCTCCTTAATAACCACCTTACCGCTATAGGTGAATTGTATCTTTTCAATCTCTATCTGGGTATTAAACTCATCGTTTAAATAAGTAGTAGCCTTGCCTGCTGCCCATGATTGCACCCGTGAATTAGAGAAAGCTATAATAAGAATTAAGAACAGCGCCAGCAGCAGCACTATTAATCTACCTAGTATTTTAAATATTCTCTTAATGACGTAACCGTTATTTTTGCAAAGATTACCAAAATATATGCCCCAAAGCTCCCATGGACAAAGATTCTTTATACATACTTGCTATCGAGTCCAGCTGTGATGATACAGCCTGTTCCATCCTTAAGGATAATCAGGTATTATCAAATGTAGTCATCAATCAATCAGTTCACGTCAAGTATGGAGGAGTAGTACCGGAACTAGCATCGCGAGCGCACCAAAGCAATATCGTTCCAGTTGTAGAGCTGGCATTGAAAGAAGCTGGAATACAAAAAACACAGCTTGATGCTATTGCTTTTACTTCAGGACCTGGCTTGATGGGCAGCCTGCTGGTAGGTACTAGTTTTGCTAAATCCTTGTCGCTAGCATTGCGCATTCCACTAATAGATGTTCACCACATGCGGGGACATATACTTGCTCATTTCATTAAATCACCTAGACCCGCACCACAACTTCCTTTTCTTGCTTTGACCATAAGTGGAGGGCATACCCAGATCGTAAGAGTCAATACGGTTCACAACATGGAAGTACTGGGACAAACCCGGGATGATGCAGTAGGTGAGGCATTTGATAAAACTGGAAAAATGCTGGGACTGGGTTATCCCGCAGGACCACAACTAGATCGTCTTGCACAAGACGGCGATAGTCTACGTTTTGAATTTCCCGTTCCCAAAGCTCCGGCGCTAGATTATAGCTTTAGTGGTTTCAAGACTGCCGTACTTTATTTTTTACAGAAGGAGATTAAGAAAAATGCAAATTTTATTGCCGAGAACCTCAACGACCTCTGCGCAAGCATACAACACACAATTGTCAGGATTTTGTTTAAAAAACTTGAACTGGCAGTAAAACAAACCGGCATTACTACGGTAGCCATAGGAGGTGGGGTGAGTGCAAACTCTGCAATACGTAAAAAATTGGAGTCTAAACAGGAGCAAGGCTGGAGTACCCACATCCCGCCCTTTGAATATACTACTGATAATGCCGCGATGATAGGAATAGCAGCCTATTATAAACTTCTTGATAAAGATTTTGCGAGTATGGATACGGTGGCACAACCGCGATTTTCTCTATAGATGCAGCTATTTTATTTTAAGAATGCTAGTGAAGATGGTCTCGAACTTGACAAAGAACAGACTCGCCATATTACCAAAGTATTGCGTAAAAGGCAGGGTGATCGCATCTCAGTCACTAACGGGCAGGGCAAGTTGTTTGATGCTACACTAGGCCAGGTCACCAGCAATAAGGTTTTGGTGGATCTCGCTTTCGCGAAAGCAGAACCCAAACCGTATCCACCGCTACATATTGCCATTGCGCCCACAAAACTGAACGATCGGTTCGAGTTCTTCCTGGAAAAAGCCTGTGAGATAGGGGTACAGACCATCACACCCATTTTGACTTCAAATAGCGAGCGTAAAAAAATAAATCACTCCAGATTTGAAAAGATCCTAATAAGCGCAATGCAACAAAGTAACCAGCTGTGGTTGCCTGATTTAAAGTCACTAACTTCATTCAATAGTTTAATTACTGAAAGTGGTGAAGTGGTAAAAGTTATTGCTCATTGTGAAGAAGAAAAGAGATCCTTTATAGGCGATGTGTTGGGAAAAAACTATCCCAGCCTAGTCTTAATCGGTCCAGAAGGTGATTTTACAAAGCAAGAAATTGAGCAAGCTTTACAATCTGACTTCACCCCCGTAACTCTAGGAAATACCAGATTGCGTACAGAGACTGCTGGTATATATGCAGCAGCCATATATAGTAGCAGCTGCCGGTAATTAATTATATATTTCTTATAATTTTGGCTTAATGCTATTGTTGTAAATTGCTTATCGTGAGAAACTATTTGTATTGCTTATTTATTCTGGCAGGGATTGCTACAAATGCGCAGCAACTAGCAGTCATGAAGTACAAAGGTGGGGGAGACTGGTATTCTAATCCATCATCCTTACCTAACTTAATTGCCTACTGTAATAGCAATCTAGGAACTACGCTCAATCCTGAGGTTCAAACCGTTGAGCCTAGTAGCATTGATATCTATCAATATCCTTTTATCCATATGACGGGACATGGTAACGTGCTCTTTGAACAGGATGATATCGAGAATCTTAGAAATTATCTTCTTAGTGGTGGTTTCTTGCACATAGACGATAATTACGGTATGGAACCCTACTTACGCAAGGAGCTCGTCAAGCTGTTCCCAGATAAGGAATTGATTGAACTGCCCGCAAACCATGCTATTTTTAATTCTTTTGTAAATTTTCCAAAGGGCCTGCCTAAAATTCATGAGCATGAAGGTGCTAGACCACAAGCATTAGGTCTATTCCATGAAAATAGATTGATTTTATTATTCACTCTAGAAAGTGATTTGGGTGATGGCTGGGAAAGCCCAGAGGTGCATAATGACCCGCCAGAAGTACGTAAAAAGGCACTCGATATGGGTGCTAACATTATTAAATACGTTTTTTCTAGCTAATGATGACTCCCAAGGAACTTTCAAAAGGAATCGCTTTTGGCGTATTGCGATCCATAGGACTTATAGGCGGCATTCTCATTTTGCTCCTATTCTTATATGAGGTACAGGCAGTTCTTGCGTATATAGGTATCGCCGCAGTTGTCTCACTTGTAGGGCGACCCATCGTTATATTCTTGCACAAACGATTGAGGATTCCCAATATTATCGCCGTACTCATTACGCTGTTTTTACTATTCATCGTCATTATAGGCGCCGTGCTGCTGATTATACCCATTATTGTTGAGCAAGCAGATAATCTAGGACAGATTGATTTATCTGAGGTTCAGGCAAATCTCGAGGTTTTGAATACTCAGGTAAGTGATTATTTCAGAATAAAAAGAGTCAACATACTGGAAAGACTACAAAATCTTGAATATGTTCAAGATTTCAATGTAGAGGTAATCCCCGAGTATATCAATACTTTTCTCGGAGCTTTAGGTGATTTTGCCATTGGTTTGTTCTCCATTTTATTCATTGCTTTTTTCTTGTTGCGAGATAGCAGGTTGTTGCTAGAGGGAATTCTCGTTTTTGCAAAAAGAGATAACGAGGGCCAGTTCCAAAGAGCGTTCAAGAAGATTAAGGAGCTGCTTTCAAGATACTTTATCGGTCTCATAGCACAAGTAGCCATTCTATTTATTCTTTACAGCGTTCTCTTACTGGTAGTGGGTATTGAACACGCTATTATCATTGCATTCTTTTGCGCGCTGCTTAATCTTGTTCCCTATCTGGGTCCCGCGATAGGTTATTTAATGATGTCTGGATTTGTGATAAGCGACAACCTGGGCTACAATTTTACAGAGGTCATCCTTCCTAAATTACTTATAGTATTGATAGGCTACGGTATCATTCAGGCGATTGATAACTTTGTGAATCAACCACTCATTTTTGGTAAAAGTGTCAAATCCCATCCATTAGAGATTTTCATCGTTATTCTTACGGCTGGAGTGGTTTTTGGAGTTATGGGCTTGGTGCTCGCAATACCTACCTACACCGCGATTAAGGTAATTTCAAAAGAATTTTTGAGCGAATACAAAATCGTCAAAAAGTTGACCCACAACTTATAGGATGAACCAGGAATTGCTGTTAGAAGAAGTACGCAATTATCTTGCCTCCCATATCCATACTCATCCAGCAACTTTTGCCCTCCAAAAACATCCTTTTGACAACATAACGTCCCAGGAGTTGACCCAGCAGTTGGTGGGAATGCAAAAAGCCATTACTAAATTCCCATCGCTTTACAAAAATCCGAATGTTCTGTACCCTCCTAAAGTCAATCTGGAACAAACCAGCTCTGAGTTGACCGCAAATTATAAGGCAAAACTCGCGCTAGGTGAGACCTTTATTGATTTGACAGGTGGTTTCGGACTCGATGTTTACGCTTTCGCGAAAGCGGGACTACGCACCACCCATATTGAGCAGAATAATTCCCTAGCTGTTTACTCGCGACAGCTGTTTAAGGCATTCTCTCTAACCGTTGAGACAAGAACTGGCGATGGAATCGCATTATTGACTAGGGAAGGTCGTCCATACGATACTATTTATCTAGACCCTGGCCGGAAGACCCACAAAACCCAAAAAGCGATACAACTAGAGGACTATGAACCCAATGTTCTGGACTACCTAGAGGTACTGTTACAACGGTGTCGCAGGTTATTAATTAAAACCTCGCCTATGCTGGACATCACCGCCGGTTTGAGCGCCCTTAAGTATGTCAGGGAACTACATGTAGTAGCCGTGAAAAACGAAGTCAAAGAAATGGTATGGGTAATACAAAATTCAAAACACCCAATTCAAGGCCATACCCAAATTTCCTGCGTCAATATATTGAGTGAGCAGGAGAATTTCAGTTTTGTAGAAGGTGAAAACAATGATTCCATTGAATTTTCTGAGCCGTTGAAGTATCTATATGAACCTAATGCGGCAATAATGAAAGCTCAGGCTTTTGGTGAGCTGGCGTCACGATATGGTATGAAAAAGCTGGCAACCTCCAGCCATCTTTTTACGAGCCAGCTGCGTCATCGCTTTCCGGGACGCGTATTCCAGATAATAAAGGTGCAGCGCTATAAACCCAAATTGATTAAACGCAACTACGGCAACGGTAGATATGGTGTGGTCGCGAGAAACTTTAAGATTCCGGTAGCTGCGATAAGGGAAAAATTCAATCTAGGTGAGAACAGACAGCAATATCTTTTTTTTACTACAGATCACGCGCAACAGCAAATCGTAATTGAGGTAACAAAGTTGTAAAGAAAAGCCCCGCTATAAATTATAGCAGGGCTTCTTAATCAACTCCATATTCTACTAGTAATAGGTATAGCGTCTTACTTTGGCAATATGTTTAGCAAGTCTAATCACCTGGTGACTGTAGCCGTATTCATTGTCATACCAGACATATAACACGACATTCTTACCATCCTTGTTGACGATGGTGGCATTTGAATCATAAATGCTAGGTGCGTTTGAACCCACGATATCGCTGCTTACCAGCTCATTGTCAATACTGTATTTGATCTGTTCTACCAGATCGCCTTCCAGCGCGTATTTCTTCATGGTTGCATTGATTCCATCCTTGCTGGTAGCGGTTTCTAGCTCTAGGTTTAAAATGGCTAGTGAACCATTAGGCACGGGAACTCTAATCGCATTTGAGGTCAATTTTCCTTCAAAACTGGGAAGGGCCTTGCTCACGGCCTGTCCAGCACCTGTTTCCGTAATTACCATATTTAAGGCAGCAGCTCTACCACGACGGTATTTGCTGTGCATGTTATCCACTAGGTTCTGATCGTTTGTATAGGCATGGATGGTTTCTAGATGCCCTCTTACGACTCCATAACTATCCTCAATAGCTTTAAGCACGGGAGTTATGGCATTTGTGGTACAACTCGCTGCAGAGAATATATCTACCGTATCGGGATCGTTCTCTAACTGGTTGACACCGTGAACAATATTGGGAATACCTTTCCCAGGTGCCGTAAGCAGCACTTTATGGACGCCCTTGCCGGCTAGGTGACGCGACAGCGCCACTTTGTCTCTAAAGGCTCCCGTATTATCGATGACCAGCGCATCGTTTATACCATAGGCCGTATAGTCGATGTCCTCTGGAGCATTGGCACTTATTACGTTGACCGTAGTACCGTTTATGATCAAACTTTTACTTTCTTCATGGTAGGATACCGTTCCAGAAAAGTCACCGTGAACACTGTCTTGGGCTAGGAGCGAGGCTCTTTTTTCAAGAACCGTAGCATCAATTTTGCCACGAGTCACAATAGCTCTCAATCTCAACTGACTTCCCTTTCCTGCTTTGGACATCAACTCCCTGGCGAGTAGTCTACCGATACGGCCAAATCCGTAAAGTACCACGTCCTTAGGTTTTGGAGCACTGGCTTTCTTGGCTTTACCCAGTTTGTCCATCACAAAACTCATCACGTTTGCAGACTCATTGTCCTCTAGGTGGTACTCATAGGTCAGCTTTCCTATATCCAGCTTTGCCGGTGGCATATCCATACTCAAAATCGCCTGCGCAATCTCAACGCTATCAAAAACCGAAATAGGCTTTTGCACAAACTCACCCGCGTATTCATGTAGATTGATGATTTGACTTACGTTACGGTCGATCAACTGATTTCTAAATAGCACCAGCTCAATACTACGGTCATACCATAAGTCGCTTACCGCTTTAATGAATGCAACTGCCGCACGACGTCTATCAGTTTGAAATGCCAACTCTTTTTCATAAGTATCCATAGGAATCTTAAATTGAAATTTTAGGCTGCAAAAGTACTAATACTATAACGTTATCGTGACACTTGCGGTTTTATTTTTTCGGGTTTGAAAATGCTAGTTTTATGACGTATTTAAGGTACTGCTTGTAGCAAATTTTACCCAACGGGCGGTGTTTTTACTGGCATCGATTATATAGGGCGTGACCACAGGGGTCGGGCTTTACTCTGCAATTCCTCGCTCGTTCCCACGCTGCGGGATTTCCACTACAATCCCTCACGCATAGCTCTATCTATATGATACCGATGCTCGTAAAAAGTTGCTGTTTGCTTAATCATAAAGCCTTTCATACTTTTATACCTAAGAATCTTAGGTATGTCAAACAGCCAACTGTATAAGGGTAGCCTCCAAACCATCATTTTAAATCTTCTTAAAGAAGAAGGTAAAATGTATGGATATGAGATAACGCAAAAAATAAAGCTGCTCAGTTCCAATGATCTAAATATAAAAGAGGGAGCCCTGTACCCAGCGCTGCACAAACTAGAAGCTCAAGGTTATTTAACCACAAGCGCAAAAAGGGTAGACAATAGAGTGCGCAAGTATTATGAATTGACTGTAGATGGAGAAACGGAGACGGTTAATAGAATACAGGAACTCAAAAATTATCTTCAAGATATGGAACAGCTTCTTCATCTTAAACCTAGAATGGCATGAAATTAAGCACTGAACAAATCGACGAGTTATTTGCCTTTACTAAAAAGCATTACGTAGAGCACTATGATCTACAACTGGAGCTGGTAGATCATTTATCAAATGGTATAGAACAGCAATGGGCTGTAGATCCACAATTGACCTTTAAAGACGCCCTCGCTGCAGAGTTCAAGAAATTTGGAGTTTTCGGGTTTATGGATGTGGTAGAGGCTCGTAGGAAGGCAATGACAAGACGATACAGTAAGATTATATTCCAGCACATGAAGAAGTGGTTCAAATTACCTCAAATTTTACTGGTCGTGGTCGCAACAGCAGCGTTTTACAGTCTATTCCAAATCAAAACTTTTGGAAAAGAGGTAGTCGCGCTTACCGCGGGGGTGATCCTTATTTCTTGGCTTGTTGGATTGGTTTTAGAATTCCGCCGGCGCAAGAGGAATAAAAAGGAAAAAAATAATAATACTAGAATCTGGATGCTTGAGGAAATGATAGGTGGCCTGGGGAGCGCCTACGGGATTTTTATGATGCCGTACTACATAATGCAACCATTCATAATAAATGATTATGATCCTTCGGGTCGGCACCCTGCAGTTTTAGTTGGTGTTTCATTCATTTTGGCTTTAATTATCATTCTGTATTACGTGGTCTATGTTGAAATTCCCAAGAAAGCTAGAGAATATCTTGACGAGGTATATCCGGAATATCGGCTTATAGAAAAAGCATAAGATAAATTGTATTCAACAAACTTCAACTTTTAACAATGATGAATTTGTTTTTATAGAATCTTTTAGTGATTAATGAAGGCAAGGTATCTTAATTCCTTACCATTTCAAACGTTGCGCCTATTCGATATCTCGAGTAGCAGTCAATAACTTAAAAACTTCCGAATCATTCTGTCTTTGAATTCGGTTTTAAGGTGGTAATTAATTTGTAAGTGTGTCAGACTCTTAGATTTCTATTCCCGACCTTTGAAGATCTAACGACTAGCAATGAACTATATCCTCGCAGACTTTAATAGCCACAAAGCATTATTACCCTTTACCTACACCAGGCCGGTAAGTGAAATACGTTGCGGCATTCTTACTATGACCCAGCGGTGGAAACATTTTTTAAATCAGGAAATTAGTTTTCAAACAGAACAATACCTTCAAACCAAGTATCCTCTTCATACTTCTCAAGACAATATCGTAGTCGCCGGTAATGCCGTGGCTACCCAGAATCTAGTGGATAAGATTGTATCACTTAAGCCACAGCAAAAACTTATGGCTGGGAACAACATGGTTGCGTACCGGGTAAGGGAATTGCATACTCCCACCATCGAGTTAGAGCAGGTTCTTTATCTAGAGGACGAGGTATTATTTATTGAAAATACCTGGGACATATTCTCTAAGAACGGCGTTGTGATGGAACTTGATTTTGCCACAATTACAAATGGCAGAACCAGCCAGCCCATACCGTCAACTGTTCAAACGATCAATAGTGAAAATATCTTTATAGAACAGGGTGCGGTATTAAACCATTCTTCCCTCAACGCAACTGAGGGTCCCATTTACATAGGACAAGATGCCGAGGTAATGGAAGGCTCCTTAATCCGTGGCGGTTTTGCATTGCTAAATAATAGTGCGACTAAACTGGGAACTAAAATTTATGGTCCCACCACCGTAGGGCCACACAGCAAAGTAGGTGGAGAAGTAGGCAACTCCGTGATTTTTGGGTATTCAAATAAGGGTCACGAGGGCTATATGGGAAACTCTGTGATGGGTGAGTGGTGCAACATAGGTGCAGATTCTAATACCAGCAACTTAAAAAACAACTATGCTGAGGTCAAGTTGTGGGATTATGAAACTAATCGATTTGCCAAAACCGGTCTTCAGTTTTGTGGCTTGATGCTGGGCGACCATTCAAAATGCGGTATTAATACAATGTTCAACACAGGAACAGTAGTAGGAGTAAGCGCAAACATCTATGGGGCTGGCTATCCTCGCAACTTTATTCCCTCATTCAGCTGGGGTGGACCGCAAGGAATGATGACCTACAAAACCAGTAAAGCTTATGAAGTTGCCAGCGTAGTCATGCAAAGAAGAAAACTGGACTTTACCAAAACAGATCAAGATATACTGGATCACATTTTTGAAATCACAAAGCCTTACCGTAAAGACTGATTAGCGATTGTCTGTAAACAATATTAATCTATAAAAATGCGCAATTTTTTCTTGACGATATTCTTGATGTTGTTTTCAATAGCTAGTGCCTTCGCACACGATTCTAATGCAACCAGTATAACCCAGACGGTCATCAATAGTGGTGTGGGTCTGGGAACTGTTCTAGCGGTCGTTATAAGCTGGGAAAGGAACAAATCGGTACTTCTAGCCGCTATTCACGGTATATTTAGTTGGTTTTATGTGATTTATTTTCTTTTGACTAGAAAGGATAGGGAGAGACGATAAAAAATCTGATTATTTTCAGATTTAGATTTCGAACGGTCTACAAATTAGGTTTTACTTGGATTAGCTTAGACTTGCAGTCAAGCAATGAATTTCATCTTGAATTCAAAGTTTACGTTTAACTCACTTTCCTCAAGTCCTTTGAGATACCTACCTGCGTAAGCATGAGAGGAATACGGTGAACGTATAGTGTATAACTAGATTTTTTCTGCGCACTTTAATTGGGCGCTATACGCAAATTGCTGGCAAGTTCTTGCTTAAAATTCTACGTTTTTTATTTAGATTGTAATGTCTTTTAGCTATTCCGCTTTCGCAAAAGCGGAATTCCAACTACAAACCAAATCACATATTATCTTTATGTTTTTAAACCCATCCCCATGAAGCAACTGCTAGTCATTTTATGCTGTATAGCGCTTTTACCCATATCGGCTCAAAAACTGGATCTTGACCTGGTCAAAAATTTGGAGCCGCGCAACATAGGCCCCGGTGGCATGTCGGGTAGGGTAACCTCTATTGATGTGGTAGAAAACAATACCGACATCATCTATGCCGGGACGGCAAGTGGTGGTTTATGGCAATCTACCAGCGCAGGGATAAGCTGGGAACCCATCTTTGAAAATGAAGTCACCGCTAGCGTGGGTGCGGTCAAGATCCAGCAGTCTAATCCCAGCGTGATCTGGGTGGGAACCGGTGAGGGCAATCCCCGCAATTCTCTCAATGGCGGTTATGGTATTTATAAATCGCTAGATGGCGGTAAGAATTGGCTTTCTATGGGTCTTGATAAAACGAGACATATCCATAGAATTGTCATTGATCCCACAAATCCTGATATCGTTTACGCAGCTGCAATTGGCTCGCCCTGGGGCATACACCCAGAACGCGGAGTCTATAAAACTGTGGACGGTGGGAAGAACTGGAAGAAGATACTGCATACAAATGAAACTTCGGGCGCGGCAGATCTAGTCATGGATCCGTCCAATCCCAACAAGCTTATTGCCGCCATGTGGGAACACAAACGCGATCCCTGGTTCTTTAAATCAGGTGGTGAAGGCTCTGGTCTATACATGACCCACGATGGAGGCGAGAACTGGAAAAAATTGACCGAAGAAGAAGGTCTTCCCGCTGGTGAACTAGGCAGAATAGGAGTGGCCATCGCTCCCAGCGACCCCAATATTATCTACGCCTTGATTGAAGCCAAAAAGAATGCGTTGTACAAATCAACTGATGGTGGTTTCAACTGGAAAAAAATCAATGACAAGAGCGATATAGGCAATCGTCCTTTTTATTACAGCGAGATCTATGTTGATCCCCAGAACGAGAACCGCATTTATAGCGTTTTCACCTATGTGAACGTGAGTGAGGATGGAGGTAGGAATTTTAATCAGTTGATGCCCGCCTATGGAGTTGATAACGGTGTACACCCAGACCATCATGCCTGGTACATCCATCCTCGTGATGGTAGTTTTATGATTGATGGTAATGACGGTGGATTGAATATTACCCACGATCGTGGTAAGAACTGGCGCTTTATAGGAAATTTGCCTGTAGCGCAATTCTATCACATAAATGTGGACATGGACATACCCTACAACGTTTACGGCGGTATGCAGGACAACGGTAGCTGGCGTGGTCCCGCCTATATATGGCGAGCACAGGGAATCAGGAACAGTTACTGGCAGGAAATCAGCTTTGGTGATGGATTTGATGTGGTTCCAGATCCTGACAATAGCCGCTACGGTTACAGTATGAGCCAGCAGGGTTACGTAAGCCGCTATGATTGGCAAACGGGCAATAATTATAGCGTGCGCCCCACGCCAGAATCTGTAGAGGAGCAGTTGCGATTCAACTGGAATGCGGCCATAAATATCGATCCTTTTGACAGCTCGACGCTCTACTTTGGTAGTCAGTTTGTCCACAAGAGTACTGACAAGGGGCTTACCTGGAATAAGATCTCGCCAGACTTGACAACAAATGATCCTGAAAAACAAAAACAATCTGAATCCGGTGGGTTAACCATGGATGCCACGGGTGCAGAAAATCATACCACCATTCTGGTTATAGAACCCAGCGTGGTAGAAAAGGAGGTTTTGTATGTAGGAACGGATGACGGCCGCGTTCACGTTACTAGAAATGGTGGCGAGAACTGGACTGATATTTCCACCGGTATGAGCGGTTTACCAGCAGGTAGCTGGATTGCACAGATTAAGGCGAGTAAAACAAAGAAAGGTCACGCGTTGCTAGTGGCAAACGACTACCGCAGGTTTAATTTTGAGCCCTATGTATATCGTACCACAAACTATGGTGCCAGCTGGTCGCGCATCGTCGATAGTTCAGATACCGAGAGCTATGCCCTGAGTATCGTGGAACACCCAGATGAGAACAATCTGCTATTTATGGGAACGGACGACGGTCTGTACGTTTCTATAGACGCCGGTGTGAACTGGACAAAATACACAAATGGCTTCCCCACGGTATCCGTTAAAGATCTAGTAATTCACCCGCGCGAGGACGACTTGATCATCGGTACTTTTGGTAGGGCGGCGTGGGTTCTGGATGACCTGGAGCCTTTCAAGCAACTTGCCGGTAATTATTCCGCTTTCGCGAAAGCGGAAGATCCAAAAACCTCAACTACAAAAAAAGATAGGAATAGACGCCGTAATCGCAACAAGTCGGCTAGTCAGGGTACGTCAATGGCAAGTACTAAAGCGATGGTGCTGTTTGAACCACCGACAGCCTACGCGGCGAGATATCAACAGCCTACGGGCAGCCGTTTTGGTGGTGATGCGATGTTCTATGGCGAGAATCGTGGCAGTAGCGCAAGGTTTAAATATTTCCTTGACATGGATTTGAAGAAAGCTTCAGATACCGCAAAAACGGATTCGTTGTTCCTGAAAATCTACGATGGTAAAACCTTAATTAGAACTTTAAAACGAAAAGTTCCCAAAGAAAAGGGCGTGCATTCCTGGAACTGGAACATGCGTCGCAAGGGCGTGAATTATCCCAGCCGGTCCTATCGTGAAAAGAATAGTGAGCCCAGAGGTAACCGAGTGCTGCCAGGAACCTATAGAGCGGTACTTCATTTTGCCGGGACAACTAGTGAGCAATCTGTTACTATTAAAGAAGATCCGCGGGTTAATGAGCTCACTGCAGCCGATAGAATTGCTAAAGATGCAGCGCTTAATGAACTTGTGTCAACACTATCAATGGTTGATTCTGTGACTCAAAAATTAGCTCACGCCCGGAAGAAGGCAGAGCGGTTCAATAAACTGATGAAGAATCTGGATAAGGAAAAATACAAAGAACAAATCAAGAAAACCGATAGTTTATTGAAGAACCTTAAATTGGAACAAAACAAGTATTTTGGTACACCTGATGACCGTCAAGGCATCACCCGTAATCCTGAAATAACTGTGATGCAAAGCCTTAATCTAGCCCGTAGCTACATTGCTAGCCGTCAAGGCCCACAAACGGCTACGGAAAAACGTTTAATGCGTCAGGGAAAAAAATATGCTGAGGATGTAAGCGATGAGAGTTTTACATGGCTGCAAAAGCACTGGGAGCCTTACGTCGTAGAGATGAAAAAGTTAAGCATAGATTTATGGGAGGAATAAAGTCGCAAGGTAGAATTTTGCGCTATGCTGTTGTACTGACCGTATTGTACGGGAGTATGATCTCTGCTCAATCTCCAGAGTCATTTAAAGTAAATGATAGTACGAGATTTTATATTTCTGGAAGCAAGGAAATTTCTAAAGAAGCTTTTAAAAAAGCGATGTCAAGTTATGATTACTTGGCGTTCGGCAATTTAATTGATAACATAGTAGATGTAGTCAAAAGGGTAAACTTAGGAAAGCTGAAAAAAGTTCAGACCTTAAGAGATAGTTTGAATGCAATAGTTCCAGAACCTATAGACTGGGATAAACCGTTAATGGTTTTCTATGATCAAGGAATTAATAACTGTAATAGAAAAGGTTCCGAAAGCAAAAAAATAGAGCATACAAAATCGCGACGCATAAGGCGATTTGATAAGAATATTAAAAAGAAGTTTGGCAATTTACCAATTAGATTACATCAAGCGGGTCTTGATTCTGTGGAACATAGAATTAGTGATTATTCACTAAAAGATCCAGATGCAATATTCCAGGGAACTTTTTTCAAGTATCATTACCCTTGCTACAGTTTTGTTATTATTCATAAGCAATACTATTATAGTGTCCTAGGCGAGTTTACGCTTTCTCAAATTGACGAAGGTCTACAAGCTGTATTGGAATTAGAAGGCAAAAAGTAGAAAGCTATTAAGATCTAACACAAAATTTAAATTAGTGCTATACGTATACCGAAATGTAAATTTCATCAATTGATTAGTAATGATTTTAAGACAACTCTTTATTGCAAAAGTTGACAAATGACTACCATGTACAAATACAGTTAATAGCGCAAGGTTATTCCTATTACACTACTAGCCAAACCCAGAAGTGCTTGCAAGACGAATGGACGACTACCTTTAAAGAGAAAATGGGAGTGGTAAACGTAGCATCGTGGGAGTACAGCCGATTCAAACTTGACAATATTCTGGACGCGCAGCAGTTGAGAAGTTTAGAAGCGTGTAAACAAACTAAGTTCTAAATAAGCATTTATTAATCCTGGGAACAAAAAGTTTACGATTAAAATGCTAACCCGAGCAGTAGATTATTTCTTTTAAAACATATATAATAATTAGACCTAAAAAATTCTTCATAACAGCTTTAAAGCAATTGTAACTCTCAAGATGCTAGATCGAGCGATAGTCGAGATCTTATTATAGATTTACAATCAGAACAGAATAATCAGTTTTATAGTGATTTAGCAAAACCGGATGGTCAAAATTAAATCTCACGATGTTTACATATATAGCTTATAATAGGCCTAATTGGGTTAGCCTCTATTTTAAACTACTCATTGAGTACTAAATGAATCAAACGCACTACCAAATTCTAGGAATAAAGAGAACGGCAAGTGCTCCAGAAATTAAGCGTGCATACCGCAGGAAAAGTATGCATTACCATCCCGATCGTCATAGAAGTGACCCGTTTTATGAAGAATAATTTAAAGGAATTCAGGCAGCCTATGCTGTTTTAAAGGATTCTGATAAAAAATCCAGCTACGATAGTAGTTTAGACTATACATGTAGGGATACTCACGGCACTAGATACAGTCAGAACGCTGATTACGAGCGCAATACTTATAGAAGAGGACACTCAAATGGATCACCTTTCCAGCAAAGACGCCAGCGTCATTATAGTTCATCATACTCTGATCAAGGTTTATCTCCTAATAAGATAAAACAGATTAGTATTGCTATAGTAATTGCAGTATGGAGCATCCTCACGATTTACAATAAATTCAAACCTAAACAACATAGCGAGCCACTCTCAATGCAAGAGTTTAAAAAAGAGTTGCAAACTTATGAAACTGGACCAAAGGGGACGGGTTTTCTGAAAGCTGGCGAATATACTGGAGATCTCATTCTTAATTCTAATAATATTGGTTCACAAATCCGGCTGGTTATAGGAGATCGATCGATAGAGGTCTTTATTAAAGTTGCGGCAATAAACTATAAATTTGTTCACGGAACCATTAATGATGGATGGCGCACGATTGAGTTTGAAATCACCAGTTTACCCACTTCTGAAAATGTAGACTTAGGCCTGTTTACAGGAGAGCATTCCATGAGAATCAGTAAATATATCGGGGAGTATAAGGTGGAGATATTTGATAAACACGATAATCTCTACGCAGAAGGCATTGTCGCCAATGGACATTTATGATTTTGTCATAGTAAATTATCAAATCGATTCAAGGATGGCGACTTTGAAGGAAATTCTTATGATTCCGCTTTCGCGAAAGCGGAACAATTCCTAGTAATAGGGCGGCATGCATTAGGAAATAATCCATCGATAGAGTTGGTTAATATCAAGTATAAGGTTATCTTGACAACTTCAAGATGAAGACCTGTAGTGGTTTGAAATTGAGTCGCTAATCAGGCCATTTAAACCTATTTAATGAGTACACAGTACACAGAAGACAACATCCGGTCGCTGGACTGGAAAGAACACATACGCATGCGTCCCGGCATGTACATAGGTAAGCTGGGCGACGGGTCTAGTGCAGACGATGGTATTTACATCCTACTTAAAGAAGTCATAGATAACTCGATCGATGAGTTTGTCATGGGAGCTGGAAAAAGTATCGAGGTTTCCATCCAGGGGGAACGTGTCATTGTACGTGATTACGGTAGGGGCATACCGCTAGGCAAAGTAGTCGACGTGGTTTCAAAAATGAATACGGGTGGTAAATATGATTCCAAAGCTTTTAAAAAGTCGGTGGGACTCAACGGCGTGGGAACAAAGGCGGTCAATGCGCTTTCCAGTTATTTCCGTGTGGAATCAACTCGCGATGGAAAAAGCGCAAGTGCAGAATTTGAACGAGGTGAACAGACTGATCAGGAATTACTGGATGAGACCAGTAGGCGCAAGGGAACCAAAATGACTTTCATTCCCGATCATGAAATCTTCAAAAACTTCAAGTATCGACCTGAATATGTGGTGCGTATGTTGAAGTACTATGTCTACCTCAATCCAGGATTGACTATTGTTTACAACGGTGAAAAATATATTAGTGAGGATGGTCTCAAGGATTTGCTTAACGATAATATGGCAAAAACTGATCGTCTCTATCCCATAATCCACTTAAGGGGGAATGACATTGAGGTGGCGATGACCCATAGTAAAACCCAGTATTCTGAGGAATACCACAGCTTTGTCAACGGTCAGAATACGACGCAGGGCGGCACGCACCAGGCAGCATTTAGAGAGGCTATTGTAAAAACCATACGCGAGTTTTTTAACAAGAACTACGATGCTAGTGATGTGCGCAAATCCATTGTGGGAGCCATAGCAATCAAGGTAATGGAACCGGTTTTTGAATCACAAACCAAAACCAAGCTAGGTTCTACCGAAGTAGGAGGTGGACTCCCCACGGTGCGCACCTTTATCAATGACTTTATAAAAACACAACTCGACAACTACCTACATAAGCATAGTGATGTTGCTGAGGCGCTACAGAAAAAAATCGTCCAGGCAGAGCGTGAGCGCAAGGAACTTTCAGGCATCAGGAAGCTAGCTAGAGATCGGGCAAAAAAAGCTAGTCTTCATAATAAAAAACTGCGTGATTGTAGGGTTCATCTGGGGGATACTAAAAAAGAAAACAATCTGGACAGCACCCTTTTTATTACCGAGGGCGATAGTGCGAGTGGATCAATAACCAAATCACGTAATGTAAACACCCAGGCGGTATTTTCTTTGCGTGGTAAACCACTCAATTCTTACAACATGAGCAAAAAGATTGTTTATGAGAATGAGGAGTTTAACCTGTTACAGGCGGCGCTAAATATAGAAGACAGCCTGGAAGACCTACGCTATAACAAGATCGTAATTGCCACAGATGCTGATGTCGATGGGATGCACATACGCTTATTGCTCATTACGTTCTTTCTACAATTTTTTCCAGAATTAATCAAGAAAGGACACCTGTATATTTTACAGACGCCGCTATTCAGAGTGCGCAACAAGAAGGAAACAAGGTACTGCTATACTCCAGAAGAACGCACCGAAGCACTTGCAGCGTTAGGCAAGAACCCTGAAATTACTAGATTTAAAGGGCTGGGCGAGATTAGTCCCGATGAATTTGTCCATTTTATAGGAGAGGACATACGACTTGACCCCATCATGCTGGAGGAAGGAATGAGCATAGATGACCTATTGAAATTTTATATGGGGAAAAACACGCCCGACCGCCAGGAATTTATTATTGAGAATTTGAAAGTGGAACTTGATGTGGTGGAGGATTGAGTAGAATGTCTCGCTTTCGCGAAAGCAGAACAGCAATAAATTGCAAAAATTGATGACTAGAGGCAACTACTCATAAGCAACAAGAGAAACGAGTAAATGATTGATTGTAAATTGCGAAGAGTACAACAGCAATGAGTGAAGAAAACGAAGAGCTAGATAATATAAGTGAAGGTGTAGAGCAACCCACGGAAACCATTACCCGCGTTACAGGTATGTACAAGGAATGGTTCCTGGATTACGCCAGCTATGTAATTTTGGAAAGAGCGGTTCCTGCGATCGAGGATGGCTTCAAACCCGTGCAGCGTCGCATCATGCAATCCATGAAGGATCTGGACGATGGTCGCTATAACAAGGTAGCAAATATCGTAGGCCACACCATGCAATACCACCCACACGGTGATGCCAGTATAGGTGATGCCATGGTGCAGATAGGGCAAAAAGACCTGCTTATTGATATGCAGGGAAACTGGGGGAACATTTTGACTGGTGATCCCGCGGCAGCTTCCAGATACATAGAGGCCCGAATTTCAAAATTTGGTCTAGAGGTACTTTACAATCCCAAGATTACGGAGTGGCAATCCAGTTACGACGGTAGGCGCAAGGAACCCATCAACCTACCGGTCAAATTTCCCTTGCTACTCGCGCAGGGAGCAGAGGGTATCGCCGTAGGGTTAAGTACCAAAATCCTCCCCCATAATTTTAATGAGCTTATCGACGCAAGCATTAAGCACCTGCAGGGCAAGCGTTTCAAGATCTTTCCAGACTTCCCCACGGGTGGAGAGGCAGATATAAGTAACTACAACGATGGAATGCGTGGCGGTAAGGTACGGGTACGTGCAAAAATGCATGCCCCAGATAAGAGTACCATCGTTATTACGCAAATTCCCTATTCTACTACCACTAGTTCCCTGATTGACAGTATCCTCAAAGCAAATGACAAGGGTAAGATCAAGATCAAGAAGATTGAGGACAATACTGCTGCAAATGTGGAAATCCAGATTCATCTACCATCTGGTATCTCACCAGATAAAACCATGGACGCACTGTTTGCCTTTACTAATTGTGAGGTAAGCCTGTCGCCGCTGGGTTGTGTGATAGAAGACAATAGACCGCTGTTTGTAGGGGTGAGTGAGATGTTGCGTCGCAGCGCTGACCACACCGTGGAGTTGCTTAAGGCAGAACTCGAGATACAGCTCGATGAGGTAGAAGAGCAATGGCATTTTGCGAGCCTGGAGCGCATTTTCATCGAGAACCGAATTTATCGGGATATTGAGGAGCAGGAGACTTGGGAAGGCGTAATTGATGCAATAGACCAGGGTTTGAAACCACATACGCATCATTTGAAGCGCGCCGTAACCTTGGAAGACATCGTACGTCTAACGGAGATCAAGATCAAGAGGATCTCAAAGTTTGATCTTGACAAGGCGCAGCAACGTCTTGACGCGCTGGAAGCACGTATAGCACAGCTTAAGCACCATCTGGAGCATCTGGTAGAGTTTGCGATAGACTACTTTAAAAAACTCAAAAAAGACTATGGGAGTGAGAGAATCCGCAAGACAGAATTAAAAACCTTTGATACGATCGTTGCTTCAAAAGTGGTCATACGCAACACAAAGCTATACGTAAACCGTGCAGAGGGTTTTGTGGGAACCTCACTCAAGAAGGACGAGTACGTAGGCGATGTATCTGATATTGATGACATCATCGTATTTACAAAATCGGGCGTCATGACGGTCACACGGGTGGATTCAAAAACCTTTGTGGGCAAGAATATCATACACGTAGCGGTCTTTAAAAAGAAAGACAAGCGCACCATCTACAATCTGATTTATAGAGACGGTAAGGCAGGACCTAGCTATGTAAAACGATTTGCGGTTACCTCAATTACAAGAGATAAGGAGTATCACGTGGGTTATGGAAATAAAAATTCCATGATTCATTATTTCAGTGCAAATAACAATGGAGAGGCAGAGGTTGTCGCTATAAACCTGCGACAGATAGGCGCCATGAGAAAACTGCGCTGGGATCTGGATTTCAGCGAGATCGCGGTAAAGGGTCGTGGAGTAAAGGGCAATTTAGTTTCAAAATTCAGTATCAAGCGGGTGGATTTAAAAGAGGAGGGAGTTTCTACCTTAAAACCACGCAAGCTCTGGTTTGATGATACAGTACAACGACTTAACGTAGATGGTCGTGGTGAGCTGCTGGGTGAATTTAAAGGCGAGGATCGTTTATTGATAATTAATGCGAGAGGAATTGCTAAAACGGTCATTCCAGAAGTTACCCTACGCTTTGACGACGACATGATCATGCTAGAAAAATGGATTCCATCAAAACCCATCAGTCTCGTATATTTCAATGGCGACAAGCAATTGTTTTATGTCAAACGGTTTTTAATCGAGAATACTGACAAAGAGGAATCCATAATTTCTGATCATGCTGACAGCTACCTAGAGGTGGTATCGACCCATCCACAACCTGCCGTGGAACTTAGTTTTCCAAAACCAAGAGGCAAGGAGCAACCGCCTAATGAAAGGATAGACTTGGAGAATTTTATTGCCATTAAAGGAATCAATGCTCAAGGCAATATTTTAATCAAGTGTAAAGTAAAGAATATCGACTTGATCGAACCCGCTCTACCAGAAGGCGATCCTGATATTACTGAAGTGGAACCAAATGAAACTACAGTGAGCGACGAGCCTACCCAAAATACTCAAGGAGAGTTGTTCTAATTTAAATCGTGCATATAATTATATTTTACGACCACAGCGATTAAGGGATGAGGATATTCTACGGTTAGGTTAGAATTTGATAGCTGCTATTAGCTCGCTGGTCTTAGTACGTTAAAAAGTTGTAGAAATACCGCTTTCGCGAAAGCGGAATCAATAATTTTGCGTCTCTAATCTACGAGTATGAAATTCTTACAGGAGTTTAAGGAATTTGCGGTAAAGGGTAATATGATTGATATGGCGGTGGGTATCATCATAGGTACCGCTTTTAATAATGTCGTACAAACCATCGTTAAAAAAGTGGTGCTGCCACCGCTCTCTTACATGACTGACGGTATTAATTATGAGGATAAGAAATACGTGTTGCGCGAGGCAAATCCTGAAATTGCCGGCGATGCCGCAAAAGAAATTGCCATAGGTTACGGCGAGTTGATCAATGTTACCATAGATTTTATCGTCATAGGATTGACCATGTTTATTGTGGTAAAGCTCATGAACAGCTTGAAAAGAAAAGCTGAAGATCCAAAGGACAAAGTGGTCTCTACCCCAAAGGATATCGAGTTACTCAACGATTTGAAAGACCTAATGGCAGAGCAGAACAAAATACTGACAGCACAGAGGGACTAACCGTGATAAAATCAGTAGTAAAAGAGCGCCAAATGGCACTTTTTTTATTACTCAATTCTTTCGTCTGGTTCCAGTAAATCGGTTGTTTTCTTGCGAGGTTGTTTCTTGCTTCTCAGTTTAAAATTCAGGAATTCTACAAACATTGAAAAGAAGATAGCAAAATATAAATAACCCTTTGGAATAACTCCTACCTCACTGTCAAATATGCTTAAGTGAGCTAGATGTGCACCCTCTGCAATAAGCATAAAACCTATAAGAAGTAGGAATGCCAGTCCCAGTACCTGCACCGATGGATGCTTATTGACAAATTTGCCTACTGGGTGAGCAAACAACAACATGATGACTACTGATATCACTACGGCAATAATCATTAAGATCAGCGCACCATCTGGATCATCACTCAAACCGTTAGTCATACCCACCGCGGTCAATATGCTATCAAAGGAAAATACAATGTTGATCATGGTAATTTCCAGGATTACTTTTGAAAAAGTAGAGGTTTGCTTCTTTTTCACCTCACGTTGATCATGACCTATATCTTCCACTTTTTCATAAATCTCTTGCGTGGCTTTATAAAGAAGGAAGATACCACCGGCAAGCAGGATAAGTGATTGTCCCGTTATACCGCCGCTCGCCCAGCCATAATCAAAATCAAAGAAGCTACTCTGTAAGGAAATGAGTATACTGATCCCAAAAAGCAAAACAATACGCAATACCATCGCCAGTACGAGCCCTATGTTTGTCGCGCGTTTGCGACGGTCTTCAGGCAGCTTTTCTGATGCTAGTGAGATAAAAATAATATTGTCAATACCCAATACTATCTCTAGGAAAGTAAGGGTGAGTAGTGCGACCCACGCATCAGCACTTGAAAAGATTTCAAACATAATTTATCAAGTTAATCTATTTTAACGACCGTTGCCTTGTAAACTTCATCACGTCCTGATTGCGTGAATTCAAAACTGTAGCCATCGTCAGTTGTTTGTATAATTTTAAAGAGATAAGCCCGGCTGTCAGCGTTTGACTTTGGGTTGATGGGAATGGCTCGCCACTCGCAATCGTTAATCCATTCAACTCTAGACGTATCCACTACATTCTCAAAAGTCTCAATTTGTAGCGTTTCTGTGCGTATAAAAGTGGAGGTAAGTAATTTGCCTCCTGATTCTTGTTCCCACTTGAACGTTCCGGTTCTATAATCTTTGCAGTCTCTAGTATTTTGATAACAGGCCGTCAACAAAAAACAAACGAGGAGAACAAGACATTGCTTCATTGTGAAATAGGCTTTAATTCAAAACTATAGTTTTAAAAAGCTAGGCTCGCTATCTCAAAGTATAAAGTTTTCAAAAGTTCCATCGTCATAGCACAGAATAACTTTTTGTAAACTTTTCCCATTTTCTAAAATTTGATCTTTACTCATATTAGGTAAATCGTGAGCTGCTTTATCATCAACGTCAGCACTTAATCCTGGAAGTACCCTTTGAGCTACTGAATTCTTTGGTTTTATATCAGGTTCAGTTCCTAAGACTAGACTGTCTAGGGTTAGGGCAGGGAACTCTTCTACTATTGACACAACTAGGGAAAGACTAGGCTTGTTTCTACCAGACAGGATGTGGGATATGGCACTACGACTTGTTCCTATACGCTCAGCAAACTCAGCAATGGTAAGATTGTAATCCTCTATTAACTTTTCAATACGACCGATCAAATCTTTTATTTCCATCTCGTAACAAATGTAGTCAAACTTCTAGTTTATCAGATAAATAAGTTATTCACAACACTTGCTACTTTGAATACGTTGCACGAAAACAGAGAATAACCAGTCTAACTTATTGAAGTAGTAATTTATATTAACAAGCACAATAACCTAGTAATTAGATAACTGAACGTTTAGTTAACTCTATCAGGAGTCGGAACATAATGTTCATCTGAAAATTTATCAACAATGAGTCAAGAGGTAAATAATCCGTTACAGATGTAACTAATAAATTTTTTTAATGAGTGCTCTAATTACATTTGTAACAGGTATGATTTCACATATGTAACTGGGATATTAATTTACATTTGTATAATGAATTTTGAGAATCGATTTATTAAGGAAACTGGACTAACTGGCGTTATTGAAACGTTTGTTGTGGAAAATGTTGATTCTTCTATCCATATAAAAACTATCGGTTACAGTATTAGTGGTCAGCCCATACATTTAATGCGTATAGGTCATGGCGCCGTTAAAATTTTGATGTGGTCTCAAATGCATGGAAATGAATCTACTGGTACCCGTGCGCTATTATCTCTGATTGAACAACAAGTAATTGATCGATATCAAGAAGTCTTTACATTATATATAATTCCCATTTTAAATCCTGATGGTGCTCTTCTTTGGTCGAGAGTCAATCAAGCTGGTGTTGATTTAAATAGAGACGCTGTCAATCTATCGCAACCGGAAAGTCAAATTTTGATGCAGCAATACCAGTACATCAAACCAGACTACTGTTTTAATCTGCATGACCAGCGCACTTTTTATGGCACAGATTGTGGCGGTAAGCCGATAGGGCTGTCTTTTCTAGCGGCTGCTTTTAATCTGGCACGTGATTATAATACAGTTAGAAAAATAACTGCCGGGATCATAGGCGGCGTTTCTATAAATCCCCTTTTAAATGCGAGCCAGACCGTAGGTAGGTACAGCGATGATTTTAATGTGAATTGTTTTGGTGACTATCTTATTAAGGACGATTGCCCTACCATACTGTTTGAAGCGGGTCAAGGTACGCTGGATTATAACCGGTCAGAATCCACGCGGCTTGTAAAGATCGCTTTGACATCTACGCTTGATATTATCGCCAGTAAATCTTTTAATCAGGAAACAGTAGAGAATTATATAAGGCTACCTCTAGTTGAAAAGTCTTTTACTGATATATTATTAATAAACGTACCCGCAGTAGGAGGTAAACGGGTAAATCTTGCGGTGATGTATCATGAAGAGGTACGTGATGGAACGCTCTATTTCATCCCGTTTGTGGTGGGTGTAAATGCTAAAGAGATATTGAACGGATTAAGAAAGATGGATTGTCAGTCTCTGGATTGTGAAACTCTGGATATAAATATTGACCACGACGGGTTCATCTTTTCAAATCAGTTGAATATTAATATTTTTTCTTAATTATCAATTAAAGTGCAAGGAATTTGCCATAAATCTATCGTTCCAAACTATTTTGCGGCATAATTCTAATTATTCTAGACATGACTCCCAAAGTTGACGAGATTGATAAACAAATCTTAGATGTACTCATAGAAAATACCCGGACCCCATTTACTGACATTGCAAAAAAACTGAACATAAGCGCTGGTACGGTTCACGTACGCGTCAAAAAAATGGAAGAATCGGGGATTATCCAAGGTTCTTCCCTAATTGTTGACTATCATAAATTAGGATATCAGTTTACCGCATACATAGGCGTCTATCTTGAGAAAACCAGTCAGACCCAGTTTGTTTTGAGCCGCATCCAGGAGATTCCTCATGTTACCGTGGCTCATATCACTACGGGTAAGTTCAATATATTTTGTAAAATACGAGCACAGAATACAGAGCACGCAAAAAAAATTATTTTTGCACTTGACGATATTGATGGAGTGAGCCGCACCGAGAGTATGATAAGTCTTGAAGAGAGCATCAACGACAAAAAACGTCTATTACATAAGGTTTTTCAGGAATTGTAAATGGCAAAACGCAGCGATTTATCCAGCGAGGAATATAGCCCGTATTTTAAAATGTATCTGGATTTGATTGATCGCGATATGGATCATCTTGAGGTTCTTGAACATTACAAAAGTGTTTCTCTAAATTTTATTGAAGCCATAGAAAAGGATTTTCAGTATTCTTACGCTCCTGGAAAGTGGACAATTGCGCAAGTCATCATGCACAATATCGACACAGAGCGTGTTTTCAATTACCGCGCACTCTCGTTCCTGCGGGGTAGCACGGAATCTCTAGCCGGTTTTGATCAAGATGTATTTGTCGGTGGTTTGGATAATTACGCTTTCGCGAAAGCGGAACTTTTATCCCAATTTACTGCCACCAGGGATGCCACTATAGAACTTTTCAAGTACTGTACTGAGACGCAACTGGCTAGAACGGGTATTGCTAGTGGTAAAACAATGAGCGCAAGAGTATTACCATTCCTGATAGCTGGTCACCATCTACATCATGAGAAAATTATTAAGGAGCGCTACTTATAGTCAGCGCTCAATAGGAAGTCATGCGTAATTATTTAACACACTATAACTTTATCGCTTAATCTTTAACGAGTTCGTTACAAAATCTTGGCGACGCTTAAGAGTATGCAACACCTTTGCGTCTTCACCTTTGCAATTGTAAATTTTAAATAAACAATTATGAAGAGAGTAGCAATATTGGCCACGGATGGGTTTGAAGAAATTGAATTAACTAGCCCCAAAAAAGCCCTTGAGGATGCCGGGATCCAGGTAGATGTGATTAGTCCTAGTGGCAACCGTATTAAAGCGTGGAATGAGGACAACTGGGGTGATACCTATGACGTCGATAAAAGCCTAAGTGAGGTAAGTGCAAGTGATTATAATTCCCTGATGCTGCCCGGTGGCGTTATGAATCCCGACCAGTTGCGCCAGGATGAAAATGCAGTCAAATTCATCAAATCCTTTTTTGAACAAAAGAAGCCTGTAAGCGCTATTTGCCATGGTATACAACCACTTATTGATGCAGATGTGTTAGAAGGTAGAAAATTGACCAGCTATCCATCCCTGAGAAAAGATGTGGAAAACGCGGGAGGTAATTGGGTTGATGAAGCGGTAGTGTGTGATGAAGGTTTTACCACGAGTAGAACACCAGATGACCTAGAGGCTTTCAATAGCAAAATGGTAGAAGAAGTGCGAGAAGGAAAGCACGAGGAGCAACACGCCTAGTCTTACTATATAGTTTCAAAATCTCCCAGCTCACAACTGGGAGATTTTTATTTGTAATTAAGACAACGCAACCCCTCATATAATGTTATAGCGACAGAGTTTGCAAGGTTAAGGCTACGTATTTTATCCCCGATCATAGGAATTTTATACAGCAAAGAAGCCTGCTTTTCTACTATATGACTGGGCAACCCTTTACTTTCTTTGCCAAAGACAAGCATCATTTCATTCTTGAATGGTATGTTATAGATTGATTTACTCGCCCTGGCAGACAAAAATGCTTTATTCCTATCCTGGTATTTTAATTCAAATGCTTCATAGCTGTCATGAATTTCTAGATCTATATGTTGCCAGTAGTCCAGTCCCGCTCGTTTCAATCTGCTATTAGAAAGTTCAAAGCCCAGCGGTTTGACCAGATGAAGTTTTGATGCGGTTCCCAGGCATAACCTACCTATATTACCGGTATTGGTATGAATCTCTGGTTCAACAAGTACGATTTCAAGAGGCATGGAAGTATGAATTATGATAACCCTTAGAGAACTCTAAGGCCGGGATGAATATTTTTGAGCACAAACATACTCCATGCCTACAGTTAACGCCTACGCAGCCCTAGACAAAGATGCACTTCTCAAACCTTTTCAAATAGAGAGACGAGACTTGAGACCTAACGATGTAGAAATAGATATTCTTTACTGCGGCGTTTGCCACAGCGATATTCACGCAAAGAATAATGACTGGGGAAACGCCAAATATCCCATTGTACCTGGTCATGAAATTATAGGCAAAGTACTTAATGTAGGGGATGAGGTCACTAATTTTAAAAAAGGAGATTTGGTGGGAGTAGGTTGTATGGTAGATTCTTGCCAGACTTGTAGTGCCTGCGAGGAAGATCTTGAGCAGTTTTGCGAGAATGGCATGACGGGAACTTATAATGGCAAGGACCGTATAGGTGGAACTTCTTATGACCATACATTCGGCGGTTACTCAACTACCATACTGGTAAGAGAAGAATTTGTATTGAGCGTTCCAGAAAATATTGACCCGGCAGGTGCTGCACCGTTGTTATGTGCCGGCATCACGACTTACTCACCTTTGGCGCATTGGAAAATTAAAAAAGGAGATAAGGTAGGTATAGTGGGATTGGGCGGCCTGGGTCACATGGGGATTAAATTTGCAAAAGCTCTAGGCGCCGAAGCGGTTATGATTACCACCTCGCCAAATAAGCGAGAAGATGCAAGAAAACTTGGTGCCAGCGGTGTTCTCATTTCCAAAAACACGGACGAAATGGAAAACCACAAGGGAAGCTTTGACTTTATACTAAACACCGTTCCCGTGAAACACGATATCAACCCTTATCTCAATCTTTTAAAGAGGGACGCAACTATGTGCATGGTGGGAGCAATTGAACCTCTTGAAGAAATGCACGGCGGTAATTTAATTTTAGGTAGAAAATCTGTTGCTGGCTCTTTAATAGGTGGGATTAAGGAAACTCAGGAAATGCTGGACTTTTGTGGTGAGCACAATATAACCAGCGATATAGAAATGATTGATATTCAAAACATTAATGATGCTTTTGAACGCGTGCAGGATAGCGATGTGAAATATCGCTTTGTCATTGACATGGCTTCATTGAAGGATTAGATCTTAACGTAGGCAGCCACGTTAAAATTTGAATTGGTACTGTAGGTGTATTGAGCGGCAATTTCTACAAACTTAAGATCGTAGGAAAGACCCAGTTCTCCGGTAAACGTATATTTCTTCTCACTTAAGGCGGTAAGAGTCCGGTTAAAAAGACGTAAGAATTGCGTATCCTCTCCAGTAAGTACGTAATCTATCCATCCAGACGTGCCTAGAACCCCAGCACTCACGGTAAATCTATTGAAACTGCGACTACCGGCTAGACCTACATTAATGGAGTAAACGTCAATCAATGTGCCCGTAAGAACTGCTAGCGGTCTAGTACTATTGTTAGGTATTAATTCAAGAGTATCAATGGTCAAATCAAGATCTGTCCAGTTAAAATTTGCAATAAGAGATAGTTTGTACTCGCTTTCAGGAAACAGGTATTGAGATAAGTTATGTCGTATCCCAGCACCATAGAGCGTGTATTCAGACCCCTCTATCTCCAGCTTTGGCGCGTGCCTCAAAGTCAGTTCCGTATTAGCCCATAAACCGACTTGTGCCTGCAGGTAAGGCATATATAGCACCTCGCTATCCAGCCCACCAAAAACTTCAAAAACATACTCATCATCACCTAGGTTGAACATGAGGTCTATTTCATCCCGACCGCCTAGTGCCGTGGGAATGGTGGCCTCGGTTGCTCCCACGATGCTTATGTTTTTGAAATCTGAATCTCTTACAGTAAAACTACGGTTTGAAGAAGTAAAAGGCAGCATACTCAATCCTCCTCCTAACTTGACTTGAAAAAGTTTAAGCGTATCTGCGGTTGTGTAGTAACCGGCTGCCGTTTGTTGTATTCCAGCCTGCGCGGCTGGTTCTGTAAAGCGATCAAAAATGGATAAAAGGTCCGTTAAAACATCATCCAGATCTTGACCGGTAGTTTGCGCTGTCGCATTTAATGAAACTATAAAAGCAGCTAGTAGAAATAATTTTTTCGGCATGCTGCAATAATACTCATTTACTCAATTCTATAGCCTAAACGATACCGATAAACCTGTTTCTAGATCTGGGGCGTTGTTTACCGCTAGATCTTGTTTAAGATAAACCTGGTAGGCGATTCTCTTTCTTATATGGGCATAGGATAGGGTATAGTGT
>JBARYP010000066.1:0-16253 GCA_049647945.1 Nonlabens sp. | reverse complement strand
CTATATCTACCCAGCTATCTGCTCTGGTAGCACCGGTGCGGTAACTAATCTCGTAGAATTGTTTTTTTCGTTTTTCCAGGTACAACGCAAGCTTTTTAATCATGTTACCCCGCTGCTGAAAAGTCATACTGTTGAGTTCTACAGCCTTGTCGCGCCCATATTGCAAAACCCTGGGTATATCAAAGCCTGCCGTGCTGGTATGGCCTAAGACTTCTCCAGTAACCGCATCGTACATCGTTTTCAGATCGGTATCCCGTCCTGCCTGCCAGCGACCATTTATATAGCTTTCTAATATCATATTTTGAGAGTTTTAAGCTCAGTTAGGCTTTTGCAAAAGCGTAAATATACCTACTAAAATTCTGTACAATTTCTAATGTGAGTATTAGAATTATCTAAAATTTTCAACTGGAACAGTCTTTGTAAATGCTATGATACGGCCATCGCTAGTTAGTCCTTTTATGGATATAGTCACGCTACTATCTCCATAAAAACCTACAGTAGTGCTAGCGGAATCTTTCTCAATATCAAGTCCTGGTTTCCAGCCTATTACTCCTAACTTTTTATAAAAATCTGAATTATAATCGTAATAACCAGGTAAATAAAAAATTGACGGAAGCGCAAAAGCAAGAGGTAATTCAAAGTTTGTAATCCCTTTTGCACTAACTCCTGATGGAACTAAATTATCGTCTGTGTATATTCTTATAACACCACCCCTGGCATCTCTTCCTACAAATGGATCAAAACCCGTGTTATTGAAAACTATATAATCGATTGTCCTCGTATCAAAACCTATTAATACCTGAAAGTCAAAATATAAAATGTCGTTCAAGACTAGAACTGGATCTGCCTCAGCATCTACTCTACCGCTTCTGAATTTTACTCTTAGCAAACCTTGGTTGTCGATATTTGCGATCAGATTATTGCGGTTAAAATATTGTCTTAAACTGGTTATCGTCCGGCGATCCTGATCAGAAAATATGTTGACCACACCCCTATTTCTATTTTTAAGTCTTTTGTTTCGTTCCTTACGAATTTTTGTTTCGAGTACAATGGTGTCAAGTTTATTCTTTGAGGCAATCAAGGGTTGTAGCCTAACCGCATCAGCCTTTGAGTCTAGGTAGAGTTCTCTTACAGGCTTCACGATTCCTATGTTAGGAATACTTCTAGGATAAAACAGCGGGTAGACCTCAGCTTTCTTAATTTTATTGCGTTTATCTAAGGCACTAATTTTTAATTGTTCGTCCACATAAGGGTAAAAGGCATTGAAGTTAAATTTCTTTTCACCCTTTTTAAGACTTACACTTTCTAGAGAATTGTTTCTGGTGGGGTAAATTATAAATTCATTGTTGCGGGTATTATTGTTATTGATTGCAACGGTAATTCCGTCTTCAAACTTATGAGTATACGTTGTGGGATCAACATATGGGGAGCTTAATAGAGATGTTTTATTCTCTACGGTTTTTGTGAGTGCACTTAAGTATCTAGAATTGATACTAGAGTCTTTATTATCTTCAAAAGCTTTATTTGATGCGACCTTAACTGTGCCAGCAAGATCAAAATCCATGACCGAATTGTTGACCTTGTCTAGTGCAATGGTTTGAGCCGGTAGCACAGACAAACTGACTCTAGCCTCTATAGTCTTTGGCAGCGCTATATTTATTTTCAAACTATCCAGTTCTCTCCTTACCGTAACGTTTGCATCGGTTAAGTACCGCTGCCCATCAAGATTGAAAAAGGTTGAAGATGCAATTAAGTCACCAGAACCATTTATCAATTCAAGTTTATTTTTACCGGTATCTAATAATTTGACATCAATGCTTATAGATTTATTGATTTGTCCTTGGTCAATGGGGTAAATATTAATCTTTTTGGCTCCGTAGACGCTTAAAAAATATTCACTATCTGCATTCATATTTGAAATCTGGTCGACCACTTCAAACACCACGTTTAATTTATCATTAATTAATGAGGGCGAGAGTACAATTCCAGAATCTACAGCCCCATCAATTGTTTGAATTAACTCTATTTCTTCAATTTTTGCTCTGATTGAATAGACATCATAATTTTTAGGTAAGTAGATGATTTGGGTAAATCCATCCTTTGATGTTTCTACCGTCCTTTCTAACTCGCCGTTTTTAAGAAAATCAATATTTGATTTCACTCCTCTGCCATAAGAGTCAGTAAGAAGAATATTTAATCTCGTGAATGAATTTTTTATTATTGGTGTCGATACTGGAATTACACTTAAACTGTATTTAACTCTTTCATCCTTTTGAATAAAGGACATATTAGGAGATAAGACCTTAAGCGGTGCCTCAAAATATTTTGGATTGTCAAAGTTGCGCATCCAATTAGTAAATGCACGGATCTTTAAATTCCCACTCGTTACTGTAGAGTCTATTTCAAATACGTTATGAGCAACACCATTATTTAGCAACAGCATTTTTTCTTTGAGGGTAGCTCCCTGGTCATCGATTAACTGGACATAAAGATTTCTAGAAGCGTTAGCTGGCAATTGTGTTCTAGAATCCATCACGTAAGCTTGAAAACCGAGATCTTCTCCCTGAACTAAAATAGACTTGTTAAGATGTAAAGAGATGATCTCTTCAGGTACTGATCGCAATTGTTCAAACTTCTCGAGTAAACGTTCAGGAATGCTCTGGGCACAAATAAGGGAGGAACTGGCGCCCAATAAAAATATAAGTAAATAGGCAGGGTTCAATCTTATTTTGTAAGTACCGTACGATCTTATCATCTACTATACATTTTCAATCACCATAGCATAACCTTGTCCTACGCCTACGCACATAGTGACAAGCGCAAATCTTTTTCCAGTAATTTGCAATTCAAAAGCGGCACTTACTGCGATGCGCGTACCCGTTACACCTAGGGGGTGTCCTATGGCGATGGAACCACCATTGGGATTGACACGAGCATCATCATCAAGCCCCCAAGACCTGGTACAAGCCAGCGCCTGAGAGGCAAAAGCTTCATTGAGCTCTATGATATCCATGTCATCCAGCGTCAATCCAGCTTTTTCCAGAGCCTTATTACTAGCTTCTACTGGACCTATACCCATTATACTGGGTTGTACACCTACTACCGCACTACTTACTATTCTCGCTAGTGGCGACAATGTATATTTTTTTACTGCCGCCGCACTTGCAATTATGGAAGCAGCAGCGCCATCATTGAGACCACTAGAATTTCCTGCAGTTACGCTCCCACCCTCTTTCTTAAACGCTGGACGCAATTTTGACAAAATTTCAGGTGTAGTGCTGGGCCTTATAAATTCATCATGTTTAAATATGATAGGGTCTTTTTTACGCTGTGGAATGGAAACGGGTACTATCTCTTTGGCAAGTCGTCCGGATTTCTGTGCAGCGGCAGCCTTTTGCTGTGACCATGCCGCGAAGGCATCTTGATCCTCTCTTGAAATATCGAATTTCTCCACTAGATTTTCGGCAGTATTTCCCATACCGTCGACACCGTACATATCGGCCATTTTATGGTTTACAAAGCGCCAGCCAAAGCTGCTGTCATACATCTTGCTATCCGTACCAAAGGCAGAACTGGGTTTTGCGATAACATAGGGACCTCGAGTCATATTCTCAACACCGCCAGATATAAATATCTCACCGTCTCCCGTTTGAATTGCACGGTGGGCATGAACCATGGCACTCAATCCAGAACTACACAGGCGATTGACTGTTTCTCCTGGAACGCTTACGGGAAGTCCCGCCAGTAAACTAGCCATGCGCGCCACATTGCGATTGTCCTCACCCGCCTGGTTTGCACAGCCCATAATAACATCTGCATAGGCGTCGTGGGGAATGGAAGGATGTCTCTCAACCAGAGATTTTATAACGTGCGCAGCAAGGTCATCAGGTCTAATTGTTGATAATGAACCTTTGTAACTTCCTATGGGTGTTCTTACACCATCAATGATAAACGTTTCGGGCATTTGCAATGTGTTTTGCTCAAAACTACGATTTAAAGAAGAACTCTAGGTCATCTCTTTACTAACTTAATCGCTACTTGTCGCTCGCCTATGACAGTCTGTAAATAGTACAAGCCAGTGGGAAGATCTGCAACATCATAGTGGTTGTCATGATCAAATAGGAAAGAGCTAATCAGTCTACCCTGTATATCAAAAATTTGGAGCGGGTTATTTGATAGAAGATGGGAATTAGTCAGTTCTAGAATTTCATCTACTGGATTTATTGCAATCGACAGCCGTTCCACATCGTATTTTTCAATACCGAGAGCCAGGTCATCATAAATAAACTGATTACCTGCAACATCAGTCATTACTAGTGTTGAAATATTACCCACGGTCGTTAACTGATAGGTGTATTGACTAGCGGTTGAACGGGCGTAAAAATCATCGTGAAGGTTACTATAATCGTGGAATTGTGCTGCCGGTATCATAGGTGCCCCGGTGGTCACACAGGCTCCTATATTATTCCAGTTGTCAATCTGGAACTGATTACCTGCCACACCAGGTACCGTGGACATTCCACTGTATCCAAAACAAAAAGCAACAATCCATTGATAACTATTCCCATTATGGCTGATGGTTATATAAGGTCTTCCTTTAAAGCTGTTATTCTGGAACAGTATGACATCAGCTATGTTGTAGGTTGTTCCACCTACATTCATTTGTCGCAAATTCCAGGTTTTGTTGATCAAATCGACATCTTGCGCAGCGACCCGTAGTGCCCATAATGCAGTCAATAGAAATAATATGCTCGTGTGTAATGACGTGTTGAATCTAGTCATGTAATTATGGCAAGTTTAGCAATAGTCATACTCGCGTCTCAAATTGAATAGGCGCCATCAAATATCAAGGAAGTACAACATTTATGATTATGTTTTAAACTAGTGATCTCTTGTAAATATCTTTGAAGGTATGAAAATAATGGGAATTATAGGAGCTGGCACTATGGGTGCTGGTATCGCACAAGTGGCAGCGACAGCAGGTTGTACAGTCTATCTGCTAGATAAAAACACCCCTGCACTTGAAAAGGCAAAGTCGTTTCACCAGAAGATACTGGCTCGATCTGTTGAAAAAGGCCGGCTGGATGAACAGGATAAAAACGGGATTCTGAATCGTATTCATTATGTTGAGGATATGTCCGCTTTCGCGAAAGCGGAACTAATCATAGAAGCCATTGTTGAAAACCTAGAGGTAAAAAGAACAGTTTTCAAGGAAATTGAGGACACGGTGGATTCTCGATGCATCATTGCCTCAAATACCAGCAGCTTGAGCATCGCCAGTATAGCCGCATCTCTCAAACGTCCAGAACGATGCATAGGAATTCATTTTTTCAATCCCGCACCCTTGATGAGACTGGTGGAAATCATCCCCGCGGTACAGACGGATCCTGACGTTGTAGAAAGATGCAAAACAACAATTGAAGCCTGGGGCAAGACCGTTGCCATTGCCAGGGATACTCCAGGCTTTATCGTAAACCGCGTCGCTAGACCCTTTTATGGAGAGGCACTACGTATTCTGGAAGAAGGCGCGGCAGCTGCAGCTACCATAGATAAAGCCATGAGGCAGTTAGGTTTTAAAATGGGGCCCTTCCAGCTTATGGATTTTATAGGACATGATGTCAATTATGTAGTAACTGAAACCGTATTCAAATCATTTTACCACGATCCCAGATATAAACCCAGTCTAACACAAAAACGTCTGGTTGAGGCTGGCTGGCTGGGCCGGAAATCTGGTAAAGGTTTTTATGAATATGAGGATGGCATCGCAGTAGAGCCTAAAGATGCTCCCGAAATGATTACCGGTGCAGAGTTTAAGGGAATTCAAGACCGTATTCTAGTCATGCTTATCAACGAGGCCGCAGATGCTCTATTCCTACAAATCGCAAGTGCCGTGGACATCGATAATGCCATGACCAAAGGAGTAAATTATCCAAAAGGCTTGCTCGCCTGGGCAAATGAACGTGGTGTGGTCTGGTGTGTTGCCACTCTTGATGCGCTCTACGATCTCTATCGAGAAGATCGTTATAGATGCAGTCCCCTGCTGCGAGTCATGCTAGAAAAAAAACAGAATTTCAATGTCTAGCGTTTCAAAGGATAAAATACCCTATAAAATGCTGGAATTAGACCCCTACTCCAGCTGGTTAGGTATCGAGATTATCAAATCTACCGTAGGACGCGTGAAACTGGGAATGAAGGTAAGATCAGAGATGCTTAACAGTATGGGGAAAGCGCACGGGGGCATTACTTATGCGCTAGCAGATACGGCTTTTGGGTTTACCGCAAATACACACGGTAGATTTGCTGTATCAATAGAATCTAGTATCAACCATATTGAGGCTATTGAAAACAACGATTACCTGATAGCAGAATGTACACTAGATAAAACTAAATCAAATTTGGGTTTTCATATTGTTGAGATCACTAGGAACGGTGATTTAGTAGCGTTGTTTAAAGGGGTAGTCTACCGCACCCAAAAGCAATGGTAAATTTTACATTCCCAGCGATTCGTACACATAACACAGACCTGACTGCTTATTGACATAGTAGAAGGATCGATCATATGTTACTGCAGATTTATATAACTCAAATGTACCATCTGGCGTGAACCATGCTGGAGCGTCAATAGATTCTGGAAGAAATTGAAATGCTGTATGGATTAACTGGTTAGTTGCTACTAGAGATTCCCACCACGTTTTCTTTACCATAAATTCAAGAAAGAGCTCATATTCAAGCGTGAAATGAGGACTCTGGTAAAATTCACCATTAATAACTCTTACTTCCTTAGGCGGATCCATTTTAAGCCAGTAGGTAAAAGTGTCATTGGCGTTTTGTGATGACCTGGAGAAACAACCCTGGATAATTATGATGGTAAAAAAGATCAACGTTACTTTTTTATAAAAAGTACATTTAAAATCAATCATGTCCTTAAGGTATTCTCACCTAACTTGTGCAACTTTTTAGTACCTCTATACATCTCATATTTGACCAGTCTACTCTCAATTTTTCCATTAAATAATTTGATCTTGCGCGATGGCTTGAGACCTACAAATTTCAAAGCATCTAGATTACCAGTGATCATCCAGGCAGTAGATCCAGAATATCGTTGTTTGAGCGTGTCACCTATGAGCTTATAGAATTTTTCCATGTCGATGGAGATGCGCTCATCATAAGGCGGGTTAAATAGTAAAAAAGCCTCTGCACTTTGATGATCTCTAAAAAAGTCACCTTTCTCAACGCTTATAAAATCTTCTAGATTTGCATTTGCTACATTTTCTCGTGCTTTCTCTACGGTGTAGCCATCTGCATCGCGGGCTATAATCTTCCCGTCAAATTCACGCATTTTCTTGAGACAACTTTCTTGAATTTGTTCAAAAAGCTGATTGTCATAATCGGGCCACCGCTCAAACCCAAATTCCATACGGTTCAGGTTAGGTGCTATGTTTGCCCCGATCATGGCGGCCTCAATAGCAATGGTTCCACTACCGCACATGGGATCAATAAATGTGGATCGCTGGTCCCAATTGCTCAACAATATTATTCCAGCGGCCAGTACTTCATTGATGGGTGCAATATTGGTCTGGCTGCGGTAACCGCGTTTATAAAGAGGTTCACCACTTGTATCAATAGATACGTCTACCCGGTCATCATTGATGTGAATGGAAAGCCTTAAATCGGGATGCTTAGTATCCACATCTGGTCGGCGACCCGTATTACGGCGTATCTGATCAACAATGGCATCTTTAGTCTTGAGCGCTACATATTGACTATGGTTAAAATATTTACTCGCAATCGTACCGTGTACCGCTAGGGTATCGTGAGCAGTTAGATAGTGCGACCAGTCATACTGGTAGATACCATCATATAAATCTACCTCATTCCTGGCTTTGAAACTATAGATAGGTTTAAGAATACGTATTGCCGTGCGCAACATCATATTTGCCTTGTACATAAAACCCTGATCTCCAGTAAACTCTACCATCCTCACCCCAGACTTTATATTCATGGCACCCAACTGTCTCAATTCCTTTTCCAGCACTTCTTCAAGACCAAATAAAGTCTTGGCAATCATCTTAAAATTTTGGGACATCCTTTGCGGCTTCAGCTTTCAAAATTACGGTATTTTTGATGCCCTATGAGCATAACAGAGAATCCTGACAACTGGTACGAGAGCTGGTTTGACACTCAATACTACCATATTTTGTATAAGGATCGAGATTACTGCGAGGCCGCAGGTTTTATGAAGGCTCTTACAGCAAGCTTACCCCTCTCGGGCGGCGATAAAGTTCTAGACCTCGCCTGCGGTCGGGGAAGGCACAGTATTTATTTGAATAGGTTAGGTTACGATGTTACTGGAGTAGATCTTAGCCAGAACAGTATTCAGTTTGCCACAGCACAGCTTCATGAAACCGCAACACAAAACAATCAGCAAGCTTGTGGAGAAGCGCTTGCACCCATAAATAGGGAACTGATCAGGTTTAGGGTGCATGACATGACGCAACCCATGGATGAAAAATTTAAAGCTGTCTTTAACCTATTTACCAGCTTTGGGTATTTTGAGGATGAAGCAGATAACCAGCATACCGTTAATGCCATTGCAGCACAATTGCAAGCTGGTGGATACGCGGTAATTGATTTTATGAATGTGGCCTATGTCGTCAATCATCTAGTAGCATCAGATAAGAGAATAGAGTCTGGGATTGAGTTCAATCAAGAGCGTCGCTACGATGGAACCCATATTTTAAAAGACATTACCTTTAAAGATCAAGGGCGAGATTTCCATTTTACAGAGAAAGTCCGGGCGTTGGATCTTAGCGATTTCAAAAGATTTTTTAAGGTTGCCGGGCTTGAAATTGTTTGCTTATATGGTAACTATGATCTAGGAGATTTTGAAAAAGAAACATCTCCTAGACTTATCATGGTACTACGCACAACCAACCGGTAGAATCAACAAGGCCAAACAGTACGTTTTGCCAGTGTAATTTCCTAAAATTGTTCTCTTCTAATGGATTAGGCCGAAAAGTGTCTATGAGATTTGCCTTATTTAAACATTACTAGTCATGCTATCGTCAATTAGTTTTAGTTCAATACCAATAAGAAGTTTTCAGATTGAGGACTTGAGACATAAAATCTCAATTTGATCGAGCAAGCATGACCCGTACCGGGTAATAGTATTGCAGGGTCGCATGATTTTGTAATAATGCTTGTGACCGTTGACAAGTATGTCAGTTATCACTCAGGATTATGCGAGTCGGTATTTCAAATCATGTCAAGTTAGCTTGAACCTCTCATTTTAATTTTTAGTAAAAAGAGTCAGATAACTATGGCAGTTTAGGAAGGAAATCTATTGGATTTTATATAATTCAATGCAGCTACTGAAAATGCTATGATCTTTTGCTATTAATTTATTCCGCTTTCGCGAAAGCGGACTCTCAACAACACCCTCGCAATCATTTTGTGGTCTTTAATTACTCAACAAGTCACAACACACTAAACATCGCGAAGAGGACTTAACAGCCTGTACTTGTTTTAAAAAAATAACGTCAATGCTTTGTAAAGTTAAATCAACCCCGCTGTCTTTCTAGCAGCACCATCATCATCAATCCCAGTACGACTCTAGTATCGTCCTCATCGGGAAGATCTTCTATCTGCTCCAATGTAAATTGCCTACCAAAAAAAGAGGGTTGCTTTTTCAATTCCATTACTACGTTTCCCGCGGTATCCCTTACCTCATAGACCGGATGAAATAAATAGCCGGTAAAAAACCCTAAAACCGGAATATCGCCCACCACATTATCTGCCATTCTCGTCCATATACTGCGCTCTCGCACTTTATATTGCACTTGATCCTGGGGGTTAATAATGTGATACTCTGCCTTCCAGATGGATCGCCATCCCTTGCGCGCAACTTTACCCACAGAGGTACCAGCAGCATCAGTAATGGCGTACGCTGCGCTGAAGTCCAGCCACTTATTTGCTTTAATGGTGTATAGCAATTGATGACGATCTTCATTACCGTATACGTTAACTGATTCCTTTAATTTGAACATCTTTTGACGCACGTAGGCAAGCGTTGCCCCCCTGCTATCACGCGCGACAAAGTCGTTGCTAAGCGTAGAAATCTTAAACGTAAACTTTACCGGGAAGGAAATTTCTTTCATGAATTTATTCTTTTATTACTTCAAGCTTGGCAAATCGCAACAATAATTTTTTGAGACCACCTACCTGAAAATTTATTTCTGCTTTCTTTTCTCCCCCCACTCCTTCTAGATTGACAACCGTTCCCTGACCGAACCTACCGTGGGTAACCCGATCTCCTACCTGTACTTTGGAAACTTGCGCAGCTGGCAAAGTGGAACCGGTAGAAGATGCTGGTTTCATCTTTCTCAGCTTCCTGATCTTTTCCTCGCTAGGCTTATTGACGCTGGGTGGGGTCCCATTCTTAGGTTTGGATTGTCGCAACTTGCTTTTATCTGGCTCATCCCACAAGTGGTCAGACAACATGCTTTTGTAACGGTAAGTATCTGGCGGGGTGGTATATTCCAGATATTGGTTATCAATCTCATCAATGAACCTGCTGGGCTCTGCATCTATCAATTTGCCCCAGCGATAGCGATTCTGGGTATAGGTTATGTAGGCTTGATGCTCTGCTCTGGTTAGTGCCACATAGAATAGCCTGCGCTCTTCTTCCAGCTCTTCACGGGTATTCATACTCATGGCGCTGGGAAAAAGATCTTCTTCCATACCCACGATGTAGAGGTAGGGAAATTCAAGACCTTTTGATAAGTGAATCGTCATAAGCGATACCCGATCAGAGTCACCACTATCATTATCCAGATCTGTGGCCAGCGCCACGTCTTCCAGGAATTCTGCTAGGGAGCCTCGCGCCTCGTCCACCTCTTTTTGTCCCTCAACAAAATCTCGCATCCCGTTGAGCAGCTCTTCAATATTCTCAATACGAGAGATTCCCTCTTGAGAACCGTCTTTTTTGAGTTCTGCAAGAAGCGCACTCTTCTTGATAATGTATTCTGTAAGTTCAAAAACATCCTGCTGTGAGTCTAGTGCCTGAAAACTCTTGATAAGCGTGGCAAAATTGCGCAGTTTGGTCTTGATGGCACCAGATACGTTGATATCAATCCTATCAATACTGTCGACAATCTCAAAGATGCTGCGATCGTATTGTTTGGCGGCGACAATCAAACGATCCATGGTAGTGGCACCTATACCACGAGCTGGGTAGTTGATAATTCTCTTTAAAGCTTCCTCATCTTTGGGATTGACCACCAGCCTCAAATAGGATAAGACATCCTTAACCTCCTTGCGCTGGTAAAAGCTGAGACCACCGTAGATCCTATAGGGTATATCCCGCTTGCGAAGGGCATCTTCCATAGCACGCGATTGTGCATTGGTACGGTAGAGAATGGCAAACTTGCTGTTGTCCAGCTGGTGTTGCATCTTGTTGTCCCATATGGAGCCGGCAACGTACCTGCCCTCCTCTGCGTCACTGGGCAGCCTGTGCACGATAATTTTAGGTCCCTCGTTATTTGCTGTCCAGACCACCTTATCCAGTTTAGTCTTATTGTGTTCAATAATGGAATTTGCCGCCTCGACTATATTTTTTGTAGAGCGGTAATTTTGTTCCAGACGATAGGCCTGTACATTATCGTAGTCCCGCTGGAAATTGAGGATATTATTGATATTTGCCCCCCGGAAAGCATAGATCGATTGTGCATCGTCGCCCACCACGCATATGTTCTGGAACTTGTCAGATAAAGCCTTGACAATAAGATACTGTGAGTGGTTAGTATCTTGATACTCATCTACTAGGATGTATTGAAAACGATTCTGGTATTTTGCCAGCACATCAGGAAACCTATTGATCAGTTCATTGGTTTTAAGAAGCAAATCGTCAAAATCCATCGCGCCTGCCTTGAAGCAGCGCTCGACATATTCCCTATAGATCTCACCAAAACGCGGACGTCGCGCCATAGCATCGGCTTCTTGTAAGTCTGAATCTGCAAAATAGGCTCTAACCGTTATCAACGAATTTTTCATTGAGGAAATGCGGGAGAATATCTGTTTGTACTTGTAAACGTCCTTATCCAGTCCCATCTCCTTAATGATAGCGCTTACCAGCCGCTGCGAATCTTGTGAATCGTATATCGTGAAATTAGAAGGGTATCCCAACTTGTCAGCCTCCATACGCAGCAATCGAGCAAAAACCGAATGAAAAGTACCCATCCATAAATTTTTTGCCTCACTTTGTCCCACAATATCGGCAATACGTTTTTTCATCTCACGAGCAGCCTTGTTAGTAAACGTGAGCGCCAAAATATTAAAGGGATCCACACCCTGTTGCATCAAGAACGCAATTCGTATGGTTAGAACTCTAGTCTTACCGGACCCTGCACCGGCGATCACGATCATGGGACCGTCTTTTTGTAGTACTGGTTTTTGTTGTGCCTCGTTGAGCTGTGAAATATAATTTTGCAATCCTATAATTTTGGTAAGGGTAAAGATAAACCGCAACCAACTGAGTAGGCTGTCAAGTACGGTTGTTTAACAGGGTCAACGATGGTAAAAATCCCGCTTACGCAAAAGCAGAATAATCCTTTAAAAATCACTTTTAAGTTGTAAAAATCGTCTAAAACTTTAGGTACCTACTAGGAGAAATCTCAATATTACTCCTGCTATAAAATATGGCCTAAATGAAAATTTTGCGGGGGTAAAGATGGCCCAAGGCTCTTTTTCTGACTACTAATCGATAACTAGTTCTCGCACACAGATTTTCACAAAGGTTGTTTTTCACAAGCCTAGGATGTCCCATAGAATATTGAATTACCTATCAGGCCGTTTCACTTGCCTATCTGCCTAATTTGTCAAGTGAGAAAAAATCTTTCAAGGCTGGTATATTATTTGAGCACTTAGCATAATTATTATAAACTTGAACCATTTCCGAATCGTAGCCATTACCAAGTTTACACTTACAATTATCTTTTCACCAAGTTCCAATTCAATCTTCTCAAGTTCGATTATTCTACCAGCAAAATCAATTTATTTCATTATGTTAGTTCTCTATCTTTACCTTGTTTCAACTTGAGAAATAGAAGAAGTCGGCAACACCTGAAATTAAATATTCTTCGACAATCTTACGTTCAATTTTAATCTATATATCTTAATTACAATACGTTAAAATCTAGTATTTAAATCTAAACTTTAAATTGTTTAATCAACACTTGTATCGGCAATTCTCTACCTACTGGGACTTTTTATTAGTATTCCGCTCAACCATCCCTCGGCGACTTTGTGGCCGTCTTCATTCTTCATCATTACCGCGACTTTCAATTTATTAAAGCGGTAATACTGCTTGATTGCGCTTACCACTACTACGGTACCTGGTCGTACCACACCACTAAAGGAAACTTGTGAATCGGTAAAGACAAAATCTGGTTGACTCCTCTCTTTTCTAGTAATGAAGCTTCCCAAACAAACCAGACCTATCTGCGCCATGCATTCGATCAATATGACGCCTGGCGTAATAGGTTGGTGCGAGAAATGGTGCTTGTAGAAATATTCGCTTTCGCGGAAGCGGTAAATTCCCACCACGCGCTCTTCATCCACCTCAATCAATTGATCTACAAACTTAAACCCGGCGCCGTAGGGTAGATTAGCTACAATTTGCTCTTTTTCTGATAGAATCATGACTATTGTAAACTTTCTCCACCGTCCACTTTGAGCACCGTACCATTGATCCAGCTCGCTTCTTGTTGCGCGAGTAGAAATACTACGTCTGCGACTTTTTGTGAAGTGGTTAGGGAATGGAATGGATTTCTCTCCATGATATTATCAATAAGTCGTGAAGCATGGGGAATGCGATCCAGACTGCTGGTTTTTGTAACGCCGGCCTGGATACAGTTTGCCGTGATTCCATGTGGCGCCCACTCTAGGGCTATATTTCTAGTAATAGCCTCCAGGGTAACCTTTGCAGCACTTACGGCTGCATAACCAGCCATGGGACGGCTGTTACCCTCGCTTGTAAAACTCAAGATTCTAGCCGGCTGACTGAACAATCCAGCTTCAAACAGCCTGTGCGACCAGGTATATAGGTTGACTCCCATTGAATTGATGGTCTGGACAAAATCTGCTGTGGTAAGTGGATCGCCGCCCGTGAGGGGTTTTAAATTACCTTTAGAAATACTGTGCAGGAACAGATTGATCTTTTTATCACCTAAATGATCGGTGATTTTACTGATCGCCAAGTCAACTTTTTCAGTTCTCGTGGCATCTAGATTAAAAGTTCTTAAGCTTACACCAGTCTTCCTTATTGCGTCAAAGCGATTTTCTATTGCCTCCAGTTGCATTTTAGGGTCCCGATGCACGATGCATAGATTCATCCCATGTCTTGCCAGCTTAAGGGCACTGGCATAACCTAAACCACTGCTACCCCCTATAATCAAGGCTTGTTGATGTTTGAATAAATCTACCATTCCAGTAATACCCGCTGTGCTGTAAATCCAGGCCCAAAACTAAGCATCAATCCTTTAGATTTTGCCGCTGGGTCTTCTCCCATAAATCTTTTGAGTACAAACAATACGGTTGCGCTGCTCATGTTGCCGTAATCCCTAAGAACAGCCTTTGTATGATTGATATCCTTATCCAGATCTGCAAAAAGCGCTTCAACCGTTTGGACGATCTTTTTCCCGCCGGGATGAAATATGAGGTGGTCAATATCGCTTATTGAACACTGGTGCTTTTTTAAAAAAGGATGTATAATATTGGGAAAGTGGGTGCTTATCGTCTCTGGAACCGATTTATCCAGCACCATTTGCAGTCCAGAATTGACTACTTCAAATCCCATCATATGGGTGGCGTCCCTAAAATGATACATGTCGTGACCCAAAATCCTAGGTCCCTCATCTTCCTCTACAGATGACATCATGACGCAAGCACAACCGTCGCCAAATATTGCGGCACTCACCATATTTGCCATGGAATAATCATCTAGTTGGAAAGTTGCGGTAGGCGCTTCTACCGCTACAATTGCTGCACGCTTACCTGGATTTGCTCTTAAAAAATTATCTGCATAGATGATTGCGGACACACCTGCCACACAGCCCATCTCAGTTACTGGTAGTCTTACAATATCCTGCCGCAGGCCCAATTCATTTATCAAATATGCATCGATACTGGGAATCATTATTCCAGTACAGCTCACCGTAATGATAAAATCAAGATCTGCAGGTTTCCATTGGGATTGATCCAGCCCATCCCGTAATGCGGTTACCGCTAGAGGTACCACCTCGCGACGGTAGATATTATTGCGATCCTCAAAAGTAGTGCGGGTAAAGACCTCAATGGGATCCATGATGGAATATCTGCGGTCTACCGCAGCACCCTCAAATATTTTTAAGGTTTTGCGCCGCAGTCGTTCATCCTGATCTGCCAGCCATTCCTCCACAAATGGAAGAATCTCTGCGGTATTTTTATAATACTTGGGTAACGCGGTGGTTACCGCCTTAATTCTTACACTCATCTAGTCGTACGGTCCATATATAACGGAACGACCACTTCCATTTCAATCGGTCTAGGTTACAGCCTATTGCAGCTGCATAGGTTGTAAAATTACTTTTTTTAAATCCAGATGCAATACTGATCGCACCATCATGTAGGCTAATCCTATGTTTGATGACGAGCGATGCAAAGGTGGTAAAGGCAAAAAAAGCAAATCTGTGCCGGTGCAGGTCGTTAATTATTATGGAATGGATTGTCAACTTTTTAAAGGTCTTTAACCACTCAATGATCTCATCGTCGTTAAAATGATGCATGGTTAATGAACTTATCATAATGTCACATTCAAGTTCATGAGGTTGGGTTGTGAGGATATCGCTTTCGCGAAAGCGTACCTGTTCAAATCCCCTACTCTTTGCTCTGGCATTTTCTATGGAACCTACTGCAAAATCCAGTCCCAGAAAATTCACTTTCTTGTTATTGAGATGTCGGGATAGGTAACGTAACATTTCACCGTCACCACAGCCAGCATCCACAACTACGATGGTATCTAAGTGCGACAACCTGCTCACTTCCTCTTTAACCGCCTCCAGCATGAATTTAAAGCCGCCTAGTAAACGATTGATTTTGTTTATATCATCAACCGCATTCTGTAGGGTTTCTTTATCCAGTCCGGGATCATCCATCCACTCAGGATCAGTATTGCGGTACTTGCTATGATAAATCAACTATATGGGCTTGCCGTGTGT
>JBARYP010000065.1:0-238629 GCA_049647945.1 Nonlabens sp. | reverse complement strand
GTATTACAAATGGAAGGTAGTGACAATTGATCAACTACTGGTAAAACACCTTAAACCTACCGGCGCATCCTACCATACTAAATCGCTACGCCATCAAGGAGAAGCTTTTTATAAAATGCGACTAGGGCTTATCCTAACTGTCATTACGGCATTCAAGATGAGTTTAAAGAAACGTAGCATAGCCGCCTTCTTGGAGTATTTAAAAGGTTACTGGCAAGCAAGCAGAGCAGGTGTAGCGAGAATCATAGATCGCGATCAAGGAAAATTCTTGCGTAATTACCGCTGGAAAGGAATAAAACAAAAAATGGGTTTCTGAACTATTTCAGCGCCCTGTAGATGGGATTACCAGTAGTTCCGTTAGGAAAACTTATATGAAGCAAACTTGAAATTGTGGGTGCTATGTCAATAATTTCTGTACGTTCATAGGTGAACCCGGGATGTATCCCCTTACCATAAAATAGCAGCGGTACGTGTGTATCATAGCTTTGTGCACTGCCGTGGGTGGAGCCAGTTTTCCCATAGCTAATTACAGCAGGTTCAAGAATGTACACCACATCCCCACTACGTTTGTGGTGGAAACCGTTTGTAACTAACCTACCGGTACCATTGTTCAAGGTCCCCGCAACGATATCATCTCGTTTAAAGACCTTATCGATATATTTATAATCCACAATAGTTTCTACGATGAGACTTTGGATCTGGCTAGATTTAAGTTTGTTATCCTTAAGCACCGCTCTATCAAAAAAGATTTGACCATTAGAAATATTCCTGATAATCCCGTCGATGGCGTATTCTGCTTCAAGAGCTTTATCCAGTTCTTTCCTGAATTTTTTACTGTTGAAGTAACCAGAATTGATTCTCTTACTTTTTAAATAAGCTGGATTATCGACCGCCCCGTGATCTGCCGTAAGAAAAACGGTATAGTTTCCAGCCCCGACGGTATCGTCCAGTTCCTTGAGAATACGTTCAATTTCTAGATCGAGCCTCAAATAAGTATCCTCCACCTCAATACTATTTACACCATATTGATGGCCCACATAATCGGTGCTGGAAAAGCTAATGGCGAGAAAATCTGTGGTGTCTCCCTGACCCATTTGTTCCTGTTTGAGAGCCTGTATCGCAAAGTCTGCTACGATGCTGTTACCGTATGGCGTCGCTTTCAACAAACTGTAATTTCCATTGTCGGGAGCAAGGGTTTTTAATTTGTAGGGAAATTGCGCCTTGCGTTGACCTTTGGGACCTCTTTCAAACTCATTGAGATCGGTTCCACTTTCAACATAGCTAGAGATGGGGTAAAGAGTATTCCAATCTTTTAGGTAGTGATCTATTGATTTTTCAGTATTGAAATCTTGAACCCAGGTAGGCAGTTGATCCATATAGAACGTGCTTGAAATAAATGCGCCTTCATCATCGCCTTTAAACCAGTAGGCGGCATCTGCCACGTGTCCCGCAGGCAGGATAGCGCCACGGTCCTTAAGAGATATACCTATTACCTTGGACCTGCCCTGGGTATGCAGTTCCAGTTCATCAGTCACGGTGGTGGTAAGCATGTTGCGCGGTGACATTTTACCGTCCATGGAAGTGGTACCCACGGGATCAACCTCTATATCAGTAGCATTGTATATACTTCTATCTCTTACCTTATCGTACCAGTTGTTACCTATGATCCCGTGGTTCATGGGCGAGGTTCCCGTGTAGATTGAGGCATGACCCGGGGCGGTATAGGTAGGTACAAAATTGTAATGATTATTGCGCGCATCAAAACCGTCATTCATCAATCGCTTGAACCCCCCATCACCGTATCGATCATAAAAGCGACTCAAGTAATCATACCGCATTTGATCCACCACGATTCCCACGACGAGCTTGGGTCTATCTGTCAATGAATTAACGGGAGAGACTGCAGTAATTGTGGAGTTTTGAGTGTTACGCTTTCGCGAAAGCGTACTACTACTTTTACTACTACATCCCACTAAAATTAAACCGATAAGCAAGGTGAGGATTCTATACATCTTTAGTTGATATTTGCCGCTAAATTACCTAGAACCATTGATTCTAAGTTTAAGAAAGCATTAAATAGGAGGCTATGATTTTTACATATTTTTACCATTCATGCAGTTCGTAAAAAACTTAGGCCTTTACGTAATGATGCTAGGTAACGTCTTCAGGCGGCCCACCAAAGCTATCGTTCTTAAAGAGCTCATTTTAAAGGAAATAGACGATCTAATAATAGGATCGCTAGGAATTACGGGTTTCATATCCCTCTTTATGGGTGCCGTTGTGGCATTACAGACTTCGCTCAATCTGGATAACCCATTGATTCCCAAATCATTGATAGGTTTTGCCACCCGACAATCCATAATATTGGAATTTGCGCCTACCTTCATCTCGGTCATAATGGCGGGTAAAGTGGGATCCTACATTACCTCCAGTATAGGAACCATGAGGGTAACTGAGCAGATCGACGCTCTGGAAGTAATGGGAATCAACCCCCTTAATTATCTGGTTTTTCCTAAATTGGTTGCTTTACTATTTTATCCATTCCTCATTGCAATCACTATGTTTGTAGGGATTTTAGGAGGTTATCTAGCAAGTGTTTACGGGAACCTCGTAAGCAGCGAGGACTTCATTATAGGATTGCAGGACGCATTCATACCTTACCATATTGCGTATGCATTTATAAAAACGATGGTATTCGGGATTATCCTTGCCACGATTCCCAGCTATCATGGATACTATATGAAAGGCGGGGCGCTAGAGGTAGGGAAAGCGAGTACCACCAGTTTTGTGTGGACTTGCTTTGCTATCATCGTGGCTAATTATGTTTTAACCCAACTCCTGTTAAGCTAATGATCGAGGTTCAAGATTTACGTAAATCATTTGGTGATACAGAGGTGCTCAAAGGTGTTACGACTACTTTTGATCGTGGTAAGACTAATATGATCATAGGCGCGAGTGGGTCAGGTAAATCGGTATTTCTTAAGAACATGCTGGGATTGTTTATCCCTGATAGCGGCACGATTTCTTACGATGGAGAACCCATCAATGAGATGGATGACGATAGGAAGACCTTACTGCGCAAGGAAATGGGAATGTTGTTCCAGCATAGCGCCCTTTTTGACTCTATGACCGTTGAAGAGAATGTAATGTTTCCCTTGCGCATGTTCAACAGGATGAGAAAAAGAGAACGCCGTGCCAGGGCAAACGAAATCCTGGAACGTGTCAATCTTCATGGTTTGGGAAAAAATATGCCCAGCGAGATCTCTGGTGGACAGCAAAAGCGAGTTGCGCTAGCGCGGGCGGTAGTAAATTCTCCCAAATATCTTTTTTGTGATGAGCCCAACTCTGGTCTTGATCCCAAGACGGCAACCATAATCGACAATTTAATCCAGGAGCTTACCCACGAGCGCGATATAACTACCGTAATCATATCACATGACATGAATAGTGTCATGGAGATAGGTGAATCCATCGTATTTCTGGAAAACGGCAAACTTGCCTGGAAAGGGACTAACAAAGAGATATTTAAGACTGATAATGAAGCAGTTACTGACTTTGTTTACAGCTCTGACTTATTTAAAAAGGTACGCATCGCACAGAACAAAGGTTACTAGAAATCGTAACCAGGATCAGATTACCGTACTCCTATTAGCTTTTTATACGCTTAACCGGCTTCACGTTTTCTTTTTCAGGTGCTATACTGTCCTTTGGAACGATGGTAGGTTTAAACTCGTTGAGTTCTACCTTTTCTGATTTCATCCTGAATTTGAGCCAGTTCTGCATTCTAAAAGCGACTTGCGTTTTGGCCTCACTAGATATGGTAGAGTCCTTATAGGCAATGGTAAAAACATCTGCTGTGTCGTATTGCTTAGTCACAAAATCACGATTCACTACCGGTGCGTAAGACAACCTGCTTATTTCTGGGTAAAGAATCATGGCCTCGTCAGTAATAACGCCTAATTGCTGGGACTGCTTGTTCATCTGTCTCAGCTCATCTTCCAGGGCGGCAATGCGTTGATCCTTGTCTTGGATCAACTTAATGTCATTGATCCGCTCTTCTTGCAGTTTTTCAACGTCGCTATCTGCATCGGTCGAGCTGGTGCGACCGTTTTGATAAAACTCAATATTGCAATTTTCAAAGCGCTCCTTGCTGTGGAACTTATATTCCCAGTCGTCTAGAGTAGCTTGTGGCACTTCCCTGCCTACCAGTATCACATCCAGTTTTTTGTCAATGTTGTTCCATTCTGCCTGGGCTCTTGTTCCCGGTTGTGAGATATATTCCTCTACAAATGCAATGGCTTCTGACTCGTACTGTTGTTTTTGTAATAAAAGGATAAAGAAATAAATGGATGGCGCAAGAACTATCAGTCCAATTACGGTTGCTATGCGGCTTACCTTTTTACGTCTCGCCGCGTTTGCGTATTTCACCATGGGAAAGCGCAGCAATTTGCAAACTACAAATGTGGATAAGGCTATAAAAACAGAGTTGATAAAGAACAGGTACATCGCCCCGCCAAAGTATAGCCACTCACCGTTTGCGATCCCGTAGCCTGCCGTACAGAGTGGAGGCATCAATGCGGTAGCGATGGCAACTCCGGCAATGGCATTTGATATCGTCCCCTTTTTTGCTTTGGCAACAATAAGCGCCAACCCTCCAAAAATCGCGACCAAAACGTCCAAGATGTTAGGTTCTGTCCTTGCAGAAAGCTCATCCACAAAATCCTTGATAGGTGTCAACAAAAAGTAGATCGTGGCGGTGAATAACGAGAGGACCACCATAACCAGTAGGTTCCAAAAAGAACGCTTGAGCATTTCCTCGTCATTGATCGCGGTTCCCAGACCTACTCCTATAATAGGTCCCATAAGGGGAGAGATAAGCATGGCCCCTATCACCACGGCAGTACTGTTTGCGTTAAGACCTATGGACGCCACCATGATTGAAAAAATCAGGATCCACGCATTGTGACCTTTAAAGGAAATATCTTTCTTTACCGATTCTATGGTTTCACTACGATCAGAATCTTTCCTGATGTCCAGTAACTCATTCAGGAAGCGGGTCACATGTTTCCACAGCACAACTGCAGAGCTATCTGAAGCTTCGTTTCCTGCAGGTTCGTTAATTTGGTTTTCTTCCATTAACCCATATTCTCGCCAAACTTATCCATCACCATACCACGTACCTGTTTGATTTGCTGCTCGGCCGTTTTAGGTAGTATCATAAGAACATCATCCTGATCTACGATAATGTAGTCATTAAGGCCCTGTACTACGACTTTTTTATCCTTTTGGGTGCGCACAATGTTGCGCACGCTGTCTATTTCAACGAGCTGGTTGTTGATTGCGACACTCTCACCCACCACAGACAACTCGTTGTAAAGAGAGGGCCACGTGCCTAGATCGCTCCAGCTGAAACTGGCTGGAAGCACGTAGACATTGGAACTGTTTTCCATGATTGCGTAGTCTACAGATATGTCCTGCGCAGTAGGATAATTTGTGGCAAGCCAGGATTCTTCCCTATCCGTATTATAGCAACTGTAGCCTTCTTTAAATAAGTGGTGTAATTTGGGTTGCGCTTTCGCGAAAGCGTGAATGACCCCTTCCACTTTCCACACAAAGATACCGGCGTTCCACAGGAAATTACCCGCGTCAACAAAGCGGTTTGCGGTTTCCAGATTAGGTTTTTCCCTGAATTGCTTCACTTTCTTTACGGAATTTGCTGCATCGTGCTGGTCAAATTCAATATAACCATAGCCAGTATTGGGATTACGTGGAACAATGCCCATGGTGAGCAGCGCGGTGGGATCCTGATCTGCAAAATCAAAGCACACCTGCAGGTCAGTAAGGAAATGTTGTTGATCTTTTATGTAGTGGTCACTAGGAGCGACTATAATATTTGCGTTGGGATTCAATTTTTGAATCTTGAGAGCGGCAAGTAGGATGCAGGGAGCGGTGTTGCGCATGGCAGGCTCTGCCACGATGTTCTCTACTTTTACATCTGGTAACTGTTCCCGTACGAGAGCTACATAACTCTCATTTGTCAATACGAGTATTTGATCTGCCGGTATGACTGGCAACAGTCTATTGTAAGTCATTTGTAACAACGACTCTCCAATTCCTAATAGATCGTGGAATTGTTTGGGAAAGTTCTTTTTGCTAAGGGGCCAGAAGCGAGATCCTACACCTCCCGCCATTATAACAGCAAAATTATTATTTGTCATTTTTTTAAAACTTCAACTTGAGCATTAGGCTGGAAAAGATAGACTTTGCTACTGTTGATCTCCACGCAACTATATCTCTTTCGCAATTTGACACCCTTTTTAAACCTTCTATTATTAAATGAAAAAAGTGCGCCGTTAGGTATTTCAAAGATATACTTTTTGATATTAGAATCTTCATCATATGCCTGCAGCGCCATGCTCAAAGACGCATCTGTATCGCTACTTGCCCTCGGGTTTTTAAAATGCCTGGCTATAAGTGGCAATAGTCGTTCTGGGAATATTTCAGGACGTATGAATGGGAGCATGAGGTGCTGGAAAGTGTATTTCCATTCTTTTCCATGCGGCTTGATTCCATTGCCAAACTTTGCAAATGCTACCAGATGTGCAATTTCATGAACAAGTGTAATTAGAAAACGGTACTTGTTTAAATTTTGATTTACGGTAATACGGTGCAAACCGTTTCCCAAACGACGGTAATCACCGTGCCTGGTGCGTCGCTCCCTTACGATCTCAAGCTGGACGCCGTGCTGTTTAATCAGACTCATTACTGGTGACAGCGCTAATCTGGGTACGTAGTTCTCTAGTGGATTCAAATAAGTCGATATAAAAGCTAAACTTACTAATTACAGGGCTTATTCTTACACATACACTTATTTTTGTGCGTTAAGGTGATAAATACAAACCATAGATGAGAAAAGAAGTAAGAGAGAAGGGCTGGAATGATTTAAAGACTAACGACAGCTGGGCGACCTTTAAAATACTTTCGGAATTTGTGATGGGATTTGAACGCATGAGCCGCATAGGACCTTGTGTATCAATCTTTGGTAGTGCTAGACTCAAACCCGATCACAAATATTATCAACTCGCTACTGAGATCGCCTCTAAAATCGTAGAAAACGGTTATGGTGTTATTACTGGTGGTGGGCCTGGAATCATGGAAGCAGGAAACAAGGGAGCCCATCTAGCTGGAGGAACCTCTGTAGGACTTAACATCGCTCTGCCGTTTGAGCAGCACGACAATCCTTATATCGACAATGACAAGAGTCTAGATTTTGACTACTTTTTTGCAAGGAAAGTAATGTTTGTCAAATACTCGCAGGGGTTTGTGGTAATGCCGGGCGGATTTGGAACACTGGATGAACTATTTGAGGCTATCACACTTATCCAAACCAATAAAATTGCCAAATTCCCGATTATACTAGTAGGAACTGAATTTTGGAGCGGACTAATGGACTGGATCAACAGTACGCTGGATAAAAAATTCTTTACCATAAGTCCAGATGATATTAAACTACTGCATGTAGTTGATACCAGCGATGAAGCTGTAGATATCATCAACGACTTTTATAAGAAATATAGTTTGAGCCCCAACTTCTAGAGTTGTTCACTAGCCTAACCAAGCATACTGACGTACTTCTATTACCTACACAAAAGAAGCCTTTGATGCTTGAGAAATTTATACTTGCCCTATTGATTGTTTGCGGTGGTCTAGTAACCGCCCAGCACAATACCAGTATGGTCGCCCGGCTGCACCACAAAACCAATACCATTGCTATTGAGCAGGAACTTACGATTGTTAATACCAGCTCATCCCAGTGGAATAATATAATTCTTTTGGACTGGGCAAATGCATTCAGCTCAAAAAACACGGCGCTTGCTGCCCGTTTTGCAGAAGATTTTAAAAACAAGTTTGAGTTCTCTTCTGATGAAAGAAAGGGCGGCACCTCCTTTCTACCCTCCGCAATGAGTACCGGTGGATTTGAGATTGAGCGATTGCCTAATAGTCCAGATATTGTCAACCTAAAACTAGATGAACCCTTACTGCCAGGTTCAAGACGGGTCTTTAATTTAACCTATACCGTCACCATACCCGATGCCACTTTTACCGATTATGGCTGGGACTCTACCGGTAACTACTCAATTAAATACTGGTATCTCCATCCAGCACCCTATTATGATGGTAAATGGCAATATTATTCTCATAAAATGCTGAATGATTTCCATGGTAGCGCAATGGATATGAAGGTCTCTCTCCATGTAGACAGTCAATTTAAAGCAATTTCTAGTTTATCTACCACGCTCAAAACCGAGGTTGATGGTAAGAGAAGTTATCTTTTTGAAGGTGAAAATGCTAGGGAAGCAAGGTTACAGATTTTTAAGGATGAGAGTCTTTTTGAAACCTTGAATGTCACGTCTCTCAATCTGGTTACTGATATAAAAGACAGCAATCTAAATTTTGAAACCAAATTAATTTTTCTCGATCGTATTGCCACCTTTCTCGAGGATAAACTAGGCACCAAACCTGACGAAAAGATGTTCTTCAGCGAGGCCTACTATCGTGAGAATCCGGTGTACGGCTTGAGCTCTCTACCCAGTTTTATCAATCCCTATCCCGCAGGCTTTACTTATGAGGTTAAAATGCTTAAAACCATAGCACGCAAATGGGTTGAATCTGGTATCAACGTTAATCCCAGGAAGGAGGGTTGGATACAGCAATCCATTATGGTTTACCTAATGATGCAATATATTGACCAGTACTATCCAGAGCTCAAAATTTCTGGCAAACTGAGCAATATATGGGGAATTAGGGGTTTTAATCTATCTCAGCTCAAGATGAACGATCAATTCCCATTGATCTACATGAATAGCGTACGGCTTAACCTGGATCAGGCAATCACGACACCAGTCGATTCCCTCGTTAAGATCAATGAGCAACTTGCCATACCATACAAGGGCGCTATAGGCTTGCGCTATCTCAATGATTATCTAGATGATAACACCCTTGAAAAGACCTTGCGTGATCTTTATGATGCCAGCGGCCGGAAACTGGTGGATGAGCGTTCTTTCAACGAGCAAATAATAAGTTACACGGATAAAGATGTGTCATGGTTTTTTGACACGTACATCGACAGTCACAAACGCATGGACTGGAAGTTGAAAAATGTAAAAAAAACAGCTGATTCAGTAAGGTTCACCATTAAGAATAAATCGGAAACAATTCTACCAGTACCCGTCTATTTACTGGAAAATGACAGTATCATAAGCAAGCAATATATCAATAATGTGGTGGGTGATACTACTATTACGCTTTCGCGAAAGCGTGCCAACCGAATCGCCCTGAACTACGAGCGCATCATTCCAGAATTTAATCCCAGGGACAACTACAAAACGTTGAAAGGTGGATTATCGCTCAATAGACCACTAGAGTTTAGATTGATCAAAGATGTGGAGGACCCAGAAAAGTCACAGATATTTCTCATACCTGATATAGAATTCAACATCTATGACGGTCTAGCCATAGGAAGTCGATTCTACAATAAGAATATTCTACGCAAACCCTTTAATTACAGCATCAAACCCGCCTATGGATTTGGCTCTGGTAAAATTGTGGGTGGAGCCAGCTTCTCCTATAGTCATCCTTTACAAAACAGAGAAAACAGATTATATCAAGTCACTTACGGGATGAGCGGTAATCGCTTTTCCTATGCAGATGATTTGATGTTCCGTCGGGCATCTGCCTTTTTAGGATTCAGCTACCGTCCCAAGGACCTGCGCAGCAATAGAAGGCAATCTCTTTCTTTTAGGAACATTTTCATTGACCGTGATCGCGATCCCTCCACGATTGTTGAAGAACCTGATTACAATGTTTTTGCCATAAGTTTTACTGATTCTGATCCCAACTTCAGGAGACTGTTCACTTATAATATAGGTGCAGAGATATCGCCCAACTTCACTAAAGCAGATTTTACCATCGAGTGGCGTAAACTCTTTAAAGATAGCCGCCAGTTGAATGTGAGGTTTTTTGTCGGTGCATTTTTATATAATGGTACCAACCAGAACGGTGATTTCTTTTCTTTTGCCCTGGACCGTCCCACGGACTATCTATTTGACTACAATTATTACGGCAGGTCTGAGGACGATGGGCTCTTCTCTCAACAATTGATTATAGCCGAGGGTGGATTTAAAAGCCAGCTGGAACCGGCGTTTGCAAATCAATGGATCACTACCGTAAATACCTCCTATAGTATCTGGAAATATGTATTTGCCTATGGCGATATAGGACTGGTAGACAATAGGGATCAAAAACCCCAGTTTGTTTATGACAGTGGTATCCGGCTCAACTTACTGCAAGATTATTTTGAGCTGTATTTTCCTATCTATAGCAACAACGGCTGGGAAATCGCCCAGGATAACTATGATGAGAAAATTAGGTTTATCGTATCCCTAGACATTAACACTTTTGTCAAGCTCTTCCAGCGCCGCTGGTATTGATATTGATTGTTCTTACACAGGCAAAATCGTACCTTTGTGAGACTATGGAAGAAACATCAACTCTACAGGCACAACAAACTACCACCCTAGGAAAAGAGGACTTTAAAAAAGAGGTTCTCAGGGATTACCGACTTGCCGTAACCAGTAGGGAATGTAGTCTTTTAGGAAGAAGAGAAGTCCTAACCGGCAAGGCAAAGTTTGGAATCTTTGGTGATGGGAAAGAGTTGCCACAACTAGCCTGGGCTAGAGCATTTAAAAATGGAGACTTTAGGAGTGGTTACTATCGTGACCAGACGTTTATGATGGCTATAGGTGAGCTATCTATTGAACAATTTTTCTCTGGTTTATACGCAACCACAGATCTGGAAAAAGAGCCTATGAGTGCCGGTCGCCAGATGGGAGGGCATTTTGCAACCCATAGCCTGAATAAAGACGGTAGCTGGAAAAGACTGGTAGATCAAAAAAATTCCAGTGCAGACATTTCCCCTACCGCCGGTCAAATGCCTCGCTTATTAGGGCTTGCCCAAGCTTCTAAGATATATAGACACAACGACCTGCTAGATAAAGATAACGGCTTTTCAAATCATGGAAATGAGGTTGCCTGGGGTACGATAGGTAACGCCAGCACAAGTGAGGGATTATTCTGGGAAACTTTTAATGCGGCTGGAGTACTTCAAGTCCCTATGATAATAAGTGTATGGGATGATGACTATGGCATATCTGTTCATGCCAGACACCAGACCACCAAAGAGAATATTTCAAAAATCCTGTCTGGTTTTCAGAGGAATGATGATGAAGATGGTTTCCAGATTTATAACGTCAAGGGATGGGATTACCCCAGCCTTGTAGAAACCTACGAGCAAGCGGGTAAATTATCTAGAGAGAACCACGTCCCGGTATTGATACACGTTGATGAACTTACCCAGCCACAAGGACATAGTACTAGTGGCTCCCACGAGCGGTACAAGGATGCAGATCGCCTGCAATGGGAGAAAGACCATGATTGCAACCTTAAATTTAGAGAATGGTTACTTGCTAATCAGTTTACCACAGATGCCGAACTGACCGAGCTGGAAAAAGAGATTAAAAAAGAAGTGCGTGAAGGCAAGAAAAAAGCCTGGAACGATTATTTAAATCCCATATTCCTAGAGCGAGATGAGGCAGTTGACTTACTTAACAAGGTAATCGCCGTATCTGAAAATGCGGTTTTTGTAAAAACTGCCGTGCAAAACTTGAGTGCAGAGAAAGAATTGTATCGTAAAGATATTATTGAAGTGGTACGTAAGATGTTGAGATCGGTACTGCGGGAAAATAACCCTGCCATTGACGAGTTAAATCAGTGGTATAAGACCTATCACCATAAATACCAGGATAAATACAGCAGTCACCTCTACAGCAGTTCCAAAGGTGCCGCGATATCTGTAGCGGCAGTAAATCCAGTCTATGGTGAAGAGGTGGAAGAAGTAGATGCGAGAATTATTATGCGAGATAACTTTGATGCGATTTTTGCGTCAGACGCTCGCGCCATGGTATTTGGTGAAGACGCAGGTGAAATAGGCGACGTCAACCAGGGTCTGGAAGGAATGCAGCAAAAATATGGAGCCCTGCGGGTTTCTGATACTGGAATACGTGAGGCAACTATTTTGGGTCAAGGTATAGGTCTAGCCATGAGAGGTTTGCGTCCCATAGCAGAAATTCAGTACCTGGACTATCTGCTCTACTGCCTTCAAATTATGAGTGATGACCTTGCAACATTGCAATATCGCACCGCGGGTAGACAGAAGGCACCCGTTATCATACGTACCCGTGGGCACCGTCTTGAAGGTATCTGGCATAGTGGCTCACAAATGGGAGGTATCATTAATTTAGTAAGGGGTATCCATGTTCTCGTACCCAGGAACATGACGCAGGCCGCAGGTTTTTACAATACCTTGATGAGGAGTGATGAACCCGCTTTAATTGTAGAATGTCTCAATGGATATCGATTAAAAGAGCGATTACCACAAAACATGGGTGAGTTTTGCACCTCGCTGGGAGTGGTGGAAACCCTACAGGATGGAAAAGATATTACCATTGTTTCCTATGGATCTACCTTGCGTATTATCCTGGAGGCACTTCCTGAACTTGAACAAGTGGGTATCAATGCTGCATTGATTGACATACAATCCCTCCTTCCATTTGACTTGAACCACGACATACTGGACAGTTTAAAATCAACTAATAGATTGCTTGTCGTAGATGAGGACGTGCCAGGCGGTGCGAGTGCTTTTATATTACAAAAAATTATTGATGAGCAAAATGCCTATCAATTCCTAGATAGCAAACCACAGTGCCTTACCGCACAGCCGCATAGACCGGCTTATGGAAGTGATGGCGACTATTTTTCAAAGCCTAGTGCAGACGACGTCTTTGATAAGGTTTATGCCATTATGCACGAGAGCGATCCAGTAAGATTTCCACTTAACCAGTAAAAGATGAATGCCCCCAGAACATCATCGAGTTCCTGGCGTAGGAAAGTTCATGAAATTATTTATGAAGCAGATACTCCAGCCGGAAAGCTGTTTGATGTTGTACTTCTGGTTGTAATCGTGTTGAGCCTAGTCCTGGTAATGCTGGAGAGTGTTCCTAGACTAGGTGAAAAATACCATGACGAATTCATTACTGCAGAATGGGTAATTACCATATTCTTTACCATAGAATACATCCTGCGCATTGTGTCCATCAATCGACCGACTAGGTATATTTTCAGCTTTTTCGGGATAATTGATCTTCTATCAACCATTCCCTTATATCTCACCTTTTTCTTTGGCGGTATCAATGCACTTCTTGCCGTACGCTCCCTGCGCCTATTGCGCATCTTCAGGGTTCTCAAAATCACACGCTACATAGGCGAGGCAGATAAATTGAAGAAAGCCATACGGGCAAGTGGACCTAAAATCGCCGTTTTTCTTTTTGCCGTGCTGGTGTTATCCATAATTATGGGAACCCTCATGTATCTAGTTGAAGGTCCAGAAAGTGGATTTGTGAGCATTCCAGTCTCAATCTACTGGTGTATCGTAACCCTGACCACGGTAGGCTTTGGCGATATTGCCCCCGTAACTCCAGTAGGGCAGTTTCTTGCAGCGGTAATTATGATTATGGGTTATGGAATTATTGCGGTACCCACCGGTATCGTAAGTGCAGAATACACTACCGGTTCAGATGATAAAACCCCTAAACCGACAAATGCGGATTACCGTCATGTTAATACCCAAGTTTGTCAGAATTGTCTTGCCAGAAAGCATCAAGACGGTGCGTATTATTGTCATAAATGCGGCTCATCTCTTGATGATTGAGAACATTACGCTTTCGCGAAAGCGTGATACTCCAAAATATTGCGCTCTCTAAAGAAATCTTGCTACCGAATGGCTCAAAAAACGCTCGTTACGATTGTAGGTCCTACCGCTGTAGGTAAGACTGCGCTTTCCATTTTTCTTGCTAACCAATTTGACTGTCCCATTATCTCGTGCGATTCCAGGCAGTTTTTCAAGGAAATGACTATAGGAACCGCAGTACCTAGTGCCGCCGAACTTAAGCAAGCAGAGCATTATTTTATACAAAATCGCAGTATTACTGACGAGTATTCCATAGGATCCTATGAAAAGGATGCTCTAGAATTATTAACCCATTTATGGAAAACTCACGATGTCATAGTCATGGTAGGAGGTTCAACCATGTACGAAAAGGCGATAACTGAGGGATTGCATCAATTTCCTGAGGTTCCAGATCACATCTATCAATATTATAATGATCAATTTGAGCAACGGGGTATCGCAATATTGAGAGAGGAATTATTCAAAATCGATCCTGTATATTACCATAGTATCGACCTGCAAAACCCTCGAAGACTGATACGAGCACTTGCTATTAATAGATCCAGTAATAAAAACATGACCTACTGGCAGTCGTTTGAAAAACAACCACGGGAGTTTAATATTCTTAAAATAGGTCTAGATGCTGATCGAGATGAACTTTATTCCAGAATTGACAAGAGAGTCGATATTATGCTTAAAAATGGACTGCTGGATGAAGCCAGATCATTATCGGAATTCCAACACTTAAGATCGCTACAAACCGTGGGATATCAAGAACTGTTTCCTTATTTTGATGGGAAATATGACCTTGAAGAAGCGGTACGACTTATCAAGCGCAACAGCCGCAGGTATGCAAAGAGACAGATGACCTGGTACAGGAAGGACGCAACGGTTAACTGGTTTAATTATAAAACCCGCCATGCAGCAATAGCAAGGCGGGTCAAAGTCCTACTTACGGAATTTACTGATTAATAATCTACCTGGTCCTTAACCAGTAAACGGAAACCCTCGCCGTGGATATTTACTATTTCCACATTATCGTCTGGTTTGAGATATTTTCTCAATTTTGCGATATAAACATCCATTGATCTAGAAGTAAAGTAGTTGTCATCCCTCCAGATTTTTGTTAAAGCCAGTTCTCTAGGCATCAAATCATTGAGGTGTAATGCAAGTAATCGTAAGAGTTCATTTTCCTTAGGTGACAGTTTAATAGGCTCACCCTCATTATAGGATAAAAATCTAAGTTTTGAATTGAGATGGAAGTTCCCGATCTGGAATTCAAATTCCTTTGAGTCTGCAATACTATCCTGACCTTTACGCTGGATGATAGCCTTGATTTTCATTAAAAGAACCTCACTATCAAAAGGCTTATTAAGGTAATCGTCTGCTCCTACTTTGTAACCACGTAGCACATCTTCCTTCATAGCTTTAGCAGTTAAAAAGATAATCGGCACTTCTTCATTCTTCTCACGAATCTCCTTTGCTAGGGTAAATCCATCTTTATAAGGCATCATTACGTCGAGGATACACAGGTCGTAATTGTCTTTTTTGAATTTTTCAAATCCCTCCATACCATTTTTGGCGTGAACGACATCAAAATCATTCATCAGTAAATAATCTTTGAGTACGGTCCCAAAGTTGGGATCATCTTCTACAAGGAGAATTTTTTTGTTTTCAGTTTCCATAAGTATATAAATTAAGTTATTAACGGTAATTGAATGGTAAAAGTGCTTCCTTTACCTTTTTCACTTTCAACGTGCACCTCGCCGTGGTGATCGTCGATAATACGTTTTGCATAAGCTAGACCCAGTCCGTGACCTTTTACATTGTGTATGTCGCCGGTGTGTTCTCTAAAAAACTTTTGAAACACCTTACGGGTAGCGGTTTTACTCATTCCTATACCCCGGTCACGAACCTTGAGTAGAATGAAGTTCTTATAATTTTCTGTATAGACGTCAATTACAGGGGCATCATCTGAGTATTTAATGGCATTTTCTAGAATATTGACCACAACGTTAGTCATGTGACTCTCATTGCCTAATATTTCAGTACGTAATGCACCAAAATGAGTTTGAAGCTGTCCCCCTCGTTCTTCTAGAATTAAGGTTATATGCGATATTCCATCCTCGATGATGGCATTTAAGTCAATGCGCTCTTTCTTGATGTTAAGATCGTTCTTTTCAAGTTTGGAAATCTGCAACACATTTTCAACCTGACTATGCATACGTTTATTCTCCTCACGTATCATTCTCAGATAATTTTTTACTTTGGCAGGATCACTAGCAATTTTGGGATGTTTAAGGGAGTCTAGAGCCAGGTTTATTGTAGCAATGGGTGTTTTAAACTCATGCGTCATGTTATTAATAAAATCTGTTTTTATTTGCGAGATCTGGCGTTGTTTAAAGATCTGTTTGATTGCATTGCTATAAGCTATTACAATTACGGAGGTAAACAAAAGCGACAGCAGCGCCATGCCAGTAATTGAACTCAGTACAAAACGCTCCCTATTAGGAATATTTAAAAGCAAACGATAAGGAGCGCTAGTTGATTCCTTTGGAACAAATAATGGATGACCCCAGGTGGCGTTCTTTTTAAACTCAAATTCAGGACTTTGAATGCGGGTTGCATAACCCTCTTGATAGATGGAAAATTCAAAGTCTGTAGTTATATCTCGACCCTCTAGTTCCAGCTTCAACAGTTCCTCTACTTCTTCTTGGGATGTTCTAGAAGTTACAGGTAATTTGCTGTTGTTAAGATCAATAGCATCTTTAAAAATTTTGAGCTCCATTTCCCTAACTGCTATAATACGCTCTACCGTATTCTGACTTGCGTTTAAGCCACCATCAAGATTCCCTCGTTCAGTTGTTGTGGTCGTCGACCTATTAAATAATTTAGTAAACGTTATACTATCTAAGTCTAGATCAAGTAGCTGGGGATCTAGTTTGTAGCTCTCAGTTAATAGGCTGTTTTTGTAACGAGAGGTTTCCTCCATACTCCCATTGCGCTCGATAAGTAATAATTCAAGAATATCACTAGAATCAGGTGGGGTTCCTAGGCTGTCCCTCAACTTTTCCAAGGCATAAAAGTATCGTTGCGCCTCTCTAGTCTCAATCTCGCTAGCAACATTTGCCAAAGATTGCTTTATAGCAAAAGAAAATTGCTCTTCTTTCTTATGGACTGAATCTACAATCCAGTAGATCTGTACGCAAATAATACCTATTAATGATAGGCTCATTAGAGTTATAAGGAAGTAAAGTAACTTTTTCTGCACGCAGCAAATTTAACATTTGTGAATTCTGTTAAACAGTCTTTAACCTATTCTTAACTCAGTTAATATTTAAAGTAACTCTAATTTTTTAACAGAAAATCGTGTATATTCGAGACTAATAAAGGAATTTTAGCAAATTCTTTGTTCTGTATAACATAATTTGACAATTCAAGCTTGTAAAGCTCGCTAGATTGATTTAGTATTCTATTGTACACATCTTTCCTACTAATTTTATCCCTTTTGACCACTCTATCGACTCTGGTTTTTAATGATGCAGTAACTAGAAGGACTTCATCTACAATAAAGTTGGGACCGGAATCTAGCAATATTGCGGCCTCATAAATCACATAACTATGATGTACTTTTTTAAGCCAGTTTTTAAAATCCCGCTGAACCGCTGGATGAAGAATAGCATTTAAACTTTGTAAAGCACCTTTATCAGAAAAAACAACGGTTGCTATTAATTTTCTATTGGCCTGTATTTTACCATCTCTCACGGTATACACTTTATCGCCCAAAAGCTGCTTGACTTGTTCAATAACTGCACTGTCAGTATTGAGTAACAATTTTGATCTCTGGTCTGCTATATAAACAGGAACCCCGAGTTTTTCAAACTCGCGCGCTACGGTTGTTTTGCCACTACCTATACCACCAGTAAGTCCCACTATTTTCATATAAGATCAATTTTTGACCGTATAGTTCCTGATACGCTGGTTCAATGCGATAACATCAATTCTACTTTCTTCATTCTCAATCGATGAATCCATTGTTGCTCTGAAGTCACTAACGGTAATAGAATCACGTAGGCTGCGTTCAACCACATAAGAAACTAATATGGAGTCCAGACTACGTTCTGGACGAGGGATTAAATTAGACATGGCTACAGGAACCCATAACTTGCCATCAACTAATTCTTCTGCAATTATGACATACTTAAATGTAGCTGGCGAGAACTCGACTTTATCTTCGTTAAACATCTGGGAGGCGTCAAACACTTTAGAATTTGTTTCCTGGACTATGGGATAAGCATCAATTTTGACAGACACCCCGTTAAGAGTATTTAGAGATGAAGCAGGTCCAGAGACAATAATTGTCTCAGGTACAAATCCCACAGAATCTTTAATAATATAATTGCCTGGAACCAGTACTTTGAAATCTGTAATAATTGGAATTCTTTTTTCTATAATAATGTTAGGCGATAAGTCAAGATCTAGGTCATCGATATTTGTGATTTGAATGCCGTAGGGTAAGCTTATATTACTCAGGTCAATTTTATACTTAAACAACCCCGTACTGTCAGACCTTTGCAAATTTGCATGGTAATCCAATTGAATTGAACTATTAAAAATTTCAAAGAGATGAATGTAGATACCCTTCCCCCTGATGGACATTTTTACCTGATTCTCATTGAGATCAGCAACATAATTTAAATCCGTAGGTAAATTTATAATTTGTAGTGTGGTAGTAGTATCTGTATGGTAGACGTCATTAAACCTAAGAAAATACCAAAGCAAAAAAGTCAATGACAATATGACTAAAAAGACTTTAAATTTGATTTGGTCGAGTATCATTTAAAAAACATTGACGGGAATGCAACCTCTTCTTTTTCATTACATACTCCTATTTTTATATAAGCTAGGAGAAAGCCATAAGAGTAAGAAAAAAACTGAATTATTACCATAAAGGGAACTTGCAAACCTACAACTATTCCCCTACTGTAGCTAGAATGAACTAAAAGCAGGATAAGATAGCATATATAAACACACAATGGCCACCAGTATCCCACGATTAGAAGAAATAGACTTAATACAAGGCCGAAGCTAAATAGAGATGGAAACCAAAAGATCGCTTTAGCAAACTCTGGAAATCTTTTATTGAGGATGATGCGCGCTGTTCCAAATTGTCTCATCTGCGAGCTGAACTTTTTTACGTCAATTCTTCTTTTATGATAGACTACTGCATTATCAATATAGGCAGTTGAAAAGCCAAGTTGCCAAAGTCTAAACACCAAATCTGGATCTTCTCCGGGATGTATGTTACCGAATCCATTAGTACTATCAAAAGCTTTTTTACTCAATCCCATATTAAAACTACGAGGCTGGAATTTATCTATACTGCTGCTACTACCTCTTACACCACCAGTAGTAAGAAAACTGGTAAGACTATAGTCTATAGCTTTTTGAACAACTGTGAAGGTTTCTAGGTAGCTGTCTGAACCGCCATAGCAATCTGTAAAGTTATTTGTAAGATAAGAATGCACTACAGCCAGGTACTGTGGAGGTAACACACAGTCACTATCTAAGATTATGTAATAATTACCAGATGCTCTTGCCATCCCGTAATTTCTGGAACGACCAGGGCCAGAATTATCCTTATAGAAATAATTAATATACAATCTGTTATCGTAGTCGCTACATATATGCCGGCAGTCGACTTCAGACCCGTCTTCTACAATAACCACTTCAAAGTTTAGGTCACCTTTCAAACTACAAAAAGAGGCAAGCAATTCGTCCACTTCTTGCGGTCTGTTGTAAACTGGGATTATGAATGAATATTTAATGTCCATAAAAAAGGGTCGCTTATCAGCGACCCTTAATATAATAAGTCTTAGCTCTAGTCTTTGATAATTCTTACTACTTCTTGTTTTTCTCCAGACCTTACGTTAACTAGATACATTCCGGTTGTCAGATTACTGAAGTCTAGGTCTGCTCCCGTAGAATTAGGTTTAGAACTCAACATTAATTGACCTTGCAAGTTGAACACTTGTATGTCGTCAATAGTCTCGGTCGTAGCAATCTTCAAAGTATTGACTACTGGATTAGGATATACATTAACTTCCAGTCCTGATAGTGAACTGGTACCTGCGGTAGTCGCTACTTCAAAATTATCTACATAAAAGTCTCCTTCTTGAGCATCTGGGGTATTTCCTACTGATGCAACGAAAGCCATTCTAACAATTCCTGAGTACCCACCAAGATTGATGTCTTCTCTTTGCCCAGTTCCACTAATTGATGAATTGGAATCATAGCGTCTCAAGATATTCCAGTTTAAACCACCGTCGTCCGTAATTACCAGATCCACATATTCATCACTACCTAGACTACCTTGACCCGGATCAAAAACTAGAGCAAGGGCAACGTCAAACTGAACGCCTAGTCCATGACCTAGTGGACCCAAATCAACGGGTGGAGCAAGTAACCAATCATTGTTAGGGCCGCTACTATCCTCAATTGTTATAACGGCTGCAAGTCCGTTTGAAGATGATGTATCGTTTGCAAAATCAAAGAAATCCCAATTTGAGCTAGAACTAACAGGCCCCTCAGCAAGAGTACGGTTATTTGATTCTGTCCAGCAGTCTCCAAGATCTTGTGCAAAATCGTAACTGTATGGCGATGTCGCAGTAGCACAAGTAGTCATGAATGTTACAGGACCTACCCAATTTGACACATCTGGCGACGTACAAATCGCTCGTAGGTATACATCATAAGACAACATTTCTGATAGTCCGGTAATTAAATAAGGATTAGAAGATACGCTAGCAAAAGCTGCTGGCATGGGTGTACCTTGTGGTGTACCAGATGGCTGGACTTCAATTTCCCAGTTACTCTCACCTGCATTTGCAGTCCATGATAGTATAGCTCCTTCTCCATAAGGTTGGGATATTGCCAGATTTGATGGGTCAGGACAGGCAGGTGGTGGCGCACAAGTCACACTAGCCGCAAATCCCTCGGCAGTATTTGATCCATTAGAGGTAAATACAAATGTCAAACAACCAGAAGTAGATGAACTTTGTAAAGGAAAATTTGTTAAGTCACCAGTTCCTACACCAGTCGCTTGAGTAAAACACCATATGGAACTTCCTGACGGTGTCATAATAACTGGATTTGCAGTAGAATCACCATCATAAATAGTCAAACCGTCAAAACACGCCGTATTGCTACGCTGCTCCAGGTTGAAAGTTGTAAAATCAACATACACGATGTCTCCAGGATTATCTGGACAAACTGTGTAAGTAACATTCTCACTATTACTATAGTTCCCAGATACGTCACCAGAATCCACCAGTAGATCACCTCCACAATAATCCGCTTCCGTAATGAATGTATCACACACTCGATCTCCAAAATCTAAATCACTACAACGAGCTCTTACACAGACTTCATAACCTGTACCAGAGTCCAGACCACTAACCAAATAGGGATTACTGTTTACTACAATAGTCGCGGGACTAGGATCTGCAGCTATGGAACCTTCTCCTATGGTAACCTCCCACTCTGTTTCAGTTCCAGAGGTTGTCCAGCTAAGTGACACTCCATCCTGATCTATATTTGATAACATCAAGTTTGAAATATCTGTACAATTATTGTCTAGAGTCATTACAGTAAACCTTACTGATGGAGAACTTACATCGCCGGGACCACAATTCAAAATCACAAAGAAGTCGTATGATGTTTCAGACATCAAACCGTCGACAGCTATAAATGGAGCAGTAAAACCTGTTTCTGACTGACCACCGGCGTCACCTATATCGTATGGACTGGGACCATAAAAAACGGTATATTCAAAAGCAGTATTACCGTCTGCTTCCTCAATAATGAACTGCACCTGGTTAGCACCTACAAATAACGTTGAAAACTCAGTAATAGGTGGACATGAAGGTGTAGTTGTAAAGTTTGCGGGACCTCGCGAGTTGCTTAAATCATTAGTCCCCCTATCACAAACTGCGCGTACGTAGGCATCGTACTCCGTTTCTGGATTGAGGCCGTCTAGAATTACGTTGACCGTAGTTCCCGTAATTGTCACGTTGGGGTCAGTTGCTAGAAAAACCCTGGTTGTACCACCGCTACCGGGTGAGTATGGATTCTCACCGAACTCTACCTCCCATTCAGTTTCAGTACTGCCCTGGGTCCATTCCAGTTCGACCTCTCTAGGTTGAACGTTGAAGACGGTTAAGTTTGTGGGTGAAGCACAACTGGGACAACTGATTACATCAACATAGGCATCATCTTCTGATGCGGGAGCAAATCCTGCATTGTAAACAACAATGCCCTCAGAGTCCAATAGTCTATAGGTAGCATCTGCCTGTAGGGCTGGTCTGAAATAATCAATATCAACTATTTGACCATCAGTTACTGGGATAACAAACGTTTCAACTGAACCAGCAGTACCAGAGGCTCCAGAAAGTCTATACGCAGTAGGCGTCCCACCGTCCAGAGTAATTTCAACTCTAGGATCAGGAAAGGAAGCACTATCAGACCAACCAAAACCAGAAACATCCTCCAGCTCTAGGGAGTAGTTACAGGTTTGCGCAATTGAGAATGCAGAACTGAATAGTGCCGCTAGTAAGAGTAATTTATATCGCATATCAAGCCTTATTTTAAGATTTCGAATATAAGATTTAACTTTCAATTAACCACAAGAGTTAAATCCGATCTTTTGCTAGTTTTTTTAAAACTCAAGACTTTTGCTGGGTTGTAATAAAAAACCCAGAAGAGGAAATGTCCTTTCTGGGTCTTAGTAGATTAGTAAACTGTTAATAGTAATTACGCTTTCGCGAAAGCGTACTCGAACAAGAACCTCTAGAATTTCTCTATAACTTCCTGGCTTACACCGGTATTAGAAAAACCACCATCATGAAATAAATTTTGCATGGTTACCTTCTTTGTGTAGTCTGAGAACAATGTAATGGTATATTCTGCACAATCCTGAGCAGTTGCATTACCCAGCGGGCTCATTTTCTCTGCATAGGAAAGAAATTGTTCAAAACCCTTAACGCCACTACCTGCAGTAGTAGGTGTAGGTGATTGTGAAATGGTATTGACTCTCACTTTGTGCTCCTTTCCAAAAAAGTACCCAAAGCTGCGAGCAATGGATTCTAGATAGGCTTTATTGTCGGCCATATCATTATAATCAGGAAACGTGCGTTGTGCGGCCATATAAGTTAGTGCGACAATACTACCCCATTCATTCATGGCGTCTTTTTTAAATAAGGTTTGCATGGTTTTGTGAAATGAGACCGCACTTACATCCCAACCTTTTTCTGTCCAACTGTAATTCTGATCCGTGTAGTGTTTTCCTTTTCTTACGTTAACGCTCATACCTATGGAATGGAGTACAAAATCCAGCTTGCCACCCAGGATTTCCATGGACTGTTCTACGAGCTTTTCCAGATCGTCCAGACTTGTCGCATCAGCTGGTATCACTTTACTGCCGGTAGCCGCCGCAAGGTCATTGATCTGACCCATTCTCATCGCTACAGGTGCATTAGTAAGTACAAAGGTAGCACCCTCTTCATGAGCTAGCCGCGCGGTTTTCCAGGCAATGGAATTTTCATCAAGCGCTCCAAAAATGATCCCGCGCTTTCCTTTCAACATATTAAAAGACATATTTAAATGTGTTATGATTGATTGAGCAATATACGTGCATTTTCTCGTGCTGCGCTAGAAATCGTACCACCGCTAAGCATCTGTGCAACTTCTTCCACCCTTCCTGCATGATCCAGCCGTACTATTTGCGAGGTAGTGCGTTCGCTATCATTTGACTTGCGCACTAATAGGTGATCTTTTCCTGCGGCAGCAATTTGAGGTAGGTGAGTAATGGTCATGATTTGCATCCCTTTACTCATGTCTTTCATGATTCCAGCCATTTTCTGGGCGATTGCGCCACTTACACCGGTATCGATTTCATCAAAGACCAGCGTAGGAAGTTTCTGTGTTCCGGATAAGATGGCTTTTATACTCAACATTAATCTAGACAACTCACCTCCAGATGCTGCTTTATCAAGTTCTAACAATTGTGAACCCTTGTTTGCGGTAAATACAAATACAATTTTGTCGAGACCCTGCCCATCAAATTCATCTAGGGGAATGAGTTGAACGTGAAATTGTGCATCTGGCATACCCAGTTGATGCACATATTTTAAAACTAATAATTCTAACTGTGGAATATAGGCCTCATGCAATCCCCTTTTTTCAAGTGCCAGCTGGGTTACTTCTTCACGTAAGAGAGCTACCCTGTGCATGGTCTGTTTTATCTTACGATCTGCTCCCTGAGTATCTAGAACCTTACTAGCCAGCTCATCCCTTATACTGAGTAATTCATCTACCTCACTTACCTGATGTTTTTTGTATAGATTATTGAGTAACGATAGCGTCTCGTTAATTTGCGTCAAGCGCTCCGGATCTGCCACTACTCGTTCCATCTCATTAGAGAGCTCGTCCTGCAGGTCCTCAAGCTCTAGTGTTACTGAAGACAGCCTTTGATGTAAAGCTTCATAAGTCGATGACAGCGGACTGATTTCTCTCAGTAACTGGGAAGCATGACGTAAACGCTCCAGAATTCCCAGGTCCTCTTCTTCTATCAAACTATTTATGTGGGATAAAGCAGAAGTGATGCCTTCTACGTTACTTAGCTTCTCATTCTCCTCTTCCAATTGGGATTCATTTACGGCATCTAATTGAGCTTGCTCCAGTTCTTCAAGCAAAAAAGTATTGTAGTCCAGTTCCTTGTCCAATACGGATTTCAGTTCCTGCACCCTTTTAAGTTCTTTGACAGCCTCATTAAAATCGTTATATCTCGCTGCGTATTCACTAGATACTAGCGCACCGTTACGAGTAAGTTTGCGACTTTGATCGTCAACAAAAGAGTTTAATACCCCGGCTTGAAAATCATAGGTGGCCAGTTGTAGTGTTTGATGTTGAGAGTGAATATCAATCAATGATGTGCCTAGATCACTTACCACCGATAACTTGACGGGAGTGTCATTAATAAATGCCCTACTTTTTCCCGACGGGCTTATCTCTCTTCTTAAAATTGCGATCTTATCATAGTCCAGATCGTGACTGTCAAACCATTCTTCAAGATTCAGTTCACTTATGACGAACTCTGCTTCCACAATGCATTTTCTTGAACTGTCTCTTATACTTGTTAGGTCTGCGCGCTTCCCTAGAACAAGACCCAGTGCACCCAGAATTATTGATTTACCAGCTCCAGTCTCCCCAGTTATAATGGTTAACCCATCAACTAGCTCTAGCTGTAATTCTTCTATGAGCGCATAATTCTTTATGGAAATATTCTGGAGCAAATCGGGCTATGGTTATAATAACGTTAGGTAGTGAGACGCTATAATTATGAAGCGTTCACAATACTAAGTTACGATGAACTAGTTACTGGATAAAACTGATCTTCTAATTGTTTTAATAAAATGCTAGAATTTGCGACAAGGCTTATTCTTCTAGTAATCAGCAATTATCAAACCTTGATGGGGCGCCATTTTGATGATTGAGTGGGTGCCAGACGTTGCAAGGAGTTTTTGAGCTCTGCTATATTTATAGCTGGACCACCGGTAAAGATATTGGAAATCTCATCTGCTTTTGAGTCAAAGAACACTCTTAATAAAAAACTGTTGGGTCTGCGCCTATTCAACTCATTTAATTTGAGAATGCTATTCTTGATCTTTTCCTTGGCGGCTTTGGGATCTTGTGCAAATGTATCGAGACCCTCTCTATGGTATTCATACATGACCTGCCGGTACTCCTCAAAGGTGTCCAGCAACATATCATCCATTAACCGGAATCTGGAGATTAAACCATCATTGGGATTCCACCCCTGTGCTCTTGAATTACCTTGTGCCAGGTTTGCTATACGTTGTGCCTCGCGGTAGTACTCCTCACCGCCCTTCAAAGCAAATGTATCTGCATCGATACCCAAAAATACGTAAGCATAAAAAGTGACTATTGACAACAAATTACTCTCGTACTGATTTGAATTATAGAATAGGGGAGCAAACTCTGCATACTGGAAAGAGATGTCGTCATCTTTGTAGATAAAAGTTTGCGTGGTGTAGGCAGAATCGTGTACCGGACGAGATAACGCTAGCTGGAAATTGCCAGAAAACAAGTCATTTGAATAACTGTTTACAATAAAAGTAAGTGAGCAACTTATGCGCTCTTCTTCCTGATATTCCTCCTGGGTCCATTTGGTATTATTCAAAAAATCCTGTAAAGAAGTTTCTAGTGTCTTGAAAATAGGCTGGTTGGGTTGTGCAACATTTTGCGCATTTACGGTCACCGTCACGTTCAATTCCTGACCCTTTACCAGTTGGGCAAAGACTAGCAATATCAGTACACTAATTAATTCTCTTAAGTATTTCATCCACGATATCTTCTGCGACCTCTACTTTGGTCTTTGTCTCAAATTCCCTAACATTTTCTTCCCGATCAATAATAGTGATTTTATTGGTATCCTTTTGGAAACCCGCGCCTTTGTCTTGCAGGGAGTTCAAGACTAGAAGATCGGTGTTTTTCCGTTTCGCTTTCGCGAAAGCGTTATTCAATTCATTATCTGTCTCCAGCGCAAAACCTACCAGAAAGGGTCTCACATCCATCGTACCTACACTTTTAAGTATGTCTGGATTTTTAACGAGCTCAATAGACATTGAATTGTCCTGCTTCTTGATTTTTGTGGTTTTGGGATGTGCCGGGCGATAGTCTGCAACAGCGGCTGTAAATATGGCTACATCCATGGAAGTTATGTACTTATGAACGGCGTCATACATCTCTACCGCAGTCATAATCTTAACCTGTCTGTCAACTATGGGATCTACGTTTTGAGAGCTGGGGCCCATGATCAGGGTCACGCTCGCCCCTTTACGAGCAAGTTCATGCGCTATGGCTACTCCCATTTTACCAGAGCTGTGATTGCCTATAAAACGTACGGGATCTATGGGCTCATAGGTAGGACCAGCCGTGACCAGAGCCTGCTTTCCGTGCAATGGCAAACCAGCCGCTAGATGTTCAGCTATAAAATCTACGATATCTTCAGGTTCTGCCATGCGGCCTTTACCCACTAGGCCACTTGCGAGTTCACCCTCTCCTACCGGGATCATAATATTGCCGTAGGATTGTAGCAGCTCCAGATTCTGGATTGTTGATGGGTGCCGGTACATATCGAGATCCATCGCGGGAGCAAAATATACTGGACACTTTGCGCTGGAATAAACGGCTAGCAATAAGTTGTCTGTAGCGCCATGAGTCATTTTACTCATGGTATTTGCCGTAGCGGGGGCGATAATCAAAAGATCTGCCCACAATCCTAGTTCTACGTGGTTGTTCCAGGTATCATTTTCATCATCCTCATTTGTGAAATGAGAAAGCACCGGATTCTTTGATAATGTAGATAAGGTTAGTGGCGTGACAAAATCACGTGCAGCGGGGGTCATTACCACCTTAACAGATGCGCCTGCTTTCACAAGCAGGCGCACGATAAAAGAACTTTTGTAAGCGGCAATTCCACCGGTGACTCCAAGCAGAATTTTCTTACCACTTAATAAGTGTGACATTATTTACTCCGTTACGTTGGTGTCGCGGTAGTAAATTTTCTCATCCATCCACTCCTGGATGGCTAGAATATGAGGTTTAGGCAAGCGCTCATAGTATTTTGAAACCTCTATCTGCTCCTTGTTTTCAAACACTTCCTCCAGCGAATCATTGAAAGTTGCAAACTCTTCCAGTTTTTCGGTAAGCTCTGCCTTCACGTCAGTATTAATTTGCTCAGCACGTTTTGCAATGATGGAAATAGCCTCGTACATATTGCCTGTAGGCGCAGTAAGCAAATCTCTATCGTAGGTTACGGTTGTATTAGGTGTTTTATTCTCCATAATCAGTTTGATTCAAATGTTTCGATTTTCTCCATGATCTCGTCAGCGTCCCCCCGGTACTCACTATCAGGATATCGTTTTATAAAATTGTTATAATATTTTGTGGCGATGTCCAGTCGCTCCTGCACTTTGGCCGTCTGGCTTTTTATGGCGTAACGGTACTCACTATCTAATAGATAAAAGTGGGCATCATCTTGATAATCACTTCCAGGATGATCAACGATAAAATTTTCAAAAGTCGCTATTGCTGGCACAAAAGCCTCCCTGTGGTGATAGTTCTTGGCAATTTTAAAAGCTTTTTTATCTAGTTTATAGCGCAGTTCTGTTGTAAGCTCGTTTGCCTGGACGGCATATTCACCATCAGGGTTTGAATTGATATAGTCTTGCAATTTTGCAAGGGCGACTCTAGTATCTGTTTGATCTTTACTGTAAACAGGCGACATCTCATAGTGACTTCTTGCTGCCATGAAAGCTGCTCTCTCCCGCTGCTTGTCTGTGGGATAAGAACTTACAAAACGCTCGTACTGATATGCGCTGTTAGGATAATTCTTCTCGCCAAAGAGCGCATCTGCGTATTTAATCTGGACGATGGCAGCACTATCGGTACCCCTGAACTTAGGTAGCACCTGCTCGAAAAGATCAATACTTTTTGTGTATTTACCTTTTTTCATCAAGGTATCAATTACCACTAGTTTGTAATTGTAATCCTCAGATTTAAGTGCCTTCTGGTAGGGACTGCAAGCTGCGATAAACAGCAGTACTCCAATAAAGAAAAATAGTTTTTTCATTTTCATTTTAAGCAGTTGCAAATGTACGATTTTATAAGATCAATTCAGAACTGAAAAAACGATCCCGTACAAGGCAAACGCTACTGATCTAATTATCGTATCGATCCAGAAAATTACCGATCCTATTGTCAAGATCTTCATCGACTCCCACTAGTGGTAATCGTACGTGGGTTTCAGTAATTTTAAGGTGTTTAAGCAAATTTTTGACGCCGGCTGGATTGCCTTGTTCAAAAATCAGATCAATACACGCTGCAAGATCGTAATGTAGTTCATAAGCCTCTCCTGCATCACCATTAAGTGCGTACCTGATCATATCACTAAAATCCTGACTCAATGCCTGGCCTATTACTGATATTACTCCAGCTCCCCCTGCGAGGGTGGTAGCTGCAGCCAGCATATCGTCGCCAGAAATGACTAAAAAGTCTGATGGGCTGTATTGAATCATGTTCATCGCGGCGACCATGTCGCCCGCAGCCTCTTTAATCCCTATAATATTATCGCAATCATGAGCTAGACGCGCTACAGTTTTCACACTCATTGTAGAAGCCGTTCTTCCCGGGACATTGTAGAGGATAATAGGTAACTCACTTGCCGCTGCGACGCATTTAAAGTGTTCATAAATACCTTTCTGTGTAGGTTTGTTATAAGCTGGCGAGACTGATAGTATGGCGGCATAATCGGTCAAATCGGTTGACTTTACCTCTTCTACAACCGCAGCGGTGTTGTTACCACCTATGCCTAATACCAGCGGTAAACGGCCTTTGTTTGCCGACTTGATGGTGTCTAGCACCTCGACTTTTTCTTGCTGGGTGAGCGTGGCACTTTCTGCCGTGGTACCTAGTGCCACCAGATAGTCAATACCATTATCTATTTGATGAATTACAAGTTTTGTCAAAGCCTTGTGATCCACGGCATTATTTTTATCAAATGGCGTGACTAGTGCCACTCCCGTTCCTATCAATTCCTGCATCGTACCTTTTTTAAATGTTGAAACAAACCGCTCAATTGCAGATTATCTTTGACAAAAGTACCATATTAGCAAACCAAATCGAGTTCATGAAGTTCATAGAAAATGCTGCTTTGAAGAATTACGCTTTCGCGAAAGCGATATCCCTATCACTACTCATTGCATTACTTACCGGTAGCTGCAAGTCATCGCCGGCATATCTGGAAGAAGTAGCCGCCAGTCAAATAGCAATCGACAGCACTCAAAACGGTATTCAAGAGATTGAGCATTACATCGCTCCTTTTAAAGAAAAGCTAGACGCCACAATGGATGAGCCGTTAAGCTATAACCCAGTCGCCATGCACAAAAATGATTACCGGTTCAATACTCCCATAGGCAACATGATGGCTGCGATTATAAGGATCCAGGGATCGCCTATTATCAAAAGTCGCACGGGGGAAGATATTGATGCCGTATTGTTGAACCATGGGGGAATACGTGCCCCGATGCCTGCCGGACCAGTTACCATGCGCACCGCTTATGAAGTTATGCCATTTGAAAATGAAATTGTGGTAGCGCGACTTACCGGCGATCAAATAAACCAAATGATCAATTATCTGGTAGAAGGCCAGAAGGCGCATCCTTTTGATGGTCTGGAACTGCACCTAAAAGCAGATGGAAGTCTCAAACAAGCCTTGATCAACGGTAAAGGTGTTGACAAAGAAAAAATTTATAGGGTAGCTACTAATGATTACTTATACAATGGTGGGGACAACATGAGCTTCTTTGAGGGTAGCAAACTTACCCGACTGGATTACAAAATACGTAACGCCATGATCGATTTTTTCAAAAAAACGGATACTTTAAAATTTAAGCAGGACACCAGATTTACCATAGATCAATAACCGATGAAAAGAAGAAACTTTGTACAAAATCTGGGTATCGCCGGAGTCGCTGGAGCCGCACTTTATTCTAACAGCTCACTTGCGGGGACTATATTGCCCGCACCTGAACCCGCCACTACAGGAACCAAAATCACCATTCTCCACACAAATGACACCCACTCCCATATAGAACCCATCGCCGGGGGTCGCAATGATGGCCGTGGTGGCGCTGCGCGCAGGGCAGCAGTAATCAATAAGGTAAGGAAAGAAAATCCCAATACACTATTACTGGACTGTGGCGATATCTTTCAAGGCACGCCATACTTTAATTTTTATGGCGGGGAGCTGGAAATCAAACTCATGAGTATGATGGGCTATGATGCCGCAACTATGGGAAACCATGACTTTGACAATGGGATTGAGGGTCTTTATCAACAACTACCTCACGCAAATTTTGACTTTGTCATATCAAACTACGATTTTTCCAATACCGTTATGGACGGGCAGTCGTTACAAAATCGTGTGTTTGAGAGAGCTGGGATAAGGATAGGATTATTCGGTCTGGGGATTGAGTTGCAAGGTCTTGTAGATCCTAAAATGTACAAAGAAACCCAATATCAAGATCCCATAGAAGTGGCGAGAGATCAAGTTGCGATCCTAAGGGACGATAAAAATTGCGATCTAGTAATTTGCATGTCTCACCTAGGGTATAGCTATCGCGGGTCCAAAGTTTCTGACCAGGTTCTTGCCGCTTCAACGAGTGGAATAGATTTAATTATAGGAGGACACACTCATACTTTTCTTGATCAACCTGAGCTGGCGACAAACAGCGAGGGAGATAGCGTACTAATAAATCAAGTGGGTTGCTACGGCATCAATCTAGGTCGCATCGATTTTACTATGAAAAGAGATAAGGTTCAAAAAGATCGCAATGTCGTTTACCATCTATAAACGATGCTTCATGCCCATAATGTTACTATGAAAGCATTTCTAGGAATTCAGATTCTGTAATCATCGCTATGTCAAGTTTAGTTGCTTTCTCAAGTTTACTGGGACCCATGTTTTCTCCTCGTATCAAATAACTGGTTTTGCTGGAAAGCGAACTGCTTACCTTACCGCCGTTATCTTCCACCATCTTTTTTAAGATCTTGCGATCCATGGTAAAAACTCCAGAGATTACAAAGCTGAGTCCTGCAAGACGATCTGTCTGCTCATTGAGCTGGCTCTCGTCCAGCGATAATTGAAGTCCATGACGTTCCAGCTGGTGAACTAGGTGCATACTAGCGGGAGTGGATATAAAATCTACTACCGACTGGGCAATGGAACTCCCTATCTCTGGGATGGCGTTGAGCTCTTCCAGCTTATTATTCCTGCGAGTTTCAAAATTTGCAAACAAATCATTGTCTGCACCTACTTCCAGCGCAGCTAGATTATTGAAGTTCTTGTAGTGTCTAGCTAGTTTCTTTGCGATTGTCTCCCCGACATATCTTATTCCCAAAGCGTAGAGCACTCGCTCAAAAGGCATATTTTTGCTCGCCTCCACACCATCTACTAATCGCTGGGCGCTTTTTTGAGCCATACGTTCCAGCGGTAGTAGCTCTTCTACCGTGAGTTCATAAAGATCTGCGTAGTTATTGATTAGCCCGTTTTCCACTAGTAGATCTACAGTTTCACTCCCTATACCATCTATATCCATAGCCTTGCGTGATATGAAGTGCTGTATCCTTCCTTTTACCTGTGGTGGACAGCCCAGATCGTTAGGACAGTAGTGAAGTGCCTCACCAGTTGCTCGTTGCAATTGCGTGTGGCACTCAGGACAATTAGATATATAAATTGTTTTTTTAAGATGTGGCTCTCGCTTAGAAAGATCCACGGCGACAATCTTTGGGATGATCTCTCCTCCTTTCTCTACAAAAACCTCATCACCGACCCTTATATCGAGTTTCTCGATTTGGTCTGCATTGTGTAAACTGGCTCTTCTTACAGTAGTGCCACTTATCTCTACGGCCTCGAGATTTGCTACCGGGGTTACGGCCCCAGTTCTACCTACCTGATAAGTGATACTTTCAAGTCTGGTTGACACTTGTTTTGAGGCAAATTTATAAGCGATTGCCCATTTAGGGGCTTTGGCTGTAAAGCCTAATTCCTCTTGCTGGCGCAGATTGTTAACTTTGATAACTACACCATCCGTCTCGTAGGGCAGTTGCTCCCGTTTTTTATCCCATAGCTGTATAAAGTCAAAAACCTCTTCCAGATTATGCGCAAGGGTACTCGCACCAGGAACTTTAAATCCCATTTCCCTACACAATTGAAGGGATTCAAATTGCGTTTCAACTCCCAGATTGCTACCTACAAGTTGATATAGCAAGCATTCTAATGGTCTAGTGGCAACTTCCATACTGTCTTGAAGCTTAAGGCTGCCGCTTGCCGTATTGCGAGGATTGCGATATAAATCCAATCCTTTCCTTTGACGTTCCTTATTCATTTGCTCAAAGCCGGCCCAGGGCAGGACTATCTCACCACGTATTTCAAATTCATCGGGAACCTGCTTACCTTTTACCATAAGGGGAACACTATTGATCGTACGCACATTTGCCGTTACATCATCCCCCTGGGTTCCATCGCCACGGGTTACGGCTTGTACAAATTTACCTTGCTGGTAGTGCAGACTTATACTGGCTCCATCATATTTCAATTCACAGGTATACGTAATCTCGCCATCCACTATTTTTTTTATCCGTTTTTCCCAGTCCAGTAAATCTTCCCTAGAATAAGAATTGTCCAGCGAGTACATCCTATTCTTATGTTTGACGGTCTTAAAATCTTTGGTCACCTCGCCCCCTACTCTCAGGCTGGGACTGGATGCATCGTAGAACTCGGGGTTTTTACTCTCTAGAGTTTTGAGCTGTTCCAGCTTTTTATCAAACTCAAAATCACTTACTTGCTGTTTATCTAGCACATAATACTGATAGTTGAGTTCCCGCAACTCAATTCTTAATGCTTCAATTTGCTCCTTAATATTCATAATGGACTCAGGCTTGATTAAACCTTGTGCTAAAAGTAATTAAAGAAATAAGTAGCTATCATTAAGATTGTGAATACCTTGAGAATCTATTCCTGCCAGCATCTCATCATGCGCCAGTTTGTCGATAGGTCACGGTAGAATTGTGATTTAAAGCCTTGACTTTCTGATAACTGCTGCATTTGGGTTTTAAGGTACTGATTGATTTCAAAGTATATATGGGTTCCCCGATGAGGTCTTGCCAGTTCCAAAATCTTCATATAAAACAACAGTGGATTGTCGTCATCTACAAATAATGCCTGCGATGGCTCATAATTCAAAACGTTCTTGTGTATCTCTACTTTTTCTAGGTAACGTACGTAAGGAGGATTACTGATAATGATGTCATACTGCTTTACCTTCTCCAGCTGTAGCACATCAGTCTCTTTAAGGGTGATATTGTTATTGCGGCTCAACTGGTCGGCGTTTTCTTGAGCAACGGCTAGTGCTGCGGTAGAAATGTCGATGGCGGTTAATTCCGCTTTCGCGAAAGCGTTACCCAAACAAATACTGATACACCCCGAACCAGTACCTATTTCTAGGATCTTGAGAGGCTGGTCTGCGGGATAGGAATTTATGACCAGCTGGACGAGTTCCTCAGTTTCCTGGCGAGGGATCAATACAGACTCATTCACTTTTAACTCAAGACCAAAGAAATGTGATTTGTTGGTAATGTACTGGATCGGCCTAGCTGATTTAAGTTGCTCGAGAGCGTTGTTCAAAATTTGCTCCTGTAGGTGAGTCATTTCTTCCCGATCCCTTATCATGAAGTCAGTTCTGGACCAGTTAAGTAGATCCTCGCAGGCGATCTGTAGAATTGAGTGACTCTCTTTTTGAGAATACAAATGACTCAACTGTTCAACAAACCGCTTTTTATAGCATTGAAGTGTCATAAGGTATAAATAAACGTTCTCCTATGCTATTAATGAATAGATGATATCTTATTCAAAAACATCTTAAATATTATCTTGTGCAAGATAAATGACAAGAGATGAAAGATTTGAAATGGTATCATGAACTTCTGGGTGCTGCGGTAATTGCCTTGTTAACAAGCGCATTTTACTTCCTGTTCATTTATTATTACAGCCCAGAAGATATATCCCTAGAGTACGTTGTTTTTTACTACATACTCCAAACCCTAGGGCTTTTTGTAGTCAGCAGGGCACATAGCTTTGCTAGCCGGAGATCGAAAAGAAAAAAAACATAAGCTCTCCTCTAGCTTTTGGAAGCAATCAATTAAGCGATTAGTCTTAATGATTTACCAGTCTTTTACGACTGGCCTATTACCACTATAAGGACTTTAGGTAGCGGTATGGAAATCTACGCGGGATTTTCAACATTTTCAAAAAAAGTGCGGGTAACGGCGATCTAGGATTAATTGCATAAAAAAAGCCTTGATCAATAATCAAGGCTTTCCACATATTGTAAACTTCTACTAGAACATATCTCTACCAGAAAAATGGAACGCAGATTCTATTGCTGCGTTCTCGTCGCTATCGCTTCCATGTACGGCATTCTCACCCACACTTTTAGCAAATTCTTTTCTGATAGTGCCCTCAGCAGCCTCTGCTGGGTTAGTAGCACCGATTAAAGTGCGGAAATCTGCAACTGCATTTTCTTTTTCTAGGACAGCGGCAACTATAGGACCTCTAGTCATAAATTCTACCAGCTCGCCGTAAAATGGTCGCTCACTATGAACTGAATAAAATTCCTTTGCGTCTGCCTCAGTCATTTGTGTAAGTTTCAGTGCTGCGATTTTAAATCCAGCTCCCGATATTTTTGCAAGGATTGCCCCTATGTGACCAGCTTCTACCGCATCTGGTTTGATCATTGTAAATGTTCTGTTAGTAGCCATAGCTTCTTCTTTAATTTTTTTTGCAAAAATAGCCTTTATTTCCGCTTATGGAAATGCGATGTCATTAATTAAGGGTCATGTTTACAAAGACTCAACCCATTGAATCAATTTTTCAAATTGTTCTTCTCTAGATAGTAAAGAGGTGTCTAATAATCTAGCTTCTGGTAGTTGGATTAAGGGACTATCTGCCCTACTGGAGTCAATACGATCGCGTTCCAATACGTTGTGGTATACCTCTTCATAGTTCACATCATCGCCCCGTTCTACCAGCTCATCATAGCGGCGGCGAGCGCGTACATCTGGAGAAGCGGTCATAAATACTTTTAACTGCGCCTCAGGGAAAACGACGCTGCCTATATCTCTACCATCCATTACCACACCACCGTTGCGTCCCATTTCTTGTTGTTGCTGCACCAGTTTTGAGCGTACTTCAGAAACCTCTGCAACGCGACTTACTAGATTGCTTACCTCAAGTGTTCTGATTTCCTTTTCTATATTTTCACCGTTCAAATAAACATCTGCATTGCCGGTTGTTTCATTGAGTTTAAAGGTAATATCCAGATTTGCCAGCTGATTGATCAAGGCTGGTTCATCTATAGCCCCATCACGATGAAGATCTTGCTTAATAACGTAAAAAGCTATTGCGCGGTACATGGCACCGGTATCTACGTAGATATATTTGAGATACGCTGCCAGTCTTTTTGCCGCGGTACTCTTTCCCGTGCTGGAATGGCCATCAATGGCAATGGTGATCTTCTTCATTATTGTAAATTAATTTGCAAACCTACAAAGCTGGTATTTGAGGCAAGCGAGTACCTAGCGTGGGTATAGCTAAAACGAATCTTATTCATCTTAAGGGAAAAGCCTCCACTCAATCCAGAAAATGATCTAGTATCTTCAATCCTCAACTCTTCTGCCCTACGGAAACTATAGCCTAGCCGAATTTCAAAAACACCTTCTGGAAAAATTTCCACTCCCACTACGGTATGTCTCAATGCGTTGTTGAAGAATCCCGGCTTATTGTCTTCCACATTGCCATCCAGATCAGTCTGTGAGGTTGCGGGATTAGAAAATACCAGATTCCATTGCTGTAGATTCTCTAGTGTCACGTGTAATCTTACCGGTAGAAACCTCATGGTATTTGAAAACCCGGCAGATATCTCGAGGGGCAGCGGTTCCCTTAACTCATTGTAATAGGTAAATTGTGTTCCCAGATTGCGCACTACCACTGCAGCCCTGATCGCTGTATCTTCCTCATAGTATAGAAATCCTACGTCCACGGCGCCGCCTAGAGAGTTGTATTGCTCCAGCCTGCTGGAAATCAACTTAAGGTTTGCCCCCACGTAAAAATCGGTAAATGGAATGTTGTAGCTATATCCCAGGGACAAGGATACCTCGTTACCGCTAAAGTCACCGGTAGCATTCCCCTGCACATCATAGCCTGCAAAGGATCCATAGTTGAGGTAGGTCACTCCAGCGTGAAAAGTCTGTACATGACGATCCCATGTATAAGCATAGCTTGCGGTGCCGTAGTTCACATCGCCCAAATAGTTAACGTAATTAACCTGCAGCTGGTTGTCCATCTTATAATTGATGGTGGCAGGATTGTTAAGACCAGATGTGGGATCATGATCGACAGCGGTCAACACCCTTCCACCCAGAGCAGCCTGCCTAGTACTGGACACGAGATTTAAAAATTGATAGGTGGCTTCTCCTCCTAGTTGCGCTTTCGCGAAAGCGGAAATAAAGAAAACAAGAGCAATCAATGGCCTCATGTAGTGAGTGGAAATTCTAATTAGAGAACGACTGCAAGGTAACTTTATTTTCTACTGTATGCGAAGTGGAATTTGCTACTATTCTCACTATGCCATCCTCATCAATCCTATCGAGAATAACGGTTTGAATTTGATTGATGAGTTGTGGATCAAAGTAAGTCTTGACCTTTACATAGTTTTCTGTAAAACCATGTATAAATCCCTCATGATTGTCTGCCTCCCAAAGAACGGATCTACTGGAGCCCAACTGGCTTTCATAAAAGGCTAGTCTTTTTTTAAGGCTGAGGCCTCGCAACATCTTTGATCGCTTCTTCCTTTTATTTAAGGGAACCGAATTTCCCATGGTTGCCGCTGGGGTATTCTCACGTTCTGAATAAGTAAATACATGTAAGTAGGAGACCTCTAGTTTAAGGAGGTAGTTGTAGGTTTCTAGAAAGAGTTCATCTGTCTCTCCCGGGAAACCTACAATAACATCAACTCCTATACAGGAGTCTGGCATGACTTTTTTAATCGCAAGGACACGATCTGTGTAAAGGTCAACATTGTATCGCCGGCGCATAGCCCTCAATAACTGCTTGCTTCCCGTTTGTAGCGGTATGTGAAAATGAGGTACAAAGGAAGTTGACCGTGCTACAAAATCAATGGTTTCATTCTTGAGTAAGTTAGGTTCAATTGATGAGATTCTTAAACGCTCCACCCCTCCCACCTTATCTAGAGCCTTAACTAGATCTAGAAATGTGTGTTCATGACGTTTATTGCCTAATTCTCCCTTACCGTAATCACCTATATTCACACCAGTAAGTACTATTTCCTTAATACCTTGAGAACTAATGTTTGCCGCATTCATTAAAACATTATTTAAGGAGTCGCTTCTAGAAACTCCTCTTGCAAGCGGAATGGTGCAGTAGGTGCATTTGTAATCACATCCATCCTGAACTTTTAAGAAGGCTCTGGTTCGATCACCTATGGCATAGGAACCTATATAATTGTTTGCCTCATCTATTTCACAGGCATGAACCTGGGCGGGGCTGTCTTTACTCAACTGCCCCAGGAACTTGAGTGCGTTAAACTTCTCTGTAGCGCCTAATACTAGATCAACACCATCTACTTGAGCTAACTCTTCTGGTTTGAGTTGCGCATAGCAGCCTATAGCAACTACAAAAGCGTCAGGATTTGACTTTTGCGCTTTTTTGACAATTGACTTAAATCTCCTGTCAGCATTTTCAGTAACACTACAGGTATTAATCACATAAACATCAGCTTGATTTTCAAAAGGAACTTCTTGAATTCCCTGTTCCTTGAATGATCTAGCGACGGTGCTCGTCTCACTATAATTAAGCTTACATCCTAAAGTGTAGAACGCAACTGAATCGGCAATCATAAACTTACTTGAAATTAGATCGTACAAAGATAGAACTAGTAATGGTCAGTCCTGACAACAGAGTGTTTGTTACCACAAGCAGGTCACAATTTATAGCCGTTATAGAGCTTCAGGTTGCTTCAATACTACCTACAACACCACAACATTAAGTTTCTGTTAACTATTTACTTACAAGAATTGCATGTGATGGTAATTTTTAAAATGTTAGTTTTCAGTCAAATAAAATATCAAGCTCGTGATTCCAGCGTATGATTACTAACTGTAAGAGTTCCTTAAGCATGTTTGGTTTATTTGACCGCTATATTTATGGAATACTTTAAATCTTTATATTATGAAACAAATTACGCTACTCGCGGTAATCCTTTTAAGTGCCCTAGGATACTCGCAAAACTTCCCTCTGGATTTTGAAAATGGCACTACCGTGCCCGCATATCAATTTGATGGTGTTGTCTTTAATAATGTCGCAAATCCTGATATGGTCAATAATATGTCCACTAGAGTTCTACAACTGGACAAAGGTTCCACTACTAACAATGGCGCTGGTGCGGCCTGGTTTGCTGGAGTAGGTTTTGACAATCCCAATGGAGTCTTGATTGACTTATCTAATGGAACAACCTTTACCATGAAAGTATGGTCTTCTAGGGCAAACGTACCGTTCCGCACGAGATTGCAGATAAGCCCTAATAGTGCACCTGCTTACAACTTTGATTTCACGGTACCCGTTGCAAACGTTTGGACTGATATCGTCCTGGACTTTGCAGCAGCTAATCCTGGAATTAACGGTACCGAACAATATAGTCAGTTTGTAATCCAGCCAGATTTTGACCCTTCATGTGCTGCTAGCGGTTGCCCGCCCATATCTGTAGACAGTACCTATTTTATAGATGATATTGTACAAGTGGATAATAGAACCCCTGCAACAGATCCCACCTTGTCTGATCTTACCGTGGATGGTACTACTGTAGAGGACTTTGCCCCTAATACCGTAACCTATAATGTAGATTTACCTACAGGAACCACTACGGTTCCTACAGTAGCAGGTACTGCAAATCAACCAGGGGCAACGGTGACTGTTACACAAGCTGCGAGCGTAAATGACGACGCAACCGTTACAGTAACAGCTCTTGATGGAACTACCACTCGTACCTATACCGTATCATTCATGGAACTAGCACCGGCAATTCCAGTAGCTCCCCAAATTCAAAGTGATGGAGCAAATCTGTTTGTTTATTCTGATCTAGGAGACATGACCAATACGGTAAGTAACTTTAATTTCCTCGCATTTTCTAATAATGGTGCAGACTATCAACAGGTTGATCTGGATAACGATGGTAATGTGGAAACCGGAAGTGCTACAAATCTCAACTTTTATGGCGCAGAATGGGCTGCAGTTGATTTAACGCAGCCGCTTGTATCTGGGGATAACTCAACAATCCCGCAATTTGTGCATTTAAGTTATTATGCTACCACATCAACTGAAATCACCTTCTTCCCCATAGACCAAGAAGCTGGAGCTATTTGTTGTGGTAATCCAAATGAACCTAGATATACCATCGCAACAGCAGGTGGTGATGCGCTATTAGTTCAAGGGTCATGGCAAAGTATTTTTATACCACTATCTGAATTTGATAATTTTAACGCTACTGCAGATCCTATTTATGATCTGGAAAACATTTTCCAATACAAGTTTACTGGAAATGGAAACTTTTTCTTTGACAATATCTTTTTTAGTTCAACCAATACATTGTCTAATACTTCTTTGAGTCTACAAAATCTATCGTTAAGTCCTAACCCTTCAAACGGTATTTGGAATGTAAACGGGGCTCAAAATAATATTGACAGTATTCAGGTGTTTGACTTATTAGGTAAACAAGTACTTGATTTGACGCCTAACGCTAGAAATTATAGCATAGATGGTACAGAGCTACAATCCGGTATCTATCTAGCAAGAATAACTTCTGGAACTGATGTACAGACTTTAAAAATCGTAAGAAGATAATTCAATCGTGTTTTGATAACAAAAAGGCTGCCCTGAGGCAGCCTTTTTTATTTAAGATTTTATTCACCACTCAATCGGATCCATCCCGTGTTCCTCTAGATATCTATTACATCTGGAGAAATGTTGATTACCGAACCAGTAGCCGCGATTTGCACTGAGAGGGGAAGGATGACCACTAGTTTGGATAAAATGCCTCTTTTTATCAATAAGTTTTGCCTTACCCTTTGCAAATCCACCCCAAAGCATAAAAACGAGGTGTTCCCTCTCATCTGCTAGCTTTTTAATCACAGCATCAGTAAATCGTTCCCAGCCCTTTTTCTGGTGACTCCCAGCTTGTCCCGCACGTACAGTCAAAACTGAGTTGAGCAGGAATACTCCCTGATCTGCCCATCTCTCTAGGTTACCTGATTGAGGATATGGTATCTTCTCATCCTTCTGGATCTCTTTAAAAATATTTACCAGACTGGGAGGATGTGGTACACCATCAGCGACAGAAAAAGCTAGACCGTTTGCCTGACCAGCACCATGGTATGGATCCTGGCCTATGATAACGACCTTTACTTTCTCAAAGGGGGTTCTATTGAAAGCATTAAAAATTTTGGGTCCCGGTGGATAACAAGTTCCTGTTGTGTATTCATGTTTTAAGAACTCAGTTAAGTTTTCAAAATACTCCTGGGCAAAATCATCTTCAAGTACAGCTCTCCAGCTAGGTTCTATAGAAACACTCATTCTATCTAGGTTTTTTCATTCTGTTTTCAACGTACTCTACTTCAGTCTTCCCGTGAGGTAGTGGTACCCCGTCTGGGTCCAGGTTGACTAAAATGATTGTGGCAATAGTGATAATGACTTCATAGGTCATCTTATTACGCACCACGCAATTAAGATCTATCGATGTCTTACCAAATTTATTGACTTCAAGACCTATCTCCACGATATCCCCAGGTTTTGCACTAGACCTAAAGTCAATCTCACTCATATACTTAGTGACCACCTTTTGATTTTCAAGCTGGATAATAGCGTAGAGAGCCGCCTCTTCATCAATCCACTCCAGCAGCCTCCCGCCAAAGAGAGTACCGTTAGGGTTGAGGTCTTCTGGCTTTATCCATTTACGGGTATGGAAGTTCATGATTTAAGCTTTGTAGTAAAGGTAAACAGTAGGTAATGGAACCTATATCTTTGAATTATGAAAATTATCAGTAGTATCCATAATCCTATCATAAGATTTGCAGAGCAACTGCAGCGTAAAAGTAAAGCAAGAAAGCAGGAAGGATTGTTTATGGTTGAAGGTAGACGAGAAGTGGAGCTTGCTTTAAAAAGTGGCTTTCAATTTACTAAGCTACTTTTTTGTCCAGAGATCATTGGCTCCTCGCATGCCATCGATATTGATACTTGGCTTAATGAAATTGGTGAAAATCAAAACACAGAACTAATTGAGGTCAGTAAAGAAGTTTACGAAAAACTGGCATATAGGGGAGGTACTGAAGGTGCAATCGCTTTTGCGAAAGCGAAATCTCACCAACTCAGTAATTTGAATTTAAAGGATAAACCGCTTGTGCTCGTTGCAGAGGCAATAGAGAAACCTGGAAATCTGGGAGCATTGCTACGTACCGCAGACGCTGCGGGTGTCGATGCCTTAATCCTGAGTGATTCCATTGTGGATCTTTACAATCCCAATGTCGTAAGGTCCAGCGTAGGAGGTGTATTTACAGTTCCCATAGCTACTGCGTCCAGCTATGAAACCATTACTTTTTTAAAGAACAACCAGATTGCCATTTATGCGGCAACCTTGCAGGATAGTACTCCATATACTAAACACAAATTCACAGAAGCCTCTAGTATCGTAGTAGGTGCAGAATCTAGCGGTGTCAGCAGCGCCATCCGCCAGGCCGCAAATGCCAATATTTTGATCCCCATGCGGGGTGCTATTGATTCCATGAATGTATCAGTAAGTGCATCCATACTAATTTTTGAAGCCGTCAGACAACGATCTATTGAATATTGATGGAAACGTTTACGCTTTCGCGAAAGCGTAAATCCTCAATTCATCTTCATAGCAATTTTAGTACGCATCATTCCTACTGGTTATTGAATTACCTTTACCGCAAATTATTAGGGATGATCGTACCAGAAATTCCGTTGAATGAAGCAAAACGCCAGGAAGCGGTAGAAAAATACAAGCTACTAGATACGATGCCTGAAGAGAGCTACGACAATATTACCTCCATTGTTAGTTCAATTTGTAAAGCTCCCATTGCTTTGATAACCCTTATAGACAGAGAGAGAAACTATTTCAAAGCAAAATTGGGCGTCGATATAAATGAAGCACCGCGAGACCTATCTTTTTGTAGTCACGCCATCAACCAGGACGATGACATCATGATAGTCCCTGATGCCCGCAAGGACGTACGTTTTATTGATAATCCAATTGTCGATGAGTTCAAGACCGTTTTTTATGCCGGGGTACAGCTTATTGATAAGAATGGTTTCAAGTTGGGGACATTATGCGTTTATGATCATAAACCCAGAAGACTTAATGAGCAACAGATCAAAGCGTTAAAAGCACTTGCAAAAAACGTCATGCTCCTTTTTGAACAACGCTATCAAAACTATGTTCTGGAACAGACTGAGGAACGTTTAAGAGAGCGCAACGAAGAGCTGAAGGATTTTGCGGGTATTGTATCGCATGACTTGAAGGCCCCGCTATCAAACGTAATGATGATAGGTGACCTACTTCTTAAAAAGGAACAAAACCTAAGTAAACAATCCGTCGAATACATCGATCGTTTAAAAGATAGCGCTGGTAGCATGAGTAGGTATATCGATGGGATGCTTACCTTTTATAAAAGCGATGAGCTGGTAACCAATGAATATGATGAAGTAAGTTATATAGATATTATTGAAGATGTAATTTCCATGACCGTTTTAGATAATAATACTAATGTTATCTACCGCCCTACCCAGGATACTACAATCTTGACTAATCAGATCGCTCTTGAGCAAATATTAATCAACCTGGTTACTAACTCAGTAAAATACGGGGACAAGGACAAGACAGTTATTGAGATAAGCCTTGATGTTCAAGAAGAAAATTATGTATTTACCATAAGGGATAACGGGAGTGGTATAGCTAGTAATAAGTTACCATCCGTCTTTAAATTGTTCTACACGGCGGCAGAATCTGACAAAAATGGACAATCGGGAACTGGAATAGGGCTAGCAACGGTGTCAAGGCTACTTGAACACATGGAGGGAAAGATACACGTAGCATCTGAGCTGGGTCAATGGACTGAATTCACGGTTACTCTACCTATTCCTAGACTTTAGAGCCATCTTTACGGTATTCAACATCCATATTTTTTCCTTTGCGCTTAAACTCAACGTCGTAAAATTCACCCTTAGATGCACTCATTACGTGCTCTACCTCGGTAATCTTATCATCACCAAACTCTTTTTTGATAGCCTCACGTATTGCCTTGGGTAGGTTTTTGTATTTGATGGAATTCTCAGTCTCTATCCATTTTCCATCTTGAGAAAAATCAGCTCTATATTTCTCTCCCTTTTTCTTAAAATGAGCCTCCCAATAGCCATGAGCATCTTGCTCAAAATCTGGATCTGATTCATTGGGATACTTAGCCTTGAAAGCTTCTACCACCACCTTTGGAACAGTCTTATCTTCTTGACAACTTGCACTTAGCGAAAAGGTGAATAGCAGTAAAATTGATATTAGAAACTTCATTGTGATTATTTAGAGTCGTTAAAGTAAGACATAAAAAAACCTGATCGTAAGATCAGGTTTTAAACGTTTGGTAAATGTGACTTATTTAACGATCAACTTTTTGGTAGTGCTCGAATTACCGTCACCTATATTTACAAGGTAAATACCGCTTTGCAATGTAGAAATATCAATACGCTGTTCAAATGCGTTTGTATTGTCAAATAAATTGTTCATCACTAACTTACCCAGCGTATCATAAATTTTGACCTGAATATCCTTACCAGTCAATTGTTGACCTACAGCTATGTTAAGTTCTGTAGTGGCTGGATTAGGATACATTTTAATAGAATCTGCAATGTTGAAAGATGGACCTGAGGAGAGTGTACCCACATCTGCACCATTTATAAGCAAGGAATAGTCCTGTGGCAAACCTTGAAATAAGGCACCTTTAATAGTCACAGTTACGGTATAATCCCCTGAAGGATTATCGATCTCTACAATTTCAACATTATCTACGTCATTAATACCTTTTGTCGCAGCTCTAAATGGTAGGGCTGGATTCAACTTCCATGGGAAAAATTGATTATTGCCAGTATCTGTAACCACAACATCTAGATCATTTACAATCATAGGTGTGGGATCATCTTCAGCATTACTGTTATTAGGTCCATTATTGTCATCAGTCCAAACTAGAGCAATCTCAAGTTTAGGTTGATTAGAGGTCACAGTAGTGGTGAAGCTCATATTTGAAGAATTGAGCTGTTGTTCTCTTAACTCGGTAGTACTGCCTAAATCCAATAAAACTTGAGCGGCCTCATTAACATTCATCAATCCCCAGCCAAATTTATAGTCTGGACCGTCGTCGCTGCCAGCCTCTTTAGTTGTCGATAGAATCAACGCTTTTACACTTGCACTTGTAAGGTAAGCGTCGTAAACAGAAGGTTGGAAAGCAAGTTCCTGTAACAACATAATACCACCGGAAACCATGGGTGAGGACATTGAAGTCCCACTCTTTATTCCATAAAACTGAAAATTACTTGCGTCACTACCATCGATATCGGGACTTCTAACTTGCGTACCTTTTGCTACGATATCTGGTTTAATTCTTCCATCATCAGTAGGCCCCCACGAACTAAAACTTGCGATAGAGACATCCGCTGGTGAATTGTAAAAGAATACGCCATCTACAGCACCTATGGTCAATACGTTTTTTGCAAGAGACTTATCGGTTAAAAGATCATAACCACCATCATTTGTATTATAGTTCCTGCCATTGTCATTTCCTGCTGATACTACGGGTAACCAGTATTTATAGGTATTTGTAAGTGCGTCATAAAAATTTGATGTACTATCGTATTTTCCAAGCTCTTCAATGGTAAATCCCCTAGATAAATCCCTACCATAAGAATGATTGGAAACTTTCATATCAGAATTTTGCAAATAGTTTAATATTTCTGATGTGTCCTGACTAAAATCATAACTCTTTAAAGAGCCACCATATGCTACGCCTCTGTATCTAGAATCCCCTGTACCGGTACCTATAATAGTACCCCCAACATGTGTACCGTGACTACTGTTACCAGTAGCATCATTACCTAAGGTAATCTTATTTACCAGATCAACATGATTTTGCAAAACATATCCACCATCCCAAATAGCAGCTGTAACTCCAGCACCCGTCACACCCGGACCAGTGCTACCACTAGGGTAGACAGCGCTTGCCTCAATGGTAGCTACCCCGAAACCATTGTAAACCGATTCAAAAACAGGAGTGCCAAAAATGCTGATATCCTTAAGCACTACCAACTCATTAGACTCATCATAACTGACTATAGGGACGTTATTTTCAATAGAATATCTAGTAATTCTATCGATTCGTGCAGCCTCTAGCATTTCAAATTCCTCAAGAAAAGATTTATATTCTGCATCACTTGTAAACCCGTGCTGGTTTGTAACGCCCTCTTGAGCTTTTAAATTCAGACAGCCGCCCACTAGGAGAGCTGTAAGGAAGTAGATCATTTTTTGCATACTAAAATCTTTTAAGGTTTATGAGAAGCACCTACTATTTAAAATGGCAGGAAACTATATCTTTGTTTGAACCAACTCTATTAATAGAATAGAAGTGGCAATTTAAGCTAGAAACTTACAACTATCAAGCCAGTTTTATTGATAGTAGTATTGAAATTCCTGATAATTATAAAACATATACAATGAAGTTTATTATTTCCAGTTCGTATTTTTTGAAAAACCTACAGGTTTTGAGTGGGGTTATTAATTCCAATAACACTCTTCCGATATTAGACAACTTTTTATTGGAACTTACAGGAAGTGTTCTGAAAATCTCTGCCAGCGATATGGAAACTACAATTATAAGCGAAATTGAAGTGGACAGTCACGATGAAGGCAGTATTGCCTTACCTGCAAAACTTTTGCTGGATACACTTAAAACGTTTCCCGAGCAACCCTTGACATTTAGTGCAGATACGGCTGTTATGACGATCAATCATGATCGAGGCAAGTCTGAAATTGCTTGTGCAAGTGCTGATGAATTTCCAAAAGCGGTAACGCTTAATGACCCACAATCCACCTCAATGATGGGGGATTATCTCGCAAGCGCGATCAGTAATACGATTTTTGCGGCAGGTAACGATGACTTAAGACCAGTCATGAGTGGTGTGTTTTTTCAGTTGGGTACTGATGATTTGACGTTTGTTGCTACAGATGCTCATAAGCTGGTCAAATATCAAAGAACTGATGCTCAAGCTGCTCAACCTACAGAATTTATCATGCCTAAGAAGCCATTGAGTTTACTTAAGAATATGTTGCAGGGTAGCGAGACCGATGTTGTGATCGAGTACAATGAGAGCAATGCTCAATTTAAGTTTGATAACACCATCATCATTTGTAGACTCATTGACGGTAAATACCCTAATTATGAAGCGGTAATACCTAAAGAAAATCCTAATAAATTAACTGTATCAAGAACAGAATTTTTAAATTCAGTTAGAAGGGTCAGTATATTTTCAAATAAAACTACTCACCAGATCAAGTTGAAAATGGCTGGATCTGAACTGCATATTAGTGCAGAAGATGTTGACTTTAGTAATAAAGCAGATGAGAGATTGACCTGCGATTATCAAGGTGATGATATGCAAATAGGCTTTAATAGCAGGTTTCTTATAGAAATGCTCAACAACTTGAGTTGTACTGACGTTTCACTTGAAATGTCTTTACCTAATAGAGCGGGAATATTAACGCCAGTTGATGGCCAAGAAGATGGAGAGCAAGTGACCATGCTCGTGATGCCAGTTATGCTCAGCAATTCATAAACAGATTCTATTTAGATATACAAAGCCTCCTATCAAAATTGACAGGAGGCTTTTTATTAAAGGTATTTTCAAACTTTCTTATACTGTCTCTACTCCTGCAAATTCCTGCTGGATACTTACTCGTAACCTTCTATAGTAATCCTCTTCCAGCCAGTCTTTGTAGTTATTGGTGTTGTTGATTATGCAGTTTGCATATCTCCTCACACGATCCTTGATATCATCCTTAAGCAACTTTGCCAAAATTCTAGCATCAAAAACATCCTCGCTATTTTCCTTACACCATTGAACATGTTGGGCGATACTCTCATCCAGTACCTGTTTAGACTTAAGCCCCTCTTTGGTTATTCTTTTATAGGCCCCCTTTATATCAAAACTAAAGTCTTTGGTGTTCGGAAACTCTTTTTTAAGTGAGTCAGGCATCTTATACACAAAATTCCGTTCAATTTCTTCATCAGAAATTATGTTCTCTACGTAAAAATCCGGGGTTCTAAATACTTGCTGCCAGTCTACCGGTTCATTCCACAAACCGAATCGAGCTACATTGTTACCTAAGTCAATTATTTGAAATCTCTTTTTATCCTCTAGAATTCTGGAACCTCTACCTATCATTTGATAGTATAGTGTAAGTGATTTAGTCGCCCTATTCAGAATGATGTTCTCAACGGTGGGTTCATCAAAACCAGTAGTCAGAATACTGACCGACGTGAGTACTGCATCAGGTTTCTTTTTAAACCATTCCAGAATCTCGCGACGCTCCTCTTTACTATTGGTATTGTCTAGGTGTCTTATTTGAATCCCGGCCCTCTTAAAGGTATCCTCCACTTCTATACTAGTACGTATACCATTGTTGAAGATCAGGGTCTTCTTACCCTTACAGACTTCACTATAGGCTTGTAAAAGCTTGTCTTGCATGGAAGCGCCCGCATAGAGTTTTTCACTAGATTTTACCGTGTAATCTCCATTCATCCCTATAGTAAGACTACTCAAACCCACATCGTAGGTGTGCGTTACCGCCTGTGCGAGAAAACCCTTGTCTACTAGCGTAGCGATACTATCTCCCACAATAAGCTCATCATAATTATCCTTCATGGGTAATTTAAAGTTTGAACTAAGTGGAGTTGCAGTAACACCCAGCATGAAGCAATGACTAAAAAATTTGAATAGTTTTCTAAAGCTGTTATAGTGAGCTTCATCAACAATCACTAGACCTATATCTTCCAGTAGAAGTTTATCGTCCTGGATCCTATTGTTAAGTGTCTCCACCATTGCGACAAAACAATCGTAATGCTTCTGGTCATCCAACTCCTTCACTTTTGAGTTGATGACCTTATTCTTGACATCAAACTGCGAAAGCATTTTTGAAGTCTGCTTGCACAACTCGATTCGGTGCGTAAGAATTACGACCTTCTTGTTTTTTTCTTTGATGTACCTTCTTACGATTTCTGAAAAAACAACAGTTTTACCACCTCCCGTAGGAAGCTGATACAGTAGATTATAATCATCAGCCTGATGGTTTATGCGGTCAAAAATCTCCTGTAAATCGCGCTCTTGATAATTATAGAGTGTCTTTGCTTTTTTAGCGGTATTCAAGGGAACTATTTCGTCTGACATTTTCATTTTTGAGGTTTGCAAAAATACGGCTTTTAAACGCTTAAGCAGCCGTTATCCTTTGCAAACGCTATAAAACGGAATTGTTTACAATTTAACAACCATGCGCTGATTACTCAGTAATTTTGCATAAAACCATATTAAAAAAGTGTCCAGACCCAATACCAAATACAAGACTAAACCATTCCAGATAGAAAGGGCTCATAGATACTATAAGCTGACTGGATTTTATTCTTTTGTCTGGGAAAGCATCAAGAAATCAATGCCCCCCGTTATTGTGGTAGTAGCCCTACTGGTGTGCATACATTTTTTTGTCATCGATATACCCTCTGCTCTGGAACTTGCAGTACAGGAATTACCCAGCGCGGGAGTATTGGGATTTTTTTATTTATCTGAAACCCTTCTGGGCCTTATACCGCCTGAATTATTTATCGCCTGGGCCGGAGAAACGAGCGCCCCAATTTTCAATCTATTTCTCATCGCCCTTTTTTCATATCTAGGTGGATTGACCTCTTATTTTATAGGTAGATGGGCGCTTAAGATCCCGAGTATACATAACTATCTAGAAGTTAAAATGGCCCGGCAATTAATCATGGCCAGAAAATGGGGTGGGGTGCTAATCGCCGTAGGCGCGATGTTGCCACTTCCTTTCTCAATGGCAAGTCTGGTGGCTGGAATGCTTAGCTACCCTCTCAAGAATTGGCTTCTAGTGGGTCTTTTACGCTTCTTACGTTTTGCTCTCTATGGCGCGGCAATATTTCTTGCACTATAGTAGGTAGTTGTCACGCTTTCGCGAAAGCGTAATTATTCAAAACCACATGCCATTTATGACTTGCACCTATTGAAAGGTAAATTTCTATTGGTGACGTAAATTCTTGTCCTGGACAAACGCGAGGTACTAATCAAAGGAAATATAATCTAATATTGATCATAAACCGCCACAAAGTTCCCGCAATACCACATGTATGCTTGAGTAAACCGATCGTAGGCATATCGGTTAACCTTACGAACTAAAGAATAATTTAGGATTATCGTATAAAAAAAGGCATCCTAATGGATACCTTTTGAAATCAATTGAGTGTGAGCCCTTTATTTCTTCTGTGCTTCAGTCTCTTTTTTGGCGTTGATTTTTGCCTGCTCCATACCTTTTTCAACCATATCAAAAAATTGATCCAGCTTAGGTAGTACTACGATTCTGGTGCGTCTGTTCTTGGATCGCCCCTCTGCGGTATCATTACTGGCTACTGGCATGAAATAGGACCTACCTGCTGCCGTCATTCTTTTAGGATCTACCTGAAATTCCTCCTGCAAGACTCTCGTCACGGCAGTAGCACGAGCAGTACTCAATGCCCAGTTATCAGAAAATTTTGCGCTTGCGATGGGTTGATTATCGGTATGTCCCTCTATCATGATATCAATCTCTGGCTTATCGTTGACCACAGTCGCTACCTTACCTAGTACGCGCTTGGCATTTTCATTGATTTTGTCGCTTCCACTAGAGAAGAGTAATTTATCACTTATCGAGATATACACTACGCCTTTTTCTACATTTACGTTGATATCCTCATCCTGTAAGCTACCCAGCGAACTTTTTAAGCTGGTAACCAGGGCAAGTGTAACGCTATCCTTTTTTGTAATGGCATCGTTCAAACTACGTATTTGAAGATCTTTTTCCCGTATACTTTCCAGCGAGCGTTCCAGGTTCTTACTACCTTGTGTTGAAAGAGTCACCAGCTCTCCCTGGGAGTTAAGTAAAGCGCTATTTGAATTTTTAAGAGTAGCAATCTGGTCGTTTAAACCCTCCATCCTAGCGGTCACAGCTTTCAGGTCTGCGTCACAAGCAGTAAGCTTAACTGATGCAGTATCGAGCAACTCCTTATTCTTGCGAGCTTGCTCTTGCGCGGCCTCAAGATCTTTTTTTGACGCACACGATACGAGTAGTGCCCCTGCAAATAACATTACGATTACCTTCTTCATTATCTAATTAGTTTAGTTGTTTGTAAGCCTAACAAAAATAGAATTCCCCATTAGGGTACCCAACCAGTTAACAGGGTTTTATAAATCGCTATACCGCTGCTTCTGCATAATAAAATAACTCCACAATATACTGGGTAGAGAATGCACGATAACTCGTTGCTGTAACCGCTTGTTCACCTTGCGTTTTGCCAGTAGTGATTTCATCGAGCTATAGAGCGATCTGTGTGCCTTGAGAATGGCAAATAAATGTTGTGGCTGTTTTTTAAGGACAAAATACAGGACAGCAATACCATCCAGCACCATACGCAGGAACAATTTACCTACCCAAAACGTAGACTGTTCATTTTTTACAATATTGAAAAGACTGTTTCTAAAGTTGAGATATACTTTTTTGGGGTGATTCATTGATAAGGTGCCCCCACCCAAATGATAGACTTGAGAGGCGGGATTACAGATGATTCTGTGACCCATTGATCGTAATCGCCAGCACAAATCAATTTCTTCTTGATGAGCAAAATAGTCAGGATCAAAACCGCCAGCTTCTAGAAAAACTGATTTTCTGACGAAGAGGCATGCGCCTGTAGCCCAGTCTATATCGACCGTGGTATCATATTGACCGTGGTCCTGTTCCAGCGTATTAAAAATACGCCCCCTACAGTAGGGATATCCCAGCTGGTCCAGGAATCCACCAGCTGCACCAGCATGCTCAAATTGATCCTTTTGATTCCAGTCCAGTATTTTGGGCTGGCACGCCGCGACACTCTGATCTGTCTGGAATGTTTGAACAATAGCATCGCACCATCCTGGAGTCACTTCAACGTCATTGTTAAGAAGACAAATGATTTCTTCCTTAACGCTATTCATTGCTTGATTATACCCTCCTGCATAACCCGAGTTCTCCTTAAGAACAAGTATATCAACCTCAGTATAGTTAACAGTCACCCATTTTATGCTCTCGTCCATGGAATTGTTATCCACTAGGTAAATCTTATGACCTGGGCTATTTGCCACCACGCTGGGCAAGTAACGTTTTAGGTGTTCCAGCCCATTCCAGTTCAAAATTAAAATTCCCGCCTTCATAGCGTATAGTTGGGTAAATCATTCATAAAGGAGTAGGATTGATTCTTGTAGTCAATCGCGCAAAAATAGTTGTGTTCGCCGTTACTCACCATCAAATTTGCCGCTCTGGTAGACATGTTATAACGTGCGATTTGATCAAAAGTGGCTTGTGAAATCTTTACGTTTGGCGCCTTGCATTCCACAATTAAAAATACGCTACCGTCCCGGTTGTAGACTACTAGGTCATACCGTTTGGTTCTTTGTGAGATTAGCAATTGCTTCTCTACGTTGATTAGATTTATAGGTATTCGCTTTCGCGAAAGCAAAAAATTTAAGACCCGTTGCCTTACCACTTCCTCTGGAGTGCAGGAGACAAATTTTTTCCTTACGGGATCAAATATCTGGCGACCCTTTGCAGTATTTTTGATTCTGAAATCCGTGGCGATACTTTTAGTTGTTTCGGCCAACAAAGCTACATAAAGAGTTATTGATCGATCATGAGTACCGTCAACACCATTCTAGAAAAGATCAAAGCCGGGCAATACGCTCCGGTTTATTTTTTGTGTGGGACAGAACCCTATTTCATTGATCAAATTACAAATGCCGTAGAAAACAATGTTTTGACAGATGCCGAGAAAGGCTTCAACCAGACCATATTATACGGTAAGGAAACAACGATTGAGCAAATCATTGAAACCGCCAAACGATTTCCCATGATGTCCAGTCACCAGGTGGTCATCGTAAAGGAGGCACAGCATCTTACAAAACAGCTGGACCGTCTTGAAAAATACCTGTTGCAGCCCATGGAAACTACGGTGCTGGTCATAGCATTCAAGTACAAGACACCCGATGGGCGCAGTAAGATCACAAAGCTGCTTAAGAAGCATAGCGTCTACCTAGAAAGCAAGCCAATTTACGAGAACAAAGTGCCGGCATTTATAACCGAGAGGCTGGCACAACTGGGTATGAGCATCTCGCCAGAAGCTACTAGAATGCTTGTAGAGTACCTGGGCACGGATCTAGGCAAAATTAATAACGAGCTATCAAAACTTGCCCTGGTAGAAATTAAGGATGACAGAATTACACCTTCCATAATAGAGAAAAACATAGGAATCTCAAAGGACTTCAACAACTTTGAGCTACGCAAGGCGATAGGTGCGAGAGATGTGGTTAAAGTACAGAGAATCGTTACCTATTTTGGGGAGAACTCAAAGGATAATCCGCTGGTGCTCACGACAGCGCAGTTATACAGTCTATTTGCGCAACTCCTCAAGGCTCATAGCACTAGGAGCCGTGATAAAAATGTAGTAGCCAGAGCTGCGGGCATAAGTCCATACTTTGCTACAGAATTGATTACCGCAATGTCTAACTATCCTGCCAAATATTGTAGCAGGGCTGTCAAACTAATTAGAGACCTAGATGTAAGATCAAAGGGGGTATTCTCCACCAGCGCAACAGATAATGAACTACTTAAGGAAACGCTAGTCAATATTATGTCTCGATAATGGGAGGCATCAATCTTAAAGCCTGGATAAGCGCCGCCAGGTTACGCACGTTGCCCTTGAGCATAAGTGGTATTATAGTGGGGAGTGTCTACTCCTATTTAATTATGAACATTGATCCTAGTGATACTACAGTTTCTCTAAAGCCTGAAGATACTGCTAGATACTTCAAATGGATTATACCCTTAATGGGTTTGATTACCACCTTGGGATTTCAAATACTTTCAAATCTTGCAAATGATTATGGTGATGGTGTGAAGGGCACTGACAATGATCGTCGCCAGGGACCTATGCGTGCGCTACAAAGTGGCGTGATCACTGCTCGCCAGATGAAAACGGCAATAATCATAACCGCTTTCCTAACGTTAATCAGTACCGTCATACTCATAGCTACTAGTCTAGGGTGGGATCAAATTCCTATGTCGCTGTTCTTTCTGGCTTTGGGAGTTGCGGCAATATGGGCGGCCATAAAGTACACCGTGGGCGATAATGCATATGGCTATAGAGGGCTGGGCGATCTATTTGTTTTTATATTTTTTGGACCGGTGAGTGTGCTAGGAATTAGTTACCTTATTACTCACGAGTTACACCCCATGTTGCTTTTGCCCGCAATTACCGTAGGACTTTTAAGCGTCGCCGTATTGAATCTCAATAATATGAGAGATGCAGAAAATGATGCTAGTGTAGGCAAGAATACCCTGGTCGTTAAATTGGGTTTGAGAAAGGCGCGTGCGGTTCATTTTATCTTGTTGACAACCGCATTTTTAAGTACCGCAATCTTTATAATTTATCTGAACAATCTTGTATTTCAATCGTTCCGTTATTCTCTATTACTACCTTTACTAGCTTTTGTGGTAATAGCAGTTCATGTGCGTAAATTGACGGTCACCTTGCAGCCCAAGGACCTAGACCCGGAATTGAAAAAGGTGGCGCTAGCAACTTTCTTTTTTTCTCTTTTGGCCGCCCTATCAGTTTACATTGTGCTTGTATAAACTGACAACTTTACCACAAAATTACAACTTTAAAGAAACCGAACCGTTTAAAAATTAACATCCTATTCATTGCATAATACTGCAATCAACATTATATTTATAGTCCTAAAAAACTTATTATCGGAACAACACTACGCTAACAAAAACTTTGAATGATGGCTAGAGCTATGTTTGAATACACAAAGACGATTCTTGAGAAAGTGAGTTTTGACGCAACATTGTTCTGTAGAGAATTAGAGAAAGCGATCCTAAGGTTATTACCCTACGAGGTAATTGAACTGCAAATTTGGATCAAACAATTCATTACAATTAATCCTGAGTTAGCCACTTGTGTTGCTCTGCCTCAAAAAAAATGAGGTAGATTCTAATTGTACGGCTGTTTAAGACTTTGTCATGGTTTTAAACAGCTTTTTTTATGATCGACCCTTAGATTTTGGACTTATGATTTTTACGTCCTGAAATGCTATTGCTCCTTTTACGATACCAGCTATTGTATCAAACAATGCGTTGATAATTTGCATCCTGAGTCCACTTTTATGATAGATCATACTAACCTCTCTAGCTGGAACCGGAGCCTCAAAACTGCGTAGGTTGCTCTTTCGGTTTTCTTTTAAATCTATGGTGTTTAAATAGGGTAATAAAGTCATGCCCAACCCTTCATCAGATAGTTTGATCAAGGTTTCAAAGCTTCCAGATTCAAGTAGAAATTTTTTCTGATCATTATTTAAAGAACTACGACACAGATTGATTACTGAATTTTTAAAACAATGACCATCTTCTAAAAGCAAAAGACTATCTAAATCGATGTCCTCAATCTTTAATTTGCCATTTGAGGGTGTGGTAAAACTGGATCCATAAGCCACAAAAGGTTCATAATATAGAATACGTTCCTTTATATAGTCCATCTCCAGCGGGGTGGCAGCTATTGCTGCATCCAGACTACCATCCTGCAAACCCTCTAAAATGTTTTCTGTGGTAAGCTCTTGAATACGTAATTTTACCTTGGGATATCTATTATTGAATGTTTGCAAGAACATGGGAAGTAGCGTCGGCATGACTGTGGGTATGATCCCCAGCCTAAAATCACCACCTATAAACCCTTTCTCCTGATCTACGATATCCTGAATCCGGTCGCTTTCATCAACAATATTTTTTGCCTGTTGCACAATTTTTTTACCAGCATCAGTTAGTTGAATGGGTTTTTTTGAACGATCAAAAATCTGAATATCTAGCTCTTCTTCTAACTTGTGTATTTGCATACTTAAAGTAGGCTGTGTTACAAAAACTGCATTTGCTGCCCTGGTAAAGTTCTGGTGCTGCGCAACGGCAAGAACATACTTAAGTTGTGTGATAGTCATTCTAAATACTTTTTTCAAAACTAATCACTATAATCTATAACTTATCGCTTTTGAGTTTTTATTAAGCTATCTAGAATTAACATCATGTTAGTGAGTTGCATCATTATGGAACGGTACATTTAAATTCAAACATTTATTTATGGCTACTATAACTTTAGGAGGAAACAAAACCCATACTAATGGGGAATTACCACAACAAGGATCTACTGCTCCCAGCTTTGAATTGATTAAAAATGACCTGTCCAGGGCATCAATGGATGATTACCGTGGTAAACGTGTCATACTGAACATATTTCCCAGTATTGATACTGATGTTTGTGCGACATCTGTAAAAAACTTTAATGAAAGAGCGTCAGACCTTAACAATACCGCGGTTTTGAACATATCTAGAGATACGCCTTTTGCGCAAAAAAGGTTTGTAGATGAAAATGAACTCAACAATGTGGAACTCCTTAGTGATTTTGAAAGTGGCACTTTTGGAAAGGATTATGGATTGTTGATTGAAGATGGCGCGTTTAAAGGGCTACACTCCCGTGCCGTCGTGGTAGTGGACGAGTTGGGAAAAGTAATTTACAACCAGCAAGTTCCTGAAATAGGTGAAGAACCCAATTATCTAGATGCTCTCAAGAGCTTATTGTAATTGAGTTTTTACAAATTCATAACCGGCAGGATCAAGGCAGTAGGATATGCGTCAAAAGGTGCTATCCTACTCCTTAACGAGGCCAGTATCAAAGTGCAGTTATTTATCGCTATAATTATGACGATTGTAGGGTTTTACTTTGAAATTACAAGGATGGAATGGATCGCCCAAATTCTTTCTATAGGCCTCGTCATGTCACTAGAGGGGATGAATACAACTGTTGAGGCTGTTGCAGACTTTATCCACCCAGACTATCACAAAAAAATAGGTCATATTAAAGATATTGCAGCTGGATCCGTAGTCATCACGGCGATGGCAGCAATTATCGTGGGACTATTAATTTACGTACCTTATCTAGAAGCTGCGTTTTCATAAGGCATCACCGTTACAATAAACTAGGGGTTTATTAATAGGTATGATTTATATACCTATTTTTGTAAGTTGAACCTATTTGATGGCGCCACGCAAGAAAAAACCAGCCAAAAATAACCAGAGATCGCCTATCACCTTCAAGCTCAATCGCCTGCAGGAGGTCATCTTAGGAAGTGCATTGTTGGTCGCTGGCGTCATCCTTTTACTTTCCTTCATATCCTTCTTCTTTACCTGGCGATCTGATCAAAGTCAACTTGAGGTACTAGGGGATCGTACTACGGCAACTGGTAATCTTTTGAGTCAGCTGGGGGTAGCGCTCAGCTATTTCTTCGTATTCAATGGTTTTGGTATAGCCGCTTTCTCACTGGTCTTCCTATTATTGATAACGGGATATAAATTGTTTACTGCGAGGGATGTTGCGATTACGCTTTCGCGAAAGCGGATACTACAACTATGGTTCTGGGGATTACTAGTGATGGCGTGGCTATCCATTGCTCTAGGCTTTTTCAGTCTTAAATATCCTTTACTGGGGGGTCGCGTGGGTTACGAGTTCAATGAATTTCTTCAAGATTACATAGGGGTCGCGGGTACCGTGCTACTACTGGCTTTTTTACTGATTGTCTACCTAGTCATACGATTTCAAATCACTCCAGAAAAGATCGCAGCAACCTACAGAAAGTATTTTCCAGAGCAGGACAACCATTCCAGTTCAAAACAAAATCCTGAACATGAAACAACTTCCCTACAGGAAGAGGTAGTTATATCATCGCCTGACCAGATACATGATACTATCATTGCTGAAATCGATGAAATTGGAACAGATACAGATGCAGATACCGACCTCGACAAAACCATTACCGGCTCGCAAGACGAGGCAGGGTCTGCTATTGAAATGACTCCAAAGGTGACCTCTACCCTTGAGCCCTTGAGTAGCGAGGATATAGGTATGGAAGTTGAGCAAATTATCGACGAGGAAGAGGTCATAGACGCAAAATCGCAAAAACTTGTAGAAAATTTTGGTGAGTTCGACCCCACTTTGGAACTGAGCAATTTCCAGTTCCCACCTCTTGACTTGCTTAAAGATTACAGCAAGGGAAAGACATTGACGATTAATGAAGAAGAATTACAGGCTAACAAAGACCGTATTGTCAAAACGCTGAGTGACTATAAAATAGGCATCGCAAAAATCAGCGCTACCATAGGACCCACGGTAACCTTGTATGAAATCGTACCAGAGGCGGGAGTACGTATTTCCAAGATAAAAAACCTAGAAGACGACATCGCCCTATCCCTGGCTGCTCTGGGAATAAGAATTATTGCTCCCATTCCCGGGAAGGGAACCATAGGTATAGAGGTACCCAACCAGAATCCCTCCATTGTTTCCATGAGGTCAGTCATTGCATCACCTAAGTTTCAAAAAGCCGAAATGGCCTTACCTATTGCTTTTGGAAAAACAATTAGTAACGAAACTTTTGTGGTGGACCTTGCAAAAATGCCCCACATGCTCATGGCTGGTGCTACTGGGCAGGGTAAATCAGTAGGTCTCAACGCGGTGCTTACTTCCCTACTCTATTCAAAACACCCAGCAGAGGTAAAGTTTGTTCTGGTAGATCCCAAAAAAGTAGAACTTACCTTATTCAATAAAATTGAACGCCATTATCTAGCTAAGCTTCCAGATAGTGAAGAGGCGATAATTACCGATAACACAAAGGTTATCAACACGTTGAACAGCCTGTGTATTGAAATGGACCAGCGTTACGACATCCTTAAAGAAGCGATGTGTCGCAATATAAAGGAGTACAATGCAAAATTTAAGGCTCGTAAACTCAATCCTGCAAATGGTCATAAATTTCTTCCTTATATAGTACTGGTGGTGGATGAGTTTGCAGATTTAATCATGACTGCGGGTAAGGAAGTGGAAACCCCTATTGCTAGACTTGCCCAGCTGGCCAGGGCAATAGGCATTCATTTAATTATTGCTACCCAGCGACCATCAGTAAATGTTATTACCGGGATGATCAAGGCAAATTTCCCCGCCAGGGTATCATTCAGGGTACAGCAAAAGGTGGATTCAAGAACCATACTTGACAGCGGCGGCGCAGATCAGCTTATAGGTCGTGGTGATATGCTTTATACCGCCGGTAATGATATAGTGAGAATTCAATGCGCTTTTGTCGATACTCCAGAGGTGGAGAAAATCACAGATTTTATAGGTGCTCAAAAAGCTTATCCAGATGCTCACCTACTACCAGAATATGTGGGCGAGGACGGTGGCACAAGTCTTGATAACAATATTGATGAAAGAGACTCAAAGTTCCGTGAGGCAGCAGAAATACTGGTGATAGCTCAACAAGGAAGTGCATCGTTGCTACAAAGAAAATTAAAGCTGGGATACAATAGAGCGGGTCGAATTATTGATCAGTTAGAAGCTGCCGGTATTGTGGGAGCTTTTGAAGGAAGTAAGGCAAGGCAAGTGCTGATACCAGACTTATCTTCGCTAGAAGTTTTTTTCAATGAAGAAAAATGAAATTAAAATTATGAAAAACATAATGTGTTGTCTTGCTGTACTGTTTATAGCCACAGCAGCTATGGCTCAAGATACCAGCGATGCAAAATCTACCAAATTACTGGATGAGGTAGAGAAGAAATTTGCTAATTATAAGAACGTCGTATTTACCTACAAGGGGAATATCAAGAATAAAAGGTCCAATACAGATATGGATATTCAGGGCGATGCAAAACTGAGTGGGGAGCTGTACAACGTTAATTATATGGGTGTAACCTATATATCAGACGGCACTAAACAATATGTAATCAATAGAGAAGATGAACAGGTAACGGTCTCTACGGTAGAGGGCAATTCATCAATAATTACCCCAAGCAATATTTTTTCATTCTACAATGATGGCTATGTAAAGCAATGGGGCGAAATGAAAGATGCAGGTGGGAGGAAAATACAGTACATCAAGCTCACTCCCATCAAGTCAGATGTTGATCATAAACAAGTAATGCTAGGTATCGATGTTAATACTAAACATATCTATAATGTGATTATTACAGAAAATTCAGATACGATGATAACTTTTGTTCTTAAGTCGCTTAAAACAGACCAACCGCTGGCCAAAAACACCTTTGGGTTTGATGCAAAAGACTACCCAGATTTTAATGTCGAGGTACTGGATTAATTTGAAAATACTAGATCGTTATATACTGGGGCAGTACTTAAAAACCTTTATAAGTGTTTTTATAGTACTGCTTTTTATTTTAATCCTGCAGGCGATCTGGCTCTATATAAAAGAGATTGCCGGTAAAGATCTAGACGCCGCAACCATCTTTAAATTCTTATATTACAATATACCCATCGTTATACCCATTGCATTGCCGTTAAGTGTGTTGCTTGCAGCAATACTCGTTTTCGGTAACCTGGCAGAGAACTATGAGTTTGCCGCAATGAAGGCAAACGGAATTTCCTTACAGAGAGCCATGCGCTCTCTAGCAGTTGTTATCGGTGTTATAGGGATTACCTCTTTTGGTTTTGCTAACTACGTCATACCCTGGGGACAACTTAAACAAAAAAACTTGAGAAACAATATCGCCAAGTTAAAACCAGCAATGGCTATAAGCGAGGGAGTTTTTAACCAGTTAGGCGAGTTCAACATAAGGGTCGAAAAAAAATCTGGAGAGAATGGAAAATTCCTGGAAGATGTAATTATTCATAAGAAAAGCAAGAAGCGGTCTGGAAACTTTACCGTTATAAAAAGTAAAACTGGAGAGCTTAAAAGTTCACTCAATTCAAATGTCATTCAACTTGTACTCTATGAAGGGAACTACTATGACGATCTGATTCTCAGGGATTTTAAGAAGATGCAAAACCTCCCTTTTGTAAAAAGCTATTTTGATAGTTACACCATAAATATTGACGTATCCCAGATTAACCAGGTAGATCTAGAGAGTGAAGCAGTTACGGACAATCATAAAATGCTGCGCATTCATGAACTCAAGGAGCGCATTGATACCTTTGAAGTCAATGTTGCGATTAAGAACAAAGACTATTTTGATGTTCAGTACTCAAAATGGGCACCAGAGCAGTACAACAAAGTGATCGGTGATGGTCTGGACACCCTGGAGATGGCAACAACAGGCAATAAGAACTTCTTTGACCAACTTACCCCCCAACTTCAAATCAGGGCTATTGAAAACGTGGAACGCCGCCTGTTTACTGAAATAAGTTCTATAAGAAATAGAGTTGCCCAGGATGAACGTGAGCACAAACTGATTGCCAGCCACGAGGTGCAGATCCATAAGAAATATGTGCTGGGAGCCGCCTGCATCATTCTCTTTTTTATAGGTGCCCCCCTAGGCGCGATCATACGTAAAGGCGGGATGGGTCTGCCACTGGTGATTGCCACTATTTTCTTTCTTGCATACTGGTTCATAGGCTTGTTTGCCGAAAAGTCTGCCCAAGAAGGCGTATTCCCTGCCTGGTTTGGCGCATGGATGAGTACCTTAATCATTTTTCCCATAGGGCTATTGCTTACTTATCGAGCTACTACAGATCGCGGCTTGCTGGACTTGAGTAGTGCCTGGAGACCTTTCTTTGGGATCTTCAAAAAATTGAAGAAATCCAAAGCACCCAAAGCCTAACCAGTATCTTTGTAGTAATTACTTAGATCAATGAATCAAGCAGTTGCTCCCACAAAATTTAAACTAGACTCGATCGAGTCTGCTATTGAAGACGTACGCAATGGCAAGGTAATCATCGTTGTTGATGATGAAAATCGAGAAAACGAGGGTGACTTTCTGGCTAGTGCAACATCAGTTACCCCACAAATGATCAACTTTATGGCGACTCACGGTCGCGGTTTGATTTGCTGCCCGATTACTGAACAAAGAGTCAAGGAACTGGAACTTCCCATGATGGTCAACAATAATTCTGACCCCATGGAAACCGCTTTTACGGTATCAGTTGATTTAAGAGGGCATGGTGTAACTACCGGCATAAGCGCTAGCGACCGTGCAAAGACCATTCAGGCAATTATCGATCCTGACTTGCAACCTCATGATTTGAGCAAACCGGGGCATATTTTCCCACTTAAGGCAAAAACCGGTGGCGTGTTGCGACGTACGGGGCATACAGAGGCTGCCATTGACTTTGCAAGACTTGCGGGACATGAGCCCGCCGGTGTCATTGTTGAGATCATGAATGAAGATGGTACCATGGCACGACTGCCGCAGCTCATTCAAGTAGCGCAACAGCATGATCTTAAACTGGTTTCCATCGAGGATCTCATTGCCTATCGTATGAAGAATGACAGACTGGTTGTAAAAGTTGACGACTTTGAGTTAAAAACAAGATTTGGCACCTACCGCCTGCGCGCATACCAGCAAACCACAAACGACCAGATCCATATCGCACTTACCCTGGGTAGCTGGAAAGAGGGCGACACCATTTTGACGCGCATGAACAGCACCCAGGTAAACAATGATCTGTTTTCCACGCTTACCAGTAATGCAGATCGCAAACTGGACGCTATGTTTTACAAACTTAATGAGGAAGGGAGAGGAGCAATTGTTTTTATTAATCAGCAATTTGAACCAGAGGATATGTTGGGTCGACTGGAGCAACTCAAAAACCTACAACAAAACGGAGCGCACAAAGCCCCACGTCGCAACCTAGACAACAAGGATTATGGTGTGGGTGCGCAGATTCTGCACGATCTCGACATTACCAAAATCAAACTGCTTACTAATTCTCAGCAAAGTAAAAGGATAGGCATGATAGGTTATGGACTGGAAATTATGGATACGGTGGAATATTGATGGAGATTACGCTTTCGCGAAAGCGTAATTCTAAAAAACCTTAACTATGGAAGACTATCTTAAAACTACTGAGCTCCCCTCGCAGCATCATGATCTGGAAACAAAACCAATACGTGAACTACTGCAGGGAATCAATGGTGAAGATCTTAAAGTGGCCATGGCGGTCAAACAAGTCATTCCAGCTATTGAAGCCTTGACCCTTCAAATTGTTGCCCTTATGCAAGAGGGTGGTAGGCTCTTTTATATAGGAGCTGGAACCAGCGGTCGTCTGGGTATTCTGGACGCAAGTGAGTGCCCACCTACATTTGGCGTTACTGCAGATAAAATAATTGGCATTATTGCAGGAGGAGATACCGCCATAAGGAACGCCGTAGAGAATGCCGAGGACGATACCAAGCAAGCCATCAAAGATCTAGAGACCTATGATATATCAGCTAGGGATGTCGTCATAGGAATTGCGGCGAGTGGTTCTACACCCTACGTTGTAGGAGGTATACAGGACTGTAATGATCGCGGGATTCTTACCGGTGGGATTACCTGTAATGAGGGAAGCCCTCTAGCAAGAATGGCAAATTATCCCATCGAGGCCATTGTGGGCCCAGAATACGTGACCGGTAGCAGTCGCATGAAGGCTGGTACCGCCCAGAAGTTGATCCTGAACATGATCAGTACCAGCGTCATGATAAAGTTGGGTAGAGTCAAAGGCAATAAAATGGTGGATATGCAATTAAGTAATGATAAGCTGGTAGACCGTGGCACGAGAATGATTATGGAGACGACAGGACACGATTATCGCACCGCACATGAATTATTGAAAGAACATGGTAGTGTGCGAGCCGTCCTCAATCGATTTGATATCTGTTAACGTATGTCCCAACCGTCCACAGATCGAGAAGTATTGAGCAAGGGGATCAAAAGGCTCATGACCAGCATACCGTTTTTTATAGGAGGACCTATATTGATCTATATAGGTGCGGGTCACGAGGCGCCCATCATTTTTTTGATTCCAGGAATCGCGTTTGCCATACTAGCCATAGTTTGTCTGTTTACAGGAATTAATCTAATCCTGGACTCTATGTTTAAATCCGATAAAAGAAGATAAATGAAAGTTCTGTATCTTTTGCTGGTAAGCCTGACTCTCGTCTCCTGCAATACAACTAGTAAAGAGCCTACCTCTACTGCTAGAAACGACAATTCTTTAAACTTTAAGATCCAGGGTTCTATAAAATCAGAGCTTGAAGTACTGGATGCAAAAGTTAATTTAATGGGATTTTTTGTCGCGCCCCGATTTTACGGAGCTATAAATGACGATTCTACTTTTGAAATAGACTTTCCAGCAGAATTTATTGACACCACGGCGGCGGCAATCCAACAATATAATACTAGCGATGGAGCGGTTTATGAATTGAGTGGGACGACCCTATCAGACTATTTTACCAGTAATTATACGATTGAGAGTTCAGGACTTCAACAACCCGCGGCACTCGCCGGTAAGTACTATAGTTTTAACACCAGCTCAAATCAAGTATTGCTGCCGTACAGCAGTAGTTCATTCTTTAAAACCATCGTCGATGGGCAAAACAACGAGACGGGCTATTATTATTATTTTCTATACAGTAACGGCCCATTTAAACTAAAAGGCATAGAAGTTGAAACATACGAGTCTAGTAATGCCACTATGCTGGAACAAAAAACTGAATACGATATTGTAGGTGAAAAGGGCTGGAACATACTCAAATATGAGGTAGCCGCAACTGCTGTGTTTGATCAAGATGCAAGGATGGCGACTAGTATTAAGCATACGTCAGTACCCTCAATTCCGTTAGATTTCAGATGGATTTTAATTGATAGCCAGTAATGCAGATCCTATTTACATTTCATACTAGCTTCAGAAAAGCAATATCCATATTTATACTTAGCATAACCGTCAGCGCAGGCGCTGCAGCACAGCAACCGGTTGATTCTTTAATTAATGTTACGGGTGATAATTTTTTCAAGGATGAAGCTAATTTCCCTGGAGCGTTTGTTTACTTAAAAACTACGAGCAAACAAGTTTACATAGAACATCGTGGTATAAAAATGTGGTGCGATCAGGCCTTGTTGTACAAGGACCAAAATTTTGTAAGGGCGATCGGGAATGTGAAAATGAATCAAGGCGATAGCATACGCATGAATTCTAAATTTGCCGAATATAATGGCGATACACAACTCGCATTTGCAAATGGTGAGGTGCGCATGTCAAATCCTGACACCCGACTGGAGACGGATAGTTTGTTTTTTGACCGTTTAAGACAGCAGGCTTACTACCGTAGCGGTGGTACGGTAAGCGATACAGCCAGTACATTGACTAGTCAAAAAGGACGGTATTTCATGAAAGACAAGAAATATCAGTTTCTTGACAATGTTGTCGTAAATAATCCAGAATATACTATTGAATCTGGCCACCTAGTCTTTTATTCAGAGTCGGGACATGCGCGATTATACGGCCCTTCTACCATCACGGGAAAATCCAGCATTGTTTATTGTGAGAGGGGCTTTTATGATACAAGAAACGATACGGGTTATTTTGTAAAGAATTCACGAATAGATTACAACAACAGGACGATTTATGGGGATAGCCTATTCTTTGATCGCAATAGATCTTTTGCCAGCGCCACAAACCATATAAAAGTTCTCGATACTCTCAACAACTCCATAGTAAAAGGACATTATGCCGAGGTTTTCAGAGAAAAGGATTCCGTTTTTATAACTAAACGCGCACTTGCCATTACCGTTCAGGAAAATGACAGCGTCTACATTCATGCAGACACCTTAATGATTACCGGTAAACCAGACAACCGGATCGTGAGAGGGTTTTACAGGGCACGGCTTTTTAAAAGTGATTTGAGCGGCAAGGCAGACAGTATCGTATCACTTCAAAAAATAGGGTTGACTAAGTTGATAACGGAACCCGTAATGTGGAGTGAAGGCAATCAGATTACCGGCGATAGCATATTCTTACAAAGTAACAGCGTGACAGAACAACTAGACTCTCTACACGTGTTCAATAATGCATTTGTAGTGAATCCAGATACCATGAGTGGTGGGTATAATCAAATTAAAAGCAAAGAATTATTTGGCTTTTTTACCGATAATAAACTGAGCTTGATCAGATTTAACCGCAATGTTGAAAATATAATGTACAGCAGGGATGAAGATCAAAATCTAATAGGAATTAATCGTGGTAATAGCGGTATCATGGAAATTGAACTGGATGGCAATGAAATGGTCACGATAACCAATCTTTCTAATTATTCTGACAAGACTTACCCACCAGAAGAATTTAAGGAAAACGTGAGAATCATGAGAGGATTCAATTGGCGCGGTGAGGAAGAATTAAAATCCAAAAATGATTTGTTCAAAGGCAAACCACCTCTTAAACTTGTACCTATCAAGGGCATTCCACTACCCACAATAGAACCTGGTTTTTTTGAACCCTATAGAGATCTTGAGGATAACAAGAACTCTCGCCTACGCCCTGAGGATCTTAGGTCGAGAGAAAAGGATAGCCTGCAATTACAAAAGACCCTACCTATTTTGAGGAAGAAAAGTTGATAATGCAAGCCGACTTTCTACACTATCAAGCCCAAACAACTCCATATGCTAGTGGTCTAGAAGTGGTGCGGGCTAGTGGAAATTATATTTATGATCGTCAGGGCAAAAAGTATCTGGATCTAGTTGCCGGAGTTAGCGCCTTACCTTTGGGACATGGGCATCCAGCCATTATCAAAGCGATCACCACACAATTAGAGCGCTATTCCCACGTGATGGTTTATGGCGAGTTTGCCCTGCAACCAGCTGTCGATCTTTGCAAAAAACTGGCATCACTCCTCCCCGATCCACTTAGCACTACTTACCTGGTCAATAGCGGCACCGAGGCTATAGAAGCTTCTCTCAAACTTGCTAGGCGTGCTACCGGTAGATCAGAAATCATTGCAATGAATGATTGCTATCACGGCAATACCCTGGGATCATTGAGCCTTATGGATTACGAGGAGCGCAAGGCCCCTTTTAGGCCCTTGTTACCTGGTATTAAACATATAAGGTTTAATTGTGTGCAGCAATTAAATCTCATTACAAACGATACCGCAGCGGTAATTATTGAAAGCATCCAGGGTGGTGCGGGTTTTTTAGTCCCCTCAAAACACTGGTTTGAACAGCTACGTAGTAAGTGCGACCAGCGCGGTGCATTATTGATTATTGATGAAATTCAACCTGGGATAGGTCGTACCGGTAGCATGTTTTACTTTACCCAACATGGCATTGTACCAGATATAGTTGTGACCGGTAAGGGCCTTGCAGGCGGCATGCCCATAGGTGCTCTTACCGCAAGTAAGAAAATTATGAGTCTCCTGCAGGATAACCCCATGCTAGGTCATATCACGACTTTTGGAGGACATCCCATAATTGCGGCCGCTGCCCTAGCAACTCTCAATGAGATTATCTCTGGAGATTATTTGCAACACGTGGGATTGATGGAATTACGCTTTCGCGAAAGCTTAAACTCTCAACACATCAAAGAAATACGAGGGAAGGGCTTAATGCTCGCCATCCTACTTGCCGATGATCAATTTACGGTACAAATAGTAAATCGATGCCGTGAACTGGGTATTCTTGTCTTCCTACTTTTATTTGAAAAACGCGCCATACGCATAAGCCCACCATACACCATTACCGGAAAAGAAGTGGTGGAATCCTGTGCCATCATCAATAGAGTGATCGACGAATTCTACACATAGGCTGTAATTACTGATACTGCTATTAGGCCAGATGTGCTGTTTATAACCTTTTGACAATAAAATTTAAGGCTATGGATTGCTACGGCAATAATATGGAACTTAGTACAGCGTTAAGACCACACAAGATGTATATGGATTACGAACTTAATGGTGATGAAGAATTGATTATCAAAAAGTTTGAGTCCATGCTTAAATCTAATGAGGTGGGCTTTTTTGATAGTGAAGAATTTGAGGATATTATCGAATTCTACCTAGAAGAAGGGAAAATCATTACGGCACGCAAAGCAATTGCCCTAAGTATCGTACAACATCCAGAATCTGTCAACTTAAAGTTATACCAGGCAGAGATGCTGATTATGGACAACAGATTGCAGGAAGCCTACAACGTACTCAATGTTCTACAACAGCTGGAACCCAGTAATGCCGAAATCTATATTCAAAAAGCTAACATCTTTTCAAAGACCGAAAAGCACGAGGAAGCCATAAGATTGCTACAGATCGCCTCCCGACTTACCGATGATAATGCTGATATCTTCAACCTAATAGGAATGGAATTCTTATTCCTGGATGACTACTCAAGCGCGAGAAGCAACTTTACTCGATGCCTAGAGGTAGATAGTGAGGATGATGCCGCTTTACACAATATCATCTATTGCTACGAGTTTCTTGAGGATACTCACCATGCCGTTGAATTTTTAAAGGGTCATATTGATAAACGGCCATATAACAAAGTAGCCTGGCATCAATTAGGGAAACAGTATTTAGAACTCTGTGAACTTGAGAAAGGTCTAGAGGCGTTTGAATATGCCATAATTTCTGATGATTTATTCATAGGCGCTTATTTTGAGAAAGGAAAAATTCTAGAGCGCCTAGGTAGATTTACCGAAGCGATCGAGGTATATTCCATTACTCTGACCATTGACGATCCCACCGCATTTGCATATCACAGAATGGCACTTTGTCATCAAAAGATAGGTGACCGGATAAATGCAAAGAACTTTTACAAAAAAGCGCTTGAAGAAGATCCCTTGTTGACGGTTGCCTGGGTGGATATGATTGATTTTTATCTTGAGCTCGATCAAATACAAACTGCATTAAAATATGTCGAGCAAGCTACAGAACTGGAGATTGATGATTCAGAACTCTGGACTCGCTATGCCATAGTGAATAATCTTCTTTTTAAATATGAGGAGGCAGAGTACGGTTACCGCAAGGCAATCGAATTAGGCCACCTAGATGAGAATATCTGGAATCATAGAGCAGACATTTTCTATAAGTTAGGCGAGTTTGATGCCGCTATCAACAATTTGCTACATGGTCTAGATTTCTATCCCGATCAACACGGCATGACTGTAAGACTTGCTGCATATAGTTATATGAACCGCAACTATGCAGAGGGACTCTTCCATCTTCAAAATGCTGACAAAATTGATAGCAGGGCGACAGTATCTTTTCTTAGAGATATAAAGGCACTATGGAATATCGAGAGTTTTGTAAAGGACTATAGTGAATTAAGGTGATTTTTTTCAATCCCTCCACTTACGTTGTTGATCTATTAGATGGTGTCATTGATATCCACAACCATCTACTTCCATATCTTGATGACGGGGCCCAAGATCTTTCTGAAAGTAATGCCATTATAGAAAAGATGCGGGAGTGCAACATAAGCCGTGCGATAGCGACACCTCATATGATGGAGGATTTCTATGATCTAGACCGTGATAAAATTGCAGCAAGCTACCGATCTCTAAGAGAATCTGTCGACGATGACAAAAAGCATTTTCTTCAAAACTATGCTGCAGAATATATGATCGATCACAGGTTTCTCGAGATGTCGTGCCACAGGGATCTTTTGCTGGTTTGTGATCGCCATATTCTTGTGGAATTCTCTTACTTTAGAATGCCAGATTTTGTAACTCAGGTAGCTTTTAATTTAAGTAACCTGGACCTAACCCCGATCCTGGCACACCCCGAGCGTTATAGCTATATTTCTTCAATGGACTCATTTGAGGATTTAAAAAAGCTGAAATTCAAATACCAGCTCAATTTGCTTGCCCTATCTGGACATTACGGGTCAAAAAGTCTTCAAAACTCGCTTAAACTACTAGAAAACGGCAGATATGACTTTATAGGAACTGATGCACATAAGCCTTCGCATCTAGAAGTCCTGAAAAAAACCAAGATCAAAAGGAAGTTCAAACAATATTTTGAAAATCTTATATTGAAACACAAGGAAGTAATAGGGTGATCCGGTGATCAGATTTTATCTGCCTTTTCTTTTAAAAAAGTCAAACCAGCGGTTCTTTTCTGCATTATAAGTGTATGAGTATTTACTACCATAACCAAAGTTAGATTGCTTGACATCGTTGATAACTACCGTGGTATTTTTTAATTTCTCGTTTTCCACATTCTCAACTAAATAGTCTAGTAAGGGTCTATCGGTAAAGTTAGCTCTAGTAACGTAAACCGTTACATCGGCTAGTTTATTGATTAGAAAAGTATCAGTTACTAAAATCGTGGGAGCTGAATCTAGAACAATATAGTCATAACGCTCACGCGCGATATTAATTAGTTCTTCTAGGTTGCTTGACATTAATAATTCAGCAGGATTAGGAGGAATTGCTCCTGAGAGGATAATATCAAGAGACTTCATGGTGGACGAAGTCTGGATGATGTCGTCAATACTCAAATTTTCAGTAGTCAAGTATTCAGTAAGTCCTTTTGTAGATTTTGCGACTCCTTTTAGATACCTATGAATTTGGGGATTGCGTATATCGCCTCCCAGTAATAAGACCTTCTTACCAGTTATAGCTAGGGTACTAGCTAGATTATATGACACCATTGTCTTACCCTCACCTTGAATAGTAGAGGTGACTAGAATAACAGGAGTGAAACGCTGGATATTTTCTATGGCAGCTAATTTGAATTGAAGGTTAGTTCTTAAAATCCTGAAAGATTCTGCCAGAATGGATCTATCATTAGATGAAATAACCGAATTAAGAGCGTTTTCCAATCTAGGTATCTCACCTAAAACAGTTAAGTGAGAATGAAGATTTTCTATATCCTTCCTGCTCTCAATTTTATTGTATATAAATTTTCTTGAGGTTATAAAAGCATAAGGTATGGCGACACCTAGGATTAAACTTGCCATAAAAATAACTAGGGGTTTAGGGGAAACAGGTACTGGATTTGCCATGGCAAAGTCAACTACCTTAGCTTTGGGAGTGGTTACTACCAAAGAGATAGCTGTTGTCTCTCTTTTTTCGCTTAATAAAAGGTAAATGGCTTCCACAACATTCCGATTACGCTCAATATCGCGATTGAGCCGCTCGTTTTCTGGAGTTCTAGTAATTGTACTGGATACCTTTCTCAGTTCTTTTTCTAATGCATCTGTCTTTGCTTGTAATCTATTAATCAATCCATCTATAGATAGCATGATAGACTTCTTTAATCCTTTAAGTTGGGATTCTAGCTCAATAACGGATGGATTGATGGCCGTCGCAGTTTTGAGTAAATCCTTATACCTAAGTAACAAGCTGTTATAGGAAGCTGTCTCATTAGAAATGTTGAAGTCATCAAGAGCCAGACCTTGCGGCAACAACTTAAAATCACTTTCTGATAGCTCTCGCTTAATAGCTAAAGCCATATTTAGTTGTGTCTGTGCCTCCATGACATTGCGAGATACTGTAGTGGATTCCTGTAAATCAATAACCACCTCTACCGGCAGATCTGCAATATTCCTGCTTTTCTTAAAAAATTCAATGTTACGCTCTATACTATCAAGATCTTTTTGAACTTCTTGAATACGTTCTTGAATAAATGCAGCAGTCTTCCTAGCTACCGCGTTTTTGTCTTTTATGGCATCATCATTATAAACTTCAACAAGTTTATTAAGGATATCCTCTCCTCTAGTAGGAACTGCATCTGTAATTGCAAGTGACAAAACCGAACTGCGCCTATCTACCTTATCAATAGTCAATCGGCTGAAGAAAGATAAAGTGGACTGCTCAATTGAATTGACCACCACTTTTACGCGACCAAAATTATTTACATCATCTGCAAAACTATCATCATAAAGAACGATGAACTCCAGGTTACCGTATGCAATGATCTCCCCGTATTTGTAGATAGCCTCGCGGTTATCTAAATCGATTAATCTAAAAGTAGCTTCATCTTTGGATTCAATAATGAATACGTGTTGTTTAAAATCATCTGCATTTAAAGCAGTTTTATTTAATACACTTACGTTAATCGCTCCTTTAGTGTAAACAGAACTTTCTACAAGTTTGCCTTCAACCACATAATCTACATAAAGATTAAGTTCTTCTACGACCTTTTCCATAAGGCGCCTGGAGCGCATTACTTCCATCTCGTTCTCTACCGTGTTATAGCTACTTCCCAAAATATTCAAATCGCCTAAGGCACCGCTCTCTGACAAACCACCACTCTTAGTATCCTTAATCATTACAGAAGCGGTAGCTTGATATACATTTCTTGCGTATCTATTGATTAAAAAAGCAGCCAGTAGCGCAAGAAAAATACCGATAACGAAAAGATACCAGTATTTGAAGATCTCCCGAATTTGATTACTGAGGGAAAGCGGGTTGTCGGATTTTTGAATCACAATTTATCTGTTAGTTACGAGAACAATAATAAGAGTGGATAATACTGAAGCGATAGAAACAAAAAAGCTTGCAGTATTGTAAAATCCAGATGTCTGAATCTTAGATTTATTGGGTTCTACGATAACAATGTCATTTTGTTGAAGGTAGTAATAATCTGAACTAATAAATTCAGCAGATGTTAAGTCTAATGTAGAATAAACTACTGATTCCTCTTCGTTGCGTATAATTTTCACCTTTTTACGATCACCAGTAATATTTAAGTCCCCAGCAAGACCTATCGCTTGTAAAACATTAATTCTAGCCTCAGGAATTTTAAAGGTGCCTGGTGATTGTACATCTCCAAGAACGGTTATGTTGAAGTTTTCAAGCCTTACTTCAACATCAATATCATTTACAAACTTTTTCAGTTTTGTTACCAATAGCTCTTGTAATTGCTCTGCTGTAAGATTTAATGTATTCACTTTACCAACAACAGGAAATTTAATAAACCCGTCCTGATCAACTTTATAAATGGTTGCAGTAGGTGAATTTATGGATTCAGTAGGTTCACTTAGATAAGACCCTTTATAGAATTTTCTTACCGACTCCATGTTAGAACTTACAAGGTTAATGTTAACTAAATCTCCTTTTTGAAATTTAAGAAAACTGTTTTCTGACCGCTTGGGATTGAGCGTCTCAATATCCTGAACATACCTAATTTTTTTGGGAGACACACAACTTACCGCTAACAGCATTACGATTAGAACGCCAAAAAATTTCATAAGGTGGAATTAACTGACAAATATAGGTTTTGCCTATTAAGAACCTAGTTATCTAGGAGCTCGTAAATACTATTATTGCTCACAAATTCAGGTATATGTCTTTTTAGGTGAGCAACTATCTGAGTTGAAGATTGCTTTTCGACTAAAACACCCAATTCGATCAAAAAGTTCATCATTTCACTATAGGGAGGAAAAGGTACTTTGGAAATACAAATTTTCTTATGATAGGTAGGTAAAACCTCTGCGCTATTAGATAGTAGTTCTTCATAGAGTTTCTCACCAGGTCTTAATCCGGTGAAAACAATCTGAATATCTTGATAGGGCTCATACCCTGACAGTTTAATCATGCGTTCTGCAAGGTCCAAAATTCTGACCTGCTCCCCCATATCAAAAATAAAAACCTCACCACCGCTACCCATGCTTCCGGCTTGCAATACCAGTTGACACGCCTCTGGTATGGTCATAAAGTATCTATAGATTTCTTTATGTGTTACAGTTAATGGACCACCCGCCTCAATTTGTTTTTTAAAATGAGGAATAACTGAACCATTGGAACCTAGGACATTACCAAATCTTGTGATTACGAATTTAGTTGTATTGCTAAGAACAGAACTCAATGACTGGACATACATTTCTGCTGCACGCTTGGTAGCACCCATAACATTAGTAGGGTTAATAGCTTTATCGGTACTAATTAATACAAATGTACCTACCTTAAATTCACTAGCAATCTCGGCAAGCTGTATAGTTCCCAATGTGTTAATTTGCGCTGCAACAGTAGGATTACGTTCCACAAGCGGCACATGTTTGTAAGCCGCCGCGTGAAAGATGGTATTGACCTCATAGGTGGTAAATAAGTTGCGGAGGAGTGTTGTATTCGTCACGTCCCCCAATAAGAACTCAACACAATCAAATTGGTTTTTTAGCTCAATTTCTAGATAATGCATTGCGCTTTCTGCCTGATCAAGAATGATTACCTGCTTTGGAGAAAAACTGCAAACTTGACGAACTATCTCACTTCCTATACTACCAGCACCACCAGTAATAAGGATTATTTGACCCGTAATAAGACTACTCACCTCTCGACTCTCTATATTTATTTCATCTCTAAGTAGGAGGTCTTCTATACGTATTTTTTCAACCGTCTCAATTGCTTGATTGGATGACTCAAAGTTAAGAACGCTATTGGATTTTAAAACATTTACGTTGTTATCAATACAAATGTCCAAAGCTCTTTTAACCTCTGGATCACTATAGTTGGGGTTGACAAAGATTACCGCATCGATTTTCTCAAACAATTGAATCAATTTTTCCTCATCATCTTGTAAACCATACACACGCTTACCTAAAATTCTCATATTTGAGAACTTAGTACTACTTGATAGAAAGCCATTCAGGTTATACTTGATAGTGGAGGTATTGTTAATCGCCTCGGCGAGGGCAATACTGTCATCATTTACGTTATAAACTAGAATACGTTTACTCGATACGCTATTACCTAATGAACCGTAGAAACCCTTAGTAGCAATTCTAAAAAACATAAGTGCCCCAAAGGTCAATATGGAATTGATTGCGAGAAAAGGTGTCAAGAATATTTTTTCACCGATAGTGAAATACGATAGATAACTAATTATCAACAAGAACATCGTTGCAGAAGCAGTTACTATAGATATTAATAGCACATCTTGAAAGGTGCTGTGCCTCACGACACCTTTATAACTTTTAAACAATAAAAACAGCAAGAGATATACTATGACGAGTAAAGCAAACCTCTTTTCAATACTTAAGAGTTCATAAGATTGATGCGAGGTGAACTCTATGTTGACTTGAGTAAGCACAAAACTTAACGCAACTAGACCTAAATCCAGTATCAATACGACCCAGCGAGGAAGGTATTGTAACCTACTTAAGTTCTGTAATAAAGGTGCTTGCATAATGAACCATTAGAGAATGGTATCTCAAATATAAAAAAGGTCATGCAACTGCATGACCTTTTTAAAAAATATCAATAACGTGAGTTGAATTTACTCCTTATTTTCTTTCAAATACTTAACGCCTACTACAATTCCAGCGGCTGCAGCAAGTAATAAACCTGGAATAGGCGCTACATCATCTACGTCTGGATCAAAACCAGGTTGTGCAGTTGCATAAACTGATGATAGCAACGCGATCAATACGAATAACAAGTGTTTCTTATTCTTCATAATATTATTTCTTAGCAATTTTTAGGGTAGTAGTTTGGTTTCCTTCCTTAATAGTCAGTAAATATAAGCCTTTAGGAAGATTATCAAAGCCTTCTATAGTTTCAAGATTTGAAGAAGCCTTCTTACTGGTCTCAAACAGCATCTGTCCGTTTAAATTAGTCACTTCAGTAGATAAGGGCAAACCTCCTCTTAAACCGCTCAGAGTAACCGTGTCAACGACAGGATTAGGAAAAACTGAAATACCAGTCAGCTCACCTTCGCCTCCTATTCCTAGTGTAGTATTTTGGAACAATAGAGAAAAACGATCTCCAGCAATACTACCTGATTCACCTAGATCAAATCTTCTCTGAATTAAGTTCTCACCTGTGGATAGAAGAATCGTTTCATTTGTAAACCCATCAACTAAGTAAACAAAACGGCTAGAGTCAAATTCATTGTCGATCTTAAATGTGTAGCTTGTTTCTGCGATGTTAGAAATAAACAAATCAATTATTTCATTATCAGCTGGTAGGTTATTGCTAAGCATTGCATAATTCTGATTGGAAATGGTCGAAGCAATATTTTCTCCAAAGTTGTTGAATTTAAGTGCATCCCCGCGTCCTATAGCATTATCATGCGTAGCAGAAAAGTTTAAGATCATTCCATCTCTAGCAACACCCGTTGAAAGCTCATTATCTACAAACATATTGATGAAAATACTGGTCATATCTGAAGGAGCACGGTAAATAGCCGTCGTAAATGGCGAGTCACTCTTAAAGTTCTCCCTAAATTTCAAAGTAGCTGGACCGTTGTTTTCAGTTTCAACAAATATCGCCTGACTAGGTTGAATAAATTGATTCACTTCAGAACCTAATACATTATTACCGTTGTTGACAAATGAGTATAATACATACTGACCGTTACCCGAAGCAGTTCTTGATCCTGGTGGTCTTGTAGTGGTTCCTACTCTGGGATCCCAAGCATAATAAAATGTATCATCAATATTAGTAGTTTCAGTATCATTAAGCACTTGACCCATATTCACTTGAGCTAGGTATGGATTACCTATCAAACTGTACTCGCCAGCACCATCTGCTAGAGGAGTACTGACAGTAGGGAATTCAAAATCCCCGATGGATAGCGTACCAGAGGTAATTAAAGTGGTAGTTGTTGAACTTGCGTTAGGATCAGTAAGTGAAACACTGCGATCCCCACGTATTAAGAGATTTACCGCATCACCAGCTTCAAGATTTGCAGCTGTATTAGCGGCGAGCCTAGTTCCTGTAATAGCATCAAATGTTTGGGTTGCTGCATTCCAAACGAATGCCGAAGGATCATTAGATCCTGATGGATCAAAACCTGCTTGAGATACGTTCATTTGTGGTCCAAACGTAAAAGGACCCGTACCTCCAGTAATATCAGTCCCTACATTAGGTAAGTAATTAACATCACCAGGTTCCCTACCACTCTGTTGCCAGTTAGTAAATATGGAACCGGTCATTTCTAGAGGCGAACCTACAAATCTAAACGCCCTACTTGAGGGAAAGAACTGCTCAATCTTGACACTACCATTGATACCACCGTTTGTTACTGCATCAAGTACGGCAGTTTTAGGCTGTCCACCTTCTAGACCACTTTTAAAAGTCAAAATGTCGTCACCTATTGTTAGTACCCCATTGTCAATCCTTAGAAAACCTTCAATATCAAGATTGACGTTTAAAACCAGACCAGAATTATTATTTAGAATGACCCTCTCTGCAGTAAAGTCATTACCTGTTATGAATTGTCTTTTGTTTCCAGCAAAATTAAGAGTTCCCTGGTCTGCTATAAAGGCTCCCGTACCAACTTCTTCTAGATCACCGTTAATATTTAAAACAAAAGTAGACAAGTCAAAAGTTGCGGCATCCTCAATAAATAAATCCAGAGCATCAAGGCTAGAAGTGGCAGTTACCGTACCTGCTTCTATTCTTACAATATCTTGAGAGCTAGAATTACCGTTGAATGGAGTTGTAGGAGTCCAGTTCATACCGTCATAAACGTAAGTAGTTCTACCCCTTAGTGAATTAATATAAATCGAGTTGATCCCACCATTCCCATCTGCTGGCGATGCGTTGAAAGCACTTAAAGTATTAGTGGCAGTCCAGTTTGCGTTGTTTGATAATGCAGCCGTTGTAGGCTGATCGCTTAAAAAAGCTCTCGCATTACCTTGTAGTGGTGTAGGTACTGCAGCTGTAGGATGTGTCACCACCATATCATGGATCAATACACTATTACTGTCAAATAAGACAGGACCATCATCTCTATCACTATCACTAAATCGACCCCAACCACCTGAAAAATAAAATGTATTAGTGGAAGCTATTACAGCATCGTAATCCACCTGTGCGCCCACATTACCAAAGGTAAGATCTGGAACAATCGTGGAATCCACATCATTACCGTTATAAATCACGATTAGTGTACCCGCAGCAACAGATTGCCACGCCGGTATGTTATCAAATGTTATATAGGAATCAAAGACACCACCATCATCATTATCTCCTAATTCATAACCCGTTAAATCAAGACCATCCTGTACGACTAGTAATTCTACCCAGTCCTTGTTTCCAGAAGAACCTTGGGAAACCTCATTTATGATTATAGGTAAAGGTGTGACTCCTGGGGCGATTACGGTATAGGTTTGAGCAGTAGAATTTCCAACATTTGCAGATTCATCACTAGCAAAAATCACGTACTCTACCGTTCCAGCTTCTTGAAATCCAGGAATAGTACCGGTATAGTTTGTAGAATTCACGCCTACTCTAGTCAATGGCTCACTACCGGATTCATTTCCCGATGGACCAGACGTAGCTGTAAAACTGTAGTTAAGGGTTACTGTCTGGACATTGTTATTATCATCTGTTACCGTGGCATTTACATCAACTGATCTATTTTGGTTTACAGTACCAGCACTATTATCGCTTACGGCAGTAATGACTGGAGCAGCATTTGCCATTGAATCGTTATCTATAATATCCAGCTCAAACAAATCATCGTTACCTATCGTGGCGTTATTACCGCCTGTTGCGTTTTGCAGTTCAAATGCAAAAGTCTCTGTAGATTCAATATCAGTATCATCAGTTATAGTAATGTTTACAATCTGGTTAACGCTAGATCCAGCGGGAAATGTTATGGTTTGTGTCGTAAAGTTACCTACATCTACAGCATCACCAGTGGTTAGTACGAGATCGACGGTCGTGGCGTTTGTAGCATCTGGATTAGTAATACCTACCGTTACGCTAGCGGTACCATCACCTTCATTTACCACTACGTCTGACGGGTTGATACTCAACACCGTATCAGCAGGTGCCACCATAGGTGTGGTGACGGTAATGTTATCCATATACAACCCTACATCATTTTGAACCACATTATTAAAGGTAATGACTATATCGAGAGCTGAGTTACCAGCAAGTGCGATAGCCTGACTACTGAAGTTTTGAAAGTTGCCACCAGCTGCTTGAGCAAGAGCCAGACATCCATTACTCGTAACAGTTGGACGACTTAAGGCTGGAAGCACCGTAGCTGCAGAGCATTCTCCTATACCATTAAAGTCTGTATCAATTGCGGCAGGTTCGTTGGAAGCATTGGCAGTAGATTGGATGTGAAGTAATGGGGTTGTTACACCCCCATCCAGGGAGTAATTAATTAACACCTCAGTATTACCATCCCAGTCATTGAGATTTGTAGTTAATAGGTCAACCGAGAAGGTAAAGCTGTTTAATCCTGTAACATCAATGGTGCTCAATGTCAATGTTTCTCCAAATGGCGCAACAACGTCATCTATATCCTCTGCAGCCCAAATAAAGGAGGTATTACCACCTATATTAGGATCAGTCCTATTGAAGACATCCGTAGAACCAGACCCTCCTGTATTGCTAGCAGTATAACCGCTATTGGCGGTCTCAAAGTTCTGCGTATAAATAGTTGTTTGTGCCCCTAGGCTCAAACTTGCCAGTAATCCTAGGGACAACAGCAATAAACTTAAAGTATTTTTCATAATCAATAGAGCTATAGTAAGTGTATGAGATCCTACCAACTGCAAAAATACAATAATTGCCTACCGCTTTGTAGGAAATTAATCTTAAATACCCATAATTGGGTATAATTTAAGCGTACTTTTTTCCATAATAAATCAGCTGCCCTTATATTAATGACAAATTTTTAAATGCTTTTGTGATTCGGTCCCGGTGCTCGACAGTCAGGTTAGAACCAGAGGGTAGGCACAGCCCTTTATTAAATAGTGTATTTGAAACACCGTTCACGTATTGTGCGCAGTCTTTATATAAAGGTTGTAGGTGCATGGGTTTCCATAGGGGTCTGGACTCAATACCTAACTCCAATAAGTAAAGTCTTATATTTTCTCTATCAATACCCCCAGTTACTTTGGGATCTACGGTAATACAGCTCAACCAGTGGTTTGATTTGAATTGATTGCCCGGCTCCATATGAACGGTGATCCCTTCTATTGACTTGAATAGGCTTTGATAAAACTGGTTCATGGAACGGCGCCCCTCAATATGATTCTCCAGCACGAGCATTTGTCCCCTGCCTATACCTGCACTTATGTTACTCATCCTGTAGTTGTAACCTAACTGGGAATGTTCATAGTGAGGAGCCGTATCTCGTGCCTGGGTGGCCAGGAAAATAAGGTTTTTCTTCTCTACGAGAGTTTTACTTACTACCGCTCCACCCCCACTGGTCGTAATCATTTTATTACCATTGAAACTTAGGACACCCAGATCACCCAGCTGCCCACACGTCTGGTTTTTGTAGGAGCTTCCCAGTGCCTCGGCGGCATCCTCTATGACGGTTATGTTTTCCGCTTTCGCGAAAGCGTGAATCTCATCAACCTTATAAGGCATACCATATAAATGAACCGGAATAACAGCTTTTACCACCTGGCCTTTCTTCTTGCAGTCTGCCACGGCCTCCATGAATAGATCTGGGCACATATTCCAGGTATCCCGCTCACTATCAACAAAAACTGGAGTCGCGCCGCAATAGAGAATGGGATTTGCACTACCGCAAAAGGTAAAAGACTGGCATATTACCACGTCGCCCGCGCCCACGCCAGCCTGTATCAATGCTAGATGGATCGCAGCGGTCCCACTACTTACCGCAGCAACGTGGTTTCCAGGACCTAGATAATTTTCAAGATCTTCTTCAAACCCATTGACATTGGGACCTAGTGGTGCCACCCAGTTAGTATCAAAGGCAAGATTGACAAAGTCACGCTCCTTGCCTCCCATATGTGGGGATGACAACCAGATAAAGTCTTGATCTTTCATAGTGCTAGAAAATTGATATTACGGTTTGTAGGATAATCTTAAAGTCGGTGGCGATACTACGCTTGTTCATGTATTCTATGTTCATGGCAACTTTATCGGGAAACAATATGGTGTCGTTATAAAGTATGGGATCGTCCTGGGCGGCAAGTAGGGCTTCTTCATTACGGTACTTTATGGCGGCACCACTGGTAAGTCCAGGTCGCAGTTCCAGCAAACGTCGATCCTCACCTTGCAAGAGATCATAATATCCAGGAATATCTGGTCGAGGCCCTACAATGCTCATGTCACCCGTAATTACATTGAGAAGTTGAGGCAACTCGTCTAATTTTGTTTTTCGTAGGATCGCGCCTATGCCAGTGACCCTACCATCGTTCATGGTACGCAGCTTGTGTATTTTAAATGTCTTACCATACCTACCTACTCGTTCCTGGAGAAACCAGCCATTGCTACCAGTTGAAATTGCCGCTAGTACCCAGCCGATCATTATAACGGGAGCCAAAATAACCACCGCAATTACTGCTACAATTAATTCCATCCATCGTGGCATAGGCTATCTAGAAATGGGTCGAGCTGGGTTTCCCACCACAGTCTGGTGGTCCATAACATTGCGGGTGACCACCGCACCAGCACCTATTACTGAATTGTTTCCAATTTGAATATTAGGTAGCACGACCGCACCAGCGCCTATTTGTGAGCCTTTACCTATGTGTACACCTCCACAGATTGTAGCATTGGGTGAGACGTGTACAAACTCCCCCAGTATGCAATCATGCTCTACTACTGCGGCGGTATTAATGATGCAGCCCGTACCGCAAATAACATTAGGATTAAGTACGGCTGCAGCTCCTACTACAGTTCCCGATCCCAACCCAACTTCTATAGCAAGGTATGATTGAGTATGGGTTATAGCTGCTGCAATTTGAGATTCATAATTATGGCTCAACCTTTCTCGCACCTTATTTGAACCTACACCCAGTATGATTTGATCATCCTTATGCACGTTATGCTTTACAGGGAGTTCTTGCCAGGTTTTCTTGGATTGATCGTCATCGATAAAGCCTTCTACCGTAATTCCTGCGGTACGGCAAATCTCCAGTACCACCTTACCATGACCGCTTGCACCATATATATAATTTTTCTTCATTTAGAACCTCTAAAGGGAGCTGTAGTAACCGTCGATCCATCTGTGATTCCACTACCCTTGATGACTTTTATAATAGTCAACCATAAAATCTTGATATCCATTCCAAAGGTAAGGTGGCGCACGTAATACACGTCATGTTCAAACTTGGTTTCCCAACTTATGGCATTTCTCCCATTTACTTGCGCCCATCCCGTGATACCTGGTCGTACCAAGTGTCTTTGGAACTGGAATGAATTGTAAAGCGACAGATATGCTGGTAGCAATGGTCGTGGTCCCACTAGGCTCATCTCGCCTTTCAAAACGTTCACGAGCTGGGGCAGTTCATCAATAGATAGTTTCCTGACTATCACTCCTAGTGCGGTCAGGCGATCCTTGTCTGGCAGCAAATTACCCTGAGCATCCTTCTTGCTGTTCATGGTCCTAAACTTTATAATCTTAAATACCTGCGCGTTTTTTCCTGGCCTCCGCTGGGTGAAAAATGGTGAACCTTGGTTTGAAATACTCAATACAACTGCAGTAATTAGGGTAAGCGGCAGGGTTGCCACTAGTAGAAAACCAGCGGTAACGAAGTCGAGAAATGGTTTTATCAATTTCTTATACACCAGCTACCACATTTTTAAGAACACTTAAGTACTCTCCAGCAATGACGGTCCTATCAAAATTTGCGATTGCAAACTCGTAACCAGTTTGCCCCATAGTCTGGAGTAGTCTATCGTTTTGTTTTAGAGATACGATAGCGTCAACCATAGCCATAGTATTTTCTGGCTCTACATAAACCCCGCAATTTGCGTCTTCAACGAGCTGTCTGCTCACTCCATCGATAGCCATAAGAACGGGAATCCTGCAAGACATATAATCAAAAGTTTTGTTTGAGTAGATGGTCTTAAAAGTGTCCACCTTTTTTAAAACCGAAATCCCCATATCAGAAGCAAGTATGTATTTAAATACTTCGCTTTTTGCTACTGACTCTCTAAATATTACATTGTCCAGTTCACGTGCACTCGCTGTGGCTATTAGTTTGGGCTTGCTCATCCCTGAACCTATCAATTGGAAAACGACATTAGTGTCTTTTAGCTGATCCGCAACGTCGAGTAGTTGTTCAAGGTGATTAGCTACCCCGTGAGCTCCCACGTAGGTAAGGACAAATTTGTCCACCAAACCCAATTTTCTTCTAAAGTCTAATGGGTCAAACTCTTGCTGGACCTTGTTTGCCAGGGTGAAGTCTGCCGCGTTAGGCAAAAAGACAATTTTATTTGCGGGAACTCCTTTTGATATTAGTTTTTCTTTAAAGGCAGGAGTCAATACGCTTACCATGGCAGCCTTACTGTACATAAAGGCTTCGAATTTGTATGCCAACTTTATGATCAGCTTATTCTTAAGCACCCCGGTATCTACGGCACTCTCTGGCCATAGATCACGAACTTCAAAAACAAATGGCACACGCTTTACCATACTTAGCACGTAGGCCGTAATGCCAATAAATAAAGGCGGTGACGTCACAACAATAACATCTGGTGGTGATTTGAGTTTCCATAAACCTACATATAGACTGCTGAAAACAAACGAAAAATATGCCCACAACCGTCCTAAAAAATTGGTGTTGTACAATTCTGACACATGGCTGCGCCATACGTCCACCCTATGATAAAAACTTTTGTCAAAGTGAGTAAATAGACCCTTGTACCTATCTCTTTTAATACCAGCATTATAATGAACCATACCCGCAATTACGGTGATGTCAACTCCCTGCTTCCCCCATTCCTGGGTCATTTGATTGAACCTAGAACCACCACCGTCCTCTTTTTCAAGAAAGTACTGATGTAACAATAAAATTTTCATTCTTTTATGGTAATAGTGGTTGTGATCTCATTAGTACTGGAACTATAGGTATACCTGATGGAGGGCTCCTTTTTACCGTAACTACCTGAATAGTAAGCATCTGACTTATGTAAGGGTAGATGATTCCCTTCTAGATCAATTGCCGTTATGGAAATTCTATCAACAAGCTGCGGATTTATTTGCCAATGCTGCTGGATATTTCCTAGGTCATTCTCTTGAACGCTATCTGTAATAGTCCAACACAACTGATTTTTACACTTAACAACAGTTCTTGATATTTGCAAACCGCCTTCTTTTCTATATCCGGTAAAAGATGCGTTTAAAACGTAGCGTTCCTTTTCCTTTTTTACCTTTCCCATGGACTTTTTAATCCAGTAATACCAGATAAACCTACCACCTTTTAACATGTGGCTTTTTCCATCGATTGTGGCGGTATTATGAGCTTTTGAACTTACAAAATCTGCCAACACATTTACGCTTGCATTATACTTATAAGTTCCGGGATCCCATAGGTAGTTCTTGCCCTTATGCCAGATATCCAGATGCAGATTATCTGCTTGACCTGGCCGATCTCTATAGCTGGAGCATCGTAAAAAAGTCTTTGTCGTACAAGGTTCATTAATCAAATAGTAGCCACCAGATTGATGATTATAGACCCCGGTATTGTCTATTTCTAGATGTTTCAAATTATGCAAACCGTACCAGCCTTGACTCTCTGACTGTCTTCCTACCTGAGATGATAAGACCGCCCGTAAATCATCCAACTGACTACGATAATCACGGTAGTCATCTTCTGTCCACTTGAAAAAGAGCGCGCCGTCGTTGTTACCATAATTAGGTAGAAAGCCTGTAGTAAGATCCATGCAACTAGTCAGGAAATCTAGGGAAAGTTGAGCCTTTTCTTCTACTACTGGATCAAAACTTACCTTATGAATACGGTTGAGTCGCAGTCCTATGGTAAGTAGTTGTATCACTACTCGATGATAGTTCATGGAGTGCTGTAGGTAGCTACCATCATCGTATACTTGGTAAGCAACTTCTTGTTCAAACCATGCTTTTCCCTGCCTGGACCACTTGCTTGATTCAGGAAAAAATGGGAACAACAAACCAGACACGTAAAGCATGAGCGTTTCAGTAATCGCATGATTGTTACGTACCGCTATTCTTGAAAAATTGATATTCTTATAAACATGCTGCAACTGCCAGTATATGCTGTTAATAATCTTTTCAAAAACAAGGTCGGTCAAGTTTGCACTCTCGCTATAGTAATAGAGCGCATAGGTCCAATTCAGTATTCTGAGACTGATTTCCTGACTGCATTTATAATGCGGACCCTGATTGATCGGGTTCTTGTCGATAAAGTCCATAATCAAGTCAAACACCTCTGGTGCAGTATCCTGGTCATGGTGATAATCATACCGTATAAAATCTTGAATACAACCGAATCTCGACAATTCCCATACATATTTGATATCACCAGCAACACTTGAGAGATCTGGAACATCAGTAAAATGCTGTTTTATATCATAACGATGACCCGTTGATGGGTTGACTAACCAGTCAGGTTGCACGCCTAGATCAAATTCCTGGTGGCCAAAGAAAGTAAATACACCCCTGCGCATTTTCTCTACCCTGCCAGCTAATTGAGGTTGTGGTTGCTTAACTAATTTGAGATCAGCTTTTGATTGAAAGAAGAACCGTGGCATGTTCTCCTTCCATCCTTCCAGAGTAATAAATCTGGTTAATGGGGGATTAGTGACAAATTGTTTGCGCTGCCATCCCACTTTGGTTTTGACAACCAGCATAGTGCGATACACCGCATAATGCCAGCCCATGTTTGCAATGATCTCTTTTAAAGAAGCAACTTTATTCCACACTAACCCAGGCTTGTGTTTTGAGACTTTCTATGGCTGCGATGGACGCGCGACTCACATTTTCAATTTGCTCAAATGGGATAAGTGCGCTACCTCCATTTACTAGTTGATCCCCCAGTAAGTCAAACTGTTTGCGATGGCCTTTGTCCAGTTTTGATTTCATACGTTTAAACCCCTTAAAGCCATACCCTTGCAGTTCCCGCCAGTTATCAAGAATGAACGTACGCTCCTGGGAAAAAACCTCTACCCGCTCTTTACTATAGGACTTGCTCCCGTTTGAGAAATAGTTGACCACGCCAGTAGATCCATTCTCAAATTTTAAAAGGATGGAGGCATTATCAGTATTTTCTTGTGGTTGACTACCCATGGCATTCATACACACGGCAACTACCTTACTACCAGTTAGGTAGACCATTAAATCCATAAAATGACAGGCCTCTCCTATAATTCGTCCTCCACCTACTTCCAGATCGTGCACCCATACATTACCAGGTATGAACCCTGCATTCATGGTGGCAGTAATATTGACCGGCGTTTCCGCAGACCCCAATAATTCTTTGATCTTTTTACTAAACGGCGAGAATCGTCTATTAAATCCTACGGTAATGGTTTGTTCCGCTTTCGCGAAAGCGGTAACTACCTCATCCAACTCACTACTATTAAGCGCAAGTGGTTTTTCTACAAAAACATTTTTACCCGCTTCCAATGCCTGAATTACCATAGGTGCATGAAGGTGGTGGCGTGTCGTGATCGCTACCATCGATATTGCGTCGTCTGCGAGCACTTCTTTATAATCGGTGGAACTGCGGGCGATACCGAATTTTTGCGCCAGCGCGGTACCACTTACCCCACCAGAACTCACGATGGCGTGAACGTTTACCCCAGCTCTTATAAGAGCGGGTAACATGGTCATTTTAGTAAAATTACCTGCACCTATAATAGCAAGACCACCGGGGCTGGCAATTTTTTCATTGTTTACCGCTACCGTTGTATGGTAGTCCACTTCTTCATACTGCAATAGGCTACCTATCGCCCGGGTGTTTCCTATATCACCGTAAATCTTTTGAAAGTCCTGAATGGCTACCCGCTGGCTTATAAGTCTACTCACATCTAACTGGCCGGTTGACATCGCACTAAGTATCGCCTCAAAGTTGCGCTGTTCAGTCCACCGTACAAAAGGTAGCGGGTAGTCATGACCGTGCGTCTCATAGGAGTCGTCGTAACGACCCGGCCCGTAGGAACAACTTACCTGAAAGGTTAATTCCTTCTCATAGAAATCGGCGCGTTTCAGGTCTAGACCTATGACGCCTACAAGGATGATCCTACCGCGTTTGCGTGACATTTGTGCTGCCTGTGTAATCACCTCATTACTACTGGTAGAGGCTGTGATGATGACACCATCAGCCCCTCTACCCGAGGTAATATCCATGACGCTCTTAACGGGATCATTCCCATTGCCGGGGTTGATGACCTTGATTCCCCAACTGCTTGCTAGGTCCAGTTTATCTTGATCAAAGTCAATCCCGATAACCTGGCAACCGCTGGCGCGCAACAACTGGGCGGTAAGTAGCCCAATCAAGCCTAGACCTGTAACCACAATAGTTTCACCTAGGGTGGGTTTACATAATCTTACTCCCTGTAAGCCTATACTGGCGATGACGGTAAATACCGCATGTTCATCTTTTACATTATCTGGAATTACAGCGGTCAAATTTTTGGGGACGTTTACAAACTGCGCGTGTGGGCCGTTTGAAACCACCCGGTCCCCTATGGTCAGGTGGGTAACTCCCTTGCCCAGTCCCATTACTGTTCCCACGTTGCAATAACCTAGGGGTAGTGGTTCTCCCAGCTTGTTAAAGACGGCTTCTAACGTGGGTAGCAATCCGTCTGTCTTCATCTTATCGAGCACCTGCTTTACCTTGTCAGGCTGCTGGCGTGCTTTTGCAATTAAGGATGATTTACCAAATTCTACCAGCATACGTTCTGTACCCAGCGAGACCAGCGAGGTAGTGGTACAGATCAGCACATGACCGGGCTTTACCACAGGAGCTGGAACTTCTTCCAGTATGGTTTCACCAGTCTTAAATGATTGTAGGATTTGTTTCAAGCTTCTATAATATTAATGTATTTACGGACTCTATCGCCATGTGTGTCAAACTTAAGCAACCTTTGCCTACCATGAACAATCAATCGATTCACTAGTTCTTTATCCCTATGAAGTTTATATATACTGTCTGAAATCTGGTCTGGATCAAGAGGATCAACATAATAAGCCGCATTCTCGCAAATTCCTCGCGCAAAGCCCAAGTCTGAAGTTAATATAGGCACCTCCATTTTCATGGCTTCGGGATAAGTTGCTGTAAAGCACTCTAACAATGTAGGTAAAAATAAAAGGTCTGAATTCCTGTAAAGATCTGGGCACTGGGCAATCCCAATTTTGCCCATAAACAAAATATGATCTAAAATTTCAGAGCCCTTATCCTTAAACTCTTTTTCATCAATAGTCAAAACAAATTTGAAACTGAAGTTCTCAAATTTAGACTTGAGCTTTTTAATGACATCAGGTATTAAATTTAAATTTTTATGTGGATAGTTACTTGCGAGAACTAATATTTTAAAGTCATCGCAATTATCCAGTCCCGAACTAGGAAGCCATTTTGAGGGGTCATCAAATATTTGATGATAGTAATTGCTTACGGTATGAATTTTCTTACCGGGCATCATCGATCTAAGCTTTACTGATACGTCCTCGTTTTCAGATATAAGCTGGTCAGTATGATTCTTAAAACTATATAAATGTAGTTTACGTTTTAGTGATAACTTAAGCCTTGCAGCAAAATTCAATTGTTTAAAGAATGGCGAGTCAGTATAAATGTATTGTGGTTTTGCATAACCAGTCGTATGAGGGACTATAGGTCGCCAGTATGAAGGTCCAAATACCGTAAAAACTCTATCAATCTTGAAATTATTAACTATCTGATCTAAAAATTTGTTTTTTCCAAGCAGACTAGTGTGTACCATAGCAGGTACATCATAGGTTATAAATTTATCACGAACGTTCTTTATCTGGTCAAACAGAAACAACTCTAACTCTGTTGAAACCACAAATACAAAATCATGGGAAATTGCTGGTTGATTCAATATATGATTTATAACAGAATGTGCGACCTGTAGACCCCCTCCTATTTTGAGGTTAGAAGCATTTATTAAAATTTTCATTTAATAAGCTCTTTCAAAAAGTGAGTGAATTTTTTAACTACTGATCTTTGCCCAAAGTATTGCATCGCATTGTCGTGTGCCGCAAGACCCATGAGCCTTAATTGTTCTTGATCAGTTTCATAGATCTTTTGAAGTGTTGCCTTTATTACTACTTTGTCAATATATTTAATACTCCAGCCTGTATCTGGTTTGATGATCTCATCGTGATTCCCAGCTTTTACCGATAATGCAATAGGTAGTTTCATAAGGCTGGCCTCAATAGGAGTTAATGGATTTGGATCTCGTTTTGTAGCAAGAATAAAAGCGTCTGATTTTTGCAGTACTTCCCTAATTCCATCAGCATCAATATGTCCCCTAAAAATAACATTGAGCAAACTATTCCTTTTGGCAAACTCACGCAGTTGTTGATCTAAATCTCCTGTTCCCACAAATACTAATTTTAAATGGTCACGGGTATCAGGATCTAGCAAATGGTATCCCTCAAGTAGCTCCATAACTCCTTTTCTATCCACAAGGCTACAGACCGTAACAACTTGTCGCATAACGACTTCAACATTCCTAGTGGTGCTTAACCTAGAAAAACCTGGCGTCCACTTATCTCTAAAGTTGCTCTCGTCAATAGTGTTGGGTAATATGTGATATATAGCTGTTCTATGATTTATAATTGAATCCACATATGCAGCCGTTTTATTGTTAGGCACACAAAACCCATCAAATCTACGATACACCTTACCACGCAACCAACCGATTATTCTATTGGTAGTGACCTGTGCATCAGGATGACCTTCTGTCCAAAACAACTTTGTAGTTGGATAATTATAGCCAAATAGAGCCATAAGCATGGTCGGTGTATTCCAGGCACCGCTTATAATTAAGACCTGTGGTTTGAGATCTTTTAAAACCGAGCCAACTGATAAATTGATATGTGGATAGAATCCTTTGAAGTTAGGATGAATTCCCGGTAAAAAAGAGTAATTGTATTTTTGATCCTTTGCGTTGAACTTCCAGTACCTACGGGGCTCTGTTTTCGCACAATACAGAACTGACATCTCTGAAAACGGTGCTAACTGGGCAGCTAAATTGTTAAAAAACGCAGTTCTGTAAGGAGTGGGAGTGTTAGTTAGGAATACTATCAATACGTATGCTTTTGTAAGACAGCTTAAATGTCAAAAATAAATAAACCAGCAAGGTAAATGTTTGAGGAAAATAACCCCTTGATATTTCCTGGAACAATAACATCGCAACTAAAACCACCAGTACTTGATTGCGGACAATGTCTAGATCTACTCGTTGAGAAAACCATCCTAGCCATCCCCCTAGTAAGGTCATAAAAATAATCACAGTCAACATACCGTAGGGTATATAGTAAGAAAAGATATTAGTTACTGCTGCACCAGAATACCGCCCCGCAAAAGACCCAAAACTTCTCTTGATAATATACTGCTGTGGAATGATTGGTTTTTTATTGGTGATATAAAATGAAGCCGGAGTTGCTCTTATAAAAATATGAGCAAACATAGAAAAACCATAATCATGTTCTAGTGGCCGCTGTTTAAGATACTTGAGAACATTAAAGTCAGTAGAATAATTTTCAGTTTGAAACAATACAAGCTCATAAGCCGTCATATCATCTGCTACTTCAAGAGAGAAGTCAGTATCCTCAAACTCCCATGAAGTAAATATCCTTCTATTAGTTGTTATAAAATTGATACTGTAGGCTGTCACGACAGTAACCATTATTAATTTAAGTAGCAGGGACATGGTCAATTTATTTTTAACTATAAAGTAGTACAGGCCTGCAATCAAAAGCAATATGATCCGGTATCTAAATCCCAGAATTAAAAACGATATTAAAGCTATGGGTAGCAAAATTAGAGTGAGCATCTTGTATCTTCCTTCAAATATGAAAATCACAATGGATACAATTAGCGAGTCTGCAAAGAACAAAATATAATTGTAAGATGAGTCTACAGAACTCTCCCCACTATAATCCTTATTCTGGAAAACCACAAAAATTACTATAAACGTAAATAGTACAGCCAATACTGGAGCCATACTGGTGAGTTCATAGCGTCGTATTTTTTTAGGGGCTTTAACTACTAATACCTGCGTAAATCTTGTGTAATAGAAGAAATAATAGGCTAGAATAAAACAGCTCAAACCTATTAGATAGACCATTAAACCGTCGTTAAAAAAGTATCTAAAGTTACCGCCTAACTTCACAAAATCATCTACTAGAATAGCATTCAATGGACCTAACGCACAATAAAACAGATACATAAAGCAAGACAAAAACAAAAGGAAATGTGTTTTCAAGCTTTTGAAGGCGGGTAAAAAACCTAAGGCCAATACAATAAGGATTAATATGATATATACCATACTTGCTAGTAATGTTCAAGTAGTAAATAATTACAAAACTACGACCATAGCAGGCATGAATATATTTGGAACAACATTTATTAAATGAAAAGTCTAAAATTCAGTTTAAGAGAATTTTATTTTGCGGTCGAAATAGATTCGTGAAAGTAGTTGTAGTAAAATTCCAACTAATTGGCTCCACATAAATCCTACGATACCTAAATCTAATAAATCTATAAACAAAAATGCTGACAGCACAAAAATCACGTTCCATCCTAGAGATACATAAAGAGATTGTAGACCCAGGTTTTTTATCAATAATGTTTGATGAAATAAATTTGATAGTACAAAAAGCGGTACCGTACCATAAATAATCAAAGAGATGTAACCTACGTTTTCTGGAACTACTTCAAAACCATATAAATCGATAGTAAGATGAGATGTTGCTACAAGAATAATAGCTATTGCGCATGAAAATAACAAGCTAAATACCGTTGCCGTATTAAGGTTTTTAGAATATCTAGTGCGATCATTCTGGGTGTAAAACCTTGATAGTATGGGTAGTAAAACAAGACTTACATAGCCGGGTACTATAAGTGCCAGATTTCTAATCTGCAAAAAAGCACTTGCAATTCCAAAGTCTGACATACCGTAATAAAATACAAATATCACTTGAACAGCATAAAATGCGGGAGCATCTACCAATGAAGAAAAGAATACTGGAACGATCATTTTCTTAAACTCCTTGCTGTCATAATCTAAGTTCTTAATAGATATCGATCTTAGTTTTTTTAGAGACCTTATGTTGAGTAAGCCTAACTGTAAAAGGCTTAAAAAAGAAAAGAAGACGGCAAATGCGAGATATCCTAATACAGCTCCCGTAACACCATACCAATAAGCACCAGCTGGCACCATTATCAGAAAAGTAAGGGAACATAAGATCTGTATAATTCCCAACTTTTTGAACTTCATGAGACCACGGTATACATTCTCATTAAGAGAATAAAATATAGTAGCACCTATAATCGCTAGCGATAGGTATAAATCGTACTTTAAGTGTGGCGCTCCTAATAATCTTGTAGACAATGGATCTGCAAAAACAACCAGCAGTATTCCAGTAATCACAATTAGTGTGAAACAAAGTAGATATATCTGGAATACTGCGTGTAAATCACGTAAGTCCTTGTTAAGGTTGTATTGAGAGATATATTTTGAAATTAAACTACCTAGGTTAATCCCACCCAATACAGCAAACATGTTTACGGTATTACGTATTAAACTGTATTCTCCAAAGAGGGATGACCCTAAAATATTTGCACAGATCAAGGAACCTATAAGCAGACAACCCCTAGAAATTCCAGCCCCTAGTATAGTCCAGGCAGTACCACTTAATAAGGCAGAATTATCACTTTTAATTTTATTCCATAGAGGGAGTTTATCTAACATCTGACCTGGTCAATTTAAGTGTCTAGTTAGAATACGTTTCAATTGATTCGTAAAATTTTGAGCACTGTAGACCTCACATCGTTTTAAAGCGGCATCAGAATGGGATTTGAGCATTTTACGATCGTGATGATACTTTAGTAATACCTCTTTGATCTCAATAGCATTTTCACCTTTAAACCCACATTTGTTCTCTACGACAACATCTGCACAGGTAGAGGATGAGATAACTGGAATACCGTGAGCCATTGCTTCTAGCTGCACCATACCGAAACCATCACTACGGGTAGGAAACACAAGTATATCTAGATTATCATAAAAGTTATTAATCTCTTTACTATCAAGCAATCCCATTTCATCAACGTGAACTTTATTTTCTGATAATCGTTTAAAAGACTCCTCTAATTTCCCAGCAGCTGTAAAATCCATTATATCACATAATGATCTAGCTACCTCACAAAATACATCATAACCCTTCATGAAACTTAAGGAACCTACAAAACCCACCTTTAGTCTAGCATTTGACATTAAACGTTTTACTGCATGGGGTTGAGGTGCAATTAGTGGTAAAACTTCTATTTTTTGAGGACTTATATGATGTTTAACTAGGGCCTTTTTACAATACTCTGAGTTTACCACAATAATTTGGGCCATTTGCATTTCTTGTCTTACTCGATTCAAGAAAGCATTATTATCTATATCAGACACTCCTTTTATTCTATAATATTCAAATGCGGGGTCGATCTGATTTAAAACCAGTAGATATGAAGAATTTGAACAAGACTTAAATGTCTCGTAACCACAAGCCGTGTAACTCCATATAACTTTCAAGGACTTTTTATTAGGCTTTGATATTAGTGTTTGTCTGGTTAAAGAAGCTATCTGCTTACCCCGACTAACCCAATTATCATAGTGTGATTTACTTATGACGCCTCGCAATTTATTGTACGCTATGACAAGTAAACTTAACGTTACGACCTTTGCCACAGGTATTCCAGAATGAAATCTGCGCTTGCTGATGGAAAGCAAGGGAGAAGAAGGACTCAAATAGATATCGGTTACTAAGTAATTCAAAGCACCTAGATTTTCTAGCGCACTAGCTACTGCATAGCGTTCTCTTGCCCCCGTATGGGAAACAATAACATCTAGATCTGTAACTTTTTTCAACATTTACCGTAAACTACAACATTTCCATACCGCTCGATGAGCTCAAACGATTTGGAAAGTAGTCTCATTAAATCTTCGGCTTTATGTAGGGTTCCGTTTACTTCAATATCATGAAGTTCAATTAAAATCATTTCACAACCGTTCAACTGTTCCATATCGTTCAGGATGAAGTATTCTGCTCCTTCTATATCACATACCAGAGTATATGGACTATCGATTTGATATCTAGTAATTAAGTCTACAAGTAGGTTAGAAGTACTATTAGAACCAGATAAAACAATTTTTCCATCAGTACTGTATTTTCCTGGCTTAAACACGTACCCTTCGCCTTTCAAGACTTCATGGTATATAGTAGCATTACTTGCTCCATTAAGAGCAAGATTCTCACTAGCAACACTACAGAGGTTACCATCTGCTTCAAAACCGCAAATAGTGGCTTGTGGATTATACGTAGACAAGATATTTGCAACCACACCTATACTACTCCCCAGTTCAATGATAGTTCCCTTGTAACCGTTTATATACTTTTTGATAAAGCGCACTTCGGCGCTTTCATAAGACTTAAAGAATAATGCAGCACTTGTTCTAGGGCTTATATAGGAAGACCTGGTGTGAAACTTCAAGCCCTCAAACTGCATGGTTCCACCATAGAGGGTACGTAAAATTCTACCGGTAACTTGATTTACCAACAGGTTTGCTATCAATACCTTTAATCTTGACACTTTCTGTTTATTTGGTGACTCCGCAAAAATCCAATACGATCTTATCCTCTGTTTTGGCTTTAAGCTGCTTGAACTCGTCATGCGCAACTAGGAACACGATGATGTCCGCTTTCGCGAAAGCGGAATTATAATCAGTCAACTTATAAATAGGGTGGTTATCGATATTAGGCTCTACGATGAAATGTTCTTCATCATTTGAATTCTGGAAGATTTTTTGTGCGATATATTTAGCCGGGGATTCCCTTAAATCATCAATATTGGGTTTGAAGGCAAGACCCATAATGGCAAGTTTGGGCATGCGGCCATGCTTGAGCTCAAACTCTAGCTGTGCTGTTTTGACCTTTTCTGCACACCAGAAGGATTTATAATTGTTGATCTCACGTGCCTTACCTATAATCTGCGATTCCATGGGGTAATCTGCGGTTAGGAAATAGGGGTCCACGGCGATGCAGTGACCTCCCACCCCTGCCCCGGGATTGAGGATATTGACCCTAGGATGCTTGTTTGCCAGTTTGATCAATTCCCAGACATCGATACCAGCTTTATCACAAATCAAGGAGAGTTCATTTGCAAAAGCGATCTGTACGTCCCTAGAACTGTTCTCGACCAGTTTGCACATCTCGGCAGTCCTAGCGTTAGTCCTATGTAATTCACCCTTTACGTACTGGGCATAAAACTCGATGGCACGGTCTGTACTCCTATCGTCGATACCGCCTATGACGCGATCGTTATAAATCAATTCATGCATCACGTTGCCAGGCAGGACCCGCTCTGGACAGTAGGCGATGGCAATCTTGCCCTGGAGTTCTGGACGAGCGTCAAAAATCAATTGTGCCACCTTCTCTGTAGTACCGATAGGCGATGTGGACTCTATTATAAACAGATCATCTTCTTCTAGCAGTGGAATGATGCCCTGGGTTGCAGCAATGACAAAAGAGATGTCTGGCTCATTTTTGTTCTTGAACGGCGTGGGAACCACTACCAGATAGGTGGCAGCTTTTCTGGTTTCTACATACGCCTTGAGTGTTCCATCTGTTATACATTTTGCAACGATCTCTTCAAGATCTGGCTCCACGATATGGGTTTTGCCAGAGTTGACAACGTCCACAATTTCCTGATTGATATCAATACCATTGACCTGCGTGCCCTGAGACGCAATCAAAGCAGCCGTAGGCAGTCCTATATAGCCTAAACCAACAATACTTACCTCACGAGATTCATTCATAATAACCGATTTCAACTATTCAGCCCGCAAATGTACTACATTAGGTTTGCCGATGGAAAGAATGCAGCCGTGAGCGGTGGGGTACAGATATTTCACGCCACTTATTTTCTATTAATGGTAGTTATGTGGTTTACGCTTCCGCGAAAGCGTAACTCTGACCATCACCTGCTATAACCTTAAAAATCTGTTCACAAAGGGAATTATGATATAGTGATATCTAACTCACGTGCGTTAGGAATTCTCTTTCTTCTTTATCTCGTTACAAACTATTGAATGCCAAGAAATCTATTGTTACAGCAACCATCCTATCCGTAAAAATCCAATTGATGAAATGCGCAGATGGTTTAAATAGATTTAAACTAGTTTATTCTCTTATTCCGTTAACGAGCTAGCTTTACACTAGCGAGGTTACCTCCATGCGCAAAATAATTTTATAGCAGCCGTAGATAGTAAGCAGTAACATTAGGGCATTGTTTAAACTGATCAACTTTGGATTGAGTTTAAAATCTTTTCTTAGGACAACAACGTTGAGCAATAGTATCGGTGCCATCCACCGGAGTTCTACGGTGGAAATGATAAAGAATGAGAAAAGACATAGCCCAGCAGCCAATAATCCTAGTTTAAAGAGTACAATTATATCAGGTTTACGCTGCCTAAAGGCTATGAATAAAATAGCTGCAAATAACAAATACACCACCCCTATCTGCCTTACCGTCCTAAATGTTGCAGACTGTAGATCGATAAAAAATTCTTTGATTGTAAGCTCGATGTCAAAGAACATACCTTCAAATGAAGTACTGGGTAAAGCGTCCTGGCCATTATCTGCGAGGTATATGTCTACCTCATCCCACGATACGTGTGTACCGGGCTTCAACTCCCCACTATCGTATAAGAGTTGTGATAAATGCTGTCGCTGCACCCAGTTTGAACTAGTGGTTGCGGGAGGTTTCTTTCTATCATAACTTAAAGTGCTATTCTCCTGGATCGAGGGTATATTCAATGCCAACAGAACACAAAACAACAGGGCTGGAACTGCCATTTTACGCCATTGATCAAACAAGGTTTTGCGCACCAGAAAAAGTGATAGAGCTATAAAAGGTAGGAAGACGATAATGAGCTCGCGCGTAAACGCGGCAACAATCAATGCACTTATTGCTAAAGCGAGGTTTCCTTTTTTATTGGTAAAAATGCAGATAGTCTCTATGAAAAAAATACCTAGTGATAAGGAGAAAATAGCGTCATTTGATCCGGTAAAGAAGTACAATACCGTAGCCATATAGAATAACAGATATTTTAGATGATCAATAACACCGGTTTTCTTAAAGGCATAAAATATAAAAAGAAGTGAAAGTAGTAGGTTGACAACCTTGACCCCTGGGAGACCAAAGAATTTGAATGGGAAGTAATGAACGATGGTGAACGGTATAGACACATTCCTTCTTATGGCATCCCACAAACCGTTTTCAAGCGTGTATTGCAAGTCTGGGACAAAATATAATTCATCACCCCGCGGAGCATCCATGACAAATAGCACCTGTATTACAGATAGGGCAAAGTAAATTATCGCAGCAAGCAGCGATAGGTTCTTCAATAATTTCATATTAACTGTAGCTTGTGGCAGGTTATCGTGTAAATCTACAGATAAAGATATTTTTTAGCGCATTCAAGTACGTATCCCAGTATTTGATTAATTATTTCATCTAGAGGGACAGATTCACCTTTCAGTTCCTCTTGACTCACTACTTAACAAAGTTTGCTCTTTCCTATCTCGATACTCACGGCAAACTCTATCCGGTAAATTCTGCACCTATTATAACACTTTAAAATTAGTACGATCAGGTTGACTCAATTACAAGAAGCGTATTGATGTCATAAATTCTAGCTAAGCAGCCGTAATATACCTATTGCCATAAACAAACATCTTTGATACATCATAATAATATAATTGATAAAAGCAATATGTGCCGTTAACCTAAAATGTATCACTCATTGATCCATAAGTGGTAAACGTATTTCGTACTTTCCTGTTCAAAACCGCAACTATTATAAAATTTACAAGCTGCTAGATTATCTTCTTGGGTAACTACTTGAAGTTCGCCAAAGTCATTCTGCATGGCAAATTCTTCAGCGCTCAAGACTAATTTTTTACCTATCGATTGACCCCGGTACATCGTATCAACCGCAATAATCCCAATATCGGCTCTGTTGCTTTTCTCTGTCAAGGTTACCAATCCTGCTAATTCATCATTAATGAAATAACCGTTGACCCTATCCGCAACCTTTTTATTAAGCGAATTAATGATCCACTTTTCATAAAGTTCAACGTGTTTGAATGCGGGAATTTTTATATCTATTTTGAATCTCGAGTATTCACCACTCTGAATGGCTAGATCTATTGCTTTAGGAAGGTGAACATCACTCATTTTTAACTCCTTAATATGCTCACTTACCTCTCGATAGCTTGGCACTTTCTTCAAATAGGTCACTTTACGATCTACTAATTGAATATTTATGCCATCAGGAAGTTCAAATTCCAGTTCCCTATCGAGGAAAAAATAAACAAGTGATTTTTTAGTAGAGAGAAAATCATCTATCAGAGCTATTATATCGTCCTTATCTAGAATGGACTTTTGGAATGAATAAACATCTAGACCAAAAAAATCTGAATCCCACTCAAGACGTTTCAGTTGCGATCTCATTTGATTTTATTAAAGAGGTGGTATATTCCTGAACAACATAAATAGGTCTTTTTTTAGTTTCCTCAAATATCTTTCCGATGTAAAGACCAACAACCCCTAAAGTGCTAATCATTATCCCCGATAGAAACCACAAGGAGACGATCAAGCTCGTATATCCTATTACCACCACACCACCCAATAAAAATTTTATCAAGTAGTAGGTAGCTATTGCAAACGATATTCCTGAGACAATTAGACCAGTTTTTGCTACTAGGCGTAGTGGTTTATCAGAAAATGCCAGAATTATATCAATGGCTAGATTGATCAATTTACTGAAATTGTAACTTGATTCTCCCTCAAAGCGTGCGCTATGCTCTACATCTACCTTGGTTTGTTTAAAACCTACCCACTTGACTGATGTAGGAAAGTAACGTATGGATTCTCGCATGCTGGTGATGCTGTCAATAACCTTATGATGATAGATTCCAAAGTTTGCTACCGTCTCATCTTGTTCAGATCCCGTTAGATATCCCAATGTGCGGTAGAATAATTTTGAAAATAGCTTTTTGAAGTATTTGTCTTTACGATAGGACCTTCTTGCTAGAACAACATCATAACCCTCTTGAGCTTTTTGATAGAGTTTAGGTATCTCTTCCGGTTGATCCTGTAAATCACAGTCCAGCACTACTATCCATTCACCTTGAGCATTATCAAGTCCACATGCGATCGCATAGTGTTGTCCAAAGTTGCGACTCAGCTTAATACCTTTTACGTGAGACTTAGTCTCGGCAAGCTCTTCAATAACAGACCAAGATCGATCGGGACCGCAATCTTCAACCAAAATTATTTCAAAGTCATTAGTAATTCTAGCCGCAGATTGCTCTATACGGGCAATAAGCTCTGGCAGCACTTTTTCTGCACGATAAACAGGACTTACTATTGATAAATATGCCATAACTTTTTACTAGATGGTTCAATTATAACTTACTCTACTGACGTTGCAAAATAAAATCCACCACACGCCTACTTGCCTTGCCGTCACCATAGGGATTATGAATAGTGCTCATTTCCTTATAGCGATTTTCATCTTCCAGAAGACTAATGGCTTCTTGATAAATCTTATCCCCGTCTGTTCCTACCAGTACGACTGTACCGGCGTCAACTGCTTCTGGTCGCTCTGTGGTATCTCTTAAAACCAGCACGGGTTTACCTAAACTGGGAGCTTCTTCCTGGACACCACCACTATCCGTAATAATTAAGGTTGATCGATCCATCATCCAGATAAAGTCTGGATAACTTAAAGGTGCTATAAGTACGACATTATCTATATCAGATAATAGTCTATTTACGGGTTCCTGTACTTTGGGATTTAAGTGAACCGGATACACAAATTTGTGATCTGGTTTTGATAAGGCTAGTTTTCTAATGGCCCTACAAATTCTTTCAAATCCTGCCCCATGGTTCTCGCGCCTATGTCCAGTAATCAACACGAGCGGTTGATCATCTATCACGGTTTGAATATGTTTGATAAAGGATGACTCCCTGTTCTTTACACGCTTTACACTTTCCAGTAACGCGTCGATGACCGTGTTCCCAGTAACTAATACTTTGGCTTCATCAACATTCTCATTTATGAGATTTAGCTTTGATACCTCAGTCGGGCTGAAGTGGAAATCTGCTATTCTACCCGTAACTTGACGGTTAACCTCTTCAGGAAAAGGGGAGCGTATATTGTGAGTGCGCAGTCCAGCTTCTATGTGACAAACTCTTGCGCCCGCATAAAAAGATGCAATACTAGCCGCCATAGTTGTCGTGGTGTCACCGTGCACAAAAACATAATCTGGCTCAAAATCGTCTAGTACCGGTTTCATGCCCGTTATAATTCTCGCCGTAAGACCATTGAGATCTTGACCGGGCTGCATAATATCCAGGTCATAATCTGCGGTCAGGTCAAAAAAGTCCATAACCTGGTCCAGCATCTCTCGATGTTGCGCGGTCACGCAAACCCTAGTTTCAAAAGATTCTGCTTCAGTTTGAAATTCCTGCACTAGGGGTGCCATTTTGATAGCCTCGGGACGCGTTCCAAAGATGATCAGAACCTTCTTTTTTGTTGACATGAGTTACGTTGGAATAAATTTTAAACTGTTAAGTCATTCATGAAAGGCAAAATTTGATCTTTATCAGAAATAAGCATATCCTCTGCTTTAACCTGCCAATCAATATTGAGTACGGGATCATCATATTTTATTCCGGACTCATGTACCTTGCTGTAATAATTGTCGCATTTGTAGTAAAATAGTACTTCCTCACTCAATACAGAAAAACCATGGTAGCAACCACGGGGCACAAATAACTGATGCCTATTTTCCTCATCCAGCTTAACGGTTATATGTTTTTTGTATGAAGGAGAGTCTGGTCTCATATCCACCACGACGTCCAGTACTTCACCTCTCAACGCCATAACTAGTTTGGCTTGAGCCATATCGCCAGTTTGAGCGTGCAGCCCACGGACCACGTTTTTACTTGAAGTAGATAGATTATCCTGTACAAAATTCACCTCAAGTCCTGTAGCTTGCACAAATTTTTCATGATTATAACTCTCCATAAACTCCCCACGCAAGTCTTTAATTACGTTAGGCTTCAGTAGCAAGCAATCTTGAATTCTAGTCTTCTCTACAATCATATCGTCTGTTTTGCTTCCGCGAAAGCGTAATTTACCCCCGCCTATTTTCTATAACTACCATCTTGAATCTGATCGATCCATTGCTGGTTGTTCAGGTACCAATCCACGGTTTCCTCAAGACCTTGCTCAAGAACGTATTGAGGTTCCCAGTTGAGGTCGTTCTTGATTTTTGAGGCATCAATGGCATATCTAAAATCATGTCCAGGTCGATCAGTCACAAACGTAATCAACTCTCGCGAACTCTTTTCTGATCCGGTTTTTTGATCAACGATATCGCACAAGTGATGTACGAGGTTGATGTTTTTTACCTCGTTGTTTCCACCTATGTTGTAGGTTTCTCCTAGCATTCCACTTTGCTGGATCGTATCAATAGCGTCCACGTGGTCGCCTACATACAACCAGTCCCTAGTGTTCATTCCATCACCATATACCGGTAGTGGCAATCCCTTGGTAATATTGTTGATCATCAACGGAATCAATTTTTCAGGAAATTGATTGGGACCATAGTTATTTGAGCAATTGGAGATCACAAACGGCATCCCGTAGGTTTCACCATAAGCTCTTACAAAATGATCGCTGCTGGCTTTTGATGCGCTGTAGGGAGAATTGGGGCTATAGGGTGTTTCCTCTGTAAAAAATCCTGTCTCGCCTAGTGTTCCATAAACCTCGTCAGTACTTATATGGTAAAATAGACTACCCTTATTTTTCTGTTTAATTTGATCCTTGAAAGCATTTAACAAATTACAAGTACCGATGACGTTTGTGCGTACAAAGGCCATGGGATCTGTAATGGATCGATCTACATGAGATTCTGCAGCAAGATGAATGACTTTGTCAAAACTGTATCTAGAAAAAAGGCTATCGACAAAACCAGCATCAGCTATGTCGCCTTTAATAAAGATGTAATTTGCTTTACCTTCAAGGTCAGTAACATTGTATCGGTTTCCTGCATAGGTAAGTGCATCCAGGTTCACAAAGTGAGTATCCTCATATTTATTGACCATATGCCGGACAACATGTGATCCTATAAATCCTGCACCGCCAGTAATGAGAGTAGTTTTCATTTTATAATTTTTTATCTGCCTTATCTCCTAGAAACCCCTTGACATCATAGACGCAGGCATTGTCTTTTTTGAGGCTATCGAGATCAATATTTTGAAACTCATTATGAGGAACCGTTAAAATTATGGTGTCATACTTATCGTTAGGGAGTTCAGTCTGACTTTTCAGGGCATATTCGTGCTCTACCTCTGCCGGATTTGCCAGCGGGTCAAAAATGGTGATATTAATCCCGTATTCCATTAGATTCTCTACAACGTCTACAACCTTTGTATTGCGTACGTCTGGACAATTTTCTTTGAACGTAAATCCTAAAATTAGTGCCTTTGAATTTTTAACTGAAATATCTCTGGAAAGCATCAACTTTACCACCTCACTTGCTACGTAAGCGCCCATCCCGTCGTTCATACGTCTACCAGCAAGAATAATCTCTGGATGGTAACCTACCTCTTGTGCTTTTTGTGCCAGATAGTAAGGGTCAACACCTATACAGTGTCCGCCTACCAGCCCTGGCTTGAACGGTAAAAAGTTCCATTTTGTACCCGCAGCCTCGAGTACATCGCTAGTGTTGATATCTAACTTGTTGAAGATCTTTGCAAGTTCATTTACAAAAGCAATATTTATATCTCGTTGACTGTTCTCAATCACCTTTGCCGCTTCTGCGACTTTTATTGTCGGTGCAAGATGAGTACCTGCTTCAATAACAGACTTATATATTTTATCGATTATTTTGCCAGATTCAGGTGTACTGCCTGAGGTGACTTTTAAAATCTTTTCGACCGTATGCTTTTTATCTCCAGGATTAATACGTTCTGGAGAATAACCCACGTAAAAGTCGGTATTCATCTTAAGTTTGCTATGCTTTTCTAGAACTGGAACACATTCCTCCTCTGTCGCTCCAGGATAAACAGTAGATTCATAAACTACTATATCTCCTGTTTTGAGCACCTTACCTACTGTTTCACTTGACTTGTACAACGGCGTTAGTATAGGCCTATTATTCTTATCTACTGGGGTAGGAACCGTTATAATGTAAATTGTGGAATCCTCAATATGTTCTGCATTTGTGGTGCAGTACAAACCATTTGAGCTGTCGTTACTTGTTTTTAATACAGATTGTAAGACATCGTCAGACACCTCTAGGGTAGAATCTGTGCCGCTATTGAGCTCCTTTACTCTGCTTTCATTGATATCAAATCCTACGACTGCGTATTTAGTTCCAAAAAGTCTAGCTAGGGGAAGTCCTACGTATCCTAGACCTACTACTGTAATTTTAGGTGGTTGTTCCATTTTATAGATTGTTGACATACCATTTTACGGCATGCTCGATACCTTTATCTAGATTAAATTGAGGGTTGTATCCCACTAATCTCTTTGCGCGTTCTATTGATGCGTGGGAGTGCGCAACATCCCCTGCTCGTAAAGGACCATGTATAGCTTCAACTTGCTCCACGTCAGGCACGTAGGGAGCAAGGTGTTTTTTGAGCAACCCCACAAGATCATTTAAATCGGTACGATCACCATAAGCCACGTTGAGGACTGTGTTTTCTGCTTCTGTTCCGGTGGCAAGCATGGCTTGCTCGTTTGCATGAATCACGTTATCAATATAAGTAAAATCACGCGAGTAGGATCCATTACCGTTAATTACGGGAGATTCACCTTGTATTAACTTCTTTGTAAACAATGGTATTACCGCAGCATACGCACCATTAGGGTCTTGCCGGCGCCCAAATACGTTGAAATACCTAAGGCCTATTGAATTAAGACCGTAAGTTTTGTAAAAAACATCTGCATACAACTCATTTACAAATTTTGTTATGGCATATGGAGACAAGGGTTTGCCTATAACGTCCTCCTCTTTGGGTAAGATCTTTGAATCCCCATAGGTAGAAGAACTGGCTGCATAGACTACTTTCTTTACTCGAGCGTCTCTGGCTGCCACTAGAATATTTAAAAAACCGTTGACATTTACCTCGTTACTGGTGATGGGATCTTTGATGGATCTTGGGACACTGCCCAGCGCAGCTTGATGCAATACATAGTCACAATCCTTAACGGCAGATTTGCAGGTCTCAAGATCCCGTATATCGCCCTCTATAAAAGTGAACCGGTCATTATCCATCAAACCACTTAGGTTATGCACATGCCCTGTAGCTAGATTATCAAGACCTATGACCGTGTGCCCCTGAGCTATAAAATACTCAGATAAATTGCTTCCTATAAAACCCGCGGCACCAGTAATTAATATTTTGTATGTCATAAACTTGATTAGAATTTTAACCCTTTCCTATTGAATAGGTTTTAAAACCTATTTCAGTCAAAAGTTCATGATTTAGTAGCATTCTACCGTCAAATAGGAAAGCCGGTTTGAGCATATTGTCATAGATCGCTTTCCAGTCAAGTTCTTTAAACTCATCCCATTCTGTAAGAACAGCAACCCCGTGACATTGGTCCATTGCTATCATAGGCTCATTGACCACCGTTATCATCCTATTTATGGTGTCTGTATCGTGGTTTCCTAAATACTGCAGATCAAATTTGATTTGAGCTTCAGTTACTTTTGGATCATAAATGTGAATTTCTGCCTGCTCGCTTAAAAGATAGTCTGCAACATAAATGGCGGCAGATTCTCTAGTATCGTTAGTGTCTTTTTTAAAAGCCCAGCCCAGCATCGCAATTTTTTTACCGGAAACCGTATTGAACAATGTATTCACTATTTTTCTGGCAAAGCGCTTTTTCTGGTAATCATTGAAAATGATCACTTGCTCCCAGTAATCTGCTACCTCATTGAGTCCAAATGATTGGGCTATGTAAACAAGATTCAAGATATCTTTCTGGAAACATGATCCACCAAAACCGACACTAGCCTTAAGAAATTTGGGACCTATACGACTATCCGTTCCTATGGCTCGAGCTACTTCACTTACATCGGCTTCAGTTACCTCGCAAAGTTCTGAAAGTGCATTGATACTGCTTACCCGCTGTGCAAGAAAAGCATTTGCCGTAAGTTTTGATAATTCAGATGACCATACATTAGTCACTAGGATCTGGTCACGCGGCACCCATTGTGCATATACGTCAACTAGTGCCTGTTGTGCAGCCTTGCCACGTTCTGTCTGCTCACCTCCTATAAGGACCCTATCTGGATTGAGCAAATCTTCTACGGCGGTACCCTCTGCCAGGAATTCTGGATTGGATAGTATATCAAAATTGACCCCGTTACCTGTATTGTCCAGAATTTGCCGTAGGGCGTGAGCCGTACGCACAGGTAGGGTAGACTTTTCGACTACGATTTTGTCAGTAGTAGCAACATCTGCTATTTGTCTGGCACATAGCTCAATATACTTGAGATCTGCCGCCATACCTTTACCCACACCATAGGTTTTTGTAGGAGTGTTCACAGAAATAAATATGACATCTGCATCCTGGATGGCTTGATTCACGTTTGTACTGAAAAACAAATTTTTATTCCTGTTTCTTCCCACAATTTCGGCAAGTCCAGGTTCATAAATAGGAAGCTGATCGAGATCCTCGTTGTTCCAGTCTGCAATACGCTGCCTATTGATGTCCACGACATTTACGCTGATGTCAGGGCATTTTTCAGCTATCATGGTCATTGTGGGACCACCTACATAACCTGCGCCTATGCAGCAGATATTCTTTACTTCCATTCCTTTGTTTTGGATTTTAGCAACTGCAAATATAAAGTCTTTAACTGTAGGAAGCTGCCCGGACTATTCAGTCAGATCAATTGTTATGAAGAGTTGGAACAGTTACGCTTTCGCGAAAGCGCAATCAACCCAACAACCCATTTACACCCTAAACCGAAGTATCACGACTAATCTTATACAACCATCGCTATAAGAACTCCATTCCACTTGAGGCAGTTTGCTATATTTGCCTTTGATTACTAGATAAATCTATGGAGTATCTCAATTTTGAAGAACCGATCAAGGAACTGGAAGACCAGCATTCACAAGCGCTTGAACTGGGTCTAGAGAGTGATGTTGACGTATCTGCCACCATCAAGCAACTCGAGAAAAAAATAAAGGCCAAAAAGAAGGAAATTTACTCAAACCTAACCGCCTGGCAACGGGTGCAGATGTCCCGACACCCAGAAAGACCATACACGCTGGATTATATCAAGGCAATTTGTGGTGACACCTGGCTTGAGCTACACGGCGATCGCAATGTTAAGGACGACAAGGCCATGATAGGTGGACTAGGAAAAATAGGCGAGCAGAGTTTTATGTTTATAGGTCAGCAAAAAGGATTCAATACCAAGACTCGTCAGTATCGCAACTTTGGAATGGCAAATCCTGAAGGATATCGCAAGGCGCTGCGTTTGATGAAAAGTGCAGAGAAATTTGGCGTACCCGTAGTAGCATTGATAGACACCCCAGGTGCCTATCCAGGACTGGAAGCTGAGGAGCGCGGTCAAGGTGAAGCAATTGCAAGGAACATTCTTGAAATGACCCGACTCAAAGTTCCCATCATTGTAATGATCATAGGCGAGGGCGCGAGTGGTGGAGCGCTGGGAATAGGTGTGGGTGATCGCGTTATCATGCTAGAGAATACCTGGTATTCCGTCATAAGCCCAGAATCTTGTTCATCAATACTTTGGCGTAGTTGGGAATTTAAAGAACAAGCCGCTGAGGCCTTGAAGCTTACCGCTACTGACATGAAGAAATTAAAACTGGTGGATGTTATTCTAAAAGAACCAGATGGTGGTGCTCATCGAGATAGGGAAGCGATCTTTAAAACCGTAGCAGAAAGTATTGCCACCCAATACGAGCAACTCAAAGAACTGGACCCTGCAACACTTGTACAACAGCGCATGGATAAGTATTGCAATATGGGAGTTTACAAAAACTAACAGCCATAAGTCATACGTTTAGAAAAATCCGCTGCCTTGAGGTCTGCGGATTTTTTTTATCAACGACAGCAAATTTTACAAGTTCCCTGTAATCAACTTATTGAAACCAGTAAGGAGTTAGTATGCGGTTTGTTAACAGATTATCAACCGTTTTGGATTGCCAATTAACATCGCTTCCTAATACTTTGATCGAGCTAAGAAGCTACATTTGACCGCTTATGGAAAAAGTCGCCTCCCTCCCTACCCCCAGTCGTTCCTCAGCCAGCATCGTTACGCTGGAGAAAGGAAAAATCCCACCCCAGGCCCTAGATCTGGAAAAGGTAGTTTTAGGAGCGTTGATGATTGATGGCAAGGGAGTTGACGAGGTAATAGACTTGTTGACACCCGACGTTTTTTACCAGAAAAACCACCAAACCATTTTTGACGCCATAGACAAGCTGTTCAAGAGTGGAAGCCCGGTAGATCTATTGACGGTAAGTGCTCAATTGCGCAAGGATAAAGCCCTGGACCATGCTGGTGGTGACCATTACCTGGTTCAACTATCACAGCTGGTCAGTTCTACCGCCCATATAGAGTACCACGCAAGAATCATATTACAGAAGTTCATACAGCGCAGCCTGATCAAAATTTCTACTGAGATTATCGACGACTCCTACGACGAGTCGACTGATGTTTTTGATCTACTGGACAAAGCAGAAAGTAAGCTATACGAAGTAACACAGGGCAACATTAGGAAAAGTACTGAAACCGCAATGGATCTGGTTAGACAGGCTAAGGAGCGGATTCAAGAAATCGCAAATCGTGATGGGCTAAGTGGGATTCCTACGGGATTTACAGACCTAGATCGACTCACGAGTGGATGGCAGCCTAGTGATCTTATTATTATAGCAGCACGACCGGGTATGGGTAAAACCGCCTTCACCCTAAGTATGGCGCGCAACGTCGCGGTGGGGGCAAACATACCTGTGGCGTTTTTCTCACTAGAGATGAGCAGCGTCCAGCTCATCACCAGGCTTATAAGTTCTGAGACTGGATTGAGCTCAGAAAAATTACGTACCGGCAAACTTGAGGATCATGAATGGAAGCAACTTAACGTAAAAGTTAAGGATCTCGAGCAAGCTCCCATATTTATTGATGACACACCCTCATTATCAATCTTTGACTTGCGCGCAAAATGTCGTAGGCTTGCCTCGCAACACGGCATCAAGCTTATCATGATCGACTACCTGCAACTCATGACGGCACAGACTAACAACAAGGGCGGGAATCGTGAACAGGAAATTTCAACAATATCCAGAAACCTAAAGGCGCTTGCCAAAGAGTTGAACGTGCCTGTCATTGCCCTCTCACAGCTTTCACGAGCAGTAGAATCCCGTGGCGGGTCAAAGCGTCCCCTACTTTCAGACCTCAGGGAATCTGGAGCGATTGAGCAGGATGCAGATATCGTATCCTTTATCTACAGACCGCAGTACTACGGTCTCGATACTTGGGATGATGATGACCAGACACCTACAGAGGACCAGGCAGAATTTATCGTTGCAAAACATAGGAACGGTGCGACAGACGCGATCCGCCTAAAGTTCTTGGGGCAATTTGGTAAGTTTGACAATCTAGATACCTTTGATATACCAGAGCAATTTGGTTCAAAAATGAATGCCGCAAACGACGATACCTTTAAACCCGATCGCAGCATGGATCCAGGTACCGCATTTGGGATCAACAATAATGACGATATGCCATTCTAGAATTCTAGAAGGTGGTAACTGGTCGTTATAATCCTATACGGCTATGTTTCAAACAACAAGTAATTATGGTAATCTAGTCAGAATTAATATTGATTACGCTTTCGCGAAAGCGTAATCGTTATCAACAGTTGTTATGGCGAGGTCTTTGTAACTTTATCAACTTAACCGTTCACTTGATGAAGTCAAAACTTTTGATTGCAGTATTCCTATTTGCAAGTATGCTGTCGCAGGGTCAGTACCTACTGGTCCCCATGGATGCAGATTCCCAATCTGATCACCTGAAGGCTTATGGAGTTTCCTACTGGGTGCTGGCTCAGGGAACCAAGGTAAAATGGTTGCTCAACTACCGTGGCGGTTCATTCCTATTGCCCGCAACTGATGAGATCAGTAATGAGCTTACCGTAAGAGGGGTGAGTTTTGAAAGTATATCTGAGAGTGAGACCAGTAGCATACTGGAGCTTATTGCTAGCCCCTCGCAGAATATGCAGGAAGTACTTCTTGAAAAAGCTCCTAAAATCGCCGTCTACACTCCTGTAGGAAAGCTACCCTGGGATGACGCGGTGACCATGGTACTGGAATATGCAGAAATTCCTTATGCCAAGGTCTATGATAAAGAAGTCCTGGCAGATGAACTGCTGCTATATGACTGGCTACACCTACACCATGAGGATTTTACAGGTCAATACGGTAAATTTTATGGAACATTTAGAGCTGCGCCGTGGTACATTCAAGAGAAAAAAGACGCCGAGGAACGAGCCAAATCACTAGGCTACGATAAAGTGAGCCAGTCAAAACTAGACGTCGCTCTCAAAATCAGGGATTATGTCGTGGGCGGTGGTTTTATGTTTGCCATGTGTAGTGCTACAGATAGTTTTGACATCGCACTAAGTGCCGAGGGTGTGGATATCGCAGAGCCCATGTTTGACGGTGATCCCAGCGAGGGTGGTTATCAAAACAAGATAGACTATAACCGCACCTTTGCCTTTACTGACTTTCTACTGGAGCGTTCTCCAGTTATCTACGAATTCAGCAGTATCGACATGACTCGCAAGCGTAAGATCAACCGCGAGCTGGATTATTTCTCTCTTATGGATTTCAGCGCAAAATGGGACCCGATCCCAACCATGCTCAACCAGAATCACACTAGCCTGGTAAAGGGTTTCATGGGCCAGACCACAAGTTTTGAGCGCAACGAGGTCAAAAAAAATGTATTGGTACTGGGAGAAAATAAATCTAATCGTGAGGCAAAATACATTCATGGTATACGTGGAAAAGGGTTCTTTACCTTCTACGGGGGTCACGATCCAGAGGATTACCAGCACCGCGTTGGAGACCCGCCTACTGAACTAAGCCTGCATCCCAACTCCCCGGGTTACCGGTTGATTCTAAACAACATCCTATTCCCAGCCGCCAAAAAGAAGAAGCAAAAGACCTAGCCCGTTCTTAATAGATATAATCCGGCAAGAATGTCGTAAAGGATTTGAGCATTGATATCTGTAGGGTTTTGATACCTAAGTGATCGCAACATTTTGCGGTTTTCTCCACCAATGAGTTGGTCTTTATGAACCGTAAGATTTGCGCCATAGGGCATTCCCAATTCAATGAATTCTTTTCTATAGTTAATAAAGCAAAACATGGTTTTATCATCTAGATAATAGAATGGTAGCCGCCATTTGAATTTGAGCGAGGCTGCTGGGAATTGCTGCTCGATAAGCACCTGAAGCTCAACGGCTATTTGCCGGTAGGGCTCTGGTAGGTTATCGATGTACTCTTCTGCTGGATTCATGAGACTAAAAATAGCAAAGGCTGCGCAATGCGCAGCTTTTCTTATTTATCAAACTATTACATACCTCCTTAAAGAATTTGATTGTGGCTCTCGTGTCCTTAGCGGTAGCTACATTAAACAGACAGATTCCTGGTGTCAATACTTGTAGGTCATTTACTCTAAGATTCTGATTATTCAATTGTAATACGGGCGAAGGTACTAGGTGGGTTATTAAATTAACAATGGAAACGTCGAGGTCTTGATTTGCAGCTATTCCAGTAAGATTGAGCTGATCACCCTGTATTGGATTTGGATAAAGTTGTAACGCTTTCGCGAAAGCGGAATCTAACAACGGCTCTTGCATATAACCAAAAAAACACTTTACTTTGCATTTCAAAGTACTTTACATGACTGATGAAAAATATCTAGAAGATCTAAGGGAAATACGCAGCATCATGAGTAAATCCACACGGTTCATATCCCTATCTGGACTGAGTGGCGTTATGGCCGGCATCTATGCCATCATAGGCGCGGTACTAGGTCATTACGTCATTACAGATGCCTATCAAAAGGGCTATAACGAGAGTATGGGTAAGCTATTTACTGAGCCGTGGGAAAGCAACCCATCGTTGAAGATCATCTTTATAGCAGCCAACGTATTAGTGTTTTCCATAATTACCGCAATTATATTAACTAGCAAAAAGGCGTCCCGGCAAAATCAAAAAATCTGGAAACAACAATCGATAAGACTTACGGTCCAGTTTGCGGTGCCGCTAGTCATAGGAGGCATTTTTTCTCTATTCCTTTTGAAGTATGGTTTGCTATCTTTCCTAGCGCCTACCATGCTTATCTTCTACGGAATGGCCTGCATTATGGCAGCGCCCTATACTCTGGGAACGGTTAGGTATCTAGGAATTTCCTGTGTTATTCTGGGACTAATCAATATGCAATTCCTTACTTACGGTATTTACTTTTGGGCCGCTGGATTCGGTCTATGCCATATTCTTTACGGTGCCATTATGTACTATAAATATGACCGCAACTAAAATTAAAAGAACGCTTTTTTGAGCCTGATTGATAAATTAAATAAAGCTTTTGACCACCGCATACGACTGGGTATCATGTCTGTGTTAGTGGTAAATGAATATGCAGATTTCAAAGAGCTGAAAAGTCTTCTTGACGTTACAGATGGCAACCTGGCGAGTCATACCAAAGCGCTGGAAAAAACAGGACACCTAGTTGTTGAAAAGTCGTTTATAGGTCGCAAACCCAATACCCGATACCGCGCAACCGATTCTGGAAAGAAGGAATTTGCCGCTCATATTGAGGCTCTAGGAGCGATACTGATAAACTCACAGTCATGAAGCATACACTTTTTTATTTACCTAGTTACTTTGTATTTCAAAGTACTTTATATTTATTAAGAGAGATCATAGTCGGCTACGGTTTTAAGATTTCCAGTAGCATTTATTGCTATTTCAAAACTGGAAAGCCCTGGAATATCACCATCTCGCAGTTACTCACTTATCCAGCAAATAGTCTAGGATATCACTTGGGTTGTTTCTTGCTGCGTGAATCCTTTGAGTTGCAACCCAGCTGCGAGAGCCACGATATATTTCACGTGATTACTGGCTACCCGACCGATACGGCCAGCGAGATCTCCATGCAATACTGGTTATATGGCAATGGCAAACGTAGCCCATGCACCCTACTTGCCATGGCAATAGGTCTAGTTTTATTCATGGATCAATGGTCACAATTCAAGGCTTCTTTTAAACGCGGGCAGGTATATAGCCCTATCACTCATCTAGACTATAGGCATCATCTCAACTTGCCCCTACTATCCATAAAATTCTTAAAACAAAATAATTTATGAAAAGATCAATAATCATCGCATCCGGCGGCTTACAATTTGCTAGTTTATTCTACGATACAGGTTTGGGACTTAACACACTCCTCTATAGCCTGTGGCTAGTAATCTCTCTCTATTTCCTATACAAGAGTAGAATCTTTGAATGGCCTACCGTATTAGCTGCGGTTGCTATGATCCTTACATCAATAGCCATAACTTACCATGGAAGTACCTTGTCGATCACAATGTATTTTGCCACCTCTATAACCTTTATAGGTTTAGTGGCTAGTAGCAACTCCAGCATATATATAGCCTTTATGAATGGATTTTATACTGTGATCTTTGGGATGTTTCACAAATTCATAAGCCTAGATACTGAAGGAGAATTTCCAAAGGACTCAAATTCCAATCTGCATAGCAGTGACTACCTCGATGTGGCCAAAATGATTTTGATTCCCACCGCGCTCTTTGTGCTATTTGTAATCATCTATTCTTTTGTAAATCCTGTATTTCTCTCTTGGATTGAGCAAATTGACTTGAGTATCATTGACGCAGGCTGGATTTTCACACTTGTACTAGGTTGCTTACTCATGTATCACATATCTGATCCACAGGTAATCAAGAGTATTACTGAGGCAGACTATAAAGCACCGGAACATCTAAAAGCCTATCAAATTAAACCCGATGAATATCCACATTTAAAAAAGGACCTGACCATAGGAAGCTGCTCGATAGGTGTACTCAACCTGTTACTGGTTGTTGTATTGATTTCTGAGCTATTGTTCATAGGCTCCATGGATGATAGCCAGAAAGCTAGCGAGATGTCCAGCGCTGTTCATCAAGGAGTGTATGCAAGTATCACCAGTATAGTAGTTGCCATAGCCATTATCAGCTACTATTTCCATGGTAAGCTCAATTTTATCAGAGATAATAGGTTGCTCAAAAAAATTAGCTACTTATGGATAATACTCAATGTGCTGCTTATTATAAGTGTAGGTTTTAAGAACCTGCAGTACATCCACCTCTATGGTTTGTCAATTAAACGGCTAGGTGTAGCGGTCTACCTACTAGTATGTCTTTCAGGATTGATAACGGTGTGGAGCAAAATTGCCAATCGCCGTACTATTACCTACCTCATAAGACGCAACAGTATTGCAGCCTTTACCAGTATAGTTTTATTCTCTTTGATTAATTGGGCTGCCGTAGTCACAAATTACAACCTACAGCATGATTTTATTCATGAAGATCAATTAATACGCCTGTATCCACTTAATGCACTGGAGCTGCAACGGCATGGATTTGAAGTAGACGTGGTGCAAGAATCGCAATATTACAAAGCAAAGTCCAGCTACCGCAATTTTATAGATCGCAAATGGCAAGATTATAATTATACGGCGGCTCGACTGAAAAAGCATGATGACAATGAATAATGTTATCCACTTCCCGCACCTTGCCAGAGCAGCTATGTGGAACGCAGTCGTATCTGCTGCTCTAGGAGTCACAACTGCATTGCTATATGCCGCTTTTGACTGGAAAGTATTGATAGGTGTTGGGATTTTTATAGTAGCTCTATCGATTCTAACCCATATGGTATTGATTATACAACTGTTGATGATGATCGTTACAAGTAATGAGCACAAATGGGCTTATTGTTTATCTACATACACCTTACTTCTTAATATCCCGCTATGCGCATTATGTCTTCAACTACTATAAATTACAGAACGTATCGTAATAGATCTTGCAAAGCGATACTCTCATCTATTGCGATTTGCCTAGTGATGTTACTGGTAAGAATTATTATTACATCCAGCCTGAACTATACTTTCTTAATTTGGAATTTATTCCTTGCAGTGTTACCATGGGTAATTTCCCATATTTTAATGTCTAGCTCAAACTTAAATCTGGGGACTAAATCTACAATTGGTATCAATTTATTTGTTTTGGGCGTTCTATTTACCGTTTGGCTTCTTCTATTACCCAATGCTCCCTATCTGATAACCGATCTCAAACATCTTTCCCACAACGGTCATATTTTATACTATTATGACTTATCCATGTTATTAAGTTATAGCTTATTGGGGATATCGCTTTTTACCACAAGTTTGCAGCGCATGGTAAGTATCATATTCAAACAGCCATATTTCAAAAAGCTAAATAAAATTAAACCCTTTGCCGAGTATGGATTGATATTATTGACTGCCTTTGGGATCTTTTTTGGTCGATCATACCGGTGGAACAGCTGGGACTTAATACACCGGCCATTTGATATGGTGCTAGATGTTGCCACCTTGTTTTATCATTTTAAGGATTATCCTCAAGCATGGCTGTTTGTTCTGGGTATGGCAATTTTACTGTCTGGATGTAATTATATATCACACATAACATTAATCTCACCATCTAGAAACCGATAATCAAGGTGTACTCATAAAATAATTTTCAAGGCACATGATAGGAAAAACCCAGTTCCTTTTCCGCAGAAAACCTCGCTATATATACGCACTTAGCGCTCTGGTGATATTTTGCGTGGAAGTCTTTATAGCATTATACGTTAATGATGATATTGTAAGACCCTACCTAGGTGATTTACTGGTGGTGATGTTAATTTATTCGATATTGATGTTTTTCACAAGATTTAGGATAATCACCGCGATAATGTGCACGCTGGCATTCTGCCTGATTGTTGAAATGTCCCAGCTGTTAGGTCTTATTTATCTTATGGGTCTTCAGGATTATGACTGGGCTAGAATGACAATGGGTACGAGTTTTTCCTGGGTTGATGTAATTATGTATGTACTAGGGGCGATAACGATCTTATTGAGTGAGTTACTTACCTCATCTGGCAGACCATTATGAAGACTTTTTCTTTACGGTCCATTCAAACCTGAATTTACTGACCTGGTCGCCCGCTGCATCAGTTCCTATAGCAGTCATCCACACGGTTTGCGGTTTCCCGTCCTGCGCCGTTTGAATGATAGCCCTACTGATCTCCTCACCATCGTTACAGGTAAACGTAATTTTACCTCTTGCCTTCTTAGTAAAACTGCTATCAGAGTTAAGGACCAGCATGGATATTCTTACACCAGATTCTTTAATACACTTCATGACCAGCGCGCCGGTAGATAACTCTGCAGCCATTGCTTGTACGGCAAAATACATGCTGTTAAATGGATTTTGATTAATCCATCTATGAGTTACCGTAACCCGACAGCTTTGTGCGGTAATCTCCTTGCAACGCACCCCGGTAAGCCATGCACTCGGCAATTTGAAGAAGGTGAATTTATTGATTGCGCTGGGACTTATCCTCATGATCAAGTGGTCAGGTGATTGAAGATTGAAATATACTGATTAAAAAAGTCTTTACTATTCACCCCATAAAGATTTACAATTTATAGACACAGTTATCTGTTTATCAATTACTTAAAAACTTCTACAAGCTCTTTTCAGTTACGCTTTCGCGAAAGCGTAATAACTACATAAAAAAAATAACAGTACTTTGTATTGCATAATACCTTTCTTAGAACATATATTTGCATAAGAAAATATTAGGTCATGGAAACAACTAACCCAAAACATTATCAATACGTTGCCGCAGGAATCCACCTGGCTACCTTTGGAAAGTGGATATTTCCACTAGGTAATTTTATCTTTCCCATAATAGTATGGATCGTAAACGGTAAAAAATCTGGCTTTGTAGATAGACATGGTCGTGAGGCGATCAATTTTCAAATAAGCCTTACGCTCTACACGATCATTCTTGCATTTATAGGAGGTGGTATTATTATAGGCAGTGCCATATCTGGGGGTCCAGTATTCTGGGAAGCGATGGATGACGGCAACTTTTTTCCTGAGAATGCAGGTACACTTACCACGATTGCCGCAAGCGGTCTTATATGCGGTAGCCTAATCGTTATTCTAGCAGTAACTGACTTGATTTGCACTATTCTGGCTGCGATCAAGGCAAGTGAGGGTGAAGAATATCACTACCCCATCACAATTAATTTCCTGCACCAACCGATTCAAGAACCAACTAAGAAAGACTAAAATGAAGATAGAAAACACAAAAGCGCAGATGAGAAAAGGCGTACTGGAATACTGTATTCTTTCCGTACTGAAAGAAAACGACGCCTATGTTGCAGAAATTCTAGACACTCTCAAGGATGCAAAGTTGCTGGTGGTAGAGGGTACCATCTACCCTCTGCTCACCAGACTCAAAAATGCCGGGTTGCTCAGTTACCGCTGGGAAGAGAGTACGGGAGGACCACCACGCAAGTATTATGGACTCACAGAAACCGGTAAAATCTTCTTGAGCGAACTCACTACCACCTGGAAAGAATTAAAGAATGCCGTGCAAATTGTAACACTACCCAAAACCACATAACCATGAACAAGACCATCAACATAAACCTAGCAGGGCTATTCTTCCATATCGATGAAGACGCCTATAACCGACTACAAAAATACCTCGCCGCAGTACGCAGGTCATTCTCAGGCACTAGCGGTGCAGATGAGATCATGGCTGATATTGAAGCCCGCATTGCAGAGCTATTTCTGGAAAACCGAGCTAATGATCAACAAGTAGTCTCTATTGCAAACGTAGAATCCATGATAGAAATTATGGGTCAACCAGAAGACTACGAGGTAGATGAGGAGATCTTTGAGGAACCTCGCTCCACACGCAAAACACCACCTTACGTTTTTCCACAAAAGAAATTATATAGGGACACGGTCAATGGTTATGTGGGAGGAGTATCCTCTGGACTGGGGCACTACATGGGAATTGATGCCATATGGGTTAGGGTACTGTGGATCATATTAATGATTCCTAGTGGTGGATTCATCGCTCTCATCTATATACTGATGTGGATTGTGGTTCCAGAAGCGATCTCATCAAATGACCGCTTGCGCATGATGGGTAAAGAAGTCAATATTTCCAATATAACTGACAATGCCCGTGCAGATTTTAATGAAGTGACTGGCGAGCAGGCCGGGGCTAGTCACGGTAATAGCATAGGTCAAAAATCAAAAAGGGGATCAGTACGTTTCTTCAACACCATAGGTAAAATAATCAAGGGGTTCTTCAAAGTACTGCTTAAGCTTATAGGCCTAGTCGTTTTTCTAACTGCCGTCACGGCGTTAATAGGCACTATAGTATCGCTAGTTACCGTAAGCTTTATTAATATCGATGGCGCAAATCTTATTCAGGTCTTTGACATTATCGTACCCGCAGACCAGTCGTCCTGGCTACTGGTAACCGCGGTTGTACTACTATTGATCATACCTCTATTTGCCCTGGCTGTACTAGGACTTAGGTTGCTGGTAAGTAACATGAAATCTATCAACATGCCAGTCAAGATTGCGATGCTTCTAGTGTGGATCGCTGCTTTGATATTTGTTTTAATCACTATTTTAAACATTGCCGCCAGCCAATCATATCAATCTACTTACGTGAAAAATGAAGAGCTTGTAATGGATGATAATCAAGCTTATCAATTGGAAATCAATGAAGATGCCAATGAAAGTATCTCAAAAGGTTTCTACATGAACGCTAGATGGATGGAAATGGTGCAGTACGACGGTGAGACTAGGGTAAGTATGGATCGCCTGCGCACTACAATCATCCCCACAACTGACTCCATAGCGAGTGTTAAGATGATTTACCTGGCAAGAGGAAGCAGCTATGAAGAAAGTAAGGAAAGAGCGGCGAGCATCATTTATGATTACAAGATCTCTCCCAGTGGTTTTAAAGGAAGTGACCGGATTATTATAGAGAAGGGAACTGCACTAGCAGATCAAAAATTGAAACTGATCTATCGCATTCCCATAGGCACTAAGATCAAGGCCAATAAAGAATTTACGCGACTCTATGATCGTTATTTGGAAAATGACTCCTTTAGAGAACAGTTCAAACCCAATAGGACGTATGAGATCCTGGAAAAGACTATTAAATGTCTTGATTGCGAGTTGGAGGAGCAAGTAGATTCTTTAAGAACTTCTACTAGCGGTGAATGGAGATATGAGTAAAGAAATAATGTTGTACTAACTTAAACCGCGGTCAATGATCGCGGTTTTCTCATTTAATTAACTGGTCACTTTTAATAAAAGTCTATTTTACCCGAAAGAACTGAAATGAAATTTAAGGTCATATTAATCGTCATGTTTATTGCTTATACAGGAACGATGGCGCAAAAGGTAAAAGGCAATCGAGATGTCACTATTGAGACTACAGATGTAGCACCTTTTACCCATCTTCTAGTTGATGAAGATTTTGAGGTAGAACTAATACAAGGCAACGTGACAAAAGTGATGCTAGAAACAGACTCTAACCTGCATGAACATATCAATATCGCTTCAAGTGGTGAAAAACTTGAATTATCGGCCATGGCAGATATTAGATCTAAAAAGAGGATGAAAGTAACAATTTATTGTTCTGAGAACCTAAAGATGATCACCGTGGTAGGCGATAGCGAACTTAAGAGTTCCAGTCAGCTTACTTTTTCTACCCTTGAGGTAGTCGCAAGAGATAAGGCAAGCGTAAATCTTTCCCTCAGGGCAGATAATCTTTCAGTTAACGCAAATGGTAATACACGCGTGGAAATTAGTTCCAGAGGTGACAATCTAACCATGAATTTATCTCAAAATTCCTTTTTAAAGGCTGATTTGAATTATAATAATTGCGACCTGAGTATGGATCACAGATCTGATGCAGAGGCTAAAGGAAAAGTCAATAGCGGGACTGTTGCCTTAAACGAAAACAGTCACCTACGTGCCAGGTCGCTGACCTGGGATAACCTTCAACTAGCGGTGAGGAAAAACGCTAGAGCCGAGGTTGATGTCAAAGATGACCTGATTATAAGTGCCGTAGATGATGCACAAGTTACCATCTACAATAAACCAAGTATTACCATCGACACCTTTTCTGGAGAAGCAGTACTAAAAAAACAAGACTAGTGGGGAAGCTCAAAAATTAAGCTATAGTCTGTTGTAGAGGCAATGTAATTGAGCATTTCCCTAATATTAAATTCATATTACCACTAGGAAGTTTTGCGTGAAATGCTGTTAAATTTTAAGATTGATGTCCAAGTGAACCATCATTTCAAGTTCAAATCAAACTTTCACTTTAAGCGAGTTTAACTAACCACGATTCCATTAATTGCGTAATCTATCTCAACTGTGAGGTCAATCATCATTGGCAATTGTCATTCTTTACAATGAGTACAACAATATTTACATCCACCGCTTATTCTATGTAATAATCACCGGCTACGGTTTGTTCCACTACTCCTATTTCCGCAAGATATCTTTCGGCATCTAGAGCTGCCATACAACCGGTTCCCGCAGCAGTAATTGCCTGGCGATAGATTTTATCCTGCACGTCACCACTAGCAAAAACACCAGGTAAATTTGTCTTGGTAGAGCCAGGTTGAGTGATCAAATAACCTGCATCATCCATGTCTAGTTGGTTTTTGAAAATGTCGGTGTTGGGTTTGTGGCCTATGGCTATAAATAATCCCGTAATCTCGATCTCGCTCTTCTCGCCTGTTTGGTTATTCTTAATTCTCAAACCTTCTACCACCTGTTCACCCAGGACCTCGTCAACCTCGCTATTGTACATAACCTTAATATTGTCAAGACTATGTACACGGTGCTGCATCGCTTTACTTGCTCGCATATGATCCTTGCGCACGAGCATTGTCACGCTCTTACAGATGTTAGCAAGGTAGCTGGCCTCCTCGGCTGCGGTGTCACCTGCGCCCACAATAGCTACATCTTGATTGCGGTAAAAGAATCCATCACATACGGCACAAGCACTTACCCCACCCCCACGCAGTCGCTGCTCACTAGGCAAACCTAGATATTTTGCACTTGCACCGGTGGAAATAATTATGGTATTAGCTTCAACTTTGGTCTTGCCATCTACTATCGCGGTATGAATCCCTCCCTTTTCTTTACTCAACTGGACCTGAGTCACCATGCCTATGCGCACCTGGGTGCCAAAACGCTCTGCCTGTTTCTGTAGATCCACCATCATTGCTGGACCATCGATACCGTCTGCATAACCTGGAAAATTGTCGACCTCGGTGGTGGTGGTAAGCTGCCCACCGGGTTCCATACCAGTATAGACCACAGGTTTCATATCTGCCCGTGCGGCATAGATCGCCGCAGTATAACCCGCGGGTCCTGATCCTATGATCAAACATTTTATTCTCTCGATGCTTTCAGACATATCTTCTTTCTTGATTCTAAAACAAAGGTACAAGTTTGCCACATGATATCTAAACGCGACATAGCTATTCTGTAGGGCACAATTAGTATAATCTGCAGTTCTATTTCTTGTTATCTACCGGCAGGATTCATGAATTTTTAAATAGCAGTACTATGGATTCGTAACACAGCTGGCGGTGATTCCGCTTTCGCGAAAGCGGAATTATCTAAACAAATCGTACCTAGATGTCGATCTCCTTTAATACTTGCATCTCACTTAACAAAACCGTAACATTACGGACGATCTAATTTTATGGAAAGTCAATCACAGGATAAGAATAATGAAAGGGTTATCATTAATCGCGAGCTAGGCATATGCGAGGCTTTGATACCCGTTGTGGTACTGGTTGCCCTACTTTCCTTTAACGTTTACGTTTATGGAGATGAAGCATTAAGTGGATCCAATCAATTTGTCTTACTCCTGGGTGCCGCGGTTGCTGGGATTGTAGGTCACTTCAATAAGGTAAGTTATAAAACCATGGTGGAAGAAGTCGCTCAGAACCTCAAATCCACTACCGGCGCCATCCTGATCCTTTTGATGGTGGGAGCACTCGCTGGCACCTGGCTGATCAGCGGTATCATTCCTACCATGATCTATTATGGTCTGGACATATTGAATCCCACCATTTTTCTGGCCGCAAGTGTACTTATATGCGCAGTTATTTCTATTGCTACCGGTAGTAGCTGGACGACCAGCGCGACCGTGGGTATTGCGTTGATAGGTATTGCGGGTGCTTTGGGAATAAGCCCTGGTATGACTGCGGGTGCGGTGTTGAGTGGTGCTTACTTTGGTGATAAGTTAAGCCCACTAAGTGATACGACAAATCTTGCCCCGGCTATGGCTGGTACTGATCTATTCACACACATCAAATACATGACCTACACAACTATTCCCACCATTACCATAACACTTATTGTATTTGTCATCCTAGGGTTTACTATCGATACCACCGGCGTGGCAGATGTTAGTGAATACCAACTGGCGATCGATAACACCTTTAACACTTCTCCCTGGTTGTTCCTGGTACCGGTTGCCGTCATCGGCATGATCGTAAAAAAAATATCTCCACTTATTGCATTGCTGCTGGGTACCTTGCTGGCGGCGCTGTTTGCTTTAATGTTTCAATCCACGATAGTTTACGAGAAGGGTTTAAAGTATCAAATTGAAGAAATTTCTGAGAATATGCAACAGTATGTTGAGTTAGAAAACTATTCTAGTTCAACATTTCAAAACCCTGGTAATTTTACTCTAAAACCATTAAATGATGAAGTGACTTTATCTAGACAAATTGGTTTTGACTTACCTACTGGAATCCAGGGTAATAAGACCTTTGAGAGTGGGGAGACTACTGTATTTTATAAAGGTGAATCGGTAGGTACTTTATCGATACAGGCTGAACCTACAGGTTATCTAATTACCGCTTACTTTGCAATAATGAATTCTATAACCGTAGATGCAGCAATCACGCCCGTAACTGAAAATGTAGCCATAGGTGAGAAATTGGCTGGATTATTTGAATCTGGTGGTATGAAAGGTATGCTGGGTACGATCTGGTTGATTATTTGCGCCATGGTTTTTGGCGGGATTATGGATGCGATAGGTGCGCTCGCTACCATTAGTAAAGCATTGCTTAACGCGTTTGACTCTGTATTTGGATTATTTGCCAGTACGGTAGCTAGCTGTCTTGCCATAAACTTTACGGCGAGTGACCAGTACCTGGCACTTGTTGTACCTGGTAAAATGTATGAGAAGGCGTATCGCGAGAAGGGTCTAGCTCCAGAAAATCTCTCCCGTACCCTGGAGGATTCAGGAACCGTTACCTCTGTTTTGATACCCTGGAATACCTGCGGTGCCTACCACAGCACCACACTAGGGGTCGACGTTATAAATTACTTGCCCTATGCAATCTTCAGTTATCTCTCACCATTTATGACTTTGCTTTTTGCTGGGCTGCGCATTAAAATCAGAGAGCTCAAGGTTACTCCTCCTACCTTGGATACTCTTGGTGAACAGTAATAAAAACTTAGATATTTGAGTGCATAGCTCTTGTAGCTTAACCACCTCAATTACCTAGAAACTGTATCAATAAGGTTCAATATACCTATCAGATAATTACAACGACTATTTTATGAACGTTCTGAGTCATAGAACTCACCTATTGCCTTACAGCTCTTCAATAGTTATAATTTATGATTTGATTGACTCATAAGATTATAAGAACACCACTATAGCTTCAAAGTAACCATAAATTTGCAGCCGGATTTAAAAAAACAACAATGGCTATAGTAGGAAGAAAATTTCCAAACTTAATGGTGGATGCAATGAATGAAATGGGCGACACCTTTAAAATAAACGTTCTGGAAGAAGCTAGAAAGAACAATAAAAAGGTGCTGTTATTCTGGTATCCAAAGGATTTTACCTTTGTATGTCCCACAGAACTGCATGCTTTTCAAGATGCTCTAGGCGAGTTTGAAAAGCGTAACACCATGGTGATAGGTGCCTCTTGTGACACTCCAGAAGTGCATTTTGCCTGGCTTAATACCTCAAAAGATGACGGAGGAATTGAAGGTATTACCTATCCCCTAATTGCTGATTCTAATCGCAATCTGGCAGACACGCTGGATATCCTGGATGCAGAAGTAGAATATAACGATGAACTGGAAGATCACGTATTAGTGGGTGATAATGTAAGTTACCGTGCCACTTACCTTATCGATGAAGAGGGAACCGTATTTCATGAAGGTGTCAACCACATGCCTGTAGGACGTAACGTAAACGAATTCATAAGAATGATTGACGCGTTTACCCATGTTCAAAAAAATGGGGAGGTATGTCCCGCAAACTGGGAAGAAGGTAAAGAAGCAATGAGTGCTAACCGTCTCTCTACTGCAGAGTATCTCTCATCCTTAAATTAAAATTATTAACAGCATATTAAAGGAGGTCTGAGCAAGTGCGACGATCTCCTTTTTTGTAATTATAAAGATATGGAAGTATTAGAAAAAGACAATCTACAGGAAATTGTAGCTACCCATGAAAAAGTAGTAGTACAATACTCTGCTACGTGGTGTGGAAATTGCCGTGTGATGAAACCTAAATTCAAAAAGCTGGATCGGGAGCTGGATGATACCCATTTTATCATTGTAGATGCTGAAAAGTATCCAGAATCAAGAAAACTTGCAATGGTAGATAATCTGCCTACGTTTGCCACATTTAAAAATGGATCTTTTCTGAATCAGGTACAGACTAATAAATTTGATAACCTCAAAGTTCTAGTAGATGAAATTGCCAGTAATTAAGCACTTGCAACGGGGTGCAACCCCAGAACAACTCGAGACCACTCTGGAGGTGCTTGAACATTTTATCGATCATCGATCTGTAAGTGAACAAGATAATGATGTTATAGGAGAGTTGATTACTAATATATGCGGTGCAATAGAAGTACATGCAAACATTGCCAATGGAATGAGTGGTACGGAAGCTGCAAATTCTTTTGCGCAAAAAGTGATGGGATCAATCGATCGATAGGAATATAACTACAAATCATAACTAGGAAGCTCCATTATATAGATAATGGAGCATCTTTTATTAGGACTGGCAGTGTTTTAGTTCTACTTCTTCCCTTTCTTCTGTGCTTCTTGCTGCGCTTGCGCCTGTTCCATGATTTCTGCCATCTTACTTGCAAAACGACCCTTTTTCTTTTTGGGTTTGGCTTTGGCCTTTTCAATTTTTGCCAGCACCTTATCCTTATCAATAATTACATATTTGATTACCAACATAAGCCCTATGGTAATCAAGTTTGAAACAAAGTAATAGAGTGATAATCCACTCGCATAGCCGTTAAAGAATACGAGCATGAAGAGTGGTGATAGATACATGATAAATTTCATGTTAGGCATACCTGGTTGCTGGGCAGCCTGCATATTCTGACCAGTAGTCATCTGCATATAAAAGAATATAGCGACTGAGGCGAGAATAGGGAATAGACTTATGTGATCACCGTAAAGAGGAATATTGAATGGTAGTTTAATAATCTCATCATAGCTACTCAAATCATCAGCCCAGAGAAAACTTTTTTGACGCAGATCAAAAGCCGTCGGGAAAAATTTAAACAAGGCAAAGAATACAGGCATTTGTAGTAAGGCAGGCAGGCATCCTGACAGCGGGCTGGCGCCGGCTTCACTCTGGATACGCATCGTCTCCTGCTGTTTCTTCATAGCGTTGTCCTTGTACTTCTCGGCTATTTTATTAAGCTCGGGACGCAGGATCTTCATCTTGGCCTGTGTCAGATAAGATTTATATAGTACTGGAGAAAGTACGATGCGCACACAAATGGTTAATAGAATTATGCCTATACCATAAGGTATTCCCCACCCTTTTGTAGGAGAGGTCAATTGTGTGAATAGCGGTCTGATTGCATACTCATTGATAACACCAAATATTCCCCATCCCAGGTCAACCACCTCGTCTAGGTTACGTTTATAACCATCAAGTATTTCGTAATCAGTAGGACCAAAATACCAGTCCATGTTATAATTGAGTTCGCCGCCAGTATATTCCAGTTGTGCGGTGGTAGCAAACTTTTTAGTCAGTTCATTTTGATCCTCATCAATACTGGCGATGTTCCTAGATACCATTGTCGCATTTTTAAAAGGCGTATCCGTGAGCAAAATGGTGGAAAAGAAATGTTGTTTATAAGCGATATAACTCACATCGTCAGCTTCTTCATCTGCGGTCTCACCTTGACCGGTATAATCGTCACTACCATCTTCATACTCAAACTTAATTTCAGTATAACGATTCTCATTTGATATTCCCTTTGAACGGCGGTAGGCAGTTTGCTCCCAGTTGAGTGTAGCGGGCTGTGACGTATTCACCAGATTAGATAAGCCTTGTGATCGTATTACAAAATCTACCATATAATCTGCGGGTTGCAGTTCAAACCTATATTCTAGAAATTGAGTGGGTGATGAATTCCATTTAAGACTCAGCACCTGATTTTCGCCTTGCCTAGTAAGAGTTGGCTTAAAAACTAGATCGCGGGTATTGATCACCCTGCCATCCTGCATGGTAAATTTGAGATTGAATTGATGGTCTCCTCCCTTAACTAGATAAACCGGTAGGGAATCATAAGTTTTAAACCCTTTCAATAATGCCTCGTTTATTAAGGCTCCACGAGTATTGACTTTAAAATCTACAAGCTCGTTGCTAAATTCGATTACCTCACCAGATGCAGGTATTACAGATGATATGCTATCTTGAGGACTAGCAGTATAAGTGTCTATCGTCGGGTTTGTCGTTTCCTGCGTTACTTGTCCAGTCGTTGTATCATCGACCGCGCCTTCTTCATCACTCCCATTGTTGAGCATGATGTACACTAATAACCCAAAGATGATTGCCATCCCCAGGATTTGTTTCCAATCGGTTTTTTTCTCTTCCATATATTTAATAGCAACTACTGCTGCACACTCTTTCTTGATTCTCTATATCTAGGCCTTCTATTATAAAGCTATTGATTAGTTCTACTCTTGCGGTAATCTCTTGCAGCAGCAATAAATGATACAAATAAGGGATGTGGACTTGCCACCGTACTCTTGTATTCAGGGTGGTATTGCACTCCCACAAACCAGGGATGCTCTTTCACCTCGACAATCTCTACCAGACCAGATTTAAGATTAACTCCCGTAGTGAGCAGTCCAGCTGCTTCTAGCTGTTCCCTATATTCATTGTTATACTCGTAACGATGACGGTGGCGCTCTTTAATACTGGTAGAGCTATAAATTTCCTGTACATGGGTTCCGATTAATTCACAATCCCATGCACCCAGTCTCATCGTACCGCCCATGTCCATAACAGTCTTTTGGCTTTCCATAAGAGATATGACGGGATGCGGGGTGTCAGGATCCATTTCTGTACTATTAGAGTCTTCTAGGCCCAAAACGTTACGACTGTACTCAATAACGGCCATTTGCATACCGAGACATATTCCAAAGAACGGCAGCCCAGACTCGCGCGCGTATCTCACGGCATTGATTTTTCCGGCTACGCCTCGCTCTCCAAATCCCGGAGCGACCAGTAAACCGTCCAGATGTGACAACTTATCCTCTATATCTTCATAGTCCAGGTGTTCACTGTGAATGGATTCTATACGCACCTTGACCTCATTTGCTGCGCCGGCATGAATAAATGCTTCCAGTATGGATTTATAAGAATCCTGCAGTTCAACATATTTGCCTATCAACCCTACGGTCACCTGACTTTTAGGATTCTTGTGACGTTGTACAAACTCATTCCAGCTTTTTAGGTCCGGTTGATTCTGGGTATCTAGTTTCAATTCCTCGATGACGACTCGATCCAGACCCTCTAGCAACATTTTGTTGGGAACATCATAGATAGTGTCCACATCAATCGATTGGATAACAGCAGCGGGGCGCACGTTACAAAACCTAGCTAGTTTTTGCTTCAGGTCATCGGTAAGTTCGTGCTCTGTTCGGCATACGAGAACATCTGCCTGTACACCACTTTCCATCAAGGTCTTAACGCTATGCTGTGTAGGTTTTGTCTTTAATTCTCCAGCTGCACTTAAATAGGGAATCAAGGTTAAATGAATAACTAGTGAATTATCGTCTCCCAGCTCCCATTTCAATTGTCGCACGCTCTCTATATAGGGTAGGGATTCAATATCACCTACGGTACCTCCTATCTCTGTAATTACTACATCATAGTCGCCAGATTTTCCCAGGATCTGTATTCTATGTTTGATCTCGTCAGTAATATGTGGGATGACTTGAACGGTTTTACCCAGGAATTCACCCCGGCGTTCTTTCTGGATCACACTTTGATAAATGCGACCGGTAGTCACGTTATTTGCTTGCGAGGTATTTACATTTAAAAATCGCTCGTAATGTCCCAGATCCAGATCAGTCTCGGCTCCATCCTCGGTAACATAGCACTCGCCATGTTCATAGGGATTGAGCGTTCCCGGATCTACGTTGATATAGGGGTCCAGCTTCTGGATGGTCACCCTCAAACCCCTGGCTTGCAACAGTTTTGCCAGTGATGCAGCGATGATCCCCTTTCCCAGTGAAGAGGTCACTCCACCAGTTACAAAAATGTATTTAGCATGAGTCATTCCGCAACATTTAAGATTTTAAAAACAGCTGCAAAAGTAGTCGATTAAAATGGGTCTATACTCATGAAAATAGAATAGCTATGGCAGTTCAAGTACGTGGACGCAAACCTGTTGCCGTATAAAGTTCTCTTTCAATAATTGACTGTCATTGATATTATCGGGGATTGGTGGAATTACGCTTTCGCGAAAGCGGAATCACTACAATCAACCAACTATGTCAATAGAACCTGTTCACAAAATGACAACCTGTCACCACTTTTCCAGTGGCATAAAGCTTGACTTATGCACATCGTAAAAAGAAAAACTAATTAAAAACTTATATAATGAGTAAAATAATAGGAATTGATTTGGGGACTACAAACAGCTGCGTTTCCGTAATGGAGGGTAGTGAGCCAGTAGTGATACCCAATGCTGAGGGTAAACGTACCACTCCATCTGTCATCGCGTTTGTGGAAGGCGGCGAGATTAAGGTAGGTGACCCAGCAAAAAGACAAGCAGTTACCAACCCCACTAAAACAGTTGCTTCCATCAAGCGATTCATGGGGAACAAGTTCAGTGAGGTTTCAAAAGAAATCGATCGCGTACCCTACGACGTAAAGAAGGGAGATAACAATACTCCTCGAGTGGATATTGATGGTAGACTTTACACTCCACAAGAATTAAGTGCCATGATTCTTCAAAAAATGAAGAAGACTGCCGAGGATTATTTGGGAACTGAAGTGACTGGCGCCGTGATCACAGTCCCTGCTTACTTTAATGACTCACAACGACAGGCGACTAAGGAAGCTGGCGAGATCGCTGGACTAAAAGTAGAGCGTATCATAAACGAGCCCACCGCCGCGGCACTTGCCTACGGTCTCGACAAGAAGACAATCGACCAGAAGATAGTGGTTTTTGACTTTGGTGGAGGAACTCACGATGTTTCCATTCTTGAATTGGGTGATGGTGTTTTTGAGGTATTATCGACTGATGGTGATACACACCTAGGTGGTGATGATGTGGATCAAAAACTGATTGACTTCCTAGCAGAAGATTTCAAGAAACAAGAACAAATCGACTTGCGTGATGACCCCATGGCGCTTCAACGCCTCAAGGAAGCCGCAGAAAAGGCAAAGATTGAACTTTCTTCCAGTACGCAAACTGAGGTAAACCTACCTTATGTAACCGCTACCGCTAGTGGACCAAAACACCTAGTTACCACTATTACCAGATCAAAGTTTGAGCAATTGATCGATGACCTGATCAAGAGAACGATTGAACCCTGCCAGACCGCTCTTAAAAGCGCTGGACTATCAACAGGTGATATCGATGAGATTATACTGGTAGGTGGTTCTACCCGTATTCCCGCGGTTCAGGAAGCTGTAGAAAAATTCTTTGGCAAGAAACCTTCAAAAGGGGTTAATCCTGACGAGGTTGTTGCTGTAGGTGCTGCCATCCAAGGGGGTGTATTAACTGGTGATGTAAAGGATGTATTGCTGCTCGATGTAACACCATTATCTCTAGGTATTGAAACCATGGGTGGTGTGATGACAAAATTAATTGAGGCAAATACTACGATACCCACTAAAAAATCCCAAGTATTTTCTACCGCGGCAGATAACCAACCTAGTGTTGAGATTCACGTACTGCAAGGTGAACGATCCATGGCAAACGACAACAAGACCATAGGTCGTTTCCACCTAGATGGAATTCCACCAGCACGTCGTGGTACGCCACAGATTGAGGTAACCTTTGACATTGACGCAAATGGTATTATCAAAGTAGGTGCAGAAGATAAAGCTACTGGTAAGAAACAAGACATAAGAATTGAGGCTTCCAGCGGTTTGACAGATGAGGAAATCCAAAAAATGAAGCAGGAAGCAGAAGCAAACGCTGATGCCGATAAAGAGGCAAAAGAGAAAGCAGACAAGCTTAATCAGGCTGACCAGATGATTTTCCAGACTGAGCAACAGCTAGAAGAATTTGGTGATAAGCTGGGTGACGACAAGAAGCAACCTATCCAGGAAGCACTTGATGAGTTGAAAGCTGCTTATGAGACTAAGGAAATTTCACAGATAGATCCTGCTCTGGAAAAAATGAATACGGTATGGACCGCAGCTAGTGAAGATATGTACAAAGCACAGGCTGAGGCTCAGGGAGGCGCACAAGGCCAGCCTGGTCCTGATGCAGGTCAATCTACTGGTAACGATACTAGTGATGTTGAAGATGTAGATTTTGAGGAAGTGAAGTAACACAACTTCATACTAGATTAAAAAGCCCCAGCATAACTGCCGGGGCTTTTTTGTGTCTTGTATCTCGTCCTAAAATAAATTGGCAACACATAGCTTTATTTATGTCAACAGCAGAAAGGGCGCGCAAGTAGCGGACACAAAAAATACAATCTGGGCTTTAAAACAGCAGTTTGTAGATGCAAATGACTTTACCAAACGCTAGCGAGAATCTGGATCCATAACCTGTTGCGATATGGATTCAATTCAATAGATTTCTATCAATTGACTTAAACTAGCTGAAAATGTACAACAGATTCCCGTAATTCATTTTGCCGAACTTAGCTGATTATAATTGTAAACACAGGCTTCCCTTTGGTTTCTTCTGACTTCTTTGCGCAGGCACTCATAGCAATTAGTTGATTATTACCGCTGGTAATGTAAACTGTCCAGATGGGTTAGTAATACCTCTATGCTAGAGTATTAAAATAGAATGGAAAATGATTCTTAGTGGTAAAATTGCAATAAAAAAAGCCATCTCCTGAACAGAGATGGCTTTAATTAAGTTCTATTAAGGGTTTTAACCTAAAACCTCTTGTACTTTATCGGCAGCTTCTTGAAACTCAACGGCGCTTTTTACGTCCAGTCCTGAGTTGTCGATCAGTTCTTTGGCGATTTCTGCATTAGTACCTTGCAGTCTTACGATAATAGGAACTTTAATGGCATCACCCATGTTTTTATAGGCATCTACAATTCCTTGTGCTACGCGATCGCAACGTACGATACCACCAAAAATGTTTACTAGGATCGCTTCAACCTTATCGTCTTTTAGTATGATCCTGAAAGCTTCTTCCACACGTTTAGCATCTGCTGTACCTCCTACATCCAGAAAGTTTGCTGGCTCTCCACCTGCTTGTTTGATAAGGTCCATGGTTGCCATTGCAAGACCTGCACCGTTTACCATACAACCTACATTACCGTCTAGATCTACGTAATTCAATCCCACGGCCTTTGCCTCCACCTCGGTAGGGTTTTCTTCTCTTGTATCGCGCATGGCCGCTAGGTCCTTGTGACGGAACAACGCATTCTCATCAAGCGTGATCTTGCAATCCACAGCGATAATACGCTCGTCGCTAGCTTTAAGTACCGGATTGATTTCAAACAATGCAGAATCAGAACCTACGTATGCATTATACAACTTGGTTACAAATTTGGTCATTTCTTTAAACGCCTTACCGCTCAAACCTAGATTAAAAGCAATTTTTCTTGCTTGGAATCCCTGTAATCCATGAGCTGGATCCACGGTTTCAGTAAAAATCAGGTGCGGCGTCTCCTCGGCAACCGTTTCTATGTCCATTCCCCCTTCTGTGGAGTACATGATCATGTTTTTCCCTTGTGCGCGATCCAGTAGGACCGACATATAGAATTCCTCAACCTCAACTTCTCCAGGCTCGTAAACATCTTCTGCAATCAGTACTTGGTGTACTTTTTTACCTTCTGCACTAGTCTGGGGAGTCACTAGTTGCATTCCTATGATCTCACCGGCTATTTGCTCTAGCTGTTCCAGGTTTTTTGCCAGTTTTACACCGCCACCTTTACCGCGACCACCAGCGTGCACTTGTGCCTTCACGACGTGCCATCCCGTCCCGGTCTCCTCGGTCAACTCCTTTGCGGCATTTACAGCTTCTTGTGGGGTCGTAGCGACTTTACCTCGTTGTATGGTGACACCATAACTGGCTAGAATTTCCTTTCCTTGATATTCGTGAAGATTCATAAATAATTATTCTTATTGGTCTAGCAAAAATAGTTAAAGTGATTTCATATACCATAAGGAACCCTTTCTACTTTGGCTTTAATTCATGCAATTATCAATCTAATTTGTCAATAAGTTAGTGAAGTCTAAAAAAATAGTAGGATAGCACCACGATTTCATCATAACCTCCTCAACAGTTCTCTTTTTCCTTGAGGAAATTGATTGTCTTTGTAAAGTAGGCTGGGCAACTTACGTAAGGTAAAATCTTGCAGTATTTAAGAATTTTCAATTTTGATAATTACGCTTTCGCGAAAGCGTGATCGCAAAAAGCATATCGAAGCTAAAACGCCCCCAATACTAGATCGTCTAATACTCAAAACCCGCAGAGTAACCTAGTCAGAATGGCGACTTGATCATTTCAAATTATTTAAAATAAATTCCACGGTCTTATTGCTGTTCTTACTTTGCTTGAAACTGAGTGGTTGATGTGATAATGGCGCAACCAATTCTATTTGATGCAACGTGTCAATGGCATTTTGATATTCTAGAGAACACTTGCCCAGGAACATATTATCCAAATTTTCTCCTTGCTGGAATAGTTGATAAATATTCTTGAGTCCAGATAGATAGAGAGCGTCTTTTGTCCAGCCACCACCGCGATGGGCACGTAGCGTGATGTTAAATGCTGTATCTGAAGCTACTTTATACTGGTTGTGAATGAGATCAAAGGTATCCTGAAAGCTAAATCCTTTAATTAGAGAATCTGCCGCGATTACTCTATAGGCAAGTTCTTTAAGTCTTTTAACGGTGAGATTGCCACTCAGGAATTCTGCCATTACTGCAAGACCTTCCTGGGTTTCAACATTGTTGGGGAATCCGTTGCTGAAGATCTTGAGAGGCTGGTCAACGGCATTGAAAGTCGTAACTAGATGTACGCCTATCTCGTGATGAGCTAGGACTTCCAGCTGGTGCCTGGAGAATGTCGAATTCTTTTTAAGGATCAAAGCACGATCCTTGTTGGACACCATCGCCATGGCGCTCATCGCGCTGCTGGTTTTGATCTTAAAGTCAAAATTGTACTGCGCACCCTGTTCTTCAAAAAATTGAACGGCCTGAGAGGTGTTGTAAATTTGATCTTCCAGGCTTTGGTTAGGAGATTCATCCTCAAAATGAAGAATATACCGAGCGTTGTCCACCATTTTTTGAGTAGGAGTGCCAAAAAATCTCAAACTATTATAGAAGAACTTTCCATTAGGATCCCCTATGGTCTCAACGCATTGCAACAACCCGCTATAGGTATAGACCAGATCCTTGTAAAGGCTTTGTAGTGAATCGTTTTCTATGCGATCCAGCCGCTGGCTGTAGAGTAATCGATGTAATTTGTACGGATCAAAGCCTATTTTACGATACCTAAAACTGGGCTCGTAATTAAATTTTGATTTGAAAAATTGCTTCTTTTCCTGTGCAATGTTCAATGGATTGACATAGGCGAGCAATTCAATTCTCTTTACCAGCCTATTGATTCTGTGATCGATCTCAAGGACGGTTTGCTGCTGTTCGTTTAGACTAGTCGATATCATGGTGGCGATCATAAAATCGATGCGCGTGCGCCTTGATGTGGTACTTGAAGAGATCTTTTATAGTGGTCACCACTTCAGGGAATATCCTTCCATCTCTTTCATCGCAATAGACCTTGCTTATTTCTGTAGCCAGTACCAGCGTATTTTTGCTATTCGCAGTAATGTACTTCAAGAAATAACCATTGCCCTGGAACACATCGTTGATGGTGCAGGTGACTTTCGGCCTGATGGGCAGTTCCATATTTGTCAATATTTGTTGCCATTGATGGATTGCCGTGGCATAGGTCACTTGGTCAATATTTGAGGTACCTAAATTAAATACCGGCACCGTTCTGTCCCACCGCCTGAAGTTATAAGAGTGAAGATCATAAACAACTGAACTACCAAACATTTCTTCCAACTTAAGAACGAGGGTAAGCACCACCCGATAGAAATTCTCATGTTTCTCAAGTGATTCTGAAACCTCATTTCCTGATAATTGGGTGCGCCACAAACTTTTGCCCCAGGCATTATCGTAAACTGCATTATCTGGATGCCGGTTAAGGTCGTACTCAAACCTAGAATCATTTGCAATTACGGTAATGGGTAAACCACTAATCATCTCTCCCGTACAAGGGTCTTCTTCATACCAGCGTTCATATTCTGTATGAATGACCTTGTCCCACAAGTTTTTCCTGAAATGGTGACCATTGTGAATTGCTGCACAAGCGTAGGGTACATAATCATCAATCTTAAGACTGAAGGAGTAATCACTTGCGACGGCGTGGAAAGTCTCTTCATTCTCGATCTTGTGAATCATCTCACGGTGCGAAAGTTTAATCATTCTGTACTGAATTTTTAAGTTGTGCGATGCGTTGTAATGATTTTCCCTTTTCACCCACGATCTCCTCAAAGTAATCCACCACTAACTTTTGGATTTTAATTTTTGACACTTTGTTGATCTGTACGATACCGCCTGGGGACATCACATTAACTTCTACTAGTTTGCCATTGATCACGTCAATACCCACAAATGACAATCCGTCTTTTACTAGCTTAGGGCCTATCTTCTTGCACAGCCGCTTTTCAGCATCTGTTAGTGAATGCTTCTTGAATGTGCCTCCCGCGCTTATATTAGATCTGTGATCCTCGCTACCAGGAACTCTTCTTATAGCACCTATGGGTTTGCCGTTAAGTAATAAAATTCTGGAGTCTCCCTGATCTGCTCCCTCAATATAATCTTGTAAGATTACATAGTTTGTGGTGCCGTCTTTGTTATCAATATAAAAATCCAATAACGAGTTGACATTGTGCATCGCCGTTTTCTCAATCATAATGACGCCACTACCGCCATAGCCATTGAGTGGCTTCATGATCATGCGATCCTTGGGATTCTCCTTGATAACACTTTTTAAATACGCCTTGTTTTTGGAAACATGGGTTGCTGGAATTATTTCATTATTGGGATCTTCAAAGCAAGCTGTATATAACTTGTTGTTTGCCTCTCGCAGTCCATCTACATCGTTAACTACCAGGACGTCTTCTTTTACAGAATCCAGGAAATTAAGAGCTATCGGGTCTAGCGGCGGATTAGCCCGCATCATTATAATGTCAAAACCGGCTAGGGGCAACATTTTCTCATGTAGTACAGCACTCTTGTAAAACGATTTCATTTGGGTAGGCACACGTTCCATCTTATGGATGACCTTAGAAAAGGCGTAGGCAATACTATCCCGTATGGTCAGGTTTGCCGGTGTTGCAATTGCTACTTTATGACCCCTCTTTACACACTCGTGAATCAGGGTAAGGGTAGAATCAACCTCTGGGGAAATCTCCTCCCAGGGATACATAATAAAGCAAACATTCATACTGCATTGGTTTAGTTAGAGCAGAAAAATAATAAAAGTTGAAATCAGATATGTTATTTATAAGCTAAGACTATAATCACAAAAACGCAGCGGTAAGGCTGCGTTTATGATATGAATTGTTCCGCTTTCGCGAAAGCAGGAATTTTTAATTGATGGTAATATTATCGATAGCAATATCCTCATCACCAGAGTCAAGTGAAATCAATGCCCTAATGCGCAAAGAAGTTGTAGCTGAATTATCCGTAAATGAACCAGTAAGTGTTTGCCACGCAGCGGTGATTTCAGTTCCATCGCCTAAACCATCTAAATTAGTGTCGACTCGAGGAGTTCCATTAGTTCCTGCAGAGTCACCTTCAACGGCAAAGAAGGTAATCCAACTAGTGCCATTATCAATACTATATTGTAATCTCACAAAATCAGGCCCGTCCCAATCTTGATTAACGCCATCATCATCCTCAGCCAGATCTATGGAAAAATTGAAAGTGGTTTGATTACTTATGGTAAACTCAGCAAATTCTAGTGAGACAGGTAAGTCGGCGGCAACTATTAATACACCATTTCCAGCAACACCGTCGATATCTTGAGCAGCAAAAAAGCTTGAGTTGTTTCCTGTCAATACAGCGTTAATTGTAGAACCATCAGTTCTTAAAAAATAGTCTGATGCGTTAGTTCCGGCATCCTGTCCCTCTGGTACGCTTGTAGTATATCTAGAACCTCCAGTACGCGTATTGCCATCGGTTTCAAAATCCTCTGAAAGCAGCGTAGTGGGTGTATCATCATCCGTCACCACTACAGTATCAGTATTAGTAGCTCCTATTGTGGTCGTATTTGAAGTATTGCTGACCGCAGTAATCGTAAACGTGATGGTCTCGTTCCCGTTTTGTAGAGCATCATCGGTAACATTAAAAGCTGCGCTTGCCGTGTAAGGAGAACTGGAGCTTGCGGGAATTACAATGTTTACAGGTGCAGACTCGTCAAGTCTAGTGTAGTCATTTGCGGCTACCGTAACCGTGATATCTTCGGCAATAACTTGGGATAATGAGAACTGGAGATCTATATTATCTGCGGTTCCGTCTGCTGTTTCTGCAATGGTTTGATTTTGTTGCACAAAATTGATTTCGCTTGCTGGCGTAGCGTCATCGTCAGTAACTGTCACCGTATCCGTATCCGTTGCCCCTATAGTTGTTGAGTTAGAATTATTAGTTACTGCTGTTATGGTAAACGTGATGACCTCATCTCCATTTTGTAATGCATCATCGGTAACATTAAAAGCTGCGCTTGCCGTGTAAGGAGAACTGGAACTTGCGGGAATTACAATGTCCACAGGTGCAGACTCGTCTAATCGGGTATAATCATTTGCGGCTACGGTTACCGTGATATCCTCTGCAACAACTTGGGATAATGAGAATTGTAGATCTATATTATCTGCGGTTCCATCTGCGGTTTCTGCGATGGTTTGATTTTGTTGCACAAAGTTTATCGTGGTATTGCCAGCTGCTACAGGCCCCACGTAAGCACTTCTTACCGTTACTCCAGGTGATACACCTGTGGCAGCTTGAGGGGTCACGTCGTAGCTTATAAATGCATTCACATCTGTCGCAGTCAGGGTATAGATTTGTGATGTGGCACCAGATATGGCAACAGCATTGAGACCAGCAGCGTTATCTGCACGTATCCATTGGAAAGTTGTACCACTTTCAGCATCCCCCTCGTTATCATTATAAGTATAATTTACGGTGAGGACCTCTCCTTCTTCTGTCGCACCTGTAGGGGCAGCTGCAGTTGCCGTAGGAGCCTGGTTAGTAACTGGATCAAGCGCGAGCAATGTTTTCCATACATTGTTCTCAGCATCGTAGATCTGTACCTCGCGGGCCTGGACGTTATAGATTAAAATACCTGTTTTGGCATTAGTGACATCTATCTCTGCTCTTTCAGTATCATTTGCTACGCTGGGCAGACCCAGCCCGCCACGTACTCCAGCGGTTAGTAGAGAACTCATATCCAGCACAGTTGCAGGATTGGGCGTGTCTGTATTAATTCCAACTTGCGCAAAGGCAAATTGACCAATAAATAGTAAAAGTAGTAGTTGTTTCATTGCTAAGTTCTAAACACCGAAAGTAGAAACTTCTTAAAAATCCTTACCACATTTAATCACAATTTAATTGTATTAACAAATAAATACCCTTTTGTAGGGATTTATAATGAACTTGCTAGTCAGAGGTCACTTCACCCAGGTGATCGTCCCAATTTTTAACATCTGGTTTACCGAACTTACCCAGAGATTTTGCCACCACAGATGCCACGGTCGCGTCACCGGTAACGTTAACCGTAGTACGCAGCATATCCAGCGGTCTATCTACCGCAAATATGAGTGCTAGTGCCACGGGTAACAACTCGCTGGGAAAATCAATAGATTCAAGTACGATCACCAGCATGACCATACCAGCACCAGGAACCGCGGCGCTCCCTATGCTTGCCAGCAATGCGGTCAATACAATTGTGAGCTGTGCGCCTAGGTCAAGATCAATACCCAATGCCTGACACACAAAAACTGCCGCTACCGCTTGATAAAGGCTAGTACCGTCCATATTAATGGTAGCTCCCACCGGTAATACAAAACTACTTACCTCCTTCTCTACTCCCATATGCTCCTCTACCCTTTCCATGGTAACAGGAAGTGTGGCTGCGCTGGAGCTAGTGGAAAATGCCAGCAGTTGTGCTGGAGCAATCTTATTAAGAAACCACAACGGTGATTTCTTCACGTAAAGTCCAAAGATCAAACAATATACACCGATCATGAGAATCAGTCCTGCAACCACGGTAAGAGCATAATAGAGTAACGCAAGTAAAACCTCAGGATCATCTGAGGTTACCACCACGGTAGCAAGAAGGGCAAATACCGCAAATGGTGCCGTGAGCATGATCAAGTCCACCATCTTTAAGACAACATCATTGAGACTATCAAAAAAGTTCTTGAGAGGCGCTGCTTTTTTTTCTCCTATCAACAGCATTGAGATACCTAGAAAGATTGAAAAGAAGATGACCTGCAACATGAGGCTATTATTAGACATTGCCTTCACCGCATTATCAGGCACCATATCAACGAGCGCCTGCAGGGGCCCTGCATCTTTTTGGCTCGCCGCTGTTTCTAACTTAGTTTTAATACTTGAGTTACCCTCATAAGTAGCACTAAGGTTATCAATCGTATCCTGAGAAATTCCCGCGCCTGGCTCAAAAATGTTGACTAACAACAAACCTATGGTGATGGCTATAATCGTAGTAAAAATGTAAATCACCACGGTACGCAATCCCATATTGCGAAATTTTGCAATATCCTTAAGGTCTGAAATCCCTTTGATAAGAGATGCGAGTATCAATGGTACCGCTATAAGCTTTAATAGATTGACAAATATTTTACCCAGCGGTTCAATCCAGTCGCCCACAAACGTTTTTCCCCAGCTTAACTGCGTCATTATAAAACCAAAAACGATTCCCAGAACCATTCCTATCAAGATTTGCCAGTGCAGGGCTAACTTTTTCATTCAGGTAAGATTTAATGGTGGCAAGATAGTAGTTACATTTCTTTGCCGCATCTTCGGCTTCGGTTGTTCTAAATGCAGGTATAATAGAAGTCGGAATGTAGTTCATTACGCTTTCGCGAAAGCGTAACCGTAACAAACCACGCTAAACTAACGGCTGAGACGTAATTTTATAGCTGGCTGCTCCTACTTCTTAAAAAGTGATCTGCCAGAACCAGCGCTGCCATCGCCTGGACTATGGGCACCGCCCTGGGAACTACGCAGGGATCATGCCTGCCCTTGCCTTTCATTTCAACCTCATTTAATTTTGTGTCGATGGTGGACTGTGACTGCATGAGGGTTGCAACGGGTTTGAAAGCTACCTTGAGCGAAATATCCATACCATTGCTTATACCGCCCTGAATACCGCCACTTTTATTGGTTTTTGTGGTGCCATCCTGATTATATAAGTCGTTGTGCTGACTACCCAGCATTTGTGAACCGGCAAATCCACTTCCATACTCAAATCCTTTTACGGCATTGATAGACAACATGGCTTTGGCCAGATCTGCATGTAGCTTATCAAATACAGGCTCTCCCCAACCCGCTGGAACGTTTTTAATAACGCAGGAAACAGTCCCACCTATGGTGTCACCAGCCTTGCGCACCTCTATAATGCGTTTTTCCATTTGCGCGGCAAGGCCAGCGTCAGGGCATCTCACCTTGTTGTGTTCAATCTGTTGAAAGTCAATGTTATCATAGTGGGCCGGCAACGATATGGATCCCACGCTGTGCGTATATGCATGAATTTTTACGTGGGGAATGAGTTGCATTGCGACTGCTCCAGCAACTACCCGACATGCGGTTTCTCTAGCACTGCTGCGCCCACCACCCCTATAATCGCGTATACCGTATTTCTGGTCATACACCCTATCTGCATGACTGGGTCGATAGACCTCTTTAATATGACCGTAATCGCGAGATTTTTGATTCTCATTGACAATCTGGAACCCTATAGGTGCACCAGTAGTAACCTGCTCAAAAATACCCGATAAAAAAACCACCGTATCACTTTCCTTGCGCTGTGTTACAATATTGCTCTGACCTGGTTTACGAAGGTCCAGCTGATCTTGTATAAAATTGAGATCAAGTTTTATCCCAGCGGGACTACCATCAATGACCCCGCCTATGGAATGACCGTGGGACTCACCATAGGTAGTCAATTTAAACAAGGTGCCAAATGTATTTCCTGCCATTGCGCAAAGATATAGTTCAAGCTACCAGAACCGTAGCTAACCAGCGAGAACTAATACCAAAGTCTTACCAGCAACTATTATAATACAAGTATATTTGAGCTTAAATACAACTCAAATGCCTAGATACTTCCATATCAAATCATACCTACTTATTCTCCTAAGTTTATTCTTTGCCAGCTGTGGTAGTGACGATGATGTAAATACTATAAACGAACCCATTACCGATTTTAACTACATGCCGCTTACCGCTGGCAGTAACTGGGAATACGACGTTGCTACTGGCAATGATAGAGATACTGAGGAAATGACGGTAACTCAGGGCAATGCTAGCAACGCAAGTCTCGCAGCAAATACCAGTTCGCCAGATGCCTTTATGATCACCGTTCTTACGGCAGGCACCCTGCGCAGGGTTGATGGTAGATTGCTGGGAAATGGAAACGTGACCTTTGATTTTCAAGGGTTGAGTGACCTAAATCTTGACATACAAAATGGAGCATTATATGATCAGAATGCACCCAATGGTACCGTGTTGTTTAACGTCGCAAATGCAGAACCCCAAGTCATTGATGGTTTTAATGTACAGGTGTCCTATGGGGTAAGCACGGTGCAACTAGAGGACCTTGCCACTCTTACGGTAAATGGTGAGAGTTATGATAATGTTATACATACGCAACTTCTGGTAAGCGCGGCAGTAACAACCGTCGTAACTGCATCTGGAGTGGCCACAGTTGTTGATATTATGGTACCGCAAAATATCCTGACCATTGATAATTACTGGGCAGAAAATGTAGGTCTGATCAGTTCTTCAAACAGATTTAAATACCAACTCGAGGATCTGGGCGCATTCGGTGTGGATTTATCCATACCACAGGCCGTTGATATCACCACTACCCAGGATCTCGCGCAGTTTACGATTAATTAGACATTGTCTAAAACACTTACTGCCTCGTTATACCCTATTTCAAATATTTTATCGATTTGTCCAGATTGAAAGAGATGGTAGCTAGTCAGATCCATGGGCATAAAAATACTGCGGCATTCTTTGAACTTATTCAATGATAGCGAGTGCATTTTAAGATGTAGCGCTCTATTCATGACATCAAACGATCTTTTAAAATCGACTGCTTGCATATCCTTGAGAGGACATACGTAGGATCCATAAATATTTAAATCCTTATTCCTGAGTGGCTTAATCGGGAAATTATCCAGGATTCCACCATCAGTATACAACTTGCCACCTACCTCCACAGGAGTAAATACGCCAGGTACTGCAGACGAGGCTAGCAATGCTGGTATTAATTCCCCGCTTTTGAACACCTTGGTTTTTGCAGTAATGAGATTTGAGGCGGTAACGAATAAAGGTTTCTCAAGAGCTTCAAAACTATTGGCTGGGAAATACTCGATCAATAATTTGTGGAATACATCACTATTGACAAAACCGGCCTTGTTACGGGCAAAGTTTGTTATGGAAAACAGTCGGCTGCGTTTAAAAAGGTTCAAGGCATCATCAATGGAATGTCCTGCGGCCATCAATGCTCCTACTAGTGACCCAGCGCTAGAACCAGAGTAGACGTCGATCGCAATATTGCGCTCTCCCAGGGCTTTAAGGATGCCCAGATGTGCCGCACCACGATGACCACCGCCAGAAAGAACCATTCCATTCATAGAAGGTAAAAGTAAGAATTAGGGAAAGTTAGCTAGCCCTGTAATAAATATTTAAATCTCAATTCCATCAGTTTATCTGCTTGCAGGAAGTTTATCTACCTGCAGCAAGTAAATAATGAGCACAAAAAAGCCCCACAATGTAGGGCTTTTAACGTGTGATGGCACTAGGATTCGAACCTAGGACCGCCTGCTTAGAAGGCAGGTGCTCTATCCAGCTGAGCTATGCCACCATTATAATGCTTAAACTAGTATCAAAAGGATTACTGATTAGTAATAACTACCATAATCACCTTGTCAAGAACGTAAACAATCCCACGCCTTGAATTAAGCGGTGGCAAAAGTAATAATTAATAGCTTAAATCGAGTGATGAGCAGTAAAAATTAGTCAACCTTCTTTCTAAAATGAGTCTTACTGATGAAGTGATCCGGATCTAATCTAATTGGCAATTTCAAATGCGCGCTATCTTTTCCTTAGCATTACATGAATTATTATTCAAATTAAGTCACTACAACTTGAAGATGAGCGAGTTTATCTGCTGAATGTTTACATCATCTATTTAAACTCTCCACAAACTAAGCACTAATGAATTCTTTAATCGATAGGATGTGCACTTAGTGACATATTAACTTTTTATTGAAGCTTCAAAAAACTCACTAACTAACTTTGAACCTACCAAACATTTTAAAATGCCCTATAGAGTTTTTGAAGAGTACAATATTGAAGTAACTGAAGATATAAAAGAGAAGTATAGTGAAGTAATTACAGAGCTGGGAGAAGATGTGACTAGAGATGGCCTACTTAAAACCCCAGAACGTGCGGCAAAGGCAATGCAGTTTTTAACCTCTGGATATGATATTGATCCCGCAAAAATCCTGCAGGGAGCCATGTTTGCAGAGGACTATAACGATATGGTCATTGTTAAGGATATCGAGCTTTACTCGCTTTGTGAACACCATATGCTCCCATTTTTTGGTAAAGCGCATATTGCATACATTCCTGATGGGCATATTGTAGGGCTCTCAAAAATACCACGTATCGTAGATGTTTTTGCTCGCAGGTTACAGGTTCAGGAGCGATTAACTCATGACATACTGGAATGTATCGACCATACACTCAAACCCAAAGGAGTGGCCGTGGTTATTGAAGCTTCACATATGTGTATGATGATGCGTGGCGTACAAAAACAAAATTCATCCACGACGACATCTGGATTCAGGGGTCAATTTTCTAGTGGACCCACCAGGGAGGAATTTTTACACCTCATCTCTAACAAATTACATTAGGAAAACTTGGAACGGATTTTGACTTGTTCTGAGTAAAAAAGAACATGTTAGAAAACAAACGATCAAAACTTATTATAGGGCTAATACTGGATGCCATAGGTATGGCTACTCCCTTTTTTGTAGATCTCTTATGGGCGCCTATTTCAGGTTACCTTATGAAGAAAATGTATAAAGGAGAAATGGGTAAAACCGCAAGCTGGTTAGTTACCCTAGAAGAGTTGATACCAGGCCTGGACTTTATCCCGTCCTTTACGATCATGTGGTGTTATACCTACCTCTACAAAAATGAAGAGATTCAGGAAGTGACCATCGCAGCTCAAGTTTAATGTGGTTGTAATGATAAAAAATCCTAGCTATATACTGGGATTTTTTTATGCAGCTCGATCCTTGTTTACTAGATGGGCGTGACGATTCAGTAATTTATTAATCTTTGGGTCTATGATTACACGACAATATCCTTGTTCTCTATTGTTGTTGTAGTAATTGTTATGACCCTCGTCTGCTGGGTAGAATGTTGTTGCCGGTGCGATCTCAGTAACAATTGAATCCTGAAACTCGTTGCTGTTTTCAAGTTCCTCAATGTATTTCACGGCGACTTGCTTTTGTTCCTCAGACAAGTAAAAGACTGCGCTTCTATAATGCGTACCTACATCATAACCTTGCCTATTGAGAGTGGTAGGGTCATGGGTTGCCATATGAACCATCAGTAAGTCTCTATAATTTGCTACTTTAGGATCATAAGTAACTTCTACCGCCTCGGCGTGACCGGTCCTGCCCTGCACTACCTCACGATATGCTGGGTTCTTGATATGACCACCACAAAATCCAGACCTTACGGTTTGCACCCCTTTAACTCGCTGCAGGACCGCCTCTGTACACCAGAAACAACCACCCGCAAAAATTGCTTTTTCCATACTATTGAGTCACTTAAAACTATTGTTTAGGTTTCAAGTTGTCGCTTTTTATTTTTTTGATCTCTTAAAGTATTCAGAATTCTACTTTGCGACTTTACACAAACCTACTCATGAAGTCATTTTCACAAAATTTTATTAACATCGGTTTAGTGGTTTGAAGCGTCACAAAAGAATAGTTTTGCGGCAAAATTTCAAGTCCGTTTTGGTGTCCTTCAAATCGTTGTTTTTATTCTGCTTGTTGTCGGTTCTCGCTTTCGCGAAAGCTAACTCACAAGACACCCTACAGGATAAATCCCTAATCAAACGCAAGACCTACACGGCCAAAAGAGTTACGGACCAGCCCGTCATAGACGGCAAGCCCTTTGAAAGTTTCTGGGATCAAGTGCCCACGGCAGGAAACTTTGTAATGATTGAGCCCACTAATGGCCAGCCAGAACGGGATACCCACAAATCAGAATTCAAGATCGCCTATGATGATAACGCAGTGTATGTGGCTGCCTACCTGTACGATGAAGACCCCTCTAGCATACTGCAGCAATTCTCGCAGCGTGACGATGTTTTTGCTCAGGCAGATATCTTTGGGTTCTTTCTGAATACCTACAACAACCAGATCAACCAAACCCGTTTTTTTTCCACAAGTGCCAACTCACTAGGCGATGCAATTACAGAGGGTGATCGAGAAGATTTCAGCTACAACGTGGTATTTCTTTCTGAATCCACAATAGGTGATGATGGCTGGTTTGTAGAGATGAAAATTCCCTACCGCACGTTGCGGTTTCCATCCACCCGGGTGCAGGACTGGAGTTTCCAGGTTTACCGCAGGATTAGATCGCTCAATGAGGAGTACAGCTATAATTTAATTGATATAACGCAGGGAACGGCACCCCAATACGATGCCCTACTGGAAGGCATACAGGACATCGATCCACCATTGAGACTTAATCTTTATCCCTTTACTTCTGTGATTCACGACAGGTTTGATGGCAATGTAGAGACCCAGTTCAACGCCGGGATGGATTTAAAATACGGTATCAATGATGCCTTTACGCTTGATGCGACCTTAATTCCTGATTTTGGACAGGTTGCTTTTGATCAAGAAGTATTGAACCTGGGACCTTTTGAACAAACGTTTTCAGAAAACCGGCAATTCTTTGTGGAGGGTGTAGACCTTTTCAGGAAAGGCGATATCTTTTTTTCCAGACGTATAGGTCAGCGACCCAGTAGGTCTGGTAATATCATACGTGAAGAGGATGAGGAAATTGTTGAAAACCCCAGCGTTACTAAGCTCTTGAATGCCGTCAAAGTATCTGGCAGGAACAAGAACCGACTGGGTATAGGTGTGCTTAATGCAATTACTGAAAAAACCGAGGCGACATTGCGCAATGACAGTAACGGTGCCATCAGAAAGTTTACTACGGAGCCCTTGACCAATTATAATCTAATCGTCGTTGACCAGCAATTCAGCAAGAACTCATCTGTATCACTTACTAACGCTAGCACCCTGCGTAGCGGCAATTTTACAGATGCCAATGTTACCGCAGTAGCCCTAGATCATTTTGATAAACAAGCGGCAAATCGCTACCGGGCAGAAATGCGCTGGAGCAACAGGTTTACGGCACAGGGAACTAATGACGGTTTTCAATCTGAGCTTAGGTGGAACCAAACCTCTGGAAAATGGCGCGCTGGTCTAGGGCATTTTTATACTAGTCCCAATTATGATCCCAACGATCTGGGGCTCAACTTTAGAACTAATCGCAGCGTATTTGCAGGAGATCTAGACTATGTTCAATTTACACCGGTCGGGATTTTTAATCGGTTTAGCGTTGCATTGAACCTTCGGCACCGTAGGCAGGCCAGCCCAGATGTTCACCTGAACTCGGGAATTAATATCAATCCATTTTTTGTCACGAGAGAAAGATTCTCCTTCGGCGCAGATTTCAACCTGGATTCTAGGGCAATGGATCAGTTTGAGTCACGTATTGACGGCCAGATGGTAAGATATGCACCGTCGTATTTTACTGGCGGATTCATTTCTTCAGACTATCGCAAGAAGTTTGCGATAGATGTACGCGCAGGGAGATTCAGCAGGATTAACGATGATGAGCGTGCTTATGATGTACGCATTGCGCCTCGCTATCGATTTTCTGATAAGTTTCTACTTATTTACAGGGCAACCTGGTCAACAAACCTGAAACGTCTCAGTTTTGTAACCGTGGATAATAATACATCCATTTTAAGCCTAAGAGATACTGAGCGGTTTGAGAACACCATTTCTGGCACCTATAATTTTGATAATCGACAAGCATTGACACTTTCCTTCAGGAATTTCTGGTCCAGCGCGGTATTCAGTCGGGATTTTGAAAATTTACAGCTAGATGGAACGACATTGCCAGGAACTTATGAATTGCCAGAAGATTTCAATCCTGACGTAAACTTCAATGTATGGAATCTAGATCTATCCTACCGGTGGCGCTTTGCCCCAGGAAGTTTTGCGACCGTGTTGTACCGCAACAACATCTCAAATACTGATAATAATGGTTCCATAGCCTTTACTGAAAGTCTTGAGAATCTCTTTGATCAACCTATACGTCATAATATTTCATTACGCATCAGTTATTTTCTGGACGTGAATTCTGCTCGTAGCTGGTTCGGCAGTTAATTTGTACCTTTTAGAACTATTGATCGATAAAACCATTGCCTGTCACTAACTTCAAGCCATGATTACAGCAAAAAATATCTACAAGTCATTTGATGAGCTACAGGTGCTCAAGGGCGTAGACCTTAACATCAATGAGGGAGAGATCGTAAGCGTGGTGGGTAGTTCTGGTGCTGGTAAGACAACGCTTTTGCACATACTGGGTACGCTGGAATTACCGGACAAGCGCAGCGATACGAGTCTGATAATCGATGGTACTGATGTCAGTAAATTAAAGTCAAAGCAGCTGAGCAGATTCCGCAACCAGTCTCTAGGTTTTATTTTTCAATTTCACCAATTGTTACCTGAATTTACAGCGCTGGAAAATGTTTGTATTCCTGCTTACATCAATGGTACCAGCAAGGCAAAAGCAGAAAAACGAGCCAAGGAACTGCTAGATTACCTGAAATTATCCCACCGCTTTGAGCATAAGCCCAATACCCTATCCGGTGGGGAACAGCAACGTGTGGCGGTTGCTAGATCATTGATAAATAATCCCAAGGTCATCTATGCAGATGAGCCTACCGGTAATCTGGACAGCAATACTGCAGATGATCTACATAGCCTGATCCTGCAATTACGGCAGGAAATGCACCAGACCTTTGTACTGGTCACCCACAATGATGAGCTTGCAAATCTTGCCGATAGAAAACTGGTGATGAAGGACGGCCTTATTGTCGATAGTTAAGATGGACGCCCTCACCCTCACCACTCCAGCCTTACTTTTCTCGGCTATATCATTGATAATGCTCGCCTATACTAATAGGTTCCTAGCCTATGCCGCCGTGATCCGGAATCTACATGCCGTATATAAAGAAACTCATGAGGACCTGTTATTGCGTCAAATAAAAAATTTGAAAACCAGGCTCAACCTGACGCGGTATATGCAAATTTTTGGTATTTCTAGTTTGTTGCTGTGCGTACTCACGATGTTTTTGATTTACGTAGAATTTAAGCTTATCGCGGCTTATACCTTTGGAGTTGCCCTATTGTTATTGATCATATCCCTAGGTTTACTAATCAAGGAGATCCAGATTTCTGCACAGGCGCTACAATACCATATAAGTGATATTGAGGATCATCTTAAAAGTAAATAATCGATTAGGTGAAACGCTCAGAACTTAAAGATTTTCTCAACGAGAAAGTATTGCTTTACAACCATACCGATTTCATTGCCACGGATCCCATACAGATTCCCCACCAGTTTAATGACCCGGCAGATATAGAAATTGCCGCGTTCTTGATAGCGACCATTGCCTGGGGAAACCGCAAGAGCATTATCAACAACGGTAACAAACTTATGGATTTGATGGACCATAGTCCAGCAGAATTTATCAAGAACCACCAACTCAAAGACCTGGACCGATTTGATGGTTTTGTACACAGAACCTTCAATAGAGGTGATCTAAAAACCTTTATTCGCGCTTTACAAAAAATACTTGTGACCCATGGAACGATGGAAAATTGCTTTGTCCAGATGCTGGAAAAAGTGGAGGGTGCGTATGAGAATTCCGCTTTCGCGAAAGCGTACCTACCAAAAAGCCCATTGCAAGTAGCCATATCATTATTCAAACAAGAGTTTTTTACAGTCAATCACGAATCCAGGTCGCAGAAACACGTAAGCGATCCACTTAAAAACAGTAGCGCAAAGAGGATTAATATGTTCTTGCGATGGATGGTAAGAAAAGACAACGCTGGTGTGGATTTTGGTATCTGGAGGCAGTTGGACGCCAGTTTGTTATCCCTGCCACTCGATGTCCATACAGGAAATATCGCTAGAAAACTTAAGATTTTAAAGCGCAAACAGAACGACGCCCGCGCCGTGGCAGAACTTGACGCCGTGCTGCGCAAACTGGACCCCACAGATCCTGTCAAGTTTGATTTTGCATTATTCGGACTAGGGGCGTTCAACGATTTTTAGGTAGCGATCCTACTTAACGTATTATCTTTGAAGGTGACATTAAACTAGATGGTTTTTAAACACCCCGCCGTTCTCTACGGTCTGTTTTTTTTAGTGATACCTATTCTGGTTCATTTGTTCCAGCTTAGAAAATTTTCTAGGGTTGACTTTACAAATGTTGCCTTTCTCAAGCCTCTAGCCATACAGACCAGAAAAAGCCGACAGCTCAAAAAATGGCTTACGCTTATAGCAAGAATGCTGGCAATTACATGTATAGTGCTGGCATTTGCACAACCCTACATTCCAGGTAGTGATACGGCAACGCAGGGAAAACAAACGGCGATATATCTGGATAATAGCTATAGTATGCAGGCCCAGGGGTCTAACGGGCCACTTTACCAGAGTGCGGTAACGCAGCTGTTACAAGCCCTGCCCAATGATAAAAAAATCACCCTGTTTACTAATGATAGAATTTATAAACAGGCCACTAAATCAGAATTTTCAAACGAATTGTTACAGTCAGATTATAGCCATGTCCCGTTTGATCTGGATCGGGTGTTGCTTACGTCCGGTTCTTTATCGAGGGATGATAATGCGGTCAAAGAACTGGTAGTCATTTCTGACTTTCAAAACACCAAACTTTCTGATTCTACTAACCTGGAGCAAACCAGTCTGGTGCAACTGTCGCCGCAGGTCGTAAAGAACGTAAGTATCGATAGTATCTATATGAGCAGCAGGTCTAGTAGCGACCTTACGATCGAGGTTCTTTTAAGCTCTAATTACTCCACCCCAGATCAAGTTACGGTAAGCCTAGAAAACGATAATCTACTTATCGCCAAAACATCTACCAGCCTAATCGACAATAAGGGTAGCGCCCAGTTTCAAGTACCGGCGACCACAAATTTGAATGGTAAAATTTTTATCGAAGACCAGGGATTACAGTATGATAATGAATTATTCATCAGCTCAAATGCTGCTAGAAAAATCAAGATCTTAAGTATCAATAATAGTGAGTCAGGTTTTTTAGAACGCATCTATGACGACCCCGCATTTGACTATCAACAGGCTAGAGCAACAGAACTTAATTACAACCTAATTAAAGAACAAAACCTAATCATACTTAATGAGGTCGTCAATTATAGTGGTTCTCTAGTCAAGGAGCTGCAAAATTTTAAGAAAAACGGAGGAACGCTTGTAATTATACCCACAGCTGGGTCGCAAGGTTTGAATACTTTAATCAATGTAGCCAGCATTCAGAGTAAAACTAACGAGAAGAAAATTACTGACATTAATTTTGAACACCCTTTATTAAAAGGTGTATTTAATAAAAGAGTCACCTCATTCCAATATCCCAATGTTAAAAGCACCTTGTGGAACACTTCTCCCAGCGGTAGCGTTCTTAACTATGAAGACGGTCGCAGCTTTTTGTACGAGCTGGACGGCGATTACTATTTTACCGCTGCCCTAAATGCTGCCAATACGAATTTCAAGAACTCACCACTCATAGTACCCATTTTTTATAACATTGCGATCAACAGCCTGCCTCTTTCTGGCCTTTATCAAGTAGTCGGTAGTAATGAGGAGGTCGCCGTTCCCGTTTCTTTGCTGGACGATCAGGTGATTAAAATAAGCAGGGATGGTGAGATTTTTATTCCCAGACAGCAGTCTTATAAAAACTATGTGCTGGTACAGGCAGGAAATGATCTGGAAAAGGCTGGAAACTACGACCTACTTCAAGACCAAAAACAAATAGGCACCATTGCATTTAATACGACAAGAACTGAAAGCGATCTTGATTACGCTATTCTTGCTAATCAAAGTAAAAACCTATATTCTTCAATACAGGAGGTGATTAATGACCTTAACAAAGCCTCGAGTATCTTAAGTCTGTGGAAGTATTTTGTTATAGGCGCCCTGTTGTTCCTAATTTGCGAAATACTCATACTTAAATTTGTAAAATGATTCTCATAAAGCAAGCTATCGTAGTATGCAATTCTTCCAGTTTTAACGACAAGAAGGTAGATCTGCTAGTTGAGAATGGTATCATCTCTCAAATTGCAGATACCATTCCTCAAACTGGCTATGAGACTCAAGTTATAGAGGTTGAAGGTTTACACGTTTCCATAGGCTGGATTGATAGCGGCGTGAGCTTTGGCGAGCCAGGTTTTGAAGAAAGGCAAACGATTAAAAATGGATTGGACGCCGCAGCAGTTGGTGGTTTTACCGCCGTGATGCTGGTACCCAACAATGAACCCAATCCAGAGAATGCGACAGGTATAAAAAGTCTGCTGGGCATAAAAGGATCTCATGGCGTAAATCTCCATCCTATAGGGTCCCTAACCAATAATCAAGAAGGTAAGCACCTGGCCGAGTTGCATGATATGCATCAAGCTGGCGCAACCTCATTTTACGATTTCAAGACTGGACTAAAAGATCCCAACCTATTGAAAATTGCCCTGCAATATTCCAGTTCATTCAATACTACCATCCAGTCTTTTCCAGAAGATAAAGATCTAGCCGGCAACGGGATGATCAATGAAGATGCCACCACCATCCATACCGGTTTGAAATCCAAACCAATCATGGCAGAGGTCGCCCGAGTTGCCCGCGATTTAACGGTATTGGAATACACAGGTGGACGGTTACATTTTCCCACCATATCTACGGCAGCCGCACTTGACTTAATTGAGAAAGCTAGGGATCGTGACCTCAACGTTAGTTCCAGTATTTCTGTCAATCATCTTATTCTAGACTCTACTGCATTACTGGAATACGATACTAACTTTAAATTACAACCGCCCATACGTTCTCATGAACAAAAAGAGTCACTCCTTCAGCTTGTAAAAAATGGAGCTGGCGACATGATTACCAGCGATCACATTGCCTTGAATATTGAGCTCAAAGCTGTCGAGTTTGACCATGCAGATTATGGATCTGTAGGTCTGGAAACTTGCTTTGCCGCACTGCACGCCGTTCTCGACATAAAAGACTGCGTAAGATTATTAACTGGTGCGTATGATAAATTTAATATTGATCAACCTAGCATCGCAGTAGGGACTACGGCAAACCTAACCTTGTTTACCAGTTCACCAGCCGGCGTTGTAGAGCAATCCATGTACACCTCGACCTCTAGAAACGCAGCGTTAGTGGGTGCTGGAAGTAAAGGAACGGTAGTGGGTATCATCAACAACAATAAATGTGTTTTGAATGAATAGCGGCCCCAAAGCTAAGACGCTGGCAATACTGGCTTATCTAAGCTCCCTTCTGCTTTTTATCCACCTCTTGTTCTTTGTTGCAGCCTTTGGAGCAATATTGATAAGAAACCGTGAAATAGGGTCAGAATTCTCAACATTCCATTTACGGCAAATGTTTGGCATAGGTGTGCTGGCAGTAGCGGTAAGCGTCTTTGAATCTACCATTCCTAATCAGTGGCTGGCACTGCTGTTAATAGGTCTTATGGTTCTCATTTCTTTAATAGGAATGACCGCAGCTAGCTTAAACAAAAAAACCGAACTACCTTTAATAGGTAGGCAGTTCCAGCAATGGTTCAAATTCATCAAATAAATGACTGATCAATCCTTGTCTCTTCGTTACCGGATAAGACCTTCCTCTATAGATAATGCACCGTTGTTGCTACTGTTACATGGATACGGTAGTAATGAAGATGACTTGTTTGCATTTGCGCCCCAGATGGACGAGCGCTTTTTGATAATTTCTGCAAGGGCACCTTACGATATGCAACCCTATGGAGCGGCATGGTATGCCATAAATTTTGACGCAACGGGTGGTAAATTTTCAGATACGGGCCAGGCTCTGCAAAGTATGGCTACCCTAGAAGGCTTCTTACAGGAATTACAGTTAAAATACTCAATCAATAAAGACAATAGGAACATTCTGGGCTTTTCTCAGGGAGCCATTTTATCGTATGGCTTGAGTTTATCCCGGCCAGAATTGTTGAAGAATATCGTTGCGATGAGTGGCTACCTTAATGAAGAACTCATACGCGATAAAGAACGACTGGAAGAGCGATTGCAAACCGCGGCTGCCCTACCAGAATACTTCATATCACACGGGACGATGGACCAGGTCGTACCCTACACCTGGGCTAGTAAAGCTCCGTTATTTTTGGATGGGTTGGGACTCAAAAATAAGTTTCACGACTATCCCATCGGTCATGGGGTCTCTCCAGCAAACTTTGCGGATATGAAGCGCTGGTTGGAGAAACGTGTATTTGATCAGTAAACTTTCTGGCTGCTCTGTGACGAGAAGTCTAGCTACTGTATAGAGAGGTGAGGGAAATGTTCCGCTTTCGCGAAAGCGGAATAAACCAATCTACTGGGTAAAACTAAAAGGTCATGAGTAACGAACAATCCCTAGAAATCCTGAAGGCCGATTTGACGGACTAGACCCTATTTTATTTTGGCTGCAATTTTCAACTTTGGCTTTATGTATCGCTGGCAGAATGGCGCGCCGGGACGCGTGGCATAGTAATTCTGAATGGACTCGCGAGAGGGTTTGAAGGATACAAAAGGTAGAATCCTTGTCACATATGGACTGGTATGAGAAGCTGTAGGAAGGCTACAGGCATTTGAATCTTCTTGAGCGATGGAATAAATAGCTGCCTCAATTCTAGCTTTCATATCTAGATCAACGTAATAAATAGCACTGCGATAGGTGTCTCGCCTGCTGTGGGCTTTAGTAGAGGCATGCGTTTTCAAGTGAACTCTTACGAGAAGTTCTAGATCATCTATACTATTAAAATAGATGATTACCGCCTCGCTGTACGAGTCGTAGGGTTTACTGCTGGCTATGTAACCCTGGTCTACCGCATGAACCTCCTTGCGAGACTGGAATACGGCTTCAGTACACCAGTGGCAACCGCCTCCCATGCCTAATTTAAACTTCATAATTCTCTAAAACTACTATTGAAACAGCGTATCACCCAGCACCATTCTGCGGTGGAATTGGGGTTAAATTACGTAAATTCGCAAGTCTTGCAAGCGCCCCCATGATAGATAAACTCAATATTGTTAAAAATCGTTTTGACGAGGTCAACGACTTGATCATCCAGCCGGATATCATCGCAGACCAGAAGCGATACGTGCAACTTACCAAGGAATACAAAGACCTCAAGAATCTGATGGACAAGCGGGAAGAGTATATGCTTCTTACCGCAAATCTAGAAGAGGCACAAGAGATCATCAAAGACGGCAGCGATGCCGATATGGTAGAGATGGCGCAAATGCAATATGACGAGGCAAAAGAGGGTATTCCCGCCCTTGAAGAAGAAATACGCATGATGTTGATCCCCAAAGATCCAGAGGATGCAAAAAATGCCGTGATGGAAATACGTGCCGGTGCGGGGGGTGACGAGGCTAGTATTTTTGCGGGAGATTTGTTCAGGATGTACGAGAAGTATTGTTCTTCAAAAGGGTGGAGCATGAGTGTCATGGATACCAGCGACGGTACCTCTGGTGGATACAAAGAGATCATTCTAGAGGTAAATGGAGAGGATGTTTATGGAACCCTCAAGTTTGAGGCTGGGGTGCATCGCGTACAGCGTGTCCCACAGACTGAAACCCAGGGTCGCGTACATACTAGCGCCGCAACGGTCATGGTGCTGCCGGAGGCCGAGGAATTTGACGTAGAGCTGGACATGACTGAGGTGCGCATTGAGCGTACCACCTCTACCGGGCCCGGTGGGCAATCCGTTAACACCACCTACTCTGCCATAAAACTGCACCATGAGCCCACGGGAATGATTGTAAGTTGCCAGGATCAAAAGTCTTCACATAAGAACCTCGAGAAAGCCTTAAAAGTCTTGCGCTCCAGGCTTTATGAAATTGAACTCGCCAAAAAGATGGAAGCAGACTCTGCAAAGCGTAAAAGCATGGTAAGCTCTGGCGACCGTAGTGCAAAGATCAGGACCTATAACTACCCACAAGGGCGTGTAACAGATCACCGCATCAATTTAACGCTTTATGATCTAGACAATATCATTAATGGCGACATACAGCGCATCATCGATGAATTGCAGTTAGTCGATAATACCGAGAAAATGAAAATGACAGAGGAAGGTATCTAAACCCAGCGACGATAGGAGTGGTAATTTTAATGGTAAACAATAATCATTAAAAATATTCGTAAGCTCACTAAGGATTTAGAACATTGTTGGAGCACATTTATAACTGTTGAAAAAGTATCGGATCGTGAATCGAGGTTCAAAAGTTACTCCTTACTATTTAATACCATCTACTACCTAGGATACCACATATTTAAGATTAGGCCATGACAATATCACAGATCACCGCACAAATCAAAGAGAAACAATCCTTTCTTTGCGTGGGGTTGGATATTGATCTTGAAAAAGTGCCGCCCTTTATATTGCAAGAGAAGGATCCTTTGTTCGCTTTCGCTAGAACAATCATCGACGCTACTCACGATTTGTGTGTGGCCTATAAACCTAATACGGCATTTTTTGAGGCGTACGGGAGTAAGGGCTGGCAATCGCTGGAAAGGATTATGGAATACTTAAACACAAATTATCCAGATCACTTCACCATCGCAGATGCTAAACGCGGGGACATAGGCAACACCTCTACCCGGTACGCCAAAGCATTTTTTAAAGAGATGAATTTTGATAGTGTGACCATTGCCCCCTACATGGGTAAAGATTCCATTGAGCCTTTTCTAAAATTTGATGACAAATTTGCCATACTGCTCGCGCTCACTTCAAATGATGGTGCTGGTGACTTCCAGACCCAAGAGGTCAAGGGCAGTAAACTCTATGAGCAGGTTCTGAAAACTACGCAATCCTACAGCAATAGTGATAGGCTCATGTATGTGGTGGGAGCGACCAAAGCAGAAAGTTTTGAAACGATCAGGAAAATTGTTCCCGATGCTTTTCTGCTAGTGCCAGGCGTGGGTGCGCAGGGTGGTAGTCTACAAGAGGTAGTAAAATACGGGATGAATGACAGGGTAGGATTACTGGTCAATTCCTCTCGTGGTATTCTTTACGCGTCAAGCGGCAGGAACTTTGCTCAAGCAGCAAGGAAAGAAGCACAGCGACTACAGCAGGAGATGAGTACCTATATTTAAAAAATTAATTTCTCTAGGCAACCATTTAAAACAAGTCACGTCTATGTAAATAGAAAGAGACTAACTTGTGCGAGTGATCCAACTATATACTAACGAAAAGAAGCTGATTCAAAAAGCGGCGAAAAACGATCGCAAGGCGCAGAAGCATCTTTTTGAAAAACATTCTCCCAGAATGTTAAGTGTATGTAGGCAATATGTATCACCAGTAGAAAGTGCCGAGGAACTAATGCTCAATGGGTTTTTTAAGGCTTTCAAAAATTTAGACGGCTTTAATCACGCCGGTAGTTTTGAAGGGTGGCTGCGCAAGATTATGGTTAGGGAATGTATCGACTACCTGAGAAAAAAAAATCCATTCAAGTACAGTCAGGAACTCGAGGATCATACCGCGGTTGATTTGCTTGAAGAGGAATGCAGCTCTATAGGCATGGATGTGTTACAAACCTGCATCGACGAGCTCCCAGATGGTTATAAAAGTATCTTTATGATGTACGCGGTAGAGGAATACAAGCATAGAGAGATTGCAGCAATGCTGGATATAAGCGAGAATACCAGTAAGTCCCAGTACAGGAAAGCAAAAATTATGTTGAGGGAGAGAATCGCCATACATAACAACAAAGTGCAAGAAGCTTAAGACATGAAGAATTTATTTGATAAACGTAAGATTGATCCCAGTAGTGATGCCTGGGATAAGCTATCCTCAAAACTGGATGCTGCAGATGATAAGCAGCAGCCCAAAGCCTTTGTCTGGTTGGGTGCAGTCGCGGCTGCCGTAGCAGTACTTTTTGTAATGACTTTCGTTCTACAAACTACTGAAAATCCTGAAAGTGAACTGGTTTATGAGGCGCCTGAATCTATTAGGGAAGATCATGACGGCCAGCTAAATGAACTCACACAAACTCCCTACCAGCCACAAGCTAGTGATGCTGTTGCAGTAGAAATGGAGAAAAATATCAAGCCTGATCATGAAGAACCTGTAGCTACTATGGCAAACTCTAAACCTTTGGTAGTTGTTAAAGCCACTCCAGTAAACAATACAACGGACCTCGTGGCAAGTAATAAACCTGGAAATCAACGATCAAAGGTCGATCCACTTCTTAAGGTTATTTCAATCGACTCAATTGAGGTGAACCAGATGAAGCCCCAAGGCCATAATACCCAAGTAACTATCGCAGATTCAGGAAACGAGATACAGACCGTTCCAAAATTTAAATCTACAACTGATAAAGAGATTGAAGCACTTTTGATAAAAGCGCTTAATGAAATCCAGACTAAAAATTCCATTCACGTAACCGAAAATACTCGCCCACTACAATTATTGCGTGAGGCAGAATGGGATCTGGAATACGACCGCAGGCATCGCATCAACAAATCACTTAAAGGTGGTATTCTTCAAATCAAGACTGACGCCTATGCTTTAATCGGCATTAAAAGAAACTAATACCTAACATACATTATCTAAATCATTAATCTGCGTAGGCTGGACAGCCATTCCTATGCTCAACAATTAAATATTATGAAAAATCATTCACTTTGTACTGGAGTCATCACTATAATATTTCTCTTGACCGCTCAATTCATTTTTGCACAGGAATGGAAATATGAGACAAAAACCGATACCGTAGATGGTAAGGTTGTAAGATATGTCAATGGTTCACCTATGGCTTACGAGAAAAGTAAGGAGTACAAGGCAGCAAAAATCAAGGAGCTGGAACAAGAACACAATTTGTACGTTCAGAAACAAAAGTTACAACTTAAGAGACAAATCAGGTCTATGGAAAAGGCCTATAAAGAAGCAATGGAATGCGAGGATTGTACTGATCGTATCCCAGAACTGAGCAAAGAATTAGAGGAATCAAAATTAACGGCAGCTGCAGCCGTGGCACAACGCATAGATGCCCACCGCAAGATGACGGATGGAAAGATTGCTTTCTGGAAGGTACGTGATTCCTATACGCGCGAGGGGTCGTTCAAGTTTGACGTAGAAAAAGGTCTGGAGCTCACTTTTGAGAATTCAAAGAGAAAGTATAAAAAAGAGATACGCACTACTTCTTCTCTCACCTTTGGTTCTGGTTACAATTTTATGGTGGGCGATCAACTGGATATTGATGACTTTAGTTACCGGAATAATGAATATTTTGGTATCGGTTATCTATGGCAAACCGCTATTTCTCCCAATTATAAGTGGCGCGTCAACTACGGTATTTTATACCAGTCGCATGGATCAGAATTGAACGGCGACCGCATCTTCACACCTAATACTAGTGAAACGCAGATAGGAGTCTTTGGGAGGTCAGACAAACGCAAATTCAGACAAGACCAATTGGTACTTCCCTTTCAGTTAGAATTTGGTGGGGTAAACAAACGGGAGTATGAAGATGGTCGCGTAAGATATGAGCAATACCAAAAGTTCAAGGGCGGTATAGGTGCCTATGTGGGAATCAATCTCAGTACCAGGTTAAAGTTAAAATACGATGCTGCGGGGCGGGATATTAAACAGACGCTAGTCAATGCCTTTGATACAAATCTTCTTACCTATGGGGTGGATGCCTATGTGGGCTATGACAATTTTGTACTGTTCGGCAGGGCTAGTCTCAGTCCGGTATTTAAATCTGGTTCTGTCGATGCGCAGTACGTGAGTTTTGGAATCCGCATCCAGTAGTTAGTTTATTTAGTTAGCCAGTTGATAAGGCAGTTCATGTAAAGAGCTGCCTTTTTCTTAAAATAGGCTCTATTTGCAGGTTTTAGTCTAGTGTTGGGTTACGCTTTCGCGAAAGCGTAATTATCCCGAACCTGCCAGAGTATAAAGAACAATCAGTACCTTAAATTCATCAATAGATTATTTCTCCAGTTCCAACCAATAGCTCAAAAATTCAGGAAAGCTGGAACGCCACTGCCGTTCATTATGCTCTGCTCCATTTACTACTTGCATGGACACATTGTTGGGTTGCTGCTGGTGTAACAACTCATAGACCTTTTCCATATCTGCCACCATCGTATCAGATTCTGCATCGCCTGCGCTTAACCAGTACCGTTGACTCGCAGCAATTGTTGTCGTTTTAGTAAGATCCAGCGCGAGATCGCTGTACCAGAATGAAGGTGAAAAAATTCCAGCCGTATCAAAATACTCAGGATGGGTAATTGCGGCGTAATGAGCAAATAAACCACCCAGGGAACTACCTGCAATTGCTACCGACCGGGGTTGAGGCAAGTCATATTTAGCACGTATTAACGGACTGACCTCGTCGAGCAAAAATTCCAAAAACTGAACTGCCTTGCCACCGCCATATTTTTTATGGGGATAAGGCGTCAATTCTTCCAGCCTAGTACTGTTGCCATGATCAATACTTATAACAATGGGTTGTACCTGATTAGGTAGTCTTGCAATTGACTCATCCACTTCCCATTCACCAGCGTAACTGGTAACGGGATCAAAGAGATTTTGTGCATCAGTCATAAATAACAAACCCCTTGCCTCACTTTTATAATCGCTGGGCAGTAGGGTTCTTATCTTGCGGTAGGTGCCGTTATATAGTAGGGAATCGATGACTAACTCTTGTGCCATACCGCTAAAACACACCAAGCAAAAAAACAGATACCAATTATTTTTCATGAAGATCTTCAAGTAGTTGTAGGTCGTGGGAATTATCAATGTGTTTTCGAGCATCTTCAATCAATAGCTCTGATTGCTGTAGGATACTGTCGTAATAGCCCTGATTGACTGATTGAGCTTCCATTAAATTGTTAGTCATTTCCAATAGGGTAAACATTACCGTAAAGTCCTGTTTACTATAGTTGCGGTATGATGCCAGAACCGTGTAAATCAATTCTTGAAAAGTGATCGCCCTTGAATTGATGATGACATTGTGATTGTCATCCACGATCACTTCCCCATCATGCTTCATCATGCGCATCGCAAACAAATCAGTCAAAAAGTGAATGCTATCGATGGCAGTTCCGGGATCGTTTACTCCTGGGGACATGGCCTTTATTCCTATCTCTGTAAGTTGCTTGAATCCCAGTAGGTAGTTATCCCCTACCAGTTCTGATTCAATGAATTTAAAATTTTTGAGCACGGTTGCCTGGGCGTCCTTGTCCAGTCGCCCACTACAGCGGTATAGATCAGTACTTGCCAGTACGTGCTTGCCTTTGGGAATCAAGATATCAAACTTCAGGTCGTTTTCAAGAGCGTACTCCTTAAGCGCATTGTGACTTATGTTTTGAAGAGTACCGCTATGTTCAACACTATAGGTATCCCACTTTGAGCTATCGGGTAGCTCATAGTCTGATACTTGTATTTCAGTTAGGTATTGAATACGCTTTCGCGAAAGCGTATGAATATTATCCATTATATTATTGATCTGGATACTTGAAGAGATGCTGTGGATAAAATAGACAAACATACCCAGAGATATGATAGACAGAAGGGTACCCATGAGTACTGAAAATCCTGGAAGTTGATAATCCTTGCCATTGGGATCTATCGAGATCATGATGATGGCGTTGTATAAAATGGTGGCGAGAAATATTCCCAGCACCCGTTGATGCCGGCGTTCTGAGACCAGGCTAGGCAACACCCTGGGTGAATAATTAGAAGCCGCCTGACTGAGTAGTAGCATAACCATTGAAAAGGAGAATACCAGCATACTGATGGCACCTGCCACCAGAGTGGTAACTAATCCACGTGCGGTTTCCACATCATTGACCAGCAGTTGTGGAGCCTGTTTCCTAATCCAGTCGGTAACGGTGCTATCCTCCAGAAGGTTCATGGACATTCCCGCAACAATGGCAGCAAAAGCATACAGCATGGGATAAAACGCAATGCTGTTAGTTATGGATCTATAAAAAGATTTGAGCCTGGTAAAAACTACCATGTAGTATATGAATTTAGTATCCTCTGAGTCTTGAAATATAGGAGATAAGCAATGGAATTTGTTTAGCGCTGTCCAGTAAAGCTACAACAATATGCATTTTTTAAGAGTTTTGTAGGACAAAAGCAGATTAATTTGTAGGTGTAAAACTAACACTATGAAAAACATCGAAAGTCTTTTTGACTATTCCATCGGTCAGTTTGAAGCTATTGACCACCTACTCACCATGGGAGTGGGCGCTCACCTAGCCGCGTTGATCTTCTTTATCCTAATCTCGGGATTTGTCGCTCCTAAGTATCGTGTCGCTACGGCCTTATCCTGTATCGTGATGGTAAGCGCTGGTTTGATTTTATTCAGTCAGGCGGCGATGTGGACAGACTCTTTTGTATTTAATGGCGAGGTGTACGAGCCCACAGATTACACATTCAGCAATGGGTATCGCTATGTCAACTGGATGGTTACCATACCATGCTTACTTACCCAGCTACTTATAGTGCTAAACCTAAAAGGAAAATCATTGTTTACTACCGCTGCTGCGCTCATATTTTTTGCCTGGGGAATGATTATTACTGGTTATGTAGGCCAGCTATACGAGGTAGAAAGTATGGACTCCCTATTATTATGGGGTGCCATAAGTACGGCGTTCTTCGTTGCCATGAACTGGATCGTGGGGACCAAAATTTTTACCCAAAAGAAGGTAATGCTGGGCGGCACCAGCAGTACCATTACAAAAGTGTTCTGGTTAATGATGTTTGCCTGGACATTGTATCCCATCGCGTATCTAGTCCCATGGTTTATGAATAGTGCAGATGGAGTTGTGTTGCGCCAGTTACTGTTTACCATTGCAGACATAAGTTCCAAGGCAGTTTATGGGTTGATCATTACTTACATCGCCATCAAACAAAGTGCGGCTAGTGGATATTTACCAGCACAACAGTTACTGGGAATCGCTCCACAAACGAGTATAGAAACCAAGTAATTGATGCTCAAGTTTCTTAAGAGACTTTATAAAAGTATAGCGCTATTGCCGGTGGTAATAGCGCTTTCTTTTATACTACTTGCCATTGCGCTCTCATGGATACCCGTTGATTACGAGAGCTATGCGGTCACGAGATTTCTGGTGGTAAAAGATGCTACTGATGCGCAAAACATTTTTAGCTTTCTAATCGGCGGGATATTTACCCTTACCATTTTCAGTTACACAATGGTTATGAATGTCTTAAATAGGAACATTAATAACTATAGTCCTAGATTAATCCCGTTAATTCTTGCAGAGCGGCATCACCAGCTTATACTGGGCTTTACAAGCGGTACTATCATTTTTGCCATGGTGATGAGCCTCAATTTGAACAATGTAAAAGATGATTATTTCCCAGATATTGCTGCCGGCCTAGGAATTATTTTTGCCATCTTTTGTGTGCTTTTGTTTATTTACTTTATCCATAGTGTCTCACAAAGTATACATATCAATTATATTTTAAAAGAAGTGTACGTTAAGGCGTTGGAAGATCTAAAGAAGGATCAATTTCCCAGTAAGTGCTTCAGCAACAACGATCACCCAGCGCTAGACCACGCGATAACTAATCCAGGGTCCTGTGGATACCTGCACCATTTTGATTATCAAGCTTTGAGCAAAGATCTCAATGCCATAGGCTGTGACATTTACATATGCAGACCTGTAGGCTCTTTTATTCAAGAGGATGAATTAATTTTTCAATCCTCCAAAGAACTAAGCGATGATCAGGTAGATAAAATTTTTAGTCATTTTGTAATTGATCATACCGTTTGCTCAAATGTATTTGAGGTAAGTATCAAGCATCTGGTAGAGGTGGCGGTAAAAGGGTGTTCACCAGCTATAAACGACCCTGGGACTAGTCTGGGGGCGCTGGATTACATTACCCAGTTACTGCAAAAAAGATTTAATCAGAACCTTCACAATTGTTACCAGTTAGATAAGAACAACCATATATATTTTGATCGGATAACAAATGAGGAACTTTACACCTATACCTACAAAGAACTGTATCATTATCTAAAGAACGATCCTATACTTAGGGAAGCTGTTGAAGTAAGCAGGCGTAAATTATTGAACAACACGACAAATCAAGATTACCTGACTCGAAAATTGATTGATCTAGAATGACTACCTAAAGTTGAATTTAACCATTGTAGATAGCAATACTGCTATTTCATTATTAATAATGCTGTACTGCATCCAGTAGTTTACTCAGTATTCCACAACAAAATATTTCCTACAAAAAAAGTTTATTCAATGTTCTAGTCATATGCTAGTGTTTAATTATTTCTAGTACACGTAATCTGTAAGAAGTCCAAAGCCAAAATTTCTATTATTCAACCCTTGACGGTTATACAACGAAAGTAGAAAATATAATAGTCGACTGAATTTAAACGTTTTCATTAAAAAACATAATTAGGCTGGCCAATGTAGCAGTAAATTCTCAAAAGTGTTAATTTGTTTTTAAAGGTGTTAAATTAATTTAACAAATTTTTGCAAAAATGAGTGTTTAACTATTTAAAAGATTACTTAGTCGTTTTTACTTCAAGATAATTTTTTTGAAATAAAGAATTCTTAACTTTAGGTACCAACAGTCCAACAACCGCCATGGCTACCTATACGATTACCCAAAAAAAGAGTTTGCTAACTGATTTAATTCAAATGGCATCTATTGACTATCCTCTAAAAAAGGAAGAATCAGAATTTATTTATGCTGTAGGAAAGAGTATGAATATTGAACCCGATGAAGTTGGGTTTTTAATCAACAATTATCAAGAAATTGATAAAGTAGTTCCTAAAACTACTTACAAAAGAATTTTGCAATTCCATCGCATTATGATCATCATGTTTATAGACAATCATATTCATGAGAAAGAAGTGGAATTACTATATAGAATAGCTCTAAAATATGGGTATCGAGTGGACATTGTTCATGAATTACTTGAAGCAATGGAAGATCATCCCTACGGTGAGATACCAGAGCGACAACTCATGGAAATACATAGTCGCGCACGTAATTAATTGACATCTTGTCATAATTGATTGGGGATTGCAAGACATTATGTCGGTTTTACTGGCTGGCACTTGATTTGACTAGAGGTTCATAACTATAAATTTTATAATTATGACTTTAGCACATAGAACAAATAACTGGATGCCCTCACTTTTAGATGACATGTTCAAAAATGATCTTCTTAACCATGGGCTCAACAACAATAGAAAAAGCGTAGCTCCCGTAAACGTTTCTGAATCAGAAACTGGTTTTCATCTAGAAATGAACGTGGCTGGTTTTAACAAGGAAGAGATAGAAATTGAGGTTGATAAAGATCTCCTGACCATCTCCTCTGTAGTTGAAAGTAATGATGAGGAAACTACAGAACAATTTACTCGCAAGGAGTTTAAGAAAGAAAGTTTCAAAAGATCTTTCAATATTCCTGAAACTGTTAATCAAGAGCAAATTGACGCAGACTATAAGAACGGGATACTTTCCATCGTTCTTCCCAAGAAGGAGGAAGCATTACCACAACCTAAGAGAATGATTTCCCTTAAGTAATCAGTAGTTAAACCATTTGAATTAGCCTTAAAAGCCCAGCGTCGCTGGGCTTTTTTCATTATGCGGTAAGCTGTGCTAGTGTAAATTCAATCAAATGATCTACCGTTTTGCCAGGAGTGGTGGAAAATTCACCACTCACTCTATTTGCCAGGATTGCATTAAGCGATACCGCGCGGTGGCCCAGTAGTCGTGCCATCGCATAAATTCCTGCTGTTTCCATCTCGAGATTAGTAATCTTTTGATTTTCAAAATTGAAGTCTGCAATAAGAGTGTTGAGATCGGTTCTTGCAGGAGCCAGCCTTAATCGCCTGCCCTGTGGTCCGTAAAACCCCACGTTAGTAATGGTATTGCCGTTAAGTACATCTACGGTCTGGAATTTTTTTGCGAGAGTGGCGTCACATTCAACTATATAGGGATTTGAAAAATGATCAGGGAATTTTAGTTGTTGTTTTATTGCTTTCGCAAAAGCGGAATCATCAACATCCTCATGTTCATACCAGTGCAACAAACTATCAAAACCGATTCCCCGGGTAGATATTAAGAACGAATCAATCGGGATGTCCAGCTGTACCGCGCCAGAGGTTCCTATTCTTATAATATCAAGCGCTGTATGTTGGTCCTTGATAGATCTAGTAGCAAAGTCAATGTTTGCCAGCGCATCTAGCTCATTAAATACAATATCAATGTTATCAGTTCCTATTCCAGTAGAGATCACGGTGATTCTTTTACCCTTGAGTATGCCGGTATGGGTATGGAACTCCCTGCGTGCCACCTTATGCTCTATAACCTCAAAATGCCTGCTCACACTACTCACTCTCTCTGGATCGCCTACCGTGATAACCGTAGGAGCGAGCTGATCCGGTCTCAAGTTCAAATGATATATAGAACCGTCATCATTGATGATTAATTCTGATGCTGCTATGGGTTTACTCACACGTTAGATTTTGCAATCAAAGATATTTCAACATTGACATATCTAGGCAAGTTTGCTACCTCAACTGTTTCTCTCGCTGGTGCAGTAGCATCAGTAAAGTAGGACCCATAGACCTTATTCACTACCTCAAAATTTCTCATGTCGCTTAAGAATATACTGCACTTGAGCACCATTTCAAATGTCATCCCTACGTTAGACAGTAGGCTTTGCAGGTGTTGCATCACTAGATGCGTTTCCTGTTCCAGATCGTTTATTTGTAACTCTCCCGTTGAGGGATCGATAGCGATCTGTCCACTCGTATAGAGTGTTTTTTCAATAGCATTTTCATAGAGTACTGCCTGATTATAGGGACCTATGGGATTAGGTGCCTTACTGGTGTAGATGATTTTTTTCATAGTTTAAAGATAGCATAGCAAATCCATGTCTTGCATACTGCCAGAGGAATAAGGTGAGATAGGCACTATTTAGCAATTTGATATGATAGAGAAATTTGGCGTTCTAATACATTTACTCAAAACCTACTTCATTAGTGAAAATTTCATCCATCACGCGCCTAATTCTGTGCACTCTTACAATAGGCGTAGCGGTTTCCTGCGCCACGATGACAACCAAATCTAGAGAACCGATTCCCTACCAGGGAAAAGCTGGGGAATACCGGTCGTTTTACCTGCTAGGAAACCTTGACGCACAAGAGTCTGACGAGTTGAAAAATTTCAAGACTGCTGTAAATTTCATTAAAACCAAGGCTGGCAAGAATGACTTTACCCTCTTGCTGGGTGACAATGTCAAAGCCGACAAAACGGTGGGCAAGGACAAGGACTCTGGAACAATTCAAGTTCTAACCTCTCAACTAGAACTTCTAAAGGAGATTAAGGGATCCACTTATGTGCTTCCTGGAAATAGTGACTGGAACGGTGAGGGATTAAAGGGACTCAAACAAATTGAGGAACTGGTGGAAGAAGTGCTGGATGACAAGGACTCGTTTCAACCGGAAAAAGGTTGCCCTATTGAGGATGTGGAAATATCAGAAACGGTCCACCTGATTATCGTCGATTCTCAATGGTACATAGCAGACTGGAACAAAATGCCAGACTTCAATGAAAAGTGCGATATTAAAACCCGTGAGAAGTTCATCACCGTCCTAGCCGATGAAATGCGCAAGCAACGCCATAAAACAGTCATTCTCGCCATGCACCACCCGTTGTATTCAAACGGCCTTTATGGAGGCTTTGTAAGTGACAACGTTCTCTATCGCCCCAGTATCGAGAATGGATATGTACCATTACTGGGGGCGTCGTGGAGTTTTTTGCGCTCCCTAGGTGGACTATCCACCCAGGACCGCTACAACCCACTCATGAATGATTTAATGGAACAAATAGCAATCGCTGGTGGTGGGCTGGACAGGTTGTTTGTGATAAGTGCTCACGAGAATAATCTACAGTATATCGATAATGGTAATATAAAGCAGATCGTAAGCGGTACCATACATAGGGATGGCAGGGCTGCATTGGGTAAAAAAGGCGTTTTCGCCAGCGGTAAACATGGCTTTTCTGAGCTCAGAACCTATGCAGACAAAAGTTCTCAGGTCTTGTTCTACGAGATTGAGGGGAATGAGGTCAAAAAAGTCTTTGAGGGTCCCGCTTTCGCGAAAGCGGAATCCTATAATCTCGACCAGCTCGCCCCAGTTACCCATTCATACATTAAATCAAGCATCTACCCCAAGAAAGAAACTGAGGTCACCCCAGAATTTGAAAAACGGTATGGGAAGCATTATCGCAAACTTTATGGAATAGAGATCAATGCTCCAGTTGCGATGCTCGACACGCTCTACGGTGGTCTAAAGGTGGAACGGGCCGGTGGCGGCAACCAGACTCAAGGATTACGCCTGGTGGATAGCCTAGACCGGGAATACAATATGAGAGCGCTGGAAAAAGATGCCGTACAGTTCTTAAAAAGTACTGGTTTCAATAAACTGGATGCAAATAAATACCTGGACGGTACCATACCACAGGAGTTGATTCGTGATTTTTATACCTCGTCGCATCCCTTTGGAGCTTTTGCCGTGCCCCTGCTCGCAGGAGCTGCAGGTTTAAACCACACCCACCCCAAGCTTTATTATATACCTAAGCAAAAAACGCTGGGAGATTTCAATGAGAATCACGGTGACCGCCTATATATGATTGTGGAAAAACCCGATGATTCGTTTGATAATCCACATATGTTTAGTGATAATCAAGAGGTAGAAAGTACAGATGATCTATTTAAAAAATTGAGAGAAGATGAAAAATACCAGCTCGATGAACGGCTTTACATACGCGCCAGAATATTTGACATGTTACTGGGCGACTGGGACCGTCATGAAGATCAATGGCGCTGGGCACAGGTAGAAGTTGCAAAAGATCAATATAAATTCCTCGCCATACCGCGAGATCGAGATCAGGCATTTGCAAGATTTGACGGTGAGTTACTGGAATCGCTGCGCAAATTTTTGGGACCCAGCAGGCAATTTGGCAACTATGGACCCACTATTGAACATATCAAGGAATTTAGCCAGAGCGCCATGGAACTCGATAGAGCATTGATCCAAAGAACAGATTTTGACGCTTGGCTTAAGGAGATTTCTCATCTACAGGAGCAAATTACTGTAGATGTCGTTAGTAAGGCGTTTAAAGCTATTCCTGTAGAAGCGCAGGATGAACTATGGCTGCAAACACAGCAAGACTTTATGGCGCGCAAGGAGAATCTCGTAGATATTGTATCACGTTATTACGATCACTTTTTAAAATTCCAGACCCTTAAAGGAACGGATAAAGACGACCAGATAGTCATCGAGAAATTGCCAGATGGAAAGGTACGAGTAACAGGACACCGGTTGAAAGATGACCAGCCTGCCGATCTTCTTTTTGACAGGACCTTTAACGATGACAAGACTAGCGATTTATGGATTTATGCTCTAGGAGATGATGATAACATTATTATTAAAGGAGATTATAAAACCGACATGAAAATTGTCGTTGCTGGTGGAAAGGGCAAGGATTCCTTTGATATCGTAAATGGGAATTACGTAAAAATCTATGATTACAATTCTGAAAGCAACAAACTGTCTGATAGAAATGGAGCATTTATAGTGCTGCGCGACGATTACGACATCAACCATTACGATTCAGAAAAAAAACCGAGAAGTAAGGCAAAAATTAATATTTCAAACAGCTATAACCCAGATTATGGTTACGTACCGCATTTAAACTTCCGTAATGAACTGGTTGATTATGAGTCTAATCCCTATTCCAGAATGTACGGTTTAAGCGCAACCTATCACTCCCTCACACAGGCTGCGGTTTTTAAGGTAGAGGCTGGACTGGCAAACGTGATAGGTCATTATAACCTAGAATTCAGCGCGGGGATGACCACAAATAATTATACTGAAAACTTTTTTGGGAATGGAAATGGATCGCAATATCAAGACGATCTCGAGCTAGACGAGTACCGCATATTTCTTCAACGCAAAGAAGCCAAAATTGAGCTTCATAAAAAAGGGGATTACGGCAGTAGTTTCAGGTATGGAATAGGCATGGAACAAATAGATGTGGATCACAAAGAAAGTGACAACCTCGTAAGCGCTCTAGTAAATTACAACTATCGCAGTGTCGATGATGACCGTTATCCCACTAGAGGGCTGGATATGGGTGGTGCAGCTCGACTTACGGAGGATGTAGATAAATCACTACGCTTTCTGGCGATTGATCCCTACTTAACCTTCTGGCATGGAATTGATAAGAAACGCAGGCTGGTATTGAAAAATTCCATCCAGGCACAATTGAGGCTGGGTGACGATCCCAAATTCTATCAAGCTGCGCGGTTAGGGGCAGATAGTGGTCTACGTGGTTACCATTTACAAAGATTTACCGGCAATAATGCGATTGCCGCAACAGTAGATTTGCTTTACGATTTCAAACCCATTAGAACTAGGTTATTCCCATTATATTTAAAAGGCTATATAGGTTTTGACGCAGGAAGGGTTTGGAGCAGTTCAGATACGTCAAACACGATTCATACGGCTGTGGGTACAGGTATAGAATTGAGTATGACCGCACTACTAAGAGCAAGGACCAGTTATTTTGTGGGACAAGATGGTGGTAGACTACAATTTTCTTTTGTGCTGACCAATTAGAAATTGCTGTTAAACTAAAGCATATAGTTATAAACTACTGTTAGAGATTCATTCAAATAGGGTAACAGTCTTTATCCTTGTATCAATCAATAAAATATATTATGAAAATTACAAAATTATTAGGTGTAACCTTACTCGCAGCATCTATCTCACTTGTATCCTGTAATGATGCAGAAAAGGAAAGAGAAGCTGAAGAAATGCGCATGGAAAAGGAAGCTGAAGAAAAAGAAGCTGCCGAGGCCATGGAAATGGAAGCTGAAAAAGAAAGAATGCGTGAAGAAAGTGCGGTAATGGTGGGTGGAGCAAAAATGTATCCTGACCAGACTATCGTTACCAACGCTTCAAACGCTAAACCATTATCAACACTAGTTGCAGCCGTAAAAGCGGGTGAACTGGTAGAAACTTTAAATGGTGACGGTCCTTTTACCGTATTTGCACCTACAAATGATGCTTTTGATGCGCTACCTGATGGAACACTTGATACCGTACTGAAGCCAGAAAACAAGGAAATGCTTCAAGATATTCTTACTTATCACGTAGTAAGTGGTAACGTTATGGCAGCAGACTTACAGAAAATGATCAAAGACGGTAATGGAACTGCAACTTTTGATACCGTAGCTGGCAAGAAACTTACCGCGATGGTAAAAGATGGTAAGGTAATGATCAAGGATGGAAACGGTGGCGTTGCTACGGTAACCGCTGCAGACGTTAAGCAGTCAAATGGTGTGGTACACGTGATTGACAAAGTACTTTTACCAAAAAAATAGTCTCAAACTTATAAGTACATCAGGGCCGTCTTTAAAAGACGGCCTTTTTTGTTTCTATGGATAGTTTAACACAAATCGTACTAGGTGCCGCCATGGGTGAGGTTGCGCTAGGTAAAAAGGCGGGCAACAAAGCTCAGCTATATGGCGCTATTGCAGGTACCGTACCCGATCTGGATGTGGCAGCTCGCTTTGTGACAGACACCGTTACAGCGACTCAAATGCATCGTGGATTCAGCCATTCCATTCTATTTGCACTCATAGCAAGTCCCATTCTGGGCTATATGGTAAACAAAATTGAACGCCGTTTGAACTTGGGATGGCACAGCTGGACCTCGCTCTTTTTTCTGGGGATCTTCACACACCCCCTACTCGATGCATTTACCACCTGGGGCACTCAAATATTCTGGCCACTAGATCATCGGGTAGCCTTCAATACAATTTTTGTTGTTGACCCATTGTATACGCTACCTTTTTTATTTTGTACTGTATGGGCGATGTTTAAAAAAAGGGGTACGCTTTCGCGAAAGCGGATCAACCGCACCGGGATCGCAATAAGTAGTTGTTACCTTGTGTTTACCGTCGCTCTAAAGCAGTTTACCACCTCAAAGTTCATAAAGGCACTCACGGATCAAAACATAGCCTACGAGCAAATCTCCACAAGACCGGGAGCATTCAACACCATTTTATGGAACGCAAACGTCGATACCGGCGATACGTATTTGCTAGGTGATTACTCCATTTTTGACACGCAACCCATAACATTCAAATCATACCCAAAGAATAGAAAAGATGAAGTTATTCTCGATAATCCCAATGCAGCCGAAGATATAAATAGGCTTATCGACATATCCCAAGGCTGGTACCTACTGGAACCACGGGGTGACGAGTGGTATTTTCATGACTTGAGGTTCGGCACGATACCTCTACCAGACGGTGTTGATCAATTCGTCTTTAGCTATCGTATATATAATCAGGATGGGGCATGGCACATTGAAGAGGTAGAGAAAAAACCTGAAAATGGTAAATTATTATTACAGAAACTTTGGAAAAGAATAAAAGGAAACTAATTACAAATAATTATGAAGAAAAATACTATTGAAACGCTGGCGATCAACTTTTTAGAAATGCTTGTAGGACAGGATCTGGATGGCATGATGCAATTATGGCACCCACAAGGGAGTCTTGAATTTCCATTTGCCAAAGATGGTGACACATCCTCAATCAACGGTATTGATGCTCTCAAAAAATATTTTGAATCTATGTTTTCAGATAAGATTACTTTGGATTACCAGCGTAGCAACTTGTTTCATAATCAGGAAGAGACAAAATTATTCTTTGAATTCAAGGGAAATCACAAAACCGAGAATGGCACATTCTACACCTGTAATTATTGTGCAATGGTTGAAGTAAAGGATAAACGGATTTTCAGATTCCGTGAGTATTATGACAGCCTGGTCAAGGATCAATTTGAAGGTTGAATCTTGTAATCAAGAAAATGGTTAAGCTTATAAATGCACTATTGACTGGTGATGGCATATGCTCAAAAACCTGAAAGGCATTAGCGGTTCGTGGGCAACGATTACTTCGTAATTTAAAAATTTAAATACGATGAACCACTAGCAGAATTTATAGTGGCCAGGTGATTACTCATCTCTCCACACTTGAATTCGCGCCTTAAAATATAAAATTGGCTCGGGATCTTTTCTGAATAATGAGATTACGGATAAAAGTAAGTTACCGATTATAAAATAGTATTGAGCTATTAATTACCGATTGGTTATTAAAACTTTATTGGATCTAATAAGATCATCACTAAGATATCTTGTATTTCTTATCGCTAATCAGGTATAATCCAAAGAAAACGGGCGTTATAAAACAAAAAACCCGATCATTTCTGATCGGGTTTTGTAGTAGCGAGGACTGGACTCGAACCAGCGACCTTCGGGTTATGAGCCCGACGAGCTACCTACTGCTCTACCTCGCGATGTAAACTTCTGAACAACCTGCCCTAAGACTTCAGCTCATAACTGCTGACTATTCATCTGTTTTTAATGGAGTGCAAATATACTACGCTTTTTAGATACCAACCTAGAAAAATACGATCAATTTTCAATTTGGCAGTCTTGAGGATATTGCATTTTTAAATGTTAGGGTTATCTCAACTCACAAGCTTTTAAGAACTACCGTATCCATACGGTCGTATTTTAAAATAAAAAAATTATGAGCAATCTTAAAACTGAAGAATATCTAAATGATCTACTGGCTAAAACCTATGATGCACAGCGTGGGTTTGCAAACGCAGCCGAAAACACCAACCACGTACAGCTTAAAAGATGGCTTGCCGATAAAGGCGCAAGACGTACAGAGTTTGCTGCGCAAATCATTAACGAGATGAAAGGCATGAACCAGAAGCCGGAGATGGATGGTACAATGAAGGGAGACATGCACCGCAGCTGGATGAATATTAAAACAGCGCTAAGTCTCAACAATGATGAAGCCATTCTCGAGGAATGCATACGCGGGGAGAAAGCCGCCGTAGATGGCTATCAAGAGGTTCTAGAACATAGCAACGAGCTAGCTCCTACGCTTACACAGACTTTAAAAAGTCAAAAGGACGAAATCCAGATGACCTTGAGTAACATAAGAACCCTGGAAGATATAGCAGATAAGCACGATTACTAGATCGATCCAATCAGCAAAGGTAACAACCCTATCAAGTCAAAGCATTTGATAGGGTTTTTTGCATTCTCAATACAACTAAAAATAAACTAAACTGGCTGCGTAAGCATGGTATAATTACCCTCGCGTGAGGGATAGAAGTGTAAATCCTTTACACGAGGAACGAGTAGTAAAGATTGCAACGTATAGCCCGGTGCCACCTACTTGTAGTGGCTCACGCCCAATAATATATTGTAAAATCTTCATCACCGGGGCTTCAATCGCAAATTTATAGGGTCAACAATTACTCGGGGCTGTCAAAAAGGTTATGGGATTCATTACTTCCTGCGCCTATTTGCATTTTTATCGCCTCTTGTCTTTGGCTTTTTATACTTCTTTGCAATCTCGCGCCTGTAACTACCGCCTTGATTGGTTTTCTTGTTTTTTAAGCTTTTCTCGTGAAAGGAAGCGCCTCGCTCCTCTTCTACCTGCTTGTGGGGGTTGTTGATCTCGCGCACTATGGGTTTTTCCTCTGGCGTCATGCGATTACTGATCTCGACTTGGACTGGAAATTCAAGCTCTGGAATCGCATAGTCCATCAATTTTTCAATGGAGTGTTTGTAATTGGCTTCTTCATCAGTAAAAAATAAAATAGAACTCCCACTAGCACTAGCCCGACCGGTACGACCTATACGGTGTATGTAGTTTTCAGGAAACTTGGGAACGTTTAAATTAATCACGTGGGTGATCTCACTTAAATCAAGACCACGGGCCATTACATCAGTCGAGACAAGAATGCGCGATTGTCCCGAGTCAAATAATTCTATAGAGCGCAGCCTGTAATTTTGCGTTTTGTTGGAATGAATGACAGACAACTCGGCGCCGTAAGAATCTGACAATTCCTCTTGCAGGCGATCAGCGTTCTTCTTGTTTTCGATAAAAACAAGAACTTTACGGTAGGTCTCCCGATCCTCTAGCAGGTGAGAGAGCAAATTGACTTTGGTATAAAAGTTCTCAACTGGATAGCTGCGCTGCTCAATATTTTCTAATCTAGTTCCCGTAGCCGCTACAGAAATTTTATCTGGTTGCTGAAAATAACTGGCAATAAATGACTCTATCTCATCGGTCATGGTTGCTGAAAACATGATGTTTTGCCGGCGACGAGGCAAGTGGTCAAAAATATTAGTTAGCTGAAAGCGAAAACCGAGATCAAGCATTACGTCTACCTCATCGATCACCACTTTCTTACAGTTTTTTAAATTAACTGTTTGGTGCACTATCAAATCGTATAGACGGCCCGGGGTGGCAACGAGAACGTCAACACCCTCACCTACCGCTTTTTTCTGTGTATTAATATTAGTACCGCCGTAAATTCCCAAAACCTTAAGGTTCATGTATTTTGCATATTCCTGAACATTCTGTACCACCTGAACCACTAGTTCCCTGGTAGGAACGAGTATCAAAATTCTAGGATCCAGCAACTGCGCAAACTTGAGCTCGTGCAAAAGAGGAAGCATATAACCTAGGGTTTTTCCCGTTCCCGTTTGCGCGATTCCCACCATATCCCTCCCAGAAAGTATTGCTGGAAATGACTGTTCCTGAATGGGCGTCATGAATTCAAAACCCAAATCATCTAGACCATTGCGTAAAGGAGCACTAAGAGTGAGATCGGTAAACTTCTTCATGACTATTGTTTTTGCAAAGGTAGGTGCATAATTAAAGATGTTTGGGACAAGATGTTTTGTGTGATTTACCTCTTAAATTTATTTAGTACACCATAACCTTTTTAATGACCATTATTTCCAAGATTGATTGTTCCAAAATGTATGATCTGTAACAATATACATTTTATGCAGCAAAATAAATAGAGGTTCAAACTCTGTAATAGTCTGAGATAAAGGTGAGTCTGCTAAATTGTATTTTCATGATACACCTTTAATTAGCTGATATAGGATTTTGTCTGTGCAGTTGACTTGGCTACAGGTAGATAAAGCTAGCAATTTGTAGACATTCACATTTTTACTAGTAATGTCAGTAAAACCATTAAGCCGACTTGAGTCTATTCACTTATTCAGTTGCAAAGCTTGCTATCATTGCAATTACTTAATACGTATCTTAAATAGTTCTCTACCGGCGAGTTCTCCCTTCAACACATCATTTTCTTGGACTCTGGAAACCCCTGATGGTGTTCCCGTGAAGATCAAATCGCCAATTTTAAGAGTAAAGTACTTTGAAACGTGTTCAATGATTTCGTCAATATTGTAAAGCATATGACTGGTGGAACCTTCTTGCTGTAGCAACTCATTTTTATAAAGCTTGAAGTCCAGGTTATTCAAATCTCCCAGGTCATTTTTATTTATAAAATCTCGAGATACTACACTAGAACCGTCAAAGGATTTGGCTTTCTCCCAAGGCAATCCTTTTTCCTTACAACGCTTTTGTACGTCACGGGCGGTAAAGTCAATTCCCAAACCTATTTCATCATAGTATTTATGCGCAAATTTTTGATCAATATGCTTTCCTACCCGGTTGATTCGTACCACCACTTCCACCTCATGGTGCACATCATTACTGAACTCTGGAATAAAGAAAGGCTGTTTATGCAACAAGATTGAAGTATCTGGTTTTAAAAATACTACTGGTTCATCTGGTTTTTCATTTTCCAGTTCCTTGATGTGGTCAGCATAATTGCGACCTATACAAATAATCTTCATGGCTAGCGGCTATAGTTTGGTGCTTCTTTTGTAATGGAAACATCGTGTGGATGACTTTCCTGCATTCCTGCAGACGTAATTTTGACAAACTGACCACTTTTTTTAAGAGTTGCAATATCACTTGCCCCGCAATATCCCATACCGGCCCGCAGGCCACCTATGAATTGAGTCATACTTTCTGCAAGATCTCCCTTGTAGGCAACACGACCCACTATACCCTCTGGAACCAGTTTTTTAATATCGTCTTCAACATCTTGAAAATAACGGTCTTTGGATCCCTGCTTCATCGCTTCTACAGATCCCATACCGCGATAGGACTTAAATTTTCTTCCCTCGTATATAATGGTTTCACCAGGACTTTCAGTAGTACCTGCGAGCATTGAGCCTAGCATAACACTATCTGCACCTGCGGCAATAGCTTTGGGAATATCACCGGTATAACGTATTCCACCATCAGCAATCACTGGAACTCCAGTACCTTTAAGAGCACTTGCAGCTTCCATTACGGCACTTAATTGCGGGAATCCCACTCCAGCAACAATCCTAGTGGTGCAAATGGATCCTGGACCTATACCTACCTTGACCGCATCTGCCCCGGCATCTGCTAGATATTTTGCTGCGGCTGCGGTAGCGACGTTACCTACTACAACCTCTAGTTCTGGATAACAGGATTTGACTTCTTTGAGTACGTCCACCACACCCTTAGTATGTCCATGTGCAGTATCAATAACAACCGCATCTACTCCAGCCTCTACCAGCGCACCGGCACGATCTACGGCATCGCCGGTCACTCCTATAGCAGCAGCAACGCGCAATCTCCCGTACTTATCTTTATTTGCATTTGGTTGTAGGGTTAATTTGGTGATATCCCTAAAGGTAATCAGGCCTACCAGCTTATCATTGTCATCTACGACCAGTAATTTCTCTATTTTATGTTCCTGTAGAATGCTCTCTGCATCGTGCAAAGAAGTACCAGCTTTGGCGGTAATCAGATTTTCTGAGGTCATAACTTCCGTGACTTCTCGGGTGTCATCTTTCTCAAACCTTAAATCACGATTAGTTACGATCCCTTTGATAAAACCTTGATTATCAACAATCGGGATACCGCCTATACTATGCTCCCGCATACTGGCCTTTGCATCACCTATGGTGGCAGTTACGGGCAAAGTTACGGGGTCTAGGATCATCCCACTTTCTGCTCGCTTGACACGACGAACTTTGAGAGCCTGAGCATCAATGGACATATTTTTATGCAAAATCCCTATACCTCCTTCTTGAGCCATAGCTATAGCCATCCTACTTTCTGTCACCGTATCCATCGCGGCAGAGATTACGGGAACGTTAAGTGTGATATTGCGGGTAAAACGGGTCTTGATATCTACCTCTCTAGGCAAAATTTCACTATAAGCTGGGACTAGTAATACATCGTCGTAGGTAAGTCCTTCACCTATAAATTTATCGTTGTGGGAAAGCATGCAATCAGATTTAATTGCACGCAAAGATAGTCTTGAATTACTTATGGGACGGTTTCTATCTTGTTGACAGTAAAATCTTTGGATAGCTCATGCAGCATTTAAGTAGAATTATTCTAAATAAACACCTATTTATTTTTAATAATTCTAAATAGCGATTTACTTTTGCCGACTCAATTCAGAGTATGACAAAGTATTTAGCCCTTAGTATTACCCTTTTAATTCTACTAGCCTCTTGTAGCGATGATGATAGCATCGTAGTTACTGCCCCGCGGGTTATCGCTCCCGACACATATAATTTTGAACGGGATGGAAATTCCTCGGTCAACTTTGCTGGACAAACCACGCGTATCAAAATGGCCGAGGAACTAATAAGCCTTCTTAAAAGTCCAGGTGTTTCCATAGAACGGCTAGACGCGATGATTGCCCATGAAGAAGGTAGTAGCAACTTTATGGATCCCACTCTTAATGCCTCAAACAAAAATGTGCGCAGTAAGATTGCTGCCAGTCGCGACTTCTTTTTCACTAACAATACAAACGCACAGGCAATTAAGTCAGACTTTGACGCCTATCTTACTGGTCAGGTCGATGAGGTATTCCCTGCTTGGGAACTTACGGCAAGCGCGGGTTCTGCAGGTCAACTGCAAGAAGCTGGTGGCGGCCCGGTACGGTACATAAATGCCAAAGGTCTAGAATACGATCAGGCCTTCACTAAAGGTTTGATAGGAGCCCTCATGATTGATCAAATCAATAACCATTACTTGAGTACCTCAATTCTTGACGAGGGCGACAATCGAGAAAATAATACTGCTGGTATCACCGTCGCGGGTACTAATTATACCACTATGGAGCATAAATGGGACGAGGCCTTTGGTTATCTCTATGGAGCTGAGCCTGATGCATCAAACCCCGCTCTCAATGTAGATTCTTTCTTAAGCAAGTATCTTAACCGAGCAAGAAACGATAGTGATTTTGCCGGGATTGAAAATGAGATCTATGATGCATTTAAACTGGGACGTGCTGCCATCGTAGCTGGTAATTATGAGTTACGAGATCTACAAGCTAGCATTATACGGGCTAGACTCAATGATATAATTGGCATACGCGCGGTGTATTATTTACAGCAAGCCAAGAATAGTTTGAATACCAACCCAGCTGCGGCATTCCACGATCTGTCAGAAGGCTATGGGTTTATCTACAGCCTGCAATTTACCAGAGATCTGCATGATGGAGAGCCACTATTTAACCGCAACGAGGTTACGGGCTACCTAGACCTGTTGATGCAGGGCCATGGGTTCTGGGACGTGACTCCAGCCACGCTAGACCAGCTTTCTGCTCAAATCTCTAGCCGATTCTCATTTTCCATCGCACAAGCTGGCAGTTGATCCCGCGCTATAAATCTCTATTACAACCATCATTTGACATCCATATCCATGAAAAAGATTCTATTGTTATTCTTAACCACCCTGGTCCTTACCTCTTGCGATTCAGAAGGTGACGACCAGCAAGCAGCTCAATATAATTTTGATAGAGCCGCATTTTTGAGCAATCTGGTAGAGGCTCGTGTTCATCCCGCTTTCGCGAAAGCGCAACAAGAACTAGCGCAATTGCAAACAGCCACAACTGCCTACGTGGCAAACCGTAATCTCACAACACTACAAGATCTAAGAGCGGTCTGGCTGGGAGCATACACGGCGTATCAAGCCACCGCGATGTTTACCACCGGCCCTAGTGAACGCCTCAACTATAATTTCCAGATGAATGTATTTCCCACAAATGTGGCAGATATTGAGAATAATGTAAACAATGGTGGTTACGATCTTGCCGCAGTAGGTAATAATGATGCCGTGGGATTCCCTGCGGTGGAATATCTTATTTACGGTGAAGATACTACTGATAATGAGGTGCTAGAACAATTTAATGACGATAGGCGCAACATCTATCTACAGGATCTTGTAAGCCAAATGGTGAATCTTACTACCACCGTAGCAAATGAATGGTTGAATTCTTACGCAACAACATTTATCAATTCTACGGGTAATACAGCCACCAGCTCAGTAAATGTGTTTATCAATGATTTTATTTTTTACTACGAGAAGACTTTTAGATCTAACAAGATTGCGATTCCCGCAGGTGTGTTTTCTAACTTGCCACTTCCCAATCGAGTAGAAGGCCTCTACAGTAAAAACTTCTCACGACAGCTGGCGCTGGAATCTCTGGATCAATTTATTGCCACCTTCCAGGGAACTTCTTTTGATGGTACAGCCAGTAACGCAGGTCTCGACAGCTTCCTAACAGCCGTACGTGGAGACGCCGCAAGTGAACAAAATTTATCTAACCAGATACTGGATCAACTGGCAACCGCTAGGGAGTTAATCGCCGGGCTGGATGAGAATCTATCTCGACAGGTACAAAACGATAACACCTCAATGACCAGAACCTATGACGAGCTGCAAAAAGCCGTGGTACTGCTTAAGGTGGACATGCTACAGTCGCTCAGTATCTCAGTAGATTTTGTGGATGCAGACGGGGACTAAGTAGAAATGAACTTGCGATATCGTCCATACCAACTCACAAACGCCGCGCCTCTCGCGGTGTTTCGTATTTTGTTTGGGCTCATGATGACCGTAGCCATTCTGCGCTTCTGGTATCATGGCTGGATTGAAAAATTGTACCTGTCTCCCAGTTTTCATTTTTCGTACTACGGTTTTTCAGCGATCAAACCTGTGGGAGATTTAACTTATGTGATTTTTGCGATTTGCGGGATTACCGCGTTTATGGTAGTGCTGGGGGCATATTACCGTCTCGCGATCATAACGTTCTTCTTGAGTTTTACCTACATCGAGCTCATGGACGCTACCACCTACTTGAACCATTACTATTTCATAAGCGCGGTGTCCTTTATCATGATCTTTCTACCTGCCCACCGCTACTTCTCCATCGATGTGAGGAGAGGTAAGAGAAAGACCGAAAATATTTTCAGGTATCAAATTGACGTACTCAAAATCATGTTGGGTATCGTCTACGTGTACGCGGGTCTGGCCAAAATGAATAGCGACTGGCTGCTCAAGGCAATGCCGCTCAGGATCTGGTTACCCAGCAAGTACGACCTACCCATACTGGGGAAACTCCTACAACAAGAATGGGTAGCCTATTTCTTCTCCTGGTCTGGAATGCTGTACGATCTATTCATTCCTTTCCTGCTGCTGTACCGGCCTACCAGAAAAGCGGCATTTATAGCTGTAGTCATTTTCCATGTCTTGACCCGGGTGTTGTTTCCCATAGGAATGTTCCCTTTTGTCATGATTGCAGGGGCGTTGATCTTTTTTGAGGCCAGCTTTCACAAAAAGTTGATACGGCTTTTCTATAGACTCAAGGGATTTGTCGGTTTTACGCTTTCGCGAAAGCGTAACCACTTCCATCCCCGTCAACCATTTCTGACTCCTGAACCAGTACCAAATACTGTCTCAGAATATCTAGAATCAAACATGACGTCAATGCCTAAAACACGGCAGAAGCTCGTTTACCCGCGATTGAATCTTACTCTTTTATCTGTCATAGTCGTAGTGCAGTTGCTACTACCGTGGCGCCACCTTTCTTATCCTGATGAGCTATTCTGGACAGAAGAAGGCTATCGGTTTTCCTGGCGTGTCATGCTCATGGAGAAAATGGGAATCGCGCAATTTAAAGTGGTTCATGGTAGCGACGATAAGCAGTTTTATGTGCAAAACGATGATTTCTTAAGCTCCTTTCAAGAGAAGCAAATGAGCTTCCAGCCAGATTTTATCCTACAGTATGCACAGTACCTAGACCAGTATTTTACTCAGCAGGGCTATGAAAATGTACGCGTGTATGCTGATGTTTTTGTGGCGTTGAACGGTCGCCCCAGCAAGCGGTTCATAGATCCTGATGTAGATCTATCCCGCCTGACCGATAATTTTAAACACAAGGACTGGATCCTTGAAATGAATGATGCGATTGAAGGAATTTAAATTGATAGCCCTACTCCTGTTTGCGCTATCCATAAAGGCACAGAATAAAATTACGGGCGTGATTATGGACGCAATGGATGGCAAACCGGTCGCTGGTGTTCAAATCTACGAGAAGAATGGAAAACTGCTGGACACCTCTCTACCCGACGGGAGTTTCAATATAGCAGTTGAACAACCTGAAATTACTCTGGTATTCTTTAGTTATGATTATTCCATACTTGAACTGGAGCTGTCTGATTACACTCAGGAGCTCAACATCAAACTTGAACCCCTTGCCGAAACTCTCAATGCGGTGGAAATAATTGTAAGAAAAAAACAGATCTTCAAGCTCAAAAGGCTTAAGGATGTAGAAGGTACTGCCCTTTACGCTGGTAAAAAAACCGAGGTGGTTCTGCTAGAAGATCGCAACGCTGCCATCGCAACTAACAATGCAAGACAAATTTTTGCACAGGTTGCGGGACTCAACATTTATCAAAATGACGATGCCGGTCTACAGCTCAACATAGGCGGTCGTGGTCTAGATCCCAACCGTACCTCAAATTTCAACACACGACAAAACGGGTACGACATAAGTGCAGACGTACTGGGATATCCTGAAAGTTACTACACCCCCGCTGCCGAGGGGTTGCAGGAAATCCAACTGGTGCGTGGTGCCGCATCGCTACAGTACGGCACCCAGTTCGGGGGGTACGTGAATTTTGTGACTAAAGAACCAGTAAGGGATAAACGACTGGAATTAGTGACCCGTAATACCGTAGGTAGCTATGGATTATTTACAAACTTTACTAGCGCGAGTGGTACCGTAGGCAAGTTTTCCTATTATACCTACTTCAATTACAAACAGGGAGACGGTTTTAGAGATAACAGCGGTTTATCCAGTCGTAATTTCTTTGCCCAGATCGGCTATCAGCTTACTGACCGGACCAAGGTTACTGGAGAGTTGACCATTATGGACTACCTCTCACAACAAGCTGGCGGACTCAACGACGTGCAATTTGACGTTGATTCCTTTCAAAGCAATCGAGAACGCAACTGGTTTGATGTGAATTGGAATTTATACAGCCTGCGGCTGGATCATGAAATGAACAACGGGTACAATTTCTCGCTCAATTTGTTTGGACTGGACGCTACGCGGGATGCGCTGGGATTCAGGACAAATCGAGTGGACCAGCCAGATCCTGGTGGTGCCAGGGAACTTATATCAGGAGTATTTCAAAATTACGGGCTTGAGGCCAGGCTCGTGGGTACTTATCAAATATTTGAAAAAGAGGCGACCTTCTTGCTGGGTAGTAAGATCTACGAGGCAAACAACCGCAGCGCACAAGGTCCAGCAAGTGATGGAGCCGGGCCCGATTTCCAATTTGACTTTGATCAATTTTCATCATTTCCAGTGCAAAATGACTTTGAGTTTCCCAACTTCAATGCCTCTCTGTTTGGCGAGAATATTTTTTATTTGAATGACAAACTCTCGATAACTCCAGGATTTAGACTAGAACACATCAAAACCGAGAGTGATGGGTTCTTCAGGGATCTAAGCTTTGACGGTGCGGGTAACGTTATACGCGATCGTAGGATTGACGAATCTAGAACCAATGAAAGAACCTTTGTTCTCGCCGGTCTGGGAGTAAGCTATAAGTGGAAAGAGAGTATTGAATGGTACGGTAATCTATCCCTAAATTACAGATCTGTGACCTTTACCGATATCAGTACGGTAAATCCTGCATTTGCCATTGATCCACAATTAGGTGACGAGCGTGGCTTCACGTTGGATCTGGGCGCTCGTGGGAATTATGAAAATTTGGTAAGCTATGAGGCTACTCTTTTTGGGTTGTATTATAATGATAGGATAGGCTTTGTACAAAGTGTACTGCCCGACAATAGGATTGTGAGTTTACGCACTAATGTGGGAGATGCCAGATTGCTGGGGGCTGAATTATTGATAGATTTCAATCTAGCTGGATTGTTGAGATGGAGCGATGATTACATCTTAAACGTTTTTATTAATAGTGCCACGATCTATGGATCCTATACCAGCAGCCAGCAAGATGAAATAGAAGGGAACGAGGTAGAGTTTGTTCCCCGCGGGAATTATAAAACTGGAATAAATCTCGGTTATAAGAATTTTAGCTTGGGCGTTCAATTTAGTTATGTGTCCTCGCAGTTTACTGACGCGACTAATGCACAAACCAGCAATTTAAGTGGGGTTATCGGTGAGATTCCGGCTTATCATGTGCTTGACGTTAATGCGAGCTATAGATACGGTCGTTTTAAGCTAGAGGCTGGGGTCAACAATGCGCTGGATAACAAGTATTTTACCAGGAGGGCAACCGGTTATCCCGGTCCCGGGATCATACCCAGCGCTCCTATAAATTTTTATACTACACTAGAAATCAAATTGTAACACGCAACGTTTATCACTTTATCATACCACTATTTTTGCAAGAATGGTGATAGCAAAATTATCTGAACGGATACTGGCAAGTATTATTGACCTTTTGGTGATAACGATACTATTGATGATTTTCTTCTATGAATACGGCGAGCCCGACCCAGTAGAAGGTGGAATGCAAATTACTGGACTACCTGCATTTTGCCTTATGGTCATTGTAGTATTGTTGTTGCCCGTAAGCGAGGCATTATGGGGTCAGACCCTGGGTAAAAGAGTTCTTAACGTGAGAGTTACTACCATGGACGGCAAACCCATAAGTTTTCTTCAGGCGTTGGTACGCTTTGGTTTTGCAATGATAGATTGCAGCTGTTTACTGGGATATATTGTCATTTTGACTAATAAGCAACGACAGCGGTTAGGCGACCTGGTCGCGCAGACCGTTGTAGTTAAAAATAGTGTCTCTTAAGATATACAAGAGTTTGAGGGGTTACGCTTTCGCGAAAGCGTAATCTCAACATCCCCCACCAGTCAACTCAAGACCCGCCATAAGATAATTTAAAACCACATTGTGAGCGGTAGCGTTACCGACCCATTATTTTTGCCCAAAGTCATTAAATGAAGCATTTTACAATCAGGGATCTGGCTAGTATGGATCGCTTTTATAGAGGTAACCTAATCAATAGTATAACGGGATTTAAAAGTGCCAACCTTCTAGCCACTCGATCTTCCAGCGAGGTAGACAACGTTGCAATTTTCTCTAGCGTGACTCATTTGGGTAGCAATCCCGCATTATTCAGTTTTGTGCAAAGACCATTGGGACATGGTGCTGGCCATACCTATGAAAATTTGAAGCAAACTGGACACATAACCCTCAATCACTTAACCATGAACCTAGTGGAGCGAGGCCATCAAAGTAGTGCAAAATATGCCCAGGAAACTTCAGAGTTTGATCAATTGAAAATAGGCAAAAAAGTGCGGGATGGTTTTAAGGCCCCTTTTGTGGATGAGGCGGTGATACAGGTAGGAGCACGATATGAAAATGAATATTACCTCAAGGAAAATAAGTGCATTCTGGTTATATGCCGCATTACTGATGTGTTTATGAAAGATGGACTCCAGCTGGAAGATGGTTTTGTCAATCTGGAAAAAGCCGGGACCGTAAGTATTAACGGACTGGATGCTTATGCCACGCCAGCGATACAACAGCGGTTGAGTTATGCTCAAGTAGATGTACCGCTGGAAGATATTGATTTCAAACCATAATGCTGTAATGTCTAAACTACGCAACCCAAATAATCTGCCCACTAAATTATGTCCGGTCTGTGATAGAGAATTTACATGGCGCAAGAAATGGGAAAAGAACTGGGAGACAGTAAAGTATTGTAGTAAAAAATGTTCCTCGAGCAAGTAGGTGAATATTCACCGCTCGCTATGCTACGTCTTCTATAAACAATAGAATATGGATAGTTTTGAGGCAAGACTTGCATTATCACAGCTTAATAGCTATAAACAAAAAGCCATCTTGCGATGGCTTTTATGTTATATGGGCATGGCTTTAATTACTGTTTTGCTGCAGCTGCTTCATCCCGCATCTCCTGACCGGCTACGATGGCAATTTCTACCCTTCTGTTCTGTGCACGACCCAGGGCGGTGTCGTTTGAAGCTTTAGGTTCAGTCTCACCGCTATAAGTCATAGTGATGCGATCTTTACTAATACCGTGAGTCGCAAGGTAGTCAAGAACGCTTTGCGCTCTCTTACGGGACAGCTCCATGTTATAGGCATCTGCTCCCTGGCTGTCAGTATGGCCTGCTACTAGTAGTTCCGTTCCGGGGTATTTTACCATGACATCGATCAGCTTTTGCAAGGTGTCCTGTGATGGCTGGTTGAGTGCAGATTTATTAGTGTCAAACTTGACGCCGCTTCCTTCATCAAAGGTTACCACAATTCCCTCTCCTACACGATCCACCTGAGCACCGGGTAGTTCATTTTGGATTTCCTGTGCTTGTTTGTCCATACGGCGTCCTATAATGTTACCTAAAACACCGCCTACCGCGGCACCGATGACAGCGCCCTCAGTCTGGTTGTCCCCGTCACCTATATTGTTACCTACAATAAGTCCCAGTATGGCACCACCGGTAGCACCTATTGCGGTACCGCGTTGCTGCTTATTGGTATTTTTCACACTTTCGCAGCCTATAAGAAGGGCCACAAAAAGAAACATGTAAATTGATCTATTGATTCTCATAATTATTGATTCTGTTTAAAAAAGTTCATTGTCATTACAACTGGACCACCGTCTATGGTCAGCGTTTGGGTAAGTGTCATTGAATTTGCGTCTATACCACCCAATAGAAAAGTATAGCCGTCACCGGTTTGTGATTTATAATTTTCACCAGTTGGTTTTATCATAACCTTATTAGTTTCTGGAGTGTAATTCCAGATAAAATTTTCCTGTTTAGCTACACAAGACCCGTCAGTAATCGTGTATGCCCCGCGATTATTGTTTGAAACAAATTTCCAGGTACTGTTTCTGAAACACTTGTCGTTTTGATCGCCCAATAAAGTTGCAGAATACTCCCTAAATCCATCAAACTGAATAGAAGACAGATTCCATTCACCCTTGAAGTTGGTTTCCTTAATTTCTGGTAATTGATTTGAAGTTGCCGCATTTTTACTGCTACAACTTATAAGCAAAACCACGACTACCAGACTGAATAGATAACGCATAGCAAATATTTGAGTCAAAATTATTTGTTACCAGCTCTTGCTACGAATTACTTAACCATAATTAACTACTTAGAGTTAACGTAATGCAAAGCCAGCTGTCAAAAGATATGCAGCTCTATAGAAAATCCGATTTTTGAGTACGGTGAATGGTTACAAAACGCTCATCCGTATTACAAAAATCCATAGGTAATGAATTTAGTTTGGTTTAGAAATGATCTGAGAATAAAGGATAACAACTCGCTTGAACCTGCATGTGAATTATCTGGTCAGGTGCTAGCTGTTTATTGCTTTGATCCCAGATTTTATAAGGAAAGTGATTTTAAGCTCGATGTAGGGATCCAACTCCCTTTTCCTAGAACCAGTAATTATCGTGCGCAATTTATAATAGATGCCGTTGAGGATTTAAGGAACCAACTTCAATCACACGGTATCCCCTTACTTGTGTATGATCAACCAGCAGCAGCCGTCATTCCTGAATTAGTCAATAAACATGGTGTTACTAATATCTTCCTGCAAAGAGAATGGACGCATGATGAACTAGATCAAGAAGCAGCGCTGGATAAAAAATTATCTGTGCTGGAACAAAAACCTAAGATCCATCGCACGTACGATCAATTCTTATTTCATCCAGATGATGTGCCTTTTACTTCTTTTGATCAAATACCGCGGGTTTTTACAGATTTTCGCAAGAAGTGTGAGAAACAATGTCAGGTGCGAGATCTAGTTTCTCTTAACGACTACCATCAAGAAATGGTCGCGGTAACACCCACAAGGATACCTTCACTTGAGCAATTGGGGCTGGAGTCCATTGAACGGGATTCTCGCAGCGCCTTCCCCTGGTCTGGCGGTAGTAAACCTGCCAGGAAACGGCTGGATCATTATTTCTGGGAGACAAAGCAATTACAGGATTACAAGAAGACACGCAACGGACTTGTAGGCACAGACTACAGCAGTAAATTGAGCGCCTGGCTGGCGGTAGGTTGTATAAGCGCCAGAGAAATTTACCATGAGGTCAAAAAATTTGAAAAGGAAATCAAAAAAAACCAAGATACCTACTGGTTGATATTTGAACTTATCTGGCGTGACTTTTTTAAATACGTCTCGTTGAAGCATGGCAGAGACTTATTTGCCCTTGACGGAATTTTAAAAAAGGACTACGACTGGAAAGCGAGTGAACGTGAGCTTGATAAATGGATCAACGGGAATACTCACGAGTCATTTGTAAACGCAAACATGAACGAGATTGCCGCGACCGGTTTTATGAGTAATAGAGGCCGACAAAATGTGGCTAGCTACTGGTCAAAACACAAGGAACAGGACTGGAGAATAGGTGCCGCTTATTTTGAGTACATACTTATAGATTACGACGTGCATTCAAACTATGGGAACTGGATGTACAACAGCGGTGTGGGCAATGACCCTAGAAATCGCACCTTTAATATAAAATCGCAAGCAGACCGTTATGACAATAACGGCGAGTACAGAGACCTGTGGTTGTAAGTGATATTTTATCATTACGTGGATTCAGATGATTCTGGACGCGGCGCAACTTGCATAGACGAATTTACTCTACTACGCTTGAGTACTTATAATACACTAATTAGTTCCGTAGAAATAAAATGCTAAGCATAAACCAATTGCATCGCTAAGGGCAAAAATTACCCTCTTAACCAGGTTTAGTGACGCATCATAGATAACAAATGAGAATTACTAATCAAACATTCATATAAATCAATGTGAATAGGCGCAGCCGTGCCTTCATGCTCTTATACATTTATATCTGAATTAAAATACGAGGACATGAAAAAAACCTTACGGCTTATTCTAGGCGACCAGCTCAATCATAATCATAGCTGGTATAAGGGAAACCAGGATCACATCATCTATCACATGGCAGAGATGCGACAGGAAACAGACTACGTAAAACATCATATCCAGAAAGTAGTCGCCTTCTTCCTCGCGATGCGTGGCTTCAACGACTGGATGATCGACAGGGGTTTTCATACCACTTACTATCAGTTAGATCATCAACAAAATCAACAAGATCTTGTCCAGAACCTAAAACATTTAATCGATACGCATGACATCAAAAAATTTGAGTATCAAGCCCCGGACGAGTACAGGCTGGACCAGCAACTCAAAAACTTTTGTGAATCCCTAGACATCGAATGGCAAGGTTACGATACAGAGCATTTTTACACCAAAAGAAAAGACGTAGAGAAATTTTTTGAAGGTAAGAAACGCCTCACCATGGAGTATTTCTACCGCGATATGCGCAAGAAACATGACATCATGATCGAGGGGGATAAGGAACCTGAAGGCGGGAAATGGAACTACGACCACAATAACCGACAAAAATGGAACGGCGAGGTTCCCATACCCTATGAAAAGGGTTTCAGGAAAGAGGTGGGCGAGTTGGTAAAACTACTGGATGAGCAAGGGGTGAATACTTTTGGTCGTATAGAAGTCAATAACTTTAACTGGCCCACTACCAGGCAGGATGCCCTGGATGTGATCAACTATTTTTGTGAGGAGCTCCTAATCCATTTTGGCGATTTTCAAGACGCCATGCATACTGATCAAGAGTATCTGTTTCACAGCAGGATCAGCTTTGCCATGAATAGTAAACTGATCAGTCCACAAGAAGTTGTTGAGACAGTTTTATCCCGCTTTCGCGAAAGCGGAAAACCCAAAATCAATATTGCTCAAGTAGAGGGATTTATAAGACAAATCCTAGGCTGGAGAGAATTCATGCGCGGTATCTACTGGAAAGAGATGCCAGAGTACCAGACTAAGAACGTACTGGAGAACAAAAACAAGCTTCCAGAATTCTACTGGACGGGAGAGACTAAAATGAATTGCCTAAAAACCACCATCAACAACTCGCTGGATAATGCTTATGCGCATCATATACAACGACTTATGGTTACTGGAAACTATGCACTACTCACTATGACTGATCCCAGTTATGTGGACGAGTGGTATCTAGGAATCTACATTGACGCCATCGAGTGGGTAGAAATCACCAATACCAGGGGTATGTCGCAATGGGCAGACGGCGGCCTGGTTGCTACAAAACCCTACGTTTCCAGCGGTAGCTATATCAACAAGATGGGGAATTACTGCAAGAATTGCGTGTACAAGGTCACTAAGAAAAATGCAGAAGAAGATGCCTGTCCCTTTAACTCGCTCTACTGGAATTTTCTGGATGAGAAAAAAGAACATTTTAAGAACAATCAGCGCATGAATATGATGATGGGCTTATTGAATAAGATGGATGCTGATAAACTAGAGCGTCACAAGTCTAGAGCACGCGAGGTAATTGATCAACCTGAAAAATTCTAAAACTGACAAATCTTCCAGTTAAAGTAAGTAAAATTCTTACATATTTAACGTATTCAAAGCAGTTGATCAGATATTTTTAACCCTATAACCATAAAATTTTAAATTATGAGAAGTATTCTTTGGCTCGTAGCCGTAATCTGTATTGTTGTCTGGCTGCTAGGATTGCTGGGTGTAATTCCAGGACTTTCTACTGGAGGATTAGTTCACGTATTACTTGTTATTGCAGTAATCGTAATCTTGATCAATATAATTTCCGGCCGTAAACCACTATAATCTCCAGCGATGATCAAAAAGTTTATAACGCTGGCGCTTGTGGCATTTTTTACCATAGGACTTACCAGCTGTAGAGAAGAAAGTGAAAGTGTAGGCGACAAAATGGAAGATGTCGCAGATGATATCGAGGATAGCGTAGATTAAAGAACTATACTTATATATATACCAAGGCCGCTCTTATTGCAAGAGCGGCTTTTTGATTTTGGAATAGCTACGCCTGTAATTTTCTAGGATCACCTATTAATTGAGCTGACTGATTTTGTACCTTTAAAAGATGGAATGTCAAATAAACGAGGTGTATGAAATACCCGATTTTAGTGAAGTACCGCAAGATCAGCTAGAATGGCTCAGGGATCAATCTGAAATCATTGTATTGAAAAAAGGTGCCTTTCTCTTTCAGAAGGGAGATCCCATTGATCGCATGTACCTAGTCATCAAGGGACGAATTGAAATTAAAGTAGAACAAAACGGGCAGTACCGGCACATAGGCTTTCTGGAACCCCGCTCCATAGGTGGAGCATTGCCGTTCTCGAGAGCGAGTAACGCTTTGGGAGTGGGTGAAGTTATAGAAGATTGTAAAATTCTCGCTTTCGCAAAAGCGCAATTCAAAGAACTTACCCAATTCTATGAACTGACTGAGGCCCTAGTCCACAACATGACCAGTAGGGTTAGGGAATTTACCAAGAGTAACGTACAACAGGAAAAGATGATGGCGCTAGGTAAATTGAGTGCCGGGCTGGCACATGAACTCAATAACCCGGCTAGCGCCATGAGACGTAGCGCCATGGAGCTCAAAAAACATCTTGCCCTAGTTCCCGACAAGTTCAAAACGGTAATGACCATGCAGCTCAAAGGACAGCAGGTTGATCCTGTCAATAAAATTCTTTTTGACAAAGTCCACCAGAAATCGGCAGAACGTATTTCCTTGATGGAGCGTACAGAACGGGAAGATCATCTAGCATCTTGGCTAGAAGGAGAAGGTGTTGATGATGGATATGAACTAGCGGAAGTTCTGGTAGACTTTGGTCTGGAGCCCGAGACTATGGAAGAGATCAAGTCCACCATAGGGTCACGAGATTTTGTGGGAGTGGTGGAATGGATCACCAGCGTACTGGTTACTGAAAAAATGGTAGAGGAAATTGAGGAATCCAGTAAACGCATTGAAGAACTGGTTACCAGTATAAAGGGTTACACGCACATGGATCGCGCACCAGATAAAACTCCTACTGATGTTCACAAGGGCATAGATAACACCCTAGTAATGCTTAAGCATAAACTGAAAAAGAACCGGATAAAAGTAGTAAAGAATTATTGTGAAGATTGCCCTAAGCCCGCACTATACGTGAGTGAGATGAATCAGGTCTGGACTAACTTAATCGATAATGCGATAGATGCCATGAAAGATGGCGGTACGCTAACGATCACCATAAGCTACAACCATGACATTTTTATTAAGATTGCCGATACGGGACATGGTATTCCAGAGGATGTCATCGATCACATATTTGAACCGTTCTTTACCACAAAGTCTATAGGAGAAGGAACTGGAATGGGTCTGGAAGTGACCCAAAGAATCATAAAACAACACAACGGCAGGATAAACGTGGACTCTAGCAATAAAGGAAGCACCTTCACAATTTGCATCCCATTGAAATAATCCCTAATGAAAAAACCCATACTTTTTGCGATTGATGATGATGAGCAGGTTCTAAAAGCCGTGACTCGAGATTTACGGAGCCAGTATCGCGATAACTATAGAATATTATCTACATCTAACCCTAGCGAAGGTCTTGAAGTTCTAAAAGACCTTAAAAAAAAGAATGAAAAGATAGCATTGTTTCTCGTTGACCAGCGCATGCCAGAAATGTTAGGAGTGGAATACCTGAAACAGGCGATCACATCATATCCAGATGCAAAAAAGGTACTGCTTACCGCCTATTCTGATACTGATGCGGCCATAAAAGCCATCAATGATGTGAACCTGGACTACTACCTCACAAAACCATGGAATCCACCAGAGGAAAAGCTGTATCCTGTACTGGATGGCCTGCTTGATTCATGGCAGCAGAATTACAAACCTGATTTTGATGGTTTAAGAGTACTGGGCTACCAGTATTCACCCTTATCTCACAACATCAAGGATTTTCTCACTGGTAACCTATTTCCATTCCAATGGCTGGATGCGGAAACTAGTTCCAAGGCTCAAGAAATCATCGACCTACACCGTATTGAAAAAGCAAATATGCCAGTAGTAGCTTTTGAGGACGGTACGTGCATGGAAAATCCATCGATTAACGAGCTAGCTGATAAACTAGGACTTAACATCAATGCACAGGAAGATGTTTACGACGTGGCTATCATAGGCGCTGGACCTAGCGGTCTCGCAGCAGCCGTTTACGGCGGTAGTGAGGGTTTGAAAACTTTGTTGATTGAAAAACACGCCCCCGGTGGACAAGCGGGTACCAGTTCTCGTATTGAGAACTACCTAGGATTTCCCAATGGTCTAAGTGGTCAAGAATTAACCCATAGGGCTATCACGCAGGCCAAGAGATTTGGCATCGAGTTTTTAAGCCCCCGTGAGGTGACAAAAATCACCACCAAGGATGGTTATAAATTTATGGAACTGGATGATGGGAATTGTGTACGGGCAAAATCCATAGTTATCACTACCGGAGTAAACTACCGCAAATTGCCTGCAAAAAACATTGAGCAGTTCACCGGAGCAGGTATCTACTATGGCAGCAGCATGACTGAGGCCCGCGCTTGCGAGGATCGTGAGGTATTTATTGTAGGTGGGGGCAATAGTGCAGGACAAAGTGCCGTCTACTTAAGCAACTTTGCAAGAAACGTTTATATAGTAATCAGAAAACCTGACTTGAGTCATAGCATGTCCCGCTATCTAATTGAACAAATAGAAAACATCGACAATATAACGCTTATAGGAGATTCAAATGTGATTTCAGTACATGGGGAGGATGAACGCTTGTCAAGAATAACGCTGGAAAGCAATAAAGGAGAAACAAAAGAGATGCCTGCACAGGCGTTATTTATTTTCATAGGAAACAAACCCCATACCGACTGGCTGGGAATCAATATTTTAAAGGACTCAAGGGGATTTGTAAAAACTGGTCGCGATATTGTTCAGGATAAAAACTACTCGAGTTTTTGGAAACTGGACCGCGAGCCTTTTTTATTGGAAACGTGCGCTCCAGGAATTTTTGCTAGTGGTGACGTGAGATCAGGAGCCATGAATCGTGTTGCCAGCGCAGTAGGGGAAGGTGCAATGGCTATAAAATTTGTCCATGAATATCTAAGTGACATGTAGTTTTTAATTTTAAGAGTACCTTTACTAGTCAAAGTATTATTTATGAAAAAGATCTACTCAATATTGATTGCCTTCATTGTTGGTATGTTTATTTCAACAGCTCAAACCACAATTGATCTTCCCGTATTACAGGACAACAGCATCTTCAGCGAGGATAATGCAGCATCTAGCGGTGCTGGTGACTTATTTTCTGGCCGTACCTCGAGAGGCGATTTGAGGAGAGCACTTATAAGCTTCAATCTATCCGGCATTCCAGCAAACAGCACTATTACTGATGCGCAGCTCATATTCTCAGTCACAAACATGCGTGGCAACGGGGCATACACTATTCATAGAGTTACGACCGACTGGGGAGAAGGAACATCTGCTGGAGCGGGTGCTGGTGGTCAGGGAGGTCCAGCTCAGGGCAATGATGCTACCTGGACTCAGGCGCAATTCAATAGCGTAGTATGGAATACCCCCGGCGGTGACTTTATAAATACTGCCTCGGCCAGCGTTCCAGCGCTTGCTAGTGGACTTAATTTTATTAGCAGTGCTGATCTACTGATGGATCTACAGGACTGGTACAATAGCGTTGAGCCTAATTACGGCTGGATGATAATAGGGGATGAAATCAATAACCAGAATGCCGTAAGAATAAGTAGCAGCGAGAGTACTGGAGCCGCACCTATCTTAAGAGTTACCTATAGTCCCACAGCAAGTGTAAATGGGGTAAGCTTTGAAAATATGGTAGAACTGTATCCCAATCCTTCTAGCGGTCGCTTTCAGGTAAAGGTACCTGCAACCTCTAGCACTACAGAATACGAGTTCATCAATTCTCTAGGTCAGGTAGTCAATAGATCAAGTCGCATTACCGGTACCGGTCTGCACAATTTTGATCTGGATTTGAAAAGGGGATTCTACCTAATACGCATTAAGCAAGCAGGTCAAACGGTGACTAAGAAAGCGGTAATTAAATAGCAATCTTATTCTTAAATAAAAAAGGGCTGTGTCGATAATACAGCCCTTTTTGATTTTATTGATTGGGATTTTTTAATTGAAAGTGAGGTCAAATATGACTTCTACATCAGTATCTCCACCGGCGTCTGCTAGGGTTCCATCATTTGGCTTTGTAGGCTCATGTCTTAGAACCACGGTCATAGTCCCAGTAGCAGGACTAAGGGTTGTTTCTAGATCAAACTCAAGTCCCAGCGGGTTTCCTTGACTATCAAAATCCAGTCGTTGTATCGCAGCGGTGGACAACGTACTGCCTAGAAAATAGAATACCTCGTGGTCAAGGTCCTCCATTTCAATCTCCTTAGTTATATTTTCTCTGGGTGATTCCAGCTCGTTATAGAACTTTACGGTACTGTCATAGTTTTCTGAAACCCTTAAATCCCCGGTTTGTGTCTGAACTGGAGGCAATGGTCCCTCCCCATCAGGATCGTTACTTCTAAGCATGACCACATTGTTATTATCGCGCACATTGATCATCTCGATCTCTACCGTAGTGATTACTTCCTCTTCATTAATTATCATAGGTAGCACATCGTCGTCGTCTCCACAGGAGATCGCAAGTGTTCCTGCCAGGGCAAGTCCTAGATACTTCATTGAATTTTTCATGGTTTTTGTTTTTAGTGAATACATGATTTAAAAAATTAAGGTTTGAATATTAAATTGGATTGATTAGAACTTATAAATAAATTGCAATTGGACGTCACGCCCCACATCATCTGCATAGAAGCGCAGTCGATTTAAATAATTTCTATAGCGGGTGTTTAATAGATTGGAAACGGATAGGGAAAGTTTTGCTTTCGCGAAAGCGTAATTCAAACCAGCTCCCCATAAAGAGAAGGCCGCTGGTGGTTGAGAAATATTCACTACCTGTTCCGTGGGAGACCCCTGTGCATTAGGTATTAATGCTATAAAGTCGTTGTTGGGAAAACGATTTTGCTCAAAGACTGTTTGATTAGTAAGGGTTAGATTTAAAGAGGGTACAATTACGTCGTGCAGGATTAATTGTGAGTTTACATTAAATGGCGGCATATCAATTAAAGGGGCGTCCCTGGTCAAGTCCTGGCCATGCACATAAGCCATTGCCGTCTTAATGGTAACTAGAGGAGTAGCCACGGTGGAACGCGTTGTGTGATTAGACTGGGTCACATGTGGTTTATTAAAAAAAACATAGCTCGCCATAAGGTCCACACCCATTAATCTAGCGTCTATCTGCGTATAGTTGTAAACAGGGAATGCTCCTCTTATGGTTGTCTCCACACCAGTAGGAATGAGCTGTATAAAGTTGTTTAAACGATTAAAATAAGGACTGACCTCAAGGTCAAAGGCGCCGTCACTTACGTGAAAGGTGGTATTAATCTTAAACGACTCCTCACGTTGTAAATCAAGTTGTCCCAGTTCTATGGTAGCAAGTGCATGATGCAGTCCATCGCTATAAAGTTCACCCGGATTAGGCGCCCTACTGGTAATACTTGCGTTTGCGGACAGATCGTAATGGTCGCCAAAAAACCTTTTCAATCCAGCAGTAGCCGCAAAAAGGTTGTAATCTAGATCCGGCTCGGTAAATATTTGATTGCCATCCACAAACCGCTCAAATTCAGGAAACAACCTATCATATCCCCGTTCTTCCCAGCGACTAACGAAATAAAATTTTTGCGCCTTGATATTATAGAAGTCATATCTAATTCCAGTATCAAGTAACCACTCATCAAACTGTCTGTTTGCGCTTACATAAATTCCTAGTCTGCTAGAGGTGTAATCTGGAATAAGTCTACGTATCCCGGTACGCGCGTCTGGTGTATTGACCTGATATTGACCATCTACCCCCGCCTCAATCGCATAGTTCTCAAGAGCGTCTACCTCTAGCCGCAGGGCAACCTGGTGGGTTACCAGGTCCATGTCTAGCGATGCCTTGCCGGCATTGTCGCCTATACGTATGTCAAATTCCTTGCGGTTATTGAATTGGAATGAATAGTCTCCCGTGATCTTCCCAAGTTTTGCTATTCTATAAAATCCAGATGCCTGCAGGGAATGATGTTCAACCGTTTGTTTGGGCTCATTAATGTCATAGACAAATTCTCTTACTACACTAGGAACCCTATTATTGATGCTGGCAACAAGATCTGAAACGTTGCCCACGTGAGCAGCTCTCAAAATCCCCAGGTCTGACTGGTAATAGGAATAATCGATGGAGCCCCCGTACTTAAACTTTTTGTATCCCAAAGCAGCGTTGATACCAGCAGTCTCACTACCGGTATTGCTCAATACATAATCTGGTGACTGGTAGTCACCCAATCGCTTATAGGTCAAAGTAGCCTGTTGATACCACCCAGACTCCCGATAATTCTGCATACTACCGGTGATGACCCCGCCGCGACCGTTGCTATTACCAGTAGTGATTATACGGCCTTTTAAAGTGTCTTTTTTAATTACCCGATCACTGTCAATACGTATAACGCCGCCTATCGCATCACTTCCATAACGCAATGCACTACCACCTTTTACCACCGTAATGTTTGAAGCAGTATTCAGGTCGATATTAGGTGCGTGTTCAATTCCCCATTCTTGATCCTGCTGCCTGAGTCCTCTATTAACTATAGCAACACGACTACCATACAATCCCTGAATAATTGGTTTTACCACGCTGTTTCCGGTACGTAGCGCAGAGACTCCTGCAACACTCTCCAGCGCATCGCCCAGGCTGCCGCCGCTATAGCTTTCTAGGGTAGACTGATTAATACGTGTCTGGGTTTGAGAGCTACGGTGATTGTCATGCACATCAACTTGAACCTGGATTTTATCTAGTTCATTGATGTGATGTTCTAATGACACATTCCTCACCACGCTTTCATTCAGGATGACTTTTACCGTTTTTACCGCGCATTCTGGATGCGTAAAGGTTATAGTATAAGTTCCCGCACACAAATTTGAAAATTTGTACGCTCCCTTTGCATTGGTTGTAGTAGATCGCTGTAGATCAGCAATGTAAACAGTTGCCAACTCCAGCGTTTCACCGTTATGGAAGTCGACGACCTTACCGGTAAGATTAAAATTACAGTCTTGAGATTGTACCAAAATTGGGTACAGCCACAAAACCATTAATATGGTAATTTTGTACATGGTAATGATTTGAATTAGAGGCAACAAGCCTAACTAGTGATATCAAATCATTGCGGGCGGTGGTCGGGTGGTATGGTGGAATGAGTGGGTATCCGCTTTCGCGAAAGCGTAACAACCAGATAATTTGATCCTATATTGAGGCTCAATATAAGGGGGTGTAATAGTCGCAATCTCTACTGGCGGGACCAACTGATGCTCACTAGCCGCGACTAGTTCACAAACCTCACAGCTTATGGAATCGTCATCGTGCGCCAATTCATGAAGCGATCCTGTCTGCACAAAAGCAAATAGGACCAGCAGGAATGAAACCAGTATTTTTTGGGACTTTATCAAGCTGCTAAAATATAAGTATTAATGAAAACAAAAAGTTAATAATGCAAAAAAGCCATCTCTATCGAGATGGCTTTAATTATTCTGCTAGGTTAGAACTGATTAATCCTCGCCGTAAAAATCTACTGAACTCGCTCCGGATAATGTATTGTTGAGACTAGGCGCAACATTCCCTCCAGATATATTGTTGAATCCTAAAATACGACCACCACCGTTAGCCTTTTCTGCTACAAATACAGTGTTGCTTTCGGCATCATAGGTAATATCGACTGGATTCCCCATAAGCGTGGCAGCACCAGATGTTCTTACCTGATTGTTTGCCACGGTTAGCACACTACCGTCTGCCAGCCCACCGAATTTGGTCACAGGATTATCAATTATGTGAAAACCTCCATCGTCATCGCTACCTGCATCGCCTATATCTGTCATGAATAGGATATCGTCTTCCTGACTATAAAAGATACCGTGTGTTCTCACGATTCCCTCTATAGAGATTGACTTTGTAGGATCTTCAAAACCAGTTGCAGCAAAGTTCACAAAAAAGTTCTCGAATATTGCGAGTCCATTACCGCCATCTTTTACGGCATATAGGTCATCATTTACAAAATCGATACCCCACACTTCAAAATCGACGTCCACCCGGTTGCGCAAAGTAATTGCGTCACCGGCTTTTATGTAAACGTATAATGCATCATCTTCACTATCCGCCACGATGATTGCGTTGCCTCTAAAAGCAATAGCGCGGGGCGTATCTAGATCTGTGGGACCGGTCACGACGCTCTGGGCTGCTCCAGCCAGTCCAGTAATCTGTGTATCGACATCATTGATGACATACAGTTGATCATCACTTATAGAACTTACATATAGCTCATTTAAAGTGGCATTATACCTAACTCCTTCATTGTTTGAGGATGGAGTTGTGAGCGTTGTGGTTTCAACACTACTACCGCTGCTGAAATCGTAAATAGTAACATTCCCGTTAGTATTACTTGTTGCAAACAACTCTGCACGGTCAAATCTTCCATCTACCACATCATCATCATCACTACATGAATTGAATGCTAGGCCTACACTCAAGCATGCAACCGCAAATATTCTCTTTTTCATAATAAATTTTTATTGAGCGGCAAACATAGGTTTATTGACCTGTAATGATCTCAATGATTCCTTAATGGTTTAGCGCAATTTGGCAAACGGCATTGGTTATCAATGGCGTAGGAAAAATCATTTAACGTCTTGAGAAATATTCTAACACAAGCTTAAGATATAAACCTAAAGAAAAAAGTCCCATACTACCCCAAATCTAAAACTGGGATCCCGGTATGGATGTCGTGGTGCGCTGAAGTAGACCGGATCAGAGAACGGCGAGTTAGCATGCTCCAACTTAAAGAAGATTCTGGTTTGCCTTACCTTGGCATTAACAAACAGGTCTATTAAAGGAAATTCACCAAACTTCTCTCGTTGCTGTGTGTAGAAGTCACCCAACACGGGATCATAGCCATCCATGAAATAGCTAGAGAAATACTTTGCCGTAATTCCGGCTTGCAACTGCAATGCTCGTTCAAAAAAACGATTTTCATAGTACAAAGACCCCCTGCCCGTAAACTCCGGTACATTCAAAACCTGTTCTGACTGCTGTACGTTCTGGTACATTAGGGTTGCGTTAAACCCAAAGTGATTCAAGAATCTGACTTCCTTTTGCGCTTTAATCTTTAAATAAGTTACGCTACCATCAAACTGCACGGGAGTAGATAAACTTCCTGTAACCGCACCCTCAGTATTAACAATAGGGTTTTCTTGAAAATACACGTAGTCCTGTATAGTGTTGAAGGCTACCTCGACATTTAGATATCGATCTGATAGTATTTTAAGGTTGAGTTGCTGGATATCAACGTTTGAAAAATTATTGAACCAGTTGTAATTGATATAATCACTCTGGAATAGTTGCTGGTTTAACTCGGGCTCTCTTGAATTGATTGACAACTCCCCGATTAGGTTAAAGTCCCTCCATCCATAGGCCGCTTGCGCGTTTAAGAATTGACCATCTAGATCACCGGCTACATTCAACCCACCACTTGATTTAAAATCAAAGTCACCCAATTTTTTCTCAAATCCTGCGGTAAATTGATAGGCTTCATGAATAATACGGCCTGGAATAAAACCTGAAACATCATTGATGGTTCTGTCGTAGCCATAATTGAATTTACGTCTTGCTATTCCTGCCTGGAAATTACCCAGGAGATGATGCTCAAACCTAGCTCCTATTTCTATAGCACCCTGTTCAAAGTTAGTCTTGTCAGATATGGTTGTAGAAAAACTCTCGCCTAGAAAATTCTCGCTTGATCCATCCTGGTTGAACCTGTAAAATTTATCTTCATAAAACGCCTTGTTGTAGATCCTTAAACTATAATAACTTAGACTATCTTTTTGTGCCAGCAACTCATAATCATGGTCTATATATAGTCTGCGACCCTCTAGCAAACTAACCGCTGTAGCAAGATTGGGATCTAGGCGCCCGCGATCATCCAGATCTTCATCTTCATCTAGAAAACCTTGTAGAGATAAGGGACTCAAGCCCCCACTTTCCTGATTTTCCAGATCTTGAAATACAGCGTGAGCTCTTAGACGATAACGTTTATCCTTAGTAAAATAGCTACTGGCAAATGTGAAATTACCAGAACTGGTAAGCGTATTTACATAACGCCCCGCACTACGCACTCCCTTGTAGGAAATGGAAAAATTGAATTGGGGGGATAGGTTTGAAGTGAAAAGTGCATCTAGCTGCTGGCCTTGGTTGATAGCAGTTTTAAAGTAGAGCTCAGTAAGTGGTGTGGGCACGTAATAGTCATATACGTCGTCTATTTCATAATAGTTAAAGTGACGCGCTTGTGCACCCATATTAGGTGTGAGCTGGTCTAGCTTAAAGTCTCTACCTAGTCTGTTATAAGGTTGACCCACGTTTTGAAACGGCATCAACTCAAAATCATTCTTACGTAAATAGTTGAATTTATAGTCCTTAAAAATGGTAAGAGTTGTATCAAGGAATGTAGTGTCACGCTGTTGAGAGATGATTAAGTAATCAGTAATGGGTGGTTTTTCTCCCGCAACTTTAACCGCCTTATCGCGCAAGGGAATATTTGTCTGGCCATCACCTCCCTTGTTTCTATCGATAGTAGGACGGGAAACCTGTGCAAGAAGCACAGCGGGAAATAAGAAGATCCAGAAAATGTATTTCTTCATGCAATTAGTGAAACTGTAGGTCAAAAGTAGGCTTAATACCTTAATTGAGCGACTATAAAGCGCGTTACAAAATGGTTTAATAATTACTTTTGACGGTGCTCAAACGACAAATCTATCCAGATAGTATTGAATGCGGGACTGATGAGGCTGGACGCGGGTGCCTGAGTGGGCCCGTTACTGCTGCTGCCGTGATATTGCCTAAAGATTTTGATCATTCAATAATAGATGATAGTAAGAAGCTTTCGCGAAAGCGTAGAAACCTCCTGAGACCGATTATTGAAGCACAAGCGTTAAGTTATCAGGTGGCGCATGTATGGATGAATAGAATTGATGAGATCAATATTCTCAACGCAAGTATAGAGGCTATGCATATAGCTATTTCTAGATTGAGTATCGTCCCAGATCATATAGCCGTTGATGGCAATAGATTTACAAAGATTCCTGGAATACATCATACAACTGTTATTAAGGGAGACGGGAAATATCTACATATTGCCGCAGCTTCTATTCTGGCCAAAACGCATAGAGATGAAATGATGGCTTCTCTCGCCTTAAAACATCCGGAATACTTATGGGAACAGAATCAGGGCTATCCCACAAAATCGCATCGCGAGGCTATCAGGAAATACGGCCCGACCCCATATCATAGAACAACTTTTAAACTCCTACCAGAGCAATATGAACTGTGTTTCTCAAAATAAACTATCAAAGATTTTCATTCTGATGTCTAGTCTTCTAGTCTTCTTTGGCTGTAAGGAGAACAACACAACCATTGACAATGATTTAGATGTGTTTTTACCTGTTGAATGTCTATTTGCTCTTCACAGTAATGATCCTACTGCAATAATGACACAGCTCTTAGATCAACCCGTAATTCCAGAAAAAAACAGCTCCACGGCAATCAGTAGTTTTGGATCAATGCGTTCTTTCACCCAGTTTTTCAATGCCGAAGGTGAGAGTCTCGCTCTTATTTCTCCGGAGGGAAAGACCCAGCAAGCTTTTACGATTATCAACGCTGCACCCATTGATATTAAACCAGAAAATGCATCTATCAGCTATGCCTATGATGGTGAGACTATTGTAAAGCTTTCTATAAAATTACAGGACTTTTACGAAGTGAAACTAGCACAAAAACAGATTATATCCACCAGCAAACTTATTCTGGAGAGCATTATCAGGAACTTCAATCTTGAGTCTAAAAACGATTCTGGTTTAAAGAGCCTTTTGAGAGATTCTGATGTCGATGATTCAAATATTTTCTTCAGATCTAGCGAAAGAAATCCTTTTACAAAAGCACTTATTACAGGAAATATTGATAATAATAACTTTACTAAATCAGACTCTTGGTTCGCATTAAAAATGGCATCAGATCCGGTAGAAATGAATTATAGCGGTGTTGCCATAAATGATGAAGACACTGTATTATTCAGCAGCATTGATGCCGGCTCGACTTCCCTCACGCAAATTATACCCGCAAATTTTACTCAGCTTAATACTTACAGCTATAGAGATGGAAGTAAGTTGTGGGAAGTATTAAAAGAAGCCGATCTTGAGGACAACAGATTTGCAGATAAAGAATATGTATCAAACTCTAGCGAAGTAGCTTTTTTTACCGTCAACGAGGGAGAGTGCGTGGCATTTAAGCTTTTGGAATCAGAATCTACAGACGCCTTACTTGAGGGGAAACTTTTAGTGAATTACCGTCAAAAAGAAATCAGGCAATTGGAAAAACCTCTTAAAACGGAAGGGCTCTCCAAGCTTTCTAATTCAGGCTCATACAGTTATACTGCGCGATTTGATGACATCCTAGTGCTTTCTTCATCTCAAGAAGCAATGGAAGTGGTCATAGCAAACCATAACAGCGACACAACCCTAGAAAAACAACCCTGGTGGATTGTCGCTGGTGACCACCTAAGCTCTGTTGCGCACAAACTTCAAATCACCTCGTTGCAAAACCTCCAAGATCAACAGCGTAAACTAACTAAGGAAGATTTTGACCGCTTTAAAAACTACCCCTATCTGATTGAACAGCTCACCTATGAAGGTGATATTGCTCATGTTGCCATCGATATACCTCGCAACAATCCTAATGCTCAGGGTGCAAGTCAATTGACTTCATACAGGAGCAACACTCCTATTACTAGCGGGCCTTTTCTTTTCCCAAATCACCGCACTATGTTGCAAGATGTCTTATTTCAGGATGCTGGGTTTAATTTAATTTTAGTTAATGAGAATGGTGTAAAGCAATGGTCAAAACCTCTTGATGGTCCTATTTTAGGAAAACCCCAATTTGTAGATGCTTATAAAAATAATCGCAGGCAAATTATTTTTTCAACCAAAGAAAAAATTTACTTCATTGACAGGGATGGCAATAATCTCAATAGATTCCCTGTCACGATCAAGGGTGGTAATACACAGCCCGTGGCGGTATTTGAATATGACTTAAATAGGAATTACAGAATACTTGCTACTAGTGGATCTTCATCAACCATGTACGACTACATGGGAAGGGTTGTAAAGGGATTTAAGTATGAACCTAGCGGCAACATCAAACACCTACCAGAGCACTTTAAAATAGGTACTAAGGATTTTATTGTCCTCCTCCTAGAGGATGGCACACCACAGATATTGAGTAGAACCGGAAAAATCAGAACTACGCTTAAACAACCGGTTAGACTGACAAACATCTACGGCATTTTAAATGAGCAATTGGTCGCTCTCAACTCACAAAAGAAACTAGTAGCTCTAGACCTCAACACAGGTAAGGCTACCATGATCAATTCTGATATACGATCAAATAATTTTGACTTTTCAAAGGGAAAAATAATAACCGTTGAAAACAACACGATATCTGATGGTCAATTGGATTACGAGTTACCCTACGGTGAGTATGGCTTGATTAAAGCGCATGTTGTAAACCAGCAGAAATACTACGTTCTAGATCACCCTGCAGATAAAAAAATCTATATGTTGGATGATCAGATGAGAATGCTATCAGGTTTCCCTATCTACGGTGAAAGACCGGTAGATCTTCTATATTATCAAGGAAGCTATCGCCTGGCCACCCTTGACGATAAAGATATTCTTGTTTACGAGTGGAAACCTACTGGTACAGATTGACGATTAATTCAGCTCAATCTCATATTGTTCTATAATTTTGAGCACACATTGTTCTGAGGCACTAAAATAGGGTTTGTCATTTCTTGCATCCAGAAATGATTTGTACTGCTCTAATTCTCCTTCTAGATAAGCCTTAGGCAATTGTGGGTGAACATAGTACTGGCGACATACAGATCTGGTGTTGCCTAGAGCTTCGGCGGCCGCATCATACCCCTGTAGAATATTGCTGTCTAATTGAGAGGCGGCTTTTTCAAATGGTAGATCTATCACAAATTCAAAGAACTCGCGAGAGGCGCCCCAGGTCCTAAAATCCTTTGCGGTAAAAATGGTCTTTGAGATTTCCTGAATATAGTTGTTAATCATGCCGCTATCAATACTGTGGTGGCTGCCATCACGATCGTAGTATTGAAATAATTCCCGACCTGGAATCTCCTCACATTGCTTGATCAATTTAGTAAGTTGTGGATCATCGATGACCTTAGACTGTTGTACAGACTTTTTACCCGTAAACTTGAAAACGACGTTACTATCGTTATGATCGACATGCCTCATTCGCAGGGTTGACAAGCCATAGGTTTTATTGCGCCTTGCATATTGTGAACTACCTACCCGTATGTAAGTCTCATCCATGATGGACACAACTAGGGCAAGACATTTACGTCGGGGCATCCCCCCTAGGGTAAGGTCTTTTTCCAGTTGCTTACGTATGGAGGGTAACGCTTTCGCGAAAGCGGACATCTTAAAAAACTTAGTCTGGTTGCGCAAAATGTTCCATAGGTCGTGATACAGGTAAACCTTTCTGTTTTTTGAATCCCTTCCCACTACCTGCAGGTGACCATTCTCCAGACTGCTGATGCGTACCTTTTGCCAGGCTGGTGGAATTACGAGTGACTTAAGACGTTTAAGGATGTTCTTATCTTTTATGCGATCATTGTTTTCAATAAGATAGCTATATCCCCTACCCTGTTTCTTGCGATAAATATTGAGGTGATGATCCTGTACGTAGACTAGATCTGCAAGCATCGCAGCACTCTCCGGCTCAGTAAGCGCGGTTGCAATTTGTGTGGGAGTAAGCGTCAAGTAACTATATTTTACTTACTAATTTATTCCATGCACAGAATAACCGTAGCTCTATCCACACAATTAACTCAATCTTAATCAAAAAATCCTTGTGTAGAATGCTCATACGGCATTGAATAATCTTACGCTTTTCTTGACTCAGACAGCGGTTTTGATGGATTATATATCATATGGAATCAACTGATTTGCAGGATTATAGGTGTAGACATTACATTTGCGCCCATGAAAACCCAACCATTAACAACTCTTATACAGCTACTTATTATTCTATTTATTGCTCCAGGTTATAGCCAGGTAGGGATCAATATTGAGAATCCAGACCAGAGCAGCACCCTGGATGTCTATTCAAAAAGTGCGGGCGTGATTTTTCCCAGAATGACCCAGGCAGAACGCGACAATATCCAGAATCCGGCGACTGCGCTAATAATCTTCAATATGGATGAGGAATGCTATCAATATAACAGTGGTACTCCTACTGCACCGGACTGGCTCTGTTTCTCACAATCAATAGAACCCACCTTGAAACCAAAAGGCTCTCTTAACTATTACGAGACTAGATTTGATAGCCGGGGCAGGCCTACTGGCGAGACCGTAACTTTCACCGGGTCTGTGGTGCGCAGCAACGGGCGGGTATCAGGACTCACCAATTCAAACACGAAACGTTTGGGATTGAGCACGAGTGAATTTGCATTGAAAGACTTCATCGTTCCTGAGGTAAACGGACAACCCATGGTCAACAGGCTCCAATATATCGGACCTGCCACCCGGGTGTTCAGGGTATCCTACAGTCTCACCTATTTATGCCATGCAAACAATCTAACACTAGCGTTCTACCTTGCTGTAGGAACCTCACAACATCTGGACGTAACAGATCTAGTAGAAAAATCCAGGGTTTATAAAATTTCAACGGGCAGCAATGATTTAGCCACGGTTACCGCTGTCACATCAATACGACTGTCTCCAGGTGAACATCTTGAGCTATGGGGTTCAAGACACTCTGGTGGTGGAAACACCAATGGTAGTGTGGATGTTATGTTTACCTCCTATAATCTGGTAATTGATTAGGCACTAGACTAGTATTGCGCCAAATTGTGCCGTAAAATAAGCTTTGATCTTTTCTTTGATTTCCTGTGGATTGACAGTTCGTCCCAGCTCTGCTTCTAGTGAGGTGACTGATTTGTCCTTTATGCCGCAGGGAATGATATGGTCAAAGTAACCCAAATCCGTATTCACGTTAAACGCAAAACCATGCATGGTGACCCACCTACTGGCGCGCACTCCCAGCGCGCAGATTTTACGGGCAAAAGGGGTTCCTACATCTAGCCAGACCCCGGTTTCACCCGGTGAGCGTTCACCTCGCAAATCGTAATCAGCAAGTATGGCAACAAACACCTCTTCCAGCAATCGCAGGTATTTATGGATGTCCGTAAAAAAATTTTCTAGGTCCAGTATGGGGTAGCCTGTGATCTGTCCAGGCCCATGATATGTGATATCGCCGCCCCGGTTTATTTTATAAAAGGTGGCATTAATACTGTCGAGCTGTTTCTGGTTTGCGAGCAGGTTCTCTAAATCCCCGCTTTTTCCCAGGGTATAGACATGATCGTGTTCTACCAGCAATAAGTGATTCTGAGTGATAAGCCCCGCGTTCTCTCTTCTGTTCTTAATTTTATCCTGAATGATGGATTTAAAGAGGGATTCTTGATAATCCCACACCACCTTATAGTCCTCACGTCCTAGATCTTCAAAATGCACCTCTTTGTTCATGGTGTAAATTTAGGTAGATCAGTCACAATAACTTCCCTGCACACATGGTTTATACGTATTATTGACACACTAACCAAATGGTTTGAATCAGCGGCTCCTTCTTATCATCCTACTTATCAGCACTCAAATTGTAGCGCAACGGGTAACCGTTAAAATTCAATATGATGACAGTATAAAAGCCGCCACTCAACATCTTCCCACAAAAATAATCTCGACAACAGGTGCAAATCTGCAAGCAAGACTCGATAGCCTTACGAATATCCTGGAGAAAAAAGGTTACTTCTACCACTTGATTCATAAACCAGAAAAAATAAATGACAGCCTGTACCTCAACAGGATTGCCCTAGGACAAAAATTTTCGGTTATCAATCTATTTCCAGATGAGGAGAGCAAGTTGCAGTTTGAGAATACGCTTTCGCGAAAGCGGTACTACCCTCAACCCATAGAGTCCCTAGACAGCCTACTGACGAGCGTAAACCTACAACTGGCAAACGAGGGATACCCATTCAACTCCATTGCGCTCAAAGAGGTGCAACCGCAAAACGACGATACCCTCAAGGCGCGGCTGGTGATTAAAACTGGCAGTAGAAGATCTATCAACAATATTATTGTAAAAGGTTATGAAAAATTCCCGCTACAGGTCGTGAGGAGTGCGGTGCAAGGTGAGAAGATATTTAATAATAGCTCAGTCCAGAAGATCTCTGATGTGATAGGAAATCTAAACTTTGTAAAGTCCACTAGATCGCCAGAAGTATTGTTTAAACGAGATAGTACCAATCTCTATCTCTACCTAGAAAGAACTTCCAGCAACAGTGCTGAAGGTATGCTGGGGTTCAACAACGCGGCAGGTGGCGGGCTGGAACTCAATGGATTTCTAGACATCAACCTCAACAACAACCTGAACAAAGCAGAGCAATTGCGCATCAACTACCGCAATGAGAATGAAGATCAAACCAGCCTGGATATCAATTTAAAGATTCCCTACCTAGTAGCGGGTCGATACGGACTAGAAGGTAGTCTAGCAATACAGCGCAGGGACAGCACCTATCAAAATACGAGCTACAATCTGGGTATAAGCTACAAACCGGGCTGGAAGAATACGGTCACGGTCGCTTATGCGCACACAGAATCGACTGCGTTAGAAAATGCCGCTATTCAAGAACTGGACGTCATAAGTGATGGGGTGCGTTTAAAATACGACTATCTCAAGATGGATAAGGATGATCGATTAATGCCCGAGGATCTATCGATCAATGCGGTATTAGGTCTTGACAATAGACAATTAGGTATTGAAAATTCTATTAATCGCACGGTAGCGATCCTAAACGTAGAAAAGTTATGGCGACTAGACCCTAGAAATTCACTACTCAACACCATAGATTCAAAATTTGTAGAAGATGATGATCTGGAATTTAGTGAGCTTTATCAATTCGGTGGAACAAATTCTGTACGCGGTTTCAACCAGAATAGTATAGATGCGTCATTCTATTTAACACTCTCAAACACGTACCGATATAGATTAGGAGGCAATATTTACGGGTTTGCGACGCTGGATGGGGGCGTTTTTAAGGACTTTTTATCAGATAAGCTTAGAAATCTCTACAGTTTTGGTGCGGGAGTTGGAATTTTAACACAAGCAGGAATAATAAATATTAGCATCGCAAACGGGCAGTTTGAGAGCGCTAACTTAGACCTGGCCAGCACAGTAGCCCATATAAACCTAAGAATATTATTCTAGAATGTTACCTTAATGTTAAGCGCTTAAGGGGTTCATCTTTAAATTTGTGTGAACAAAAGTTGTTTTATTAAGACCTTTTTGTGATTTTTGGCATTGGCTAATTCAAATAAATCTAAAACATGAAAACAAAATTCAATGGAATCTTAACGCTGTTACTGGCGTTAGTTGCGCAAGTAGCTTTTGCGCAGCAGACTGTTACCGGTACGGTGACAGACCCAGATGGTGAACCCATCTTTGGGGCTACAGTCCAGGTAAAGGGAACCCAGACCTTTGCGCAAACAGACTTTGATGGGAAGTATAGTGTACAGGCAGGTGCAGAGGATACACTGGTGTTCCAGTTTCCTGGGTACGACAATCAAGAAATCGTAGTAGGCAGTCAAACAAACATAGATACTATTATGAAAACTGCTCTAGATAAGGTAGTTGTCGTGGGATATCGTACTACATCCAAGCCTAGAAGTAATGTTGCGGCGACTACCATTACTGCAGATGATATCGTGGATCGTCCCAATGCTTCTGTTATACAGAGACTACAGGGACAAATTCCAGGTTTAACAGTACAAACTAACTCTGGACAGCCAGGGGCAAACTCTTTAATCCGTTTAAGAGGTATAAGCTCGATTAATGGAAATACTGAACCACTTATCATTGTGGATGGTGTGCCAGTTGACGAAGATGCGTTTAGAACATTTAACCCTAATGATATTGAGACAACTACCGTGCTTAAGGATGCAGCTGCAACGGCAATCTATGGTAACCGTGGAGCAAATGGTGTAATTGTAATAACTACTAGACAGGGTAAATTTGACAGTCCTTTAACGGTAAGCTATTCAGCCCAGACTGCTTTTAGCGAGTTAATTGATACCGAGTACAACCTGTATGATGCACAAGGGTATCTAAGACTAGAGCAACGTCAAGGTCAAGGACTGGGTTCAACCCTTTCAGACGCTGAAATTGCCAATTTCACAGTTCAAGAAAATTGGACTGATACCTTCTTTCGTGTAGGTAGGTCACAGCAGCACAACCTAGCGTTGCGCTCTGGAGGGTCTAACGTATCTCAATTTACCTCTATTAATTATACTAAGCAAGAAGGTTCACTTCAAGCATCAGACCTTCAAAGGTTTAATGTAAGAAGTAACATCAACGGAAAAAGTAAAGATGATAGATTTGCATTTAACACTAATCTATCATTAGGTTTTTCTAAAAACAACTCTCAAACTGAGCCGGAATCGACTACTAATAGGAATAACTTTATTTACTTCAACTCGATATTTAACGCAAATAATGGTTTACCCTATTTAGATCCAGCTAACTATGCTACTCGTATTGAAGAGTGGGTGAATACTCTTGATGGTAGTCTATCGCCTTACGTAACGCTAGACAATATTTTATTTAATACTAACCGCGAGGACGAATTAAAATTGATTGTAGGTGGTAATGCTTCCTATAAAATTACTGACGATCTAACAGTTAGGTATACTATAGGTATGGACTATACTTCTGAGGTAGGTTTAAGAGTAGCAGATCCTAACGGTGCGCTACCTAGAGTTAGAGCGTCTTTCATAGCTCCAGATGCTGTAGAAGGATTTCAAACCGAAACCTATTTCAGAGATTTTAGATTTAATTCAAACTTAAATCTTTCCTATCGCAAGAAATTTGGACAGGGTACTGAAGATGAAAAAAAGCACACTTTACTAGCTAATCTTTACGTAGAATATGTAAAAGGTCACTTCAAGAGTTTTAACTACAGCCAGACTGGTTTGAATCCTAGAACTTTTGACCCAGGGAATGGGGCAGGATTTATTGCAGACAACGCAGTAAATGATGAATTCGTACCTACGGTAGGCGCTGCTAAAGCTTCAACTGGTCTATTTTCATATTTTGGTGAATTTGACTATGATTATGATAATACGTATGGTTTTACAGCTACTGTAAGACGTGATGCATCCTCTCGATTTGTTGAAGATAACCGGTGGGGTACATTTTGGTCTGTTGCCGGACGATGGAACATAGATCAGGAAGAATTCATGAACAACGTTGGTTGGGTTAATACATTGAAACTAAGAGCATCTTATGGTACTGCTGGTAATGATAGAATTACAGGTGGGTACTACGGGGCATTAAACAACTTTAGAACTTTATTTGGAACTGGAGATTCTTATAATGATCAACAAACCTTTGTACGTACTCAAATTGGTAATCCTAATTTAAGATGGGAAACGATTAAAACCGCAAATATTGGTTTGGAATTTGGATTGTTTGAGAACCGTCTGAGAGGTACGTTAGAGGTTTACGACAAGAAAACAGAAGATCTTTTCTTCAATCGTTTCGTCTCACTTGTTAACGGTACTGGCTCTATTCTAGCTAACTTAGGTGATATTACCAACCAGGGTGTAGAACTAGGAATACGATATAATGTTTTACGAGCACAGTCTAAGGATGATTTGGGTATAGAAGTATTTGCAAATGTTAACTACAATAGAAACGAGGTTGATTTTGTAGACCTCCCTGATGGTTTGCAAGACAATGGTACTAGTGTTATACAAGTTGGCGAGCAAATCAATGAATTTTTTGTCGTACCATATGTAGGAGTAAATCCAGCAAACGGTAACCTATTATTCCAAGATATCAACGGGAACTTAACAGAATCACCGACTTTGGATGACAGAAGATTGACAGGTACTGATACCAATCCGGACTTTCAAGGTGGATTTGGTTTTAATCTTGACTACAAAAATTTCTTCTTTGAAACTCAATTCAATTTTATGACTGGCCTATCCAGATTTGATGGTAACCTTGCCAACTATTATGATATTTCAAGTCTAGGTCAATTTCAATTATCTAGCGATTTAGATAGGGCTTGGACTCCAGACAATAGAGTTACCGATATTCCTTCACTATCTGCTACGAACAGTACACCAGGTGTAGGCACAGATAGATTCCTTAAGGATTCTGATTTTGTACGACTAAGATTTATCCAGATAGGTTATCAGTTTGACCAAGACACTCTAGAAAGAAGTTTCTTAGACAGTGCTAGGATCTATGTAAATGCTGAAAACCTAGTTACCTGGACAGAGTGGTTGGGTACAGATCCTGAAAGTACTAGATTAACGGAATCTAACAGGTACCCTACTCCTAGAACGGTATCAATAGGATTAGATCTAAATTTCTAAAAAAAACAAAATGAAAAAAATAATAATAACACTTGCAGCAGTCTGTGCGCTATACAGCTGTGAGGACGCTACTGATATAGTGCAACCTAGTGAATTCAACTCTGATAGAGCATTTCAGTCTGCTGATGACGTAAAAACTGCCGTATTTGGCGTTTATGGATCTGCCAACAGCACTACTGCCCTAAGTTTTACCGCCAACTTTACTGATGAGTCTAGTTTGGGTTCTGCTGGTAACAATGGTAGTGCAGCTCACCGTTTGATCTTAAATGTTAATGATGGTTTTGCTCAGGGAATTTGGGCAAATAACTACAACGCAATCCTGAGAGCAAATATTTTGTTTGATGGTGCGACGCGAGTAACACCTGCTCTACCAGAAGATATTGCCACCTACAATGAAGCACTCGGTGAAGCGTACGCGTTAAGAGCGTATGCGTATAGTAAATTGATTTCTTATTTTGGAGTTGACATGTCTGACCGGAGTTCTGCGGGAGTTATCCTAATAGACTTCATTCCTGACGTAGATACAAGACTACCTCGTAGTACAGTAGGTGAGGTCATGGATTTTATCAATCGGGATCTTGACGAGGCCCAGCGACTTCTTACTGCTGCTGGAACTGCTTATTCCTCAACGTTTGTTTCTTTACAGTTTGTTGATGCGTTAAGAGCTAGAATTAATGCGTACGCAGGTAACTACTCAGTTGCATCTGCTGCAGCTAATAGGGTGTTGAATACTTTTAGTTTATCAGATACAGCAAACGAGATGAACTATAGAGATGTATGGCAGGATATCGCTGGTACTGGTACTAGCAATGAAGTCATATTCAAGTTTAATAATACTTTAGAGAATGGTAATGGTATAGGTTCTATATTCAATACCAACCGTAGTAGTTTTGATGGTGCTCCACTATTGGAGGTAAGTCGACCACTATACAATCTACTTGAAGAGAGAGAAGCAACTTTTGGGGATATAAGAAGACCTGTATTTATCGATCCTACTTCAGTTGAAGTTGCAGATTACCCTAATGATCCTCTACCACAATTTAATGATAGAATCGTAATCGACAAGTATCCTGGTGATCCTGCATTACCTGGTCTTACTGGTGGTTTGACTAACGATCAAAAGGTTTTTAGAACAGCTGAGATGCATTTTATTCTTGCTGAAGCGGCAGTAGCTGGAGGCAATCTGGACAATGCCGAAGATCAGATTGAAGAAATACTAGAGGCACGTTACACAATGGGTTCTACTAGTGTATCCTACAACAGTGCTACTGAAGCGTGGGCTGGTATAGTTCAAGAGCGTTTTATTGAACTTGCGTGGGAAGGACACCGTTATGTGGATTTAAAACGACTTGGGGGACTAGCTAATCAAGGTATAGATCGTAATGATACAGATTGTTCATTATATCCGACTCCAGAATGTGATTTAAGTCCTAGCGATTTCAGGCTACAAGCTTTACCAATTCCACAAGCTGAATTTCAAGGGAACCCGAACGTTGTTCAAAACCCTGGTTACTAATTTTTAAACAATTATAAAATGAAAAACATTTTTAAATATTTATCTGCTTTTGCGCTTACTGTCGCACTAGTAGGCTGTGATCCAGCAGAGGAACCCCAGTTTGACAACGTTAATGGTCAAACCGCCATATCTTTAGCTCAAACTTCCCTTGAAACTTCGGTACCGCAAGAAGATTTAAGCATTGATATTCCAGTATTCATTACTACTATTGCTGGAGTAGAGCGTTCTTATAGCGCAACCGTAGTAGAAGCTGATGGTACTGGCGAGGTTGCTGTAGGACAGGTAACTATTCCCGCAAATAGCTATGAAGGCGTACTTGAAGTAAATTTTGACTTTAGCGCAATAGGCGGTGAGGATGGTGAACTAAGAAATGCCATCGTGCAATTGGAGCCTAGCAATGGTGCTACAGCCTACAATGATGTATTGAATATTACCTATTTCAGAGAAATTATCTGTAATGACACTACTTTGTCAGTACAGTTTGACGCTTTTGGCGACGAGACTGCTTTTGATATAGTAAATAAAGATACCGGTATGGTGGTTTTTTCTAGACCTCTAGGATCATTCGGTTTCAGTAATCCGCCACCAGTTAGGACATTTGATATCACTTTACCAGATGGTTGCTATGAATTTACCATTGCAGATTCTTTTGGAGATGGTCAGGACGATACTGGCGCTGGTGGTGTTACTGTAGGATCATTTGACCTAACTTGTTCAATCATTACGCTTGCAACGGGTGGTGGTACTGCAGTAAGTGACGCTATTACTTCAGATCAGATCTCTAGACTCGATCCTTTTGGATTAGGTCTTACTGCTAACTCAACAGTTCAGGTCGTAGAATTTTGTGTAAACCCTTAAGACAAGTGATTAGCTTGAGCTAATTAATTTTATAGAAAGCCTCAACATAAGTTGAGGCTTTTTTTATGTCTAAATTTGCCTACATGGAATTAGAACGTATTTTTGGGATTAGGGCTATTATGGAGGCTATTGAAAGTGATCAAGAGATAGCAAAATTGTACCTATTAAAAGATAGTGATGGAGTACTCTTCAAGAAATTAGATCGCCTAGCTAAAGAGAAACAAATCGTTACTAGTTATGTTCCCAAAGAGAAAATCGACCACCTAGGTCAGGGAAATCATCAGGGGGCCGTTGCCACTATTTCGCCTATAAAATTTGTTGATCTAGATAGCTTTCTAGATGCTAATGCTGACCTTAATCAACAAACCTACCTATTGCTAGATGGTATTACTGACGTACGCAACTTTGGGGCAATTATAAGAACTGCAGAGTGTACTGGGGTTACCGCAATTGTGATTTCTGAAAAGTCAAGTGCACCCGTAAACGCAACCACGATTAAAACAAGTGCTGGGGCTGCATTCAATATTCCCATATGCAAAGTCAACCACCTTAAAGATGCCATATATCTCATGCAAGCTTATGAGATACAAACCATTGGCGCAAATGAGAAGGCAAGTCAAACTATCTACGATGTTCAATTCAAGCAGAAAACGGCTATCGTAATGGGTAGTGAAGATCGCGGGATCAATCCATCAACACAAAAACTACTTGATCAAACTGTGAAACTGCCCATCAGGGGGGCTGTTAAGTCGTTAAATGTTTCGGTAGCATGCGGTGTTTTTCTATATGAGGTGTTGCGCAGGCAGATCGCCTAAAAGCGCAGCAATTTTCAGTAATTACAGTGAGAGGTGACCGGGACAAGAAACTGCATAGCAGTAATAGGACAGAATCAAATTCTATTTTTTCAAGATAATATTATTACATCACTCGGTTTACTTGAGTAAAAATTGATCTATAAATCTATAATCTGGAGACCTTATTTCTAGAAGATCATTTACTTATATCCAGATATCCGATTACTACCACCCTACTCTTCTTCAAGTGCGTTCTCTATAAAATTACCCTGGGCGTCAAAGTGTTGCATGAACAAATCTTCATCTTCATTGTAGCTTTGTTCTTCCCAAACAAATTTCTTATTTGGTAGCTTACTGACTTTTATAGCAAGAGAAAATAATAAACCACTTACCGCCCCTGAAAGATGACCCTCCCAGGACATACCTGCTTTTATAGGAAGTATATACCAAACCAGACTCCCATAGTAAAAGATTACGACAAAGCTAAGGGCAATAAGCTTCCTATTTCTTGTAAAAATTCCTTTGAACAATAAAAAGAAAACAAGAAAATAAATGACTCCACTAGCACCTATATGATTACCGTTTATTGCAAGTATGTAGGTTAGAATGCCAGTAACAATCGTTCCAAACAGCAAAATTTTAAGGGCTTGCTCACGATAGAAATAAAAAAGCGCCGTGGGTAAAACTATAAGTGGTAAGGTATTACTCCATAAATGGGCTAGGCTACCATGAATAAAAGGACTAAATATTACGCCTCTCAATCCTACAATATCTTTTGGATTGATACCGTAGTGATTAAAATTCACACGGTACGCAACTTCTATATAGTGTACTGCCCAAATAATAAAAACAAAAATGATGCTAGGGAATATCGTGTAAAAATCAAATACAAAGAAACTGCGCTTCATAGACACAGCATATCAAAATAGTTACCATTCTCCATAACTGACACAATAGCCGCTTCTAACCGCTATTTTTACGCTCGCACAAGATCTATAAATGGATAATACACCACTAGCAGAAAGGATCAGACCCACTACCTTGCAAGGATATTTAAGTCAGCATCATCTGGTTGGAGAACGAGGGAGCCTACGTAACCATATACTCAAAGGCACCATTCCATCACTGATACTTTGGGGTCCTCCAGGAACCGGCAAGACCACACTAGCAAATATCATCGCTCAAGAAAGTGGCCGACCGTTCTATACACTAAGCGCCATAAATAGCGGTGTAAAGGACATCAGGGAAATACTAGACAAAGTAAAGACCAGCGGTGGACTTTTTACCGCGCGCAATCCTATTCTTTTTATCGATGAGATCCATCGATTCAGTAAATCGCAACAAGATTCACTACTAGCCGCGGTAGAAAAAGGGTGGGTGACTCTGGTGGGTGCGACGACTGAAAATCCTTCTTTTGAGGTCATTCCCGCATTACTGTCCCGTTGTCAGGTTTACGTTTTAGAAGCTTTCGCGAAAGCGGAACTAGAACAACTCCTTCATAGAGCACTAGAAACTGATGTCGTCCTAAAAAAACGTACTATTGATTTAAAGGAAACAGAGGCATTACTAAGGATAAGCGGCGGCGACGCACGCAAATTATTGAATGTTTTTGAACTGGTTATCAATTCCGTCGAGTCAGATCCGGTAGTAATTGACAATAAAATGGTCCTGGAGCAGGTTAAATCCAATCCTGCCCGTTATGATAAAACTGGTGAGCAACATTATGATATCATTAGTGCCTTTATAAAATCAATACGTGGTAGCGATCCCAATGCTGCGGTATACTGGCTAGCTAGAATGATAGAGGGAGGTGAAGATCTCAAATTTATCGCCAGGCGACTATTGATACTTGCGAGTGAAGATATAGGCAATGCAAATCCCACCGCGCTGATTATGGCAAACAATACCTTTCAGGCGGTAAGCACTATAGGCTATCCAGAGTCACGACTTGTGCTCAGTCAATGTGCCATTTACCTCGCCACATCCATTAAGAGCAATGCAAGTTATACTGCTATGGGAAGTGCGCAAAAACTAGTTAAACAAACGGGCGATCTACCCGTTCCTCTAGGTTTGCGCAACGCACCCACCAGACTTATGAAGGAACTGGGTTATGGCGAAGAATACAAATATGCTCATGACTACGATGGCAATTTTGCTCATTATGACTTTCTACCAAATGAGATAAGCCAGACTAAGTTCTATGAACCAGGAAATAACCCCAGAGAAGCCGCGCAGCGGGAATTTTTAAAGAGACGATGGAAGCAACATTATGATTATTAAGGTAGCTGCGCATTACAAAGCCAGCAATGTGGAAATTATGTCCAATCTATTGATGGAGAAATCTTCAAAAGTGGAGGTCTCGTCTAGATTGAACCAGAGTGTCTGCATTCCTACACTTTTCGCTCCCTGAATATCTGCCTCATAACTATCGCCTATCATGAGGCTTTCCCTGGCTGTAGCACCGGCCTTCTCCAGCGCAAGCAGGAAGATAGCCGGGTCTGGTTTTTTTACGCCAGCAGCCTCTGCGGTAAGTACAACCTTAAAATAACGGTCCAGACCAGAGGCGGCTATCTTCCTTGCCTGAACCTCTTCAAACCCATTGGTAATAATATGAAGTTGATAGTTCTTTACCAGGCTTTCCAGCATGGTATGACAATTAGGAAATAGATGGTTGTAATTAGGCAGGTATTCTATATATAGATCGGCAATGGTGTTAATTGTCGTATCTTCTACTAGATACCCGCAGGCATCAAAAGCGGCTTTAAGGCGTTGATAACGTAGTTCTTCTTTACCAATCTGGTTAATCCTATATAGTCGCCAAAACTTCAAATTCAACGGCACATAGACCTCAATGAACTTATCAAGCGGCAGGTCCAGCTTAAATTCATCGAATATTTGCTGGTAGGCAAGCTTACTATTGCGATCAAAATCCCATAAGGTATGGTCTAAATCAAAGAATATATGTTCTACGCCTTTTATTTTCTTCATTAATTCAACTAACTATGGTATAATAAGTTACAGCGTTCCAGCATCGGCAAAGCTGTAATGTTTGTGCTGGGTAACGATAATGTGGTCAAGAATCTTTATTTCCAGCGTTTCAGCGGCTTTTACTAACTTGTGAGTCAGTTGCTTATCGGCATTACTGGGTATTAACGTGCCACTGGGATGGTTGTGCGCAAGAATAATGGCTACGGCGCCCGAGAGAAGTGCTTTTTGAAATACGATCCTGCTATCGACCATCGTACCAGTAAAACCACCCTTGCTTATTTGCTCTTTGGCAATTACCTTATTGGAATTGTTGAGCATCAATACCCAGAATTCCTCATGGGGCAATTCTCCCAGGATAGGTTGCAATACCCGGTAGGCATCCTCGCTACAGGATATTTTGGTGAGCTGTAAAGGCATAGTCATCGCCCTTCTTTTACCCAGTTCCATAGACGCTGCTATAGTCACGGCTTTTGCCTCCCCTACCCCGTTATGGTTCATAAGGTCTTTGATGGTGGTGCGTCCCAGTATGTCAAGGGAGTTTGAAGCCGCGGCTAGAATTTCTCTACTTAACTCTACTGCGCTCTTCTTGCGAGTCCCACTACCTATCAATATGGCAATCAGCTCTGCATCAGATAGCGCGCTACTTCCCCTGGCGAGCAGCTTCTCTCTGGGCCGGTCGTCTAGTGACCAGGATTTAATACTCGCATAGGTGGAAGATTTATCCATGCACTAATATAAGAACTACTGCGAGACGTTTCATCTTACAAAAACGGGTTGCTGCGGGTCTTGGGTTTCCGCTTCAGAATACCGGTAGTTGTCGCTGTTGAAATTCAACAAATCCTCTAGCTCGATGATTTCATTCTCCAGCAGGAACCTAGTCATCATACCTCGCGCTTTTTTTGCAAAAAAGGCAATAATCTTAAGCTTTCCATTCTTAAAATCCTTGAATACAGGTGATACTAGTGTCCCGCTCAACTGCTGGGAGTCAATTACCTTGAAGTATTCCTGACTTGCTAGATTAATGACCAGTTCAAGCTCGTTGTTTATTTCCTCGTTAATAGCTCTAGTCAATTGATCCCCCCAAAAGCCGTAGAGATTTTGAGCCTTGCTCGTTTCAAGTTTTGTGCCCATTTCTAACCTGTAGGGCTGTAAAAGGTCCAGGGGTCGTAGAAAACCGTATAGACCAGAAAGTATTCTTACGGAATCTTGAGCTTTGTCGAGAAGGTTGACATCTAGAGTATAGGCGTCCAGTCCCGTATAGACATCTCCTGCAAAGGCATAGATTGCCGGCCTCGAGTTTGAAGCATCAAAGGTGGTGGAGTATTGCTGGAACCTCTCGTGATTCAAATCTGCCAGCTTACTGGAAATGGACATAAGCGAGCCTAAATCCTCTGGGGAACGGTCCCTAAGCACTTCAATTAATTTGACGCTTTCTTTTTGAAATAACGGTTGCGTTGCCCTTTCTGTAGGCATTTTGCTTGTATAATCTAGAGATTTTGCAGGTGAGAGAAGAATTTTCATCAGTCAGATTGTTTAGCTCTTGTTTTGTGTGGAAAGGAGATGCTGTGATTGTTCCGCTTTCGCGAAAGCGTAAACCTATTCCAGGGAATTACTGGCATAGGAGCGCCATTTTTCAATACAGGCACTCATATCTGCTGGAATATCGCAATCAAAGTCCATCCATTCTCCACTTTTGGGATGTTCAAACCCAAGCGTTCTGGCATGCAGAGCCTGTCTGGGCAGCACTTTAAAACAATTATCCACAAACTGCTTATACTTTGTAAAATTGGTTCCTTTCAATATGCGGTGGCCGCCATATCGCTCGTCATTGAATAATGTGTGACCTATATATTTCATGTGAACCCTAATCTGGTGAGTTCTACCTGTTTCTAGTTTGCACTTGATCAGTGTCACATATCCTAGATCCTCGAAGACCTCATAATGAGTAACAGCTGGTTTTCCCTTATATTCATCATCGCCGGTCCATACGGTATTTTGCAGTCGATCCTTGGGATGCCTGCCTATATTTCCTTCTACGGTACCGCTTTTATCGGTCATGCTACCCCAGACAATCGCAACATATTCACGCTTACTGGTCTTTGCTGCAAATTGAGCAGAAAGATGAGACATGGCGTGCTCTGTCTTTGCGACAACCAGTAGGCCGCTCGTATCCTTGTCAATGCGGTGTACCAGGCCGGGTCGCTCGCTGCTGTTGTTGGGTAGATTTTCAAAATGGTGTATCAAGCCGTTGATAAGTGTTCCAGTATAGTTTCCATGACCAGGGTGAACCACAAGTCCCGCAGGCTTGTTGATCACCACGAGACAATCATCTTCATATACGATATCGAGGGGGATATGTTGCGCAACTAATAGATTCTCGTGGGGTGGGTGATCAAACAGCACCCTAATATCATCACCGGGTTTCACCTTATGATTTGACTTTACCACATCCCCATTGATTCTTACTGCACCCTCTGCAATACGCTGCTGTATCTTACTGCGCGTCGCATTCTCGATGAAATTCATCAAATATTTATCTACCCTAAGCGGTTTCTGGCTATCGCTTGCGGTAAAATGATAATGCTCGTGTAGATCTTCTTTACTGGGGTAATGGCTGGGTTCCATCGCTTTGTATTCTTGCTTGAACGTCTTCTTTCTCTCCTTCCCCCAGCACTACGTCTATTACACTGGTCTTAGGCAATTCTGCTCCTGCGGCTATCACGGATCCTTCAAACTGAAGTTCCAGTACCATGTCCTTAAACCCAGGTTTGTAGATCATTTCTCCCACGGTAAAACCCAGAGCCTTAAGTTTAGGTAAAACAGCTCGTTTAGTCTCATATTGATGGGTAGGCACCTTGATATCGCCGTAGCCTGACTTATTTACCTTAAGGTAGACCTGTCTATTCTCCTTAACCATTTTACCAGCACGAGGTTCCTGTTCTATTATAGTGCGTGGTGGAAAGTCAGGATTGAAATTTGAACTATCAATGACCCTGCTGCGTAAATCCAGTTCTTCTAGTCGGTTGTTTGCCTGGGTAAGAGATAATTTCTCTAGATCTGGAACCATTATTTCCTGATCGTGGTTAGTGTACCAGTCGAGCCAAAACAAGTACCCAAAGCAAAGCATGAGAACCACAACTATAGCTAGTACAACTTGTATCCAGAAAGCTTTTGTAAAGATGAATCTGATAAAATTCATAAATAGGAATTAGTAAGAAGCATAGTTAGTACCGCAAATCCGGTTTCAAAGATACGGGGTTGGCGGTAAGGTAGAACGCTGGTTTGCTTAACTTTGTTATGCTTATATCGTATTGCATGGAGAACATTGCTGTATTAATGGGAGGTATTTCTAGAGAAAGGGAAATCTCGCTTAAAAGTGGTCGTGTGATCGCTCAATCTCTAGATCCTAACAGATTCAATATCTTTCCCGTGATTATTGAACGGGATCAATGGTATCATGAGTCCAATAGTGGCGATAGGGTCCAGATTGATAAGAACGATTTTAGTCTGACGATTGATGGTAGTAAGATAAATTTTGATTGCTGTTACAATAGTATTCACGGTACGCCGGGCGAGGATGGATTGATCCAGTCCTATCTTGAACTACTCAACATACCTCATACCTCGAGTAGTTCCTATGCCAGCGCCATTACCTTTAATAAACGGGATTGTCTGGCGGTGCTCAAACCATGGAAAATTCCTACTGGAATACATCAGTACATTAATCTTGAAAGCGATTACAGTATTGATAACATCATAGACCAGGTAGGACTACCCTGTTTTGTAAAAGCTAACCGCAGTGGCAGCAGTTACGGTGTCAGTAAAGTTAATCGTAGGGAAGAAATGCAAAACTCCATTGATATCGCCTTTGATGTTGACGACGAGATTATAGTTGAATCCTATTTGAGTGGTATGGAAGTATCAGTAGGAGTCTATCAGCTCAATAATGAAATACATATTTTACCACCTACTGAAATCGTTACTGAAACTGATTTCTTTGACTATGAGGCAAAATACAATGGTAAATCACAAGAAATTACTCCTGCAAGATTACAGGATAGCCAGATCAAGGAGCTGCAGGAATTGACCCGCAAGATTTATCAAGTGTTGAAAATGAATGGTATTGCAAGGGCAGATTTTATCTATCACGACAATAAACCGTACTTTGTAGAAATCAATAGTGTACCTGGTATGAGCAAACAAAGTATTATCCCCCAGCAGGTAGAAAGCGCCGGATTGGACTTTACAGACTTTCTTACAAGTATCATTGAGAACTCAATAGCCGATCGCACAGTATGAAAAGAGCCATCTTCCCAGGTAGTTTTGATCCTATAACCCTGGGTCACGTAGACATAATAAAACGTGGATTAAAAATTTTTGACGAGATCATAGTTGCCATAGGTGTCAATGCCACCAAAAAATACATGTTCCCCCTAGAACAACGGGTCCAATTTATAGAGGCTACTTTTAAGAATGAACAAAAACTAGTAGTAAAGACCTATGAGGGTCTTACTACAGAATTTTGTAAGGCACAACAGGCAGGTTTTATCTTGCGTGGATTGCGCAATGCCATCGATTTTGAATATGAGAACTCCATTGCACAAGCAAACCATCAATTAAGTGGCATAGAAACCGTTACCCTCTTTACGTCTACAGAATATAGTTTTATTTCCAGCAGCATAGTGAGAGACGTAATGCGCAACGACGGTGACTACCGTCTTTTTGTTCCAGACCCCGTACAATTATGAAAATTTACATTGTTTGCCTAGCGATTGTTACCCTTTTAGTGAGTTGTGGAGAAAAAGATGCGAGTGAGATCAACACTACCACTACAGCCGTTGAAAAGGTACCGGTTGATTTGTTGACTCCCTTTGAAAAAGGTAATGGCAACCAGACCGCCACATATGAAGAAGCTATAGAATTCTATGAAAAGCTGTCTAGCGAATTCTCTACCATAAGCATGGAAGAAGTGGGAACGACTGATGCTGGAGAACCTCTACATCTGGTAACCTATGCACATAGTAGTGTGGACTGGAGCGTTCCAAACAAAGAAAAAATAAAAATTCTGGTCAATAATGGTATCCACCCGGGTGAAAGTGATGGTATCGATGCCACAATGGTATTGATGAGGGATCTGGCGAGTGGAACCTTCAAGACGCCAGAAAACTTGATATTTAGCGCTATAGTTGTCTATAACGTGGGTGGTGCCTTAAACCGTAACTCCACTACCAGAACAAATCAAAATGGGCCAGAATCATACGGTTTTAGAGGTAATGCCCGTAATTATGATCTCAACAGGGATTTTATAAAGGCAGATACGCGCAACGCAAGAGCGTTTTATCAGATATACCATAAGATCTATCCCGATATTTTTATTGACAACCATGTAAGCAACGGCGCAGACTATCAATACACGCTTACTCACCTATTCACTCAACACAATAAACTGGGACACGCCGCCGGGAACTATGTTCACAACAGTTTACAACCGCAACTGGAAAAAAGATTGATGGAACGCGATATTCCCATTACTCCCTACGTAAACGTTCACGATGATGCTCCAGAAAAAGGCTTTTCCCAGTTCATCGACCACCCGCGGTACTCAACTGGGTATACGGCATTATGGAATACGCTAGGTATGATGGTAGAGACCCATATGCTCAAACCCTATAGCGATAGGGTAAAGGGTACAAAAGCCATTATGGAAGAAATGATCTTTATAGGCACTTCAAACATGGCGCAAATCAAACAGGCTAGAATAAATAACTTCAATTCATTTGCAGCTTCCAGTTCATACGCACTCAATCATGAAATTAACTATCACGTCGCTGACACGTTAGATTTTATGGGTTACCAGGCGCGTCGCGATAAAAGCAAGCTTACTGGCAATCCATTGCTTACTTACGACAGGAACGCGCCTTTTACAAAAAAGACCACTTACCATGCCTATACAACGGGAACGGACAGCATCACCATCCCCACTCATTACATTATTCCAAAAGGCTATCACAAGGTCCTAGAACTCTTGAGACTCAATAACATTCAAATGGATCTTGTTCCCAATGACTCCACAATGCTGGTAGAACGCTACAGAATCAAAGCGTATCAAACCACCAGCCGACCCTATGAAGGTCATTTCCCTCATAGAAATGTAGAGCTGGAAAAAGAGACGGTAGAATTACGCTTTCGCGAAAGCGATGTCATCATACCCACTTCACAACCTGGAATAAGATATTTGCTTGAAACGCTGGAACCCATGGCTCAAGATTCCTTCTTTAAATGGAATTTCTTTGACACCATATTGCAACAAAAGGAAGGATTTTCCAGTTATGTTTTTGAAAATACCGCTAGGGAACTGATGGAAAATGACCCCGCATTGCAAAAGCAGTTTGACTCTATAAAAAGAAAAAACAAGGATTTTGCCAGAAGTAACAGGGCACAACTGGACTGGCTGCACAAAAGGTCAGTAAACTATGAGCCCGCACACCTAGTTTATCCTATCTATCGCTATAATGGGGGTAACCAGTAGTATATGATTAGCTCTCGTACCTAAAACGGTCAAAAGCGTCCTCTGGAACTAGGTTCCTGATATTGCGGTAGGATTTTTTGATGATCTTACCTGCTTTTTCACGGTCGATCCATACCGCCTTGTCTATTCCTTCTTTTTCCTGGGGTTTGAGCGAACCTTTGAATTTGGTTTGCATTACAAACCACTCAGTCTGCTTGAGCTGTAGCTTTCCCTTACGATGAAAAATGTGATAGGTACGCCCCAGATGACTCTGAATCTTTAGTTTTTTTACCCCAGTTTCTTCTTCTATTTCACGTACGGCAGTCTCCTCGATCGTTTCTCCCTTTTCTGCCTTCCCCTTGGGTAAATCCCACTTGCCATTGCGGTGTATAAAAAGAAACTCATTGTTTTTGTTGATGACCAGTCCCCCACCGGCAACCACGTGGGGCAATTTCTTGTGGAGTCGCTTAAGTAGTTTATCCTCGTTTTTTGAGTAGAGCACCACGTTATCAATCTCACCTTTCTCGATCTGCTCTATAAGTGGCGCGAGATCGACTTTTTTTAACTTGAAGATATTGTGATCCTTGAATGGTGTCTTATCAGACGTAACATAGATCAAGGATTCTTTGATAAATACTTTATACATTTGTGTGATGGTCAACAATAGGGAAACAGCGATTAAGGTCGCTGATCTGCTTTTACAAATAAAAGCAATAAAACTACAACCGCAAGCACCTTTTACTTGGGCTAGTGGAGCACTATCCCCCATATATTGTGACAACCGTATCGCCCTCTCATACCCGGAAGCACGCACTTATATAAAACACCAGTTTTGCGACCTTATCAAATCTCAATTTAAAGGCGTGGATGTCATTGCAGGGGTTGCCACGGGGGCCATAGGCATAGGTGCTTTAATAGCAGATCAGCTGGATCTACCTTTCATCTATGTGCGTCCAGAAGCAAAAAAACACGGTCGCAAGAATCAGATTGAGGGTCAACTGGAACCTGGGCAAAAGGTAGTGGTTATTGAAGACTTAATCAGTACCGGGGGAAGCAGCCTTAATGCGGTCAAGGCCATAAAACAGGAAGAGGGTTACCTAACGGGTATGCTGGCTATATTCTCTTACGGGTTTGATGTTGCAAAAAACAGCTTTGAAACACAAGGGGTAAGTCTTACTACCTTAAGTAATTACGATCACTTAATACAAGCGGCTCAAGAATCTGGACATTTTTCTGATGGAGATCTGGAGCTGCTAAAAAAATGGAGGAAAGATCCTCAAAACTGGAACAAATAGATAATGAACCTAGAAAGCAGAAAAGTACCTACCTCAAAATCACCAGAAGAACTGTATGATTTTTTAATCAATGTAGAAAACTTTAAGCATTTGATGCCTGAGGATACTAAGTTTGAATTGAGGGGGGAAGATAAATTCCTTTTTGGGCTAAAGGGAATGCCTGAAATAAAACTGTGCATCCAGGAGAAAATCCCTCATTCCAGAGTCGTTTTAGGTTCCACCAGCGATAACTTATCCTTTACTTTAAATTGTGACATTGAGCCGCATGCAGATAAGTCTAAGGCTCAGTTGAGTTTTGCCGGAGATTTTAATCCCATGATGGCAATGATGATCAAGGGTCCCATTAAAAAGTTTCTAGAGCAATTAGCGCTGGGTCTGGAAAAACTTTAAAGATTCTGGGAGCATCAATACTATTCAATAGATAAATTGAATCTCTTTCTCGCTGAATAGCGCAAGGGTCTTCTCGATCTTTACGACTAGCTGGCCTTCCTCATTGATTCCTCTAATTACTCCCCAGGTTAGATCTTCATTAATCTTGAACTGGTGTAGCAGTCCCAGTCGCCATAGATATTTATCATATCGCTGGTGTACGGTCTCAAACTCCTCAAAACACTCAATAAGGTGATTTAAATACGATTCCAGCAACTGGTCACAATCATAATTTTCACCAGTAATTGAGGTTAGTGAACTGGCTTGTGGCAGTTCAGAAAAATTTTCCTGATTTACGTTGAGGCCCACCCCTACTATGCTATGGCTGAAGTTACTCCCCTTAAATACATTCTCAATTAGGATTCCAGCGATTTTTTTGTTTCCTGCCACAATGTCGTTAGGCCATTTGATTTGCGCGTCAATCCCCAGAGATATTCGTAACCATTCCGCTATGGTGACTGATATAAATTTTGACAACAAAATTGGGTGCTTTATATTGTATTTATTGTACACTAATGTGCTAAACAACAGGTTTTTGCCTGGCTTTGATAGCCATTTTGACTCGCGCTGCCCCCTACCCATACTCTGGTGGCTGGCAGTAACCGTGGTGAATGGGGGTAACACGCTTTCGCGAAAGCGTAATTTCAAATAATCATTAGTTGATGTAGTGGCACGTAGTTTGACAATGTTGTAAGTGGACAATTGTTCTATGTTTTCAGGTAATTTAGTGATTGCCTGTTTAAAATGGAATAAATTTGTTATGCAAAAAATATTGAATGATCAAAGATAAAATCTCTACAGACCAGCTCATCACTCAAATCGTAAGTGGAATTGAAGATGTAAAAGGTAGTGATATCACCATACTGGACTTACGAGAAATTGAAAATACTGTTACTAGTTACTTTATTATTTGTAACGGTACCTCAAATACACAGGTAAAAGCTATTGTAAACTCAGTTAGAAGAGGGGTAAGCAAGGAACTGCAGGAAAATCCCTGGCACATAGAAGGAGAAGATCAAGCAGAATGGGTTTTAATGGATTATGTGGACGTAGTCGTTCACGTTTTTCAAAAACAAACCCGTGAGTATTATGACCTCGAGGGGTTGTGGGGTGACGCACATACAACCGTCATCAATAGCAGTTATTAAGCCTACCGATTTAAAGAAATATGTCTCAAGATACAAGTAACAAGCCCAAGGCACCAAAGAAAAAATTAACTCCAGGAAGCAACCGACCCAAATTCAACATCTGGTGGATTGTAGTACCCATCGTAGTAATGGTACTGGGTTACAGCCTATTAAATGATACGTTTAATTCGCCTAACAAAACAACCTACAATGACTTTTTCAATTATCTGGAAGACGGTGATGTTGAAAAAGTGGTTATTGTAAGTAACCGCCGTCGGGCAGAGGTCTACCTGACCAAAGACGCCATCAAACTCACAAAGCACCGCAGGGCCAAGAAGGAAAAGGCGCTGGGCAATCTACCTGTAGCACAATATAGCTTTGAATATGGAGATCAAGAAACTTTTGAAAAAGAACTCAAGAATACCATTGAAGAAAATGACCTGAAATCCACCTACGTTTTCAAGTCTGAAGATGATAGCCTTACCAACTTGTTATACACCGTCCTCCCCTTTGTCTTGCTCATAGGAATATGGATCTACTTGATGCGCCGTATGAGTGGTGGAGCTGGTGGCGGTGCAGGTGGCCAAATTTTTAACATAGGTAAGTCCAAGGCAAAATTATTTGATCAGAAAACTGATGTAAAAACTACGTTTAAGGATGTTGCCGGCCTGGAAGGAGCCAAAGAAGAAGTACAGGAAATTGTCGATTTCCTTAAAAATCCTGAAAAATACACTTCGCTAGGTGGAAAAATACCAAAGGGTGCCCTACTTGTGGGTTCACCAGGAACTGGTAAAACCCTTCTTGCCAAAGCAGTTGCCGGTGAGGCAAAAGTTCCTTTCTTTTCCTTGAGTGGATCAGATTTTGTCGAGATGTTTGTAGGTGTGGGTGCCAGTCGTGTACGTGACCTTTTCAAACAAGCCAAGGATAAATCACCTGCAATTATCTTCATCGATGAAATTGATGCCATAGGAAGAGCTCGAGGGAAATCTAATTTTTCTGGTTCAAATGATGAGCGCGAGAATACGCTCAATCAACTGTTGACTGAAATGGATGGTTTTGGCACTAATACTAATGTAATTGTTATTGCCGCAACTAACCGCGCAGATATCCTTGATAAAGCATTGATGCGCGCGGGACGTTTTGATCGCCAGATCTATGTGGATTTACCAGACGTAAGGGAACGCGAGGAAATATTTGAAGTTCATTTACGTCCCATAAAAAAGGTGGATGATGGTCTGAATACTGCATTCCTTGCTAAACAGACTCCAGGATTCTCTGGGGCAGATATTGCAAATGTTTGTAATGAGGCTGCGCTTATTGCCGCCCGTAATGGTAAAAAAGCGGTAGATCGCCAAGACTTTCTCGATGCCGTGGACCGCATCGTGGGTGGACTTGAGAAGAAAAACAAGCTCATCACACCATCAGAAAAGAAGACTATCGCCTATCACGAGGCCGGTCACGCCACGGTGAGCTGGATGACAGAACATGCTGCTCCGTTAATCAAGGTGACCATTGTCCCGCGTGGACAATCGCTAGGTGCGGCATGGTACCTGCCAGAAGAGCGACAGATTGTGAGGCCAGAACAAATGCTCGATGAGATGTGTGCAACCATGGGTGGTCGCGCGGCAGAAAAGGTGATTTTCAATAATATCTCTACCGGAGCCCTAAGTGATCTTGAAAAGGTGACTAAACAGGCTAAAGCCATGGTCACCATTTATGGCCTTAATGAAAAGGTGGGTAATATTACTTATTACGATTCCAGCGGCCAGCAGGAATATAGTATGACTAAACCTTATAGTGAGGAGACTGCGGTGATTATCGATCAGGAGATTTCAAAAATTATTGAAGCACAATACCAGCGGGCTATTCAAATCCTTACCGAGAATAAGGATAAGCTTACCCAGCTGGCAGAATTGTTACTTGAAAAAGAAGTCATATTTAAGGACGATCTAGAAGAAATATTTGGTAAACGACCATTTATAAAAGAGTCACCCATTGCTCATAAAGCTAGTGTTAGAAATGTGGCTCCCACAAATGGAACTCCTGTAAAACCAGAAGGAACGGCAGGCGAATAGTTTGTTAATACCTGGCCTTATAGCTATATTTACGTCTACGAGAACCTATTGATGGTACACCTGACATGAGCTTGTTTAAAAAACTTTTTAAAAGATCAAACGAGCAGGATGATGAAACTGGGCAGCAGTCTAAGTACATGCCCAAGGAAAAACTACCGCTAGACGAGCTCTTTATTGAAAAATTTCAGAGGCAGGGCGGTCGTTTTTTGTACTGTCCATCAGAAGGTGAGGTCGATAATTTCTTAAAGGATGTTATTGAAGAGCACGACTTCAAGAACAAGGATGTGTTCTGTCTGGACAATGCTCTTACTGATCGTTTCAAAGATTTTGAAATAAATCTTTCAAAATACAACATCAACAGTAGCTTCTTCCTCACGGGTTGTGAATACATCATTGCCGATACGGGTGCTCTTTTATTCACATCTAATCAGGTTAAGGACTTTAAACCCAAAGAGCTACCGCACACCTATGTGGTCCTGGCTAGAATGAGCCAGCTGGTGGGAAGCATAAGTGAAGGGCTTACCGGTATTAAACTCAAGCATAAGACTAACATCCCTTCAAACATTACCACGCTCAAAACATTTGACAACGGTAAACAAGTAGAGGAACAAAGTCTACTCAATTATGGCGTACCCATGAAATGCCTCTACCTCATTTTAGTAGAAGACCTATAATGAGAGAGCTTCTTGTACGATCCATTTCGGGAATTGTCTACGTATCATTGGTAATGCTCAGCGCATTGTTTTCAAGAGATATTTTTATCCTGCTTTTTTGTGTTTTTGCATTCATCTGTCTAGTTGAGCTTATGCCCATGATCAGACTCAAACAATGGATCATATACCCTATTTTACCTATTGCCTATTATTTTATCGTTTGGAAAAAGGTAGTTCCCATTGAGGCCGTTTACATCTTGCTGGGTGCAACAATTCTTGTCAACATATACCTGATCAGAGATCTTGTTCTAGTCAATCGCATAGAACTATTCAATACAAAAAAACATATCATCGCCCTGTTGTATTTAATAGGGAGCAGCTTGTTTCTGGCGTTGATTCCTGATGTTGTTGAAAATTATAAGCCGGAATTGTTAATAGGAATTTTTGCGATCATCTGGACAAATGATAGCTTTGCCTATCTAGTAGGAAAGAACTTCGGCAAGAATAAACTTATGGAGCGCATCTCACCAAAGAAAACGATAGAAGGTTTTGCTGGTGGACTCGTGATGGCGATGGTTGCAGGTGCGGGATTATGGTATTATCTTGAATCGACTGGGCTTACCTATTATTCCATATGGAACTGGATGGTTGTCGCATTTATAGTAGCGTTTTTTGGAACGATAGGAGATTTGATTCAATCAAAAATCAAAAGACAAGCAGCAGTCAAGGATAGTGGAAGTATCATGCCTGGACACGGTGGTATTTTTGACAGGATGGACAGCATCATATTTGCAGCTCCATTTGCATATTTGACATTTTTAATTATTAATCACATATGACGTTAGGGTTTACGCTTTCGCGAAAGCGGATCAAATAAAGCCCACGATCAAACAATAGAAGTTTACATGTTTCACAAAGAAGGAAAAGCGTCAATTCTAATCGGGCTCTTTGTTGCTGCTTTTTTTATAGCCATAGCCACGCTGTTAGACTTACCGGTATGGGCAACTGCTATTCTCATTATTATAGGATTGGGCTTCCTGATCATCATTCTACAGTTTTTTAGAAATCCCAAAAGGGCAACCGTGTTGAGTGATGAAACCGTAGTATCTCCCGTAGATGGAAAAGTGGTGGTCATTGAAGAGGTTGAGGAGAAAGAATACTTTGAGGGTAAACGTATCATGATCTCTGTATTCATGTCGCCCATCAACGTCCACGTTACCCGGTATCCTATAGGCGGAAAAATAGCCTATAGCAAATATCACCCTGGTAAATATCTAGTCGCGTGGCATCCTAAAGCTAGTGAGGAAAATGAACGTACCACGGTGGTAATCGACCATAAAACAGGCGCCCAGGTTATGTACCGACAGATTGCTGGCGCGCTAGCAAAACGTATAGTAAATTACGCGGCAGAAGGGAACAACGCGGTCCAGGGTACTGACAGTGGCTTTATTAAATTTGGCTCCAGGGTCGACGTCTATTTGTCCTTAGGTACAAAAATCAATGTTGAACTAAATCAAAAGGTGCGTGGTGGTGAGTCCGTTATTGCATCTATGTAATGTCTAAAAAAGACGTCCATAAACGATTTGAGGCCGCAGTATTAAAGGCAAGTCAGGAGGAACAACATCTAGTGCCGCCAGACAAACAACTGCATCTCTATGCCTACTATAAGAGAGCCATAGATGAACCCTACGTAAACAACCGTAGCTTCCAGCCTAATGATTTACGCAATGCTTTCAAAATGAATGCGTTGATACAGGTCCAGGCCATTTCAAAAACACAGGCGATGGAACGATATATCGAGATCATTGAAGAAATGTATCCCAAGCCTTGGTGACTGCCAGCAATATTATCTAACCGGAACATCCATTAATTGCCTAAGCTATCATCACGCAGCAAAGTTGAGCTGAGCTAAAAAATCAGAAAGCATTTAAAGCCTCGGGCAGCAAACCAGCAGTTCTAATCCCCTTTTCTCAAGATGTAGATCGCCAGTCCTACAACGCAAATAAGTACCGCGACAAAAATGGCTACAATAGTACTGAGTGGATTCATATACTAGGAATTAAGTGCCTTGATACTCTTTTCAATCATTTCAATCTTACCTAGTGCATCTGCCTCTTTTTTGCGCTCCATGGCAACTACCTTTTCTGGAGCTGAACCTACAAAGCGCTCATTGGACAGCTTTTTCTGGACTCCCGTTAGAAAACCTCTGGCTCTAGTTAATTCTGCATTAAGTTTTTCCAGTTCTGAATCGACATCGATGTTACCAGCTAGCGGAATAAAATATTCATTAGTCTTTACCCTAAAACTGGCCGCACCATCAACACTATTCTCCACTTCCTCAATGCTTGCGATATTACCCATCTTAGATATGAGCTTGTCATAATTAGAAGTTAGCTGCTCGCTATTGACCATTTTAAGGTCTATTGGATTCTTAAAGGGAATCTGCTTATCCTTACGGACTGTGCGCACCCCAGAAATCACATCCTGAATGGTGGTAAAATCATCAAGCAATTTCTGGTCAACAGCGCCCATTATAGGCCAGGTATTGACACACAACGCTTCTTCAGGTTTGCGACTTGCAATAGCGTGCCACAACTCCTCAGTAATGAAAGGCGTAAACGGGTGCATCAATCTCAGGTTGTCCTCAAAGAGGGACATAACCCCGCGCAGCGTTGCAGCGTCAATAGGTTGACCATATTCTGGCTTTATGATTTCAAGAAACCAGCCACAAAAATCATCATAGATCAATTTATAGCTACTCATCAACACATCGCTCAAGCGGTATTTTGAATAATGATCTTCTACGGTTTCCAGCACCTGGGCAAACTTGCTGCGGTACCACTCAATCGCTTGTGAACTGTGCTGCGGCTGTTCAATCTGCTCATCTACGTCCCATTGCTGGGTAAGCCTATACGCGTTCCAGATCTTGTTGACAAAACCTTTTCCCTGCTGGCACAACGCCTCGTCAAACATGATATCATTACCGGCACTTGCGCTGAGCAATAGCCCCACTCGCACCCCATCTGCACCATATTCTTGAATAAGTTGCAGCGCATCTGGGGAATTACCCAGCGATTTGGACATCTTGCGACGTTGCTTATCCCGTATCAACCCTGTGAAATACACTTTTTCAAACGGCTTTTCTTGCCTTAATTCATAACCGGCAACGATCATGCGGGCCACCCAAAAAAAGAGTATATCAGGAGCGGTGACTAGATCTCTTGTGGGATAGTAGTACTTGATTTCCTCATTTTCTGGTTCCAGCACGCCATTAAAAACACTTATGGGCCACAACCAGCTGGAAAACCAGGTATCGAGCACATCAGTCTCTTGCTTGAGATCTGCGGCGGTGAGATGTTGATTATTGGTACGCTTTCGCGAAAGCGTAACTGCCTCATCAACTGAACTTGCCACGACAAAATCGTTCTTACCGTCTCCATAGTAATAGGCAGGAATGCGCTGTCCCCAGACTAGCTGTCTAGAAATGTTCCAGTCCCTTATGTTTTCCATCCAATGGAAGTAGGTGTTTTTAAACTTAGATGGCAACAATTCCACTATATCCTCGCGTACCGCCCTAATGGCGGGCTGGGCAAGGTCTTCCATTTTAAGGAACCACTGGTCTGAGAGTCGGGGCTCGATCACGGCGCCGGTACGCTCGCTGGTTCCTACTTTATTAAGGTGTTCCTCTGTTTTAAGGAGCAAACCTTTTTCTTCAAGTTCTTTTGAAATCTCTGTACGTACCACAAACCGGTCTTTACCCGCGTAGTGCAAGCCGTTTGAGTTGAGCGTGGCGTCTGCATTGAATATATCGATGGCTTCTAGGTGGTGCTTCTCGCCTATTGTTTTGTCATTTACATCGTGTGCGGGAGTAATCTTTAACGCTCCGGTACCAAATTCCATGTCCACATACTCATCTGCTATAATGGTGATCTCACGACCTACAATGGGAACAATGACTTTTTTACCTACAAGTGCAGTGTATCGTTCATCGTCAGGATGCACACAGATGGCAGTATCGCCCAGTATCGTTTCTGGACGTGTGGTAGCGATACTTATATAATCATCACTATCCACGATCTGATATTTGAGGTGGTAAAGTTTCCCATTTTGCTCTTTATAGATCACCTCTTCATCACTCAACGTGGTTTGAGCTTGTGGATCCCAGTTGACCATGCGATAACCCCGATAGATCTGTCCCTTGTTGTACAAATCCACAAACACCTTGATAACACTCGCACTCATGTCATCATCTAGCGTAAACCTGGTCCGGCTCCAGTCACAACTAGCCCCCAGCTTTTTAAGTTGTTCCAGAATAATACCACCATATTCATGAGTCCAGTCCCACGCATGTGACAAAAACTCTTCTCTGGTTAGATCATTCTTATCAATGCCTTGCTCTTTTAATTTTTTAACGACTTTGGCCTCAGTAGCGATACTGGCATGGTCTGTACCTGGCACCCAGCACGCATTATAACCTTTAAGCCTAGCACGGCGTATCAATACGTCCTGAATGGTATTGTTGAGCATGTGTCCCATATGTAAAACGCCCGTAACATTGGGTGGGGGTATGACGATGGTGTAGCTTTCCCGCTCATCTGGAGTACTTGTAAAAAAATTGTTGTCTAACCAGTATTGATACCATTTATCTTCTACGGTAGCAGCGTTATAAGCGGTAGATAGGGACATATAGGAGCTTTAAATTGCAGTCGACAAATTTAGTTTTTGTAGACCAGTTACCATACTATTATTATGGGTTATCACATTCAATTGCCCGGTCACTGATAGATCACAACTCAATACCATTCAAATCTTATTTGATGACCGTGATAATAGCCGATAGGATTATTTTTGGGCAATGGAATCAGCAATCTTCTCTTCAGACTTTAAATTGGGCATTCTAGGGGGTGGTCAGTTAGGCAAAATGATGCTTTACACTTCCAGAAAATGGGACATCCAGACCTTTGTATTAGAAAGAGATAAGGGAGCTCCTGCCTTTCAAGGTTGCGATACATTTATAATCGGAGACTTAATGAGCTATGATGACGTGCTCAATTTTGGAAGACGAGTGGATGTGTTGACAATAGAGATTGAGAATGTCAATGTAGCTGCTCTCGAGCAACTGGTAAAAGAGGGCATTAAGGTGTATCCACAACCTGAAGTACTCAAAACGATCAGGAATAAAGCTTCCCAGAAGAACTTCTATCAAAAAAACAATCTCCCTACCGCGCCCTTTACCAGTTATGCCCGTCCAGATGAACATGTAAAACGGTCCTACCCGTTTATATGGAAAATAGCCGAGGGTGGTTATGACGGTAAGGGAGTATGCGTAGTAAAGTCCCCGGCTGATCTAGAAAAGCTACCGACCTCTCCCTGTATTTACGAGGATATGGTTGATTTCCAGCTGGAACTTTCGGTTATAGTTGCCCGTAATGCTAGTGGTGAAATGATGTCCTATCCCGTGGTGGAAATGGAATTTCACCCAGAGGCTAATCAGGTAGAATATGTGATTTGCCCAGCAAGGATTGATAGTGAAACAGCAGAGCGTGCTCGTGAACTAGCCTTACAAATTTCTGCTGCCTATAAACATACGGGACTACTAGCTGTAGAGATGTTTTTAACTATGGAGGGTGAATTGCTCGTCAATGAAGTAGCCCCCAGACCGCATAATTCTGGACACTACTCAATCGAGGGATCGCTTACCGATCAATTTGAACAACATTTGAGATGCGTACTCGATCTTCCACTAGGATCGACGGAGAGTGTCAAGCCCAGCGTGATGATCAATCTGGCAGGAGAAGTTGGCTACCACGGGAAGGTCAAATATGACGGTATTGAGAAAATATTAAAGATGCCGGGTGTAACCCCTCACATCTACGGAAAAAAGGAGACTAGACCCTACAGAAAAATGGGACACGTTACGGTTGTTGCAGATACTGTTGAGCAGGCTCGGGATCGAGCAGAGCTTGTCAAACAAACCATCAAGGTCATCGCCTAGATCAAAGTTGTCTACGTCAAATTAAATAAACTTTAAGGAGTACTGCTGCTTACCTCAAGCGTTTTCCCATTGTAGAACTGGTGCCCGGTTATTGCAAAATCCATGATGTATTGAGCCATTTCCACAGCCTGAAGTGGTGCTTGATAACCCGGGAAAGCCTCTTGCAGCATTTCAGTTTGCACGGCTCCCAGCGCTAGTGTATTGAATGATATTTTTTGTTCTTTATACTCTTCGGCCAGGAGTTCCATAAGCGTGATCACAGCCGCTTTTGCACTAGAATAGGCTGCAAGCCCGGGAAATTTTGCGCTTCCTTGAATACCCCCCATTGAACTTATAGCAACCACGTGTGAACCCTTGTGTAGCAACGGTAACAAACCCTGGGTGAGTTGTGCCACGCCTACGACATTGACTTCATAACACTTTTGAAAATCGGTTGCATCCAGTTGATCAAAAGGTTTGTTCACCAGATATCCCGCATTGTGAATTAGGATATCAACTTGTTGCACCTGTGACTTAATCTCTTCAACCGCAGCATTAATACTACCTGAATCACTTAGATCTGTAGAAATGGCGGTAGTATTATCTAGATTGAGTGCGTTTATGGTATTACGCTTTCGCGAAAGCGTAAACAATCTACAACCCTTTCCAGCAAAAAGTTGAGCGAGTTCAAAACCGATACCTCTACTGGTTCCCGTAATGACAACATTTTTAATTCTCAAGAGAAGCAAGTTTAAGATTTGACTTATTGATAACGTCCAGTACACCGGGCATTAACTGGTCCACCACCCGTTTCATATGAGCGGTATCGACCTTACTCATATCGTCCCCAACCTTGTGGTAATGATCAAAATTTGTAAAATCAAATGTACTGAAGGTTTGTGCCGGGATAAGCATCTCTTGAAAGAACGGGTAGTTATCAGAGCGTTTAAATAATTGAAACCTGGCCGCTTCATCTAGTTTACCGGTGACCGTTGCGCTGGGGTTTGCCGTGTTGAACACTTTACCCATGTTAGACATGTCGTACCCAGTAAGGTAGGCTATGTAGGGTTTGCCCTGCATGGGTGTACCCGTCATCTCAAAATTGAGCATCGCCACCACTTGATGACCTTCATCTTTCATACGTTTGGCAAGGTGTTTTGAACCCAGAAGTCCTTTTTCCTCGGCAGAGAAAAGCGCAAATACCACCGTCCTGCGATTGAAGTCCAACTCCTTGAGGATTTCTGCAATTGCAAGTACGGTGGCCGTACCGGTAGCGTTGTCGTTTGCACCGTTTGCAATGCTGTCGCCGGCTACTGCCTTAAGCATTCCTATATGATCATAATGGGCGCCTATGACTACTACTTCCTTGCGCAAATTGCCATCAGAACCAGGGATCTGTGCAATAACATTAAAGGCGGTTTCACCTTTTACCTCAAACTCATCGCGATAATTTTTATAGAATCGATCTACGTCCATCTCTTTGAATCGGTTTTCAATGTAGGTCGCAGCAGCATCAATACCGGCACTTCCCGTATCCCTACCTTTTAAATCGTCGCTGGCGAGAGTAGAAACGTCTACCCGTATCTGTATCTCTTTGGCTTTGGGAATATCTATTGACTTAACCTGTGCAATTTTCCTTTGAGAATTATCGATGACGTCCAGTCGTTTACTGGAGCTACAAGCGGTGACTAGAACCGCGATTGAGATGATGAGGGTATATTTCATACTAGTATTTAATTGGGAATATAAAGATACACTTATAAGTTACTGTAAGCGCTGGCCTTATCGCTTTTACCATGGTAATGGGCTGTGCTATTCCATTACCTTTGTAGGAAGACCCAATTTATGCTTGAACAGGAAAGCCACGAGTACGAGAAAGCAGTCCTTATAGGAATTGTTACCCAGCAGCAGTCTGAGGAAAAGCTGACCGAATATATGGATGAACTGGAATTTCTAGCCTTTACCGCTGGGGCCAGTGTACACAAACGGTTTTATCAAAAAATGCAGAAACCCAATCCCAAGACCTTCATAGGCTCTGGGAAGATGGAAGATGTGGCGGCCTATGTAAAAACGCACGACATAGACACGGTGATCTTTGACGATGAACTGTCTCCTGCGCAGCAAAAAAATATCGAGAAAATACTGGAAACCAAAATAATTGATAGGACCTATCTGATCCTGGACATTTTTGCCCAGCGCGCACAGACCAGTTATGCCCGTACACAGGTAGAACTGGCTCAATATGAGTATTTACTCCCCAGGCTAGTAGGATTATGGACCCACCTGGAACGACAGAAAGGAGGAATCGGGATGCGCGGCCCTGGAGAAACAGAAATTGAAACAGATCGTAGGATCGTACGCGACCGCATCACGCTACTCAAGAAAAAACTGCTTACCATAGACAAGCAAATGGCTACCCAGCGAGGCAATCGCGGCAAACTGGTACGTGTTGCTCTGGTAGGATATACAAATGTGGGTAAGAGTACACTCATGAACGTAGTTTCAAAAAGTGACGTATTTGCCGAAAACAAATTATTTGCCACTCTAGATACAACCGTACGCAAGGTAGTTATAGGCAACTTGCCGTTTTTACTGACAGATACCGTTGGCTTTATAAGAAAACTACCCACCCAACTGGTAGAGTCTTTTAAATCCACACTAGACGAGGTACGTGAAGCAGACCTCTTGTTACATATCGTGGATATTTCCCACGAGAGTTTTGAAGATCATATCGCAAGCGTGGAACAAATCCTGACAGAGATCAAGGCAATCGACAAACCCACCATTATGGTGTTCAATAAAATCGATCAATACACTGCCCAGGAGTACGATGAGACCGATCTTATGGTAGAGCGCAGCAGCGTCCACTATTCACTTGAAGAATGGCAGGATACCTGGATGAACAAGATGGGTAAGGAAGCCGTTTTTATATCGGCCATCAATAAGGATAACATGCAGGAATTTAGGAAAATGGTGTATGACCGTGTACGTGAACTGCACATTCAGCGCTTTCCCTACAACGCCTTTCTATACCCCGACATGGTAGACGAGAGTGAGTAGCTGACTTCTAGTTTGTATGTTTAGATTTTATTTCTTCTTAATTAGTTCAGATAAGAGGTAGTGAATTATAGCTACCTTTAGAGCTTACCGAGTGAAATGAAATACCTAAGCCTCTTTTTTGTAGCCCTGCTACTTACCGCTTGCAATACTGATGATAATAATGACATAACATTGCCAGAAGTAGAACCTATCATCGCAAATGCACGAGTCCTTAACAACGGGATTTGTGGTGAGGATTATTATCATATTGAAATTTATGATGTGCAACTGAATCTTTCCCCAAATCAAACTCCTAGCCCTTATTACGGATTCTATGACTGGC
>JBARYP010000064.1:0-36986 GCA_049647945.1 Nonlabens sp. | reverse complement strand
AGATGGTCATCTATCAGGTCACCAAAGGTGTCGCCACTCTTTACGGTATCACTAATAACCTCAAACTCGTTGTAATCGTAACCAAATTTTACATCGGGCACCACAACCTGCGCTACCTCTATCGCTTCCTTATTTTCTTCCTGTAGGTTAGTTATTTTATCGTCACCACAAGAGGCCGCGACAAGGAGTACCCCCAGCAAACCTGACCAATACTTTAATCTCATTCTATTTTGTATTAAGTGTGTGATCTACCCATTGTTTTCCCCATTCGGCATGTTCCACCTCGTTCCATAAGGTCGGAAAGAATGTAATCTTTTGAAAACTGGGTGGTAAAAATTCTTTCCAGTTAGTACCGCCCGTGGCCTGTACGGCCTTACCCTCTTTACGCAGGTAGCGATGTGCGGCACCCATGTGCATGAGCAACCAGTTGATATTTGTATTTTGGTCAAACGTGCGCAGGGCTTGTTTCAATCCCTCGGTCTGTTGATCAATCTCCAGCGCCAGGTAGCGCTGGTTTAAGTTTGTGCTTTCCACCTGTTTTGCAATGCGCAAGAACCTGGGAGTGTAGCGTTCTTCAAATTGTTTGAGCGTAAGAGTCTTTTCCCCACTCTTCATGTCGATTCCTCCTTTTTTCCAGTAGATGTTGTGGAACATATCCAGCTGGTGTGGAGAATTGTGATTGGGATTGTTTTCTCGTTCTTGTGAGTTGTTTGGAGAAATTACGCTTTCGCGAAAGCGGGATCTTACCGATGGATGAACCAGATTGACCAGATCAGTACTGTAAAGTTCAATCATCCTGTACTGTGCACTTTGAAACCCAGAGGCAGGCAATAGTGACATCCTGAATTTTAGGAATTGCTGGCGTTCCATTCCCTTGATCATCACATCAAAAGAACTAATTAACACGTTGAAATAACGATTCATGCGATCCACGCGCTCCTCAAAAAATGCTCCCGTCAACTGCGGGTGCTCAATGATCTGCATTTGCTCGTGAATAATGAGTTTAAAGTACAACTCAGTTATTTGATGATAGCCTATAAATATCATCTCATCAGGAAACGCAGTAGATGGAACCTGTAGGCTTAAGAGCGTGTCCAGCCTTATGTAATCCCAGTAAGTGGTGTAGGTGTCGTAGAGTAAACCATCTAGATAGGAAAGCATATCCTGACCAGAATTCTTGAACTTATCTTCTAGCGCGATAATGCGGCTAGCAATTTCTGGATCTATTTCCTGCGACATGAATGCTGTTTACGATCTACAAAAATACGATCTGTCTTTCAATGGATTGAAAGATTTAAGGTCTAGTCCACAATGATTTTAAAGGAATGCTTCAAACCTTTAAAGGCATCAAGATCTGCCGTGATGGATCCCACCAGAATATTTGCCTTGATCTTGAGTGGTATTTTATTTTTGTCTGCGCTTATCCACACGGTAAGAGATTCTTCTTCTTCAAATACTCGACCTGATTGTACATAGGGTCTAAATTTAAGTGCCTTTACTTTTCCAAATTTTGTTTTTACCACGTCGTGTTTCAGAAACTTTAATTTGAAATCATAGTTCTCGTTATCAAAGAACATGGGCAGGGTAAATTCATCCCCTACCTGTAAACTGTCCACATTTACCACATTGCGCAAGTGGTAAAATGCGCTTACCATATCCTGGGTTTGCGGTTTGATGCTTAGGGTCTCTACGGTTTTGTATTTTTTATTGTTCACCACCGCGGTTCCTTGCTCGTGGTCAAAGTCGATCTGAATATTCTTCTTGTGACCGCCCTCGTTAATTTTACGTATAAACCGGTAGGGTTTTACAGTATTGCGGTCGATATAGGTTTCATATTTATCATCTACCTTAAAAAAAAGGTCCAGTAATCCCGTACTCTCTCCTTTTCCCTTGATGTGATAAACCTTTTTTCCCTTAAGTCTGCTTTTCTTTATATCAAGTTCTGCATAACTGGCATTAAATATTCCATAGTGTATGCGGAACTTGAACCACTCACCGTCCTTGAAGCTCATATCTGGCATCGCGGTGGGAGGCTTCTCAATTCCTTGAAATGCGGTTGTTACAAACGCCAAACTAACAACAAGTAATATAAATATCTTTTTCATAGCGATGCCCTTTACTGATCTCATCCAGCAACTGAATTACAAAGTCTATTCCAATTCTATAAAGATTACATCTATAGGGTTCCTCTCAATGCTTGTTCCCGCTCTATGGCCTCAAACAACGCCTTGAAATTCCCTACTCCAAAGGACTGGGCGCCCTTGCGCTGGATTACCTCAATAAACATGGTGGGTCGATCCACGACGGTTTTTGTAAACAACTGCAATAGATAACCCTCTTCATCACGATCGATTAGGATTCCGTGTTTTTTGAGCACTTCCACATCCTCGTCTATGTCGCCTACTCGTTCCAGTAGGTCATCGTAGTATTCATCTGGTACATATAGGAATTCCACGCCACGATCCCTCATAGCGCTTACCGTTGCAACGATATTATCTGTAGCAACCGCAATGTGCTGGACCCCGGGACTGTTGTAGAAATCTAGGTATTCCTCTATTTGTGATTTCTTCTTCCCCTCTGCCGGTTCATTGATGGGGAATTTAACGCGACCGTTCCCATTGCTCATAACTTTACTCATGAGCGCGGTGTATTCTGTGGAAATATCATCGTCTGCAAAAGAAATGATCTGGGCAAATCCCATGACTTCTCCATAAAATTTGCACCAGGTATTCATCTCATCCCATCCTACATTACCTACCATGTGATCAATAAACTTGAGACCTACTGGCTCTGGATTATAATGGGATTCCCATTTCTTAAATCCTGGCAGGAAAACACCATTGTAATTGTTGCGTTCCACAAATATGTGTACCGTCTCGCCGTAAGTATAGATTCCCGACCGTACGATGTACCCATGCTCGTCCTCCTCTCTGGTAGGTTGCATATACGGTTTTGCACCTCTCTTAGTAGTTTCTTCAAATGCTCTTGTAGCATCCTCTACCCATAAAGCAACAACCTTTACCCCATCACCATGCTCGTTGATGTGTTTGTTGATAGCTCCGTCCTTTTGAAGCGGGGTGGTAAGAACAAGTTTTATTTTACCCTGTCGCAGTACATAGGAAACTCGATCCTTGAGACCGGTCTCTAGTCCTGCATAGGCTTCTGATTGAAATCCAAAGGCCGTCTTGTAAAAATGTGCGCTCTGCTTTGCATTGCCCACATATAATTCCACATAATCAGTACCCAGTAGGGGTAGGAAGTCTTCTGCTTCCTTGAAAAGTTTTTTTAATGAGTATTCTGTATTGCTTAAATCTTTAAGATTCTTTATTTCTGCGGGCATCTTAATTGTCTTTTTGGGGGAGGGTAGAGATTACGGAATCAGTTTCCGTACTCTGGGATTCAGTCTCTAGCGTGTCAACTTCTTCTTGATATTGCCAGTCTTCTGCGGTAGCGTCGTTCTCTTCATCGTACTCATAGGTGTCCGTTGACTCCTCCACCTCGTATCCTCGCTCTTCTAAAAAGTCCTCAAGAAACTCTTGATCAAATTTCATCGAGTCCACAAACAAACCAGCAATTCCTATAGCTGCAAATATTCCACTGAAGATGAGAACAACCAGGTTGAATGTCTTGGCATTTTGAACTTTCCTTAAACTGTTGGGATCATAGATATCAGGATTTTGATGGTATTTTTTGATGCTATTAATTGCCAGTACAAAGCCGATGATGCTCATAACAAGCCCCGCAAATTGCCCGCCAAAGCAGCAGCATAAAATGGTTACCACTAGCGCAATAATTGCCAGTACCATCGATGTGGGATCTGCGGGAAGTTTAGTTTGCATATTATTGAAGCCGGATGATCTGTTTGTTCTTGCCGGGTCATTAAAACTGTTTGTGCTGTTATAGTCGCTCATAAGTAGTATTTGAAGTAATAGGTTTAGTTTGATGTTGATTAGTGTTCTAGCCAGCTTTTATGGTAGCTGTCATCTGATATTTTGAGACCCTCTACCGTGACTTTTAAAGGTCTAAAGGTATCCACCATAACCGCAAGCTCCTCAGTCTCAGTCTGGCCTATGCTTCTTTCTACCGCTCCTGGGTGCGGTCCATGTGGTATGCCGGCGGGATGCAGGCTTATGTGTCCGGCTTCTATGTCGTTGCGGCTCATGAAATCCCCATCCACATAATAGAGTACCTCGTCACTATCAATGTTACTGTGATTGTACGGTGCGGGAATGCTATCTGGATGATAATCGTATAGTCTGGGCACAAAACTGCAAACTACAAACGCATCTGTCTCAAAAGTTTGGTGCACCGGTGGCGGCTGGTGTATTCTACCGGTTATGGGTTCAAAATCATGAATACTGAAAGCATAGGGAAAATTATACCCATCATATCCCACCACGTCAAATGGATGTGAGGCATAAACCATATCAAAGATCTCATCCTGTTTCTTGACCTTTATCAAGAAATCACCCAGTTCGTCATGGGTTTCAAGGGTTTCTGGCCTGCGTAGGTCGCGTTCACAAAAGGGTGAATGTTCCAGCAGTTGACCGAACCAGTTGCGATAGCGTTTTGGCGTATAGATGGGCCGCCTACTTTCAACAATAAACAAACGGTTTACCGCCGTATCAAAATCCATTTTATAAATAATCCCGCGCGGTACAAGGAGGTAATCCCCGTATTTAAAAGATAGGTTACCTAAATGCGTTCTTAGGACACCGCTACCTTTATGAACAAAGATCAGCTCATCTGCATCAGCATTTTTAAAGAAGTAATCCTTTTGAGATTCTTGAGGGCTGGCAAGAATTATATTCACATCACTATTAGTAAGCACAACCTTGCGACTGTCTAGATAGTCTGGTTGCGGGGCTACCTGAAAACCTTTGAGCCGGTAGGATTTAAGATGGTTCTCGAGCGCGATCTCAGGCTTGATGCTATACTGGCCCCTTATTTCCTTGACCATGGTAGGCCGGTGCTCATGATATGAATTAGTAGACATTCCATCAAACCCTATGGTTCCAAAAAGCTGTTCATAATAAAGCTCACCGTTGGGTTTTCTGAATACCGTATGTCTTTTGGGCGGGATCTTACCCATTTGGTGATAGAATGGCATGCCTAGAATTTATGTGTGCTGTAAATTTCGGCAATTATCTAGACCATTCCATAATTTATCACAAATAATTAAAGACTTGAATTAATAGAGTGTTTGGGGAGTTGCGCTTTCGCGAAAGCGGAACCATTAAAAATTCTAGAATCTAAAACCAAGATTTACAAATAACTGACCCTCGCTACTCTCATCTGTGGTAAAGCTGTACCTAAGGCTTACGGGCCCCAAAAAGGTTTCAACACCATAACCTACTGCATAACCACTGTACTGGATCTGGCCCAACCAGTCCGGAGTATCAAACAAATCATCTTCTATACTGGCATAGTTTGCCGTAAAAAGGAGGTGGTGTTTCTTGAAAAGCTCATAGTCAAATTCCAGACCAGCCTTGATCATATCCTCGCCAGTAAGGCTTAAATAATCATAACCGAAAAATGGCAAGATGTTGTTGACGGGTCTGTTGCCGTAGCCGCCTAGAAAAAAATTGAAGGCAGCGTTATCCCTCTGTCCTATGGTAATACCTGCCATCAATTGTCCCCTTAAACTAAATTTTCCTAGACTATAAGCCTTGCGCACGTCAATGGAGGCTATGGAGTGAGGCTCAAAATTATCATCTTCTACGGTACTACCGGGGTTCTCGTAAGTGTAGAAATGATAATCTGCCGCGACCTGCCAGCCAGAATTTGCAAAATAAAGGTTGTCAAAACTATCCAGCAGTACCTTGCCATAGAGACTACCTGTTGCCTGGTTGACAAAATTTGATCGATTACCGCCGGGATTAATGGTGGAAATAGTTTCAGTAAAAGCATTTTGGTTTTTTATTTCTGCACCCAGGGTTACGTTGAACTGTCGCGCCAGCTGTGTCTGTACATAAAACTGGTGGGTGAATTCGCGGTATTCCAGTTCAACAGAATTGATTCCGGTTATGGGAAACCCCAATAGGTTCTCTACGATACTTGCCCTGACATTTTCTTGAAAGCCCACGTAATCACTATGCAATCCTATGGACCAGTAGCGACCCTTGTCAATATAGTAGTCTAGGTTGTAACGTGGGTTGTCACCTAAAACGAGGTCCCCCGATAGGATATCACCGCCAAAGATTATATTCTTACGGGTAAGATTGACAATCGCCGCACTCTGGAACAAATTGTCATAGTGTAAACCCAGGCGCAAGTAGTTTTGAACATCAGACTCCCGTACTTCTATAGTCATGGTGGTTACATTATCCTGAGATTTTACCACGTAGTTAATTTTGGTAAAGTTTCTGGTTGCCTGTAGATTGCTTATACCACTATTGATCTGTTCATAGGTGACCAGACCTGGTGTTTTTACCTTGAACCTACCCAGTATGTAAGCTCTGGAATAGCGATCATTCCCTTTGAGTATAATATCATCCAGTCGTAACGTATCAGACGGGGTCTTGAGTGACTTCTTATGGTAGGACGATGTAGCCAGTTTCTTGAGTTCTGCCAGTTTATCCATGGCTGCAACTTTACCTTTCTCAATAATGACATTTTCCTGACCAAAGGAGGTTACCGTAAACGAGGTAATATCGGGCTTTATGTAGAGATCAGTCAGGGGAGCTTTCTTCTTCATGTCCTCAATGGTCCTGAAATTATTGACCTGCGATAGTATCTCCAGCCCTGATTCTAGATCATCTCTGGTTTTAAGATCGTCCTGTACATCTACCCCTATAATAAAATCTACAACGCGTTCACGTAGTTCCTCAATAGGATAGTTATTGGTGACACCACCATCAATAAATAGGCGATCGCCTATCTCTACTGGCGATAGTAAAGAGGGAAGGGCCGCACTTGCATTAATCGCTCTAGGTAGGTAACCGGAATCCAACACAACGGCCTCACCAGTCAAAACATCTGTCGCCATGCAAAAAAAAGGAATGGGCAAATCCATAAAATCAGTCACCTCACCCACGGGTGATAGTAGTTGAGACAGCAGGTTATAAAAATTTTGACCAGCACTCAAGGAGCTGGGAACCCGGACCTGGAAATTCTTGAATGGCAGGGTAACGGCATATTTCTCATCGTTGCGCCTCTCATAAAAGGTTTTTGACTGTCGCGGCAACTCATCGATGATTAAGGTAGAAAAGTCTGTTTTACCCATGATGCTGTCTAGTTGCTTCCCAGTATAACCTGAAGCATACAAACCGCCCACGATGGCACCCATACTGGTACCGGCAATGTAGTCGACTTTAATGCCTAGAGAGTCGATAACCTTAAGCACACCTATATGTGCAAATCCTTTTGCACCACCGCCAGATAGTACTAATCCTATTTTGGGTTCTGAATTAGATTCAACTTTCTGGGCACGACCTTCAATACAGTAAAAGAATACTATAATAATTACTGCGATTGTACTAAGTCTGTGGTTGTTCATTTTTATAAAAGTCAAAAATCTTTTGCGCCTTGGCGTTTCCTACAACATCAATCAATTCTTTCTTTGCGGCAGTCTTAACCCTCTTAACACTTCTAAAATGTTTAAGTAGTTCTACAACCGTTTTTTCACCTACGCCTGGAATATTGTCCAGTTCAGTCTCGATGGCTTGTTTGCTACGTTTATTCCTATGGTGCCTGATCCCGAATCTGTGTGCCTCGTTTCTCATCTGTTGGATAACTTTGAGGCTCTCAGATCTTTTGTCTAGATAAAGCGGTACTGGATCATTGGGATAAAATAGTTCTTCTAATCTTTTTGCAATACCAATGATAGGGACTTTTCCCCTCAACCCCAAACGTTCCAGCGCTTTTACTCCACTGGATAATTGACCCTTGCCACCGTCCACGATAATGAGTTGGGGGAGGGGCTGGTCTTCTTCCATGAGCCGTCGGTATCGACGGTAGACCACTTCTTCCATGCTGGCAAAATCGTCTGGCCCATCCACCGTCTTGATATTAAAGTGGCGGTAGTCATTCTTGCTGGGTTTACCGTTCTTAAAGACCACGCAGGCTGCCACGGGATTAGTACCCTGAATATTTGAATTATCAAAACATTCCATGTGTCGCGGTTCTTCATCAAGTCTCAAATCGGCTTTCATTTGTGCCATTAACCTATTTACGTGCCGGTCGGGATCGACGATCTTGATGGTCTTGAATTGTTCCTGACGGTAGAATTTTGCGTTGCGCTCAGAGAGTTCTACCACACGTTTCTTATCACCCAGTTTTGGAATGGTAATTTTAAGTTCACCCACATCTACTTTCATGGTAGTGTAGATTTCCTGCGACTGTGAATCAAACCGAGACCGTATTTCAATAATTGCGAGTTCTAGCAGTTCCTTGTCACTTTCATCCAGTTGTTTTTTCAACTCCATGGTATGGGATCTAGTAATTGCGCCGTGATTGATTTGCAGGTAGTTGACGTAGCCAGCGGCCTCGTCGCTCACGATGGTGAATACATCCACGTTTGATATGTTGGGGTTCACGATGGTGGATTTTGCCTGGTACCTAGTCAGTACATCTAGTTTTTCCTTGATACGCTGTGCATCTTCAAATTCCATGGCCTGTGCGTGAGTCTGCATGAGATCTGTAAAGTAGGTGACTGCCGTCTTGAAGTCACCCTTTATGATACTGCGTATCGTATCGATGTTCTTGTTGTAGGTTGATTCAGATTGCAGCGCCACGCACGGGCCCAGGCAATTGCCTATGTGGTATTCCAGACATAGCTTGAACTTGCCGGCTGCGATTTTATCTGGTTGCAGGTCGTATTTACAGGTCCTAATAGGATAGAGGGATTTTACCAGTTCCAGTAAGGTGCGTACCGTTCTTATGCTGGTGTAGGGTCCATAGTACTCGCTTCCATCTTTTATCATCTTTCTGGTCAGGAAAATACGGGGAAAGCGTTCATTCTTGATGCATAACCAGGGATAGGTCTTGTCGTCCCGTAGCATGATATTGTAGCGTGGATTCCTGCTTTTGATCAAACTGTTTTCCAGTAACAGCGCATCAGTCTCAGTCTCCACCACGATATGCTCAATACGCTTGATGTTCTTTACCATGGTCTTGATACGGCGACTATCGTGGTTTTTGGTAAAGTAGCTCGATACCCGCTTCTTCAATTTCTTTGCCTTCCCTACATATAACAACTTGTCGTTCTTGTCATAGTATAAGTAGACTCCCGGCAATAGGGGTAGGGTCTTAATTTGTACCTGGAGAGGAGTATCTTTCATGTAATGGTTAAAGATAATGAGTAGGATAATTACGCTTTCGCGAAAGCGTAACTTTCACAAAGGATTGACATATACCACAAACAACCATGGTTTTGTGGTGTCTAATGGAAGCTAAGCGTATGTTTCTTAAATTGCACCCGCTTATCCTATGGAGAAACCTGACCTATACCCGTTGCAATTTGAACCTATTTTAAAGTACCGACTTTGGGGTGGTGAGAAACTCAAAAATAAATTAGGCAAACCCACAGATCAGGAAAAGATCGGGGAATCATGGGAGATAAGCGCCGTAAGGGGTGATGAAAGCGTGGTAAGTCATGGTCCTCTTGCAGGCGTATCCCTACCAGATTTGATCGATCGTTATGGCGAGCAGCTACTGGGGGAGAACGTTTGGAAAACCTATGGTAGGGAATTTCCATTATTGATTAAATTTATCGATGCTGCAACACCGCTCTCCATCCAGGTACATCCTGACGATGCAACAGCCAGGCGCAAGCATAATAGCTACGGTAAGAATGAGATGTGGTACATCATGGACAGCGATCCCGATGCCGAAATCATAGTAGGTTTCAATAAGCCGCTAGATCAGGAATCTTATGCCACTCTCGTGGAACATGGTGATCTGGAGAGTCACATGAATAAAATTGCCGTACGGGAGGGTGATGCTTTTTTTATACCCACGGGACGCGTACACGCCATAGGAGCAGGGGTTACTCTTGCCGAGATACAGCAGTCAAGCGACGTTACCTACCGCATTTATGATTATGATCGTGTTGATGAAACCACAGGCGGTAAAAGAGAATTACATACCCTTGAGGCTCTTGAGGTAATGGACTTTACGGTGCATAAGGATTATGGGACGTCTTATTTAAAAACCCCACAGCAGAATCATCCACTTATACACAACACATATTTCAAAACAGATTTTGTAAAAATAACAGAGCGTTATGAAGATGACCTGACTGCTCTAAAAAGCCTTGTAATCTATATGTGCGTGAGTGGATCTGCAGAACTGGTTTACAGCGATACAAGCTACTTACTCGAGACAGGCTCTACCATAATGATTCCCGCGTGCATAGGGTCGCTGATCTTGAATTCCACAAACGCAAAATTGCTCAAGGTCTATATGTAATGCGCACCACCTACTGCGCAAAGAACCAGATTAACAGTTTGCTGTAGTTCCTGCTGGACAAAAATTTTATCTTTATCCTAAAAAATATGTCTAGCTTTAAAGAACTTGTAAATGGTGATGTCCCCGTATTAATTGATTTTTATGCCACCTGGTGTGGACCGTGCCAGACGATGCTCCCCGTTCTCGATCAACTTAAACAGGATCTGGGAAACGCTGTACGCATACTCAAAATTGATGTAGATAAAAACCAGGCGCTGGCCACAAAATTCAACGTGAGAGGCGTTCCCGCTTTTATGATCTATAAGAATGGGGAACAAATATGGCGTGGTGGTGGAGTACAACCGCTTCACGAGCTTAAATCAAAACTTGCAAGCGCATAACCCACTTGTTAATCAATTAATTAACGCCCTATGAAATATACTATTTGGTTACTATTTTCCCTAATCACCCTAGGTAGCTATTCCCAGCAGCAAATCAACGGTAGCTTTAAAGGGGAGCTTATGAACATGCCACTTATCTTTAAACTCAACACGAGCAAGGATGGCACGCTGGAAGCTGCGATGCAAAGCCCCAGTCAACACAAGGCGTTCTTACCAGCTACCCAGGCCAGCTTCAAGAATGACACACTTATCGTTAAGTTGTCACGTTTTGGCATTGAGTACAAGGGCCGGTATGAGAATAACATATTTGAGGGTACATTTACCCAATCAGGAACTCCCTTCCCCATGAAGTTGGTGCGTTTTGATGCCAGCGCTCCCAACCCAGACCGTCCACAGGAACCTATAGGTGAACTACCTTACAAATCGATTGATGTTACGATCAAAAACTGGAAGCAACCGTCTGTTGTTCTTAAAGGAACGCTAACCCTGCCAGAAACAGTAAAAAATCCTCCCGTGGCAATTTTTACATCAGGATCTGGTCCACAAAACAGGGATTCAGAAATATTGGGTCATAAGCCTTTTCTAGTCTGGTCAGACTATTTAACCCGTAATGGTATCGCGGTATTAAGGTATGATGATAGAGGAGTTGGAGAGTCCACAGGGGATTATGCAGCCGCTACAACGGCAGATCTTGCTACTGATCTCGAGGCAGCCCTCCTATACCTGAAAACACGTAAAGACGTTAATCCAGAAAAAATAGGCCTTGTAGGACATAGTGAGGGAGGCGCCATAGCACCCATGGTGATTGCTGGTAATCCAGATAAAATGGCTTTCTTTGTATCGCTGGCAGGAACATCGCTTACCGGGTATGACGTACTGATTCCACAATTGAAACGCAAGGCTTTACTGGACGGCGTGAGTGAAGAAGTCGCAGATTACGATAACAGAGCGATGATTAGAGTTATGGATCTTATTGTGGAACAAACTGATTTGAATCAACAAGAGCTGGCGGTAATGCTTAAAAAATCCCTGCATCAATCAAAAATTAACGCACCCGCAGGATGGAAAACAAATTATACAGATACCGTGATTGACGCCATTTCTAATCAATTCTCGACTGACTGGTTCCGTTACTTTATAATGTACAACCCGGCCGATAACCTGAAGAAGATAGAAGTTCCCAGTTTATTGTTGAATGGTACTCTAGATTATCAAGTGATCGCCAGTCACAATCTAGGTGTAATGGAAAATTATATTAAGTCAAACGGTAATGATGATGTAACAGCGGTAGAACTAGACGGGCTTAACCATCTATTTCAAAAAGCCGTAACTGGTGCTGGGACTGAATACGCGACTATTAAGGAAACCGTAGATCCAGGGGTTCTTGAGCTAGTTAAAACCTGGATTAATGACAGATTCCAGTAACTCAATGAAGAATGTGCTGGGAGGCCCGCTTGAATCCTGCTGTACCCAGCCTATGACGGGATATTTAAGAGATGGTTACTGCCGCACTCATGCTACAGATCATGGCACCCATATCGTTTGTGCCTTGATGACCAGAGAGTTCCTGGATTATACAAAGAGTAGGGGTAACGATCTATCCACACCTATTCCTGCTTATGACTTCCCTGGTCTCAAACCTGGAGACCGGTGGTGTTTATGTGTTTTGCGATGGTTACAGGCATACCGTGCGGGAGTAGCGCCACCGGTTGTACTCAGATCCACCCATGAGAAAGTGCTAGATTTTGCAGATATTAAGATTTATAGATCAAATAGTTATAGAGGATCATAGTTGTTGATAATTACGCTTTCGCGAAAGCGTAACCTCTTCCTATTTTATCAAATTAGTTGTTGTACCTAAAAGATGTTCATCTACTGCTGGAACTTATCTTTGTAGGGTAACTATTAAGAATGAAAATAGATAAGAGTCAAGTCTTGAAAGCACTAGAACTTATTTCTGTACCTGGTGAAGGACAGAATATGGTTGAGAGTGGAGCTATAAAGAATGTTCTGGTTTTTGGCGATGAAGTAGTGGTTGATGTACTCATCAACAATCCCAGCCTGCAGGCCAAAAAAAAGACTGAGGTTTCCATCCTACAAATTATACACAAAGAAGTATACGCAAAAGCAAAGATCAAGGTTAACTTAAAGGTGGAGGCTCCACAAACTGCAGATAAGAAACCCGAGATCAAAGGAAAACCTATTCCCGGCATTGACAACATTATTGCCGTAGCTAGTGGTAAAGGTGGGGTAGGTAAATCTACGGTAACGGCAAATCTTGCGGTAACGCTCTCAAAGATGGGGTTCAACGTGGGCCTTCTAGATGCTGATATCTATGGACCTAGTGCCACTATCATGTTTGACATAGTCAATGAGCGACCTCTATCTGTAACCGTTGATGGTAAATCAAAAATGAAACCGGTGGAAAGCTATGGGGTAAAGGTCTTATCCATTGGATTCTTTACGCAGCCAGACCAGGCAGTAGTATGGCGCGGTCCTATGGCTGCAAAGGCATTGAACCAAATGATATTTGACGCAGCATGGGGACAACTGGATTTTCTCCTGGTAGATCTACCTCCTGGGACTGGGGACATTCACCTAAGTATCATGCAATCACTTCCACTAACAGGTGCCGTAGTAGTTTCAACTCCACAAAACGTGGCTCTTGCAGATGCACGCAAGGGAGTTGCCATGTTCCAGCAGGAAAGTATCAACGTTCCCGTCCTGGGAATTATTGAGAACATGGCTTATTTCACCCCTCCAGAATTACCTGAAAATAAATATCACATATTTGGCGAGCATGGTGCCAGAAACCTTGCTGCAGATTTGAAGATCCCATTTCTAGGAGAACTACCGCTAGTGCAATCGGTCAGAGAAGCTGGAGATGTAGGTAGACCTGCTGCAATGCAGGAGGGTACTCAAATTGAAGCAACATTTGTAGAAATAACTAGAAAGGTAGTGCAAGAAACCGTTGCTCGCAACAATTCATTACCTCCCACGCGGGCAGTCCAGATTACAACCATGGCGGGATGTAGCGCTATTAAAAAATAATTTGATGACGGGAGAAAAGCTTAGAAATGCGGTAGAGGCCGGCCTAGCAGAAATACGTCCCTTTCTTCAAAGGGACCATGGTGATATCGAGCTGGTCAGTATTGAAAATGACAAAGACGTTAAAGTACGTTTGCTGGGAACCTGTGTAGGCTGTCACGTAAACCAGATGACACTCAAGTCGGGAGTTGAATTGACCATAAAAAAACACGCCCCCCAGATAGAGAGCGTGGTAGATGTTTCTGGTCAAGAATTATCAGAGGATTACCGGGACCATATCAAAGTTTAGATCTGGTTAAGAATTAGATCTTGCGCAGCTGGATTACTTGATTAAACGTATTTTGACCATCCCTTTCATTGCGGGTAAGAGTCAAGTTAAGTCCATCAAAAACAGCAACTCTAAAGGTGTCATCAACGCCCCTGCTCTCTGAGAGCTCGATATTCGTTCCTGTTGCGCTGATCTCGTAGGTTCCTGAATCTGTAATGGTTACGATGGACTCAGTTCCACGTGGTGGTGTTCCCGTAACCTCTACGGTTCTGTTTTCAACAAACTGCCCGCTGAAGGAGTAGGTACCATCCAGATTAAACGTATAGTTCAAATCCTGGAATACACCGCCAGTTATCGAGGTGGTAGTAACAATATCTGCACCGTTCACTTGGGTTACTTCTACGTCTTGAATGGCGTAGAGATTAACATCATACCTCCCTGCCAAAGTTTCCCTGGTAAGTGGTAGCTGTACAACCGTCTCGTCATCGTCAGACGAGCAGGAACATAGTAGCAATACTGTGCAAAGTGACAGCAATAGTGATTTCATTTTCATCGTAGGTTCTTTTTACAAAGCAACGCAATGTGCAATTATATTGTTGACAAGAGAGCGTTAAATTAAAATAGCAGCGATATGCTGCTATTTTTATTGACTACTATTTTTAAGGAAAATTATTTAAAGGCAGACTCTCCAGTAATATCCAGTCCCGTAATCAATAGATGAATGTCATGTGTCCCTTCATAAGTAATAACGCTCTCAAGATTCATCATGTGTCGCATGATGCTATACTCTCCGGTTATTCCCATACCACCTAGAATTTGTCTTGCATTCCTGGCGATGTCTATTGCAATCTCTACGTTGTTGCGTTTTGCCATGGATATTTGAGCACTTGTGGCCTTTCCTTGTTCCCTAAGAACCCCTAATCTCCAGGCAAGCAATTGTGCCTTGGTGATTTCGGTAATCATTTCAGCCAGTTTCTTTTGCTGTAGTTGGAAAGCAGCGATAGGTTTACCGAATTGTACGCGCTCTTTTGCATATCGCAATGCAGTATCATAGCAGTCCATTGCTGCACCTATGGCTCCCCAAGCAATACCGAATCTTGCACTATCCAGACAACTAAGAGGTGCTCCCAGTCCAGACCTGCCAGGGAGAATGTTTGATTTGGGGATCTTTACATCTTGGAAAATTAGTTCACCAGTGGCGCTAGCTCTGAGCGACCACTTGTTGTGCGTTTCAGGAGTGGTAAAACCTTCCATGCCACGTTCTACAATTACTCCGTGGATGCGGTCATTCTCATCTTTTGCCCATACCACGGCAACATCACAAAAAGGACTATTGGATATCCATAACTTTGCACCGTTTAAAATGATGTGATCTCCCTCTTCCCTATAACGAGTAACCATACCACCAGGATTGGATCCATGATCAGGCTCCGTAAGTCCAAAGGATCCCATGAATTCACCACTCGCCAGTTTGGGTAAGAACTTCCTCTTCTGCTCCTCGCTACCGTATTTCCAAATGGGATACATTACTAGCGATGATTGTACTGATGCGGTCGACCTTACACCGCTATCGCCGCGCTCAATTTCCTGCATTATGAGCCCATACGAGATTTGGTCAAGTCCAGCACCACCATACTCTTCAGGTATATAGGGTCCAAATGCACCTATCGATGCCAGTCCTGGAATAATACTTTTGGGGAATGTGGCAGTCTGTGCAGCTTCTTCTATTATGGGAGAAACATCTCTTTTCACCCATGCCCGGGCAGCATCCCGTATCATTATGTGCTCCTCAGTAAGCAAATCGTCGAGGTTATAATAATCCGGGGCTTCAAATAAATCTGGTTTCATGAAATCTAGTATTCGATTGCTACAACGTTGTATATAGTGGTCGTAAAAATAGGTAAGGACTAAAACAAAAAGTGGTTTTGCACACAGTTAATTTTACTACTGTAGATAGAGATAAAAAGGGCTGCACAGGTTTTTATATGCTTCAGTATACCTGTGTCTGCTATTCTCTATGATTAAAGTATTGGTTTGGGTAGGTGTTACGCTTTCGCGAAAGCGTAATTCCAACATTACTCTCTTCACCTTACTTTCAACAGTTCCCTTTACCAGGGTAAGTCTCACGGGCAACAGGTCTAGTGCTGCTGCGATTTCTAAAAACTCGGCTTTTCTATCAAAAGGAATTATTGCTGCAAAAGTCCCAGTAGGAGATAAAAGCTGGCTCACTCCCAGTAACAGGTGCTCAAAGGGAAGATCAGCATCAAATCTTGCGCTTCTTCTAGCTAGATTGATCTCGTTGACATCACTAATGCTATCGTCCTTAAAAAACGGCGGATTACTGATTATCAGGTCGTAAGGGTCCTCAACTTCTTCATAAAACTCTTGAAATGAGGCGTGGTAGCAGAATAACCGGTCATTCCAAATTGAGTTCTCAAAATTTGAAGCGGCTTGTTCATAGCAATCATCGCTCAACTCCACAGCATCGATTTGTGCTGATTCAAACCGCTGGGCGCAGATTAGTGAAATGAGTCCAGTTCCAGCCCCTACATCCAGAATAGTTTGCGGAGTAATTGAAGGTTGCGTCCAGGCCCCTATTAAAACGCCATCTGTTCCTACTTTTTGAGAGCAGTTGTCATGCTGAATTTCGAAGTGTTTGAATTTAAAGACCTCCAATTCTATTTTTATGAAAGGTATAGCTCAACAAGGCCATCTGGAGTAGTGACGTAGAGTATGCGTGTAGATCTGTCCAGTTTTACGATGAATTCATCACTCAAGGGTATCAGTATCTCCTTACCGTCAAGATTGATTTCAAATAAAGGCTGCGCCGTAGAGTCATTTACTCGAGTAACAGTCCCGATATCACCATGTTTATCGTCTATTACCTTAAACCCAGTAACTTCATGATAGTAAAATTTATTCCCATCTAGGTCAGGTAATGCGGTCAACGGTAGATAGAGATCGCGTTTTATGAGAGAATCTGCAATAGCTTCATCATCAACATCCTCGAGTTTAAGCCGCAGCAACAATGATTTATGCAAACTACTTTTAACAATAAAAAATGGAACCAGATTTTTACCGATCTCGATAAAAACTGATTCCATTTCTGTAAAAAGCTCGGGTTGATCTGTGTCTAGTTTGACCAGTAGTTCACCCTTAAAGCTAAACTTATTGACTATTTTACCTACGTAAAAGCAGTCTTTCTTTTTCATTCCCTAATTACTCCTCTTCACTAGATGCCTCGCCGTTAGTTTCTGGCTCCTCACTAGCTTCTGGTTCTGGTGCGTTTGCCGCAATTCTAGCCTCGTTTACTGCCTTTTCTGCATCAAATGCTTTGGCAGCCTCTGCATCAGCTTCGGCTTTGAGTCCAGCGGCCTTACCAGATATCTTAGAACTCTTCTCTTCTACCCAGGCGTTAAATTTTTCTTCGGCCTGCTCCTCAGTAATTGCTCCTTTTCTCACGCCACCAATAAGGTGTTTCTTGAGCATCACACCTTTGTATCCTAAAATAGCACGAGCAGTATCTGTAGGTTGTGCACCGTTTTCAATCCATTTTACTGAACCATCTACATCTAGGTTGATGGTCGCTGGGTTAGTGTTTGGGTTGTAGGTTCCTAGTTTTTCAAGGAATTTTCCATCGCGCTTTGATCTTGCGTCTGCTGCTACTATCCAGTAAAATGGTTTTCCTTTTTTACCGTGTCGCTGTAGTCTAATTTTTACGGGCATACTATTAAATTTTTGGGTTCCCGACCCTGGTTATTAATTATGGTGCAAAAATAGGTTTTATTATAGTTTCTGTGAAACGAGGATTAATTTATTTACATTTGTTAGCTACAATTAAGTTTTTGTTGATGAAGACAGTTTCAAATTACTTTTTGCTATTTCTTTCTATTGTTATTATCACCGCCTGTGAGGATAATCTAGATATCGATAACACACCAGCTATACAAGCAGCGCTAAACGGTGAGTTCTTTAGTGCAGCGCAATTTGCCGCTAGTGCAAATGATGATGGTACGGTTACGGTCAAAGGTGTACGCGACAATGTCACCGTATCCTTTGATATTGAATCAGATGCACAGGGGATTTATTTTATGGGCCCTGGTTCAGAAAGTAGAGCTATCGTAAGTGTAGGTGAAGAAACAATTGGTGAGCTCAGATCCTTCTCGACGGAATTTGGTAGTGGTCGTGGGGAAATAAGTGTTTACAATACTGATGCGCCCAATACTGTATCAGCAGATTTTAGTTTTATAGCCTATAAATCAAATGGGCAGGATTCTCTATATATGAGGAGAGGTGTGATTTTTAAAGTACCTTTTGGTGGTGATCTTGATATAGGGGGTGGAGTAGGCAATAATGAGTTTGCCGCTACAATCAATGGTACTCCATTTGATGTGGTTTCTATAGTGGTGAACGAGAGTCCTAATTTTATAACCATCGCGGGTGGACAGGGTTCTACATCGACTATAAGTCTTCTTGTACCATCTGACATTGCTCCAGGTGATTATCCTCTTGATAATTCCAATAGTATTGTAGCTACCTACTTTAACAGTCCTAATACCTCGCAGTCAGAAACAGGTACCCTAACCATCATTTCAAATGATGCGGCTTCTGGAACTATGAGTGGAACATTTGAATTTACTACTGGACCACCCAACATGTTCGAGATTACTAACGGCAGTTTCAGTGTAAGCTACTAATTCCTGTAAGTAGTCTTGAACAGATTCACCTTGAATCATATAATTAGGTTGTAGCTTGGAGAGAATTCTACAATAGTTCATTGAAGTCATAATAGACGTATTAACTTGATGATTGTGAATGGTCTCTTTAATTCTATGTTGACGGGATTATAGAATACTTATCAATCTTAAGCATTATTATTGAAGGTCCCTTTGATTCTATCTCTCTTGTCGTTTCCTTAATTGTAAGAGTAAAGCAAACGGTTCCCGAGTAGTTTACCATTACTATACATCTAGGCATTTACAAATCGCATTTGCTCAGCAGCTTTTCTACCACGTGTTGCCGAAGCGTTAGACTTCGCTATGGTATATGCCGCAAACAAACAAGCTATGCTGGTGGTGTAACGCCATGTTTAGGACCGCAAGGCTTCAAGTTTTCACAGACTATTTTACTGCGCTTGCGACATTTTTGTAGTTCTTATATAAACCGCTCGCAATCCATACAAAAATCAGCGCTATGAATAGTTCACGATATTCATTGATGGAATTACGCTGGACCAGCAATTCAGATAACTTGATGAGCAATTTTGGTAAGTAGTAATATATGAATAGTGATATTGCCGCCATCACAGTTAGGATATAATCTTTATTTAATATTCCATAGAGAATATGCAAACCTATGGTTCCCATTCCTATCACAAGAGCCCAGTAACTCCAGTAAAAATAATGCCCAGCATACATAGTTACTACTAATGCACTAAGAGTTACGAAAGCGGAAGGAAGAGGGATATTTATAAAGGTCCTGAATTTTAAAAGTCTCAATACAATTATGATTAAGCACAGGAATAAGATACCGTGAAGCAGCAAGGAATCAAAAAAGTATTTGTTGATGTTGTGAAAATTTACTTCATCCTGATCATTAATGGCAGCAAGATCTTCAGGAGTGCCGAATCCCACGATGCGCTGTCCCCAACTGACCTCTTCTCCCATTCCTAGAAAGAAAAGAATCGAAGTTATTAAAAACAAAACAGACAAAAATTTGTATTCCCCTCTAATTCTTAAAAAGACCAGAAATAGTATTACAGACACGCAACCTAATAGAACAGCGGTTCCATATTCTGCTATGTGATCTTCCCTTCCTAGGATTTGAAAGAGTTCTGGATTAAAGTATAATAGAAGTATGCTAGAGCCTATGCTAAATACAAAAGTTAGGTAGATTAAATACTCTTTAGACTTAATTGCTGGATTCATCCTGTCGACTTGGTTATAAGCGGCAAAAATAGGATTATTGATAGTTTTTCAAATTTTTAAATATAACAGCTTGCCTCCATAATCGAGAATAGCCTTGGATTCTATTAAAACATCGGCGCCTAGTAGTCCCTGAACTGATCTCATACCTACCGCCTTAAGTGCATTGTTTATAAAACTCATGTCCATGGTAAGTAATGTGGTGTCTTCATCCTTCCATTCTCCTAGTTCTAGATGATTACCATGAGAAACTCTAGGTTTCATACTGCCACTTGCCGTACCTATTTCACGATCAATATATTCTGTTTGTAAAACAAATTCCTTATACAGTTCTTGATTGATACACGATGCGCTGGCGCCAGTATCCACAATAAACCTTCCCTCACGGCCGTTGATTCTGGCTTTGGTGATTATATGGCCCGTTTTTTTAGCAATACGGAATCTATGTGGGGTGTATCCTTGCTGCGTTAATAATTTTTTTAAAGCCATATAACAATATCGTGGTGCTCAAAGGTACTACGTATGTGGGATGCTCTTAACACCTCTCCTTACTCGGGCAAACTACCTTTGCATTGTGAGATTTATTGATACCCATACCCATTTATATAGCGATCGCTTTGAAAAAGATAGCGCATCAGTAATTCAAAGAGCACTTGATCAGGGAATAACCGATTTTTGCCTACCAGCGATTGACAGCACTTATACTTCAAGTATGTTTGCGCTTAAAGCTGCCTACCCAGATAAAATGCATATCATGGCTGGCCTTCACCCTACATCTGTAAAAGATGATTTTGAACAAGAACTGCAACACGTACGGTTTAATCTTGTTCATAACGACCCTATAGCTATAGGGGAGATAGGTGTGGATCTTTATTGGGATAGGACGTTTGTAAAGGAACAAATGACCGCCTTTGAAGAGCAGGTATCTCTCGCCATTAAGAATGAACTACCTTTTGTAATTCATTGCCGTCAAGCGTTTGATGAGGTATTTGAAGTACTACAGTTATTTAAAGGGAAAAAGCTTACGGGAATCTTTCATTGCTTTACGGGAACTATGGATCATGCTCAAAAAGCAATTGATCTCAACTTAAAACTGGGAATAGGTGGAGTAATAACTTTTAAAAATGGTCAAATTGACCAGTTTATTCATCAGATCCCTTTATCAAGTATAGTTCTGGAAACTGATGCCCCTTATCTCGCTCCGGTACCTTACCGTGGAAAACGCAATGAAAGTAGTTACCTAGTATGGGTCGCTCAAAAGCTTGCCGATTTATACCATTTACCAATTGAGCAAATTGCAGCTGCTACTACCTTTAATGCGCTAGAGGTGTTTACTAAGTTGCGCTAGAAGGTTATTTTTGAACGAATTAATTTATACAAGTGCCATACGACGATATTAGATTTTACACTAGTGAGGAGTTACAGGTAGCACTAAGAAGCGCCGTACGACATCCCATGATGAAAGCCCTACTAGCATATTCACTACCAGATAAATCCCTCAAAGAGTCACAGGAACTAGCATTGAGTTGTATGAGTATTGATGATTTTCAACGGGAGATCGTTTCAAATACGGTCAGGAGAATCATCAAGGATTCATCTGCTGGATTGACTACATCAGGATTTGAAAAGCTAGAACAGGACTCCCCATATCTGTATATTTCTAATCACCGTGATATAGTACTCGATACCTGTTTACTCAATCTTACCTTATTTAAATATAACCTTATTAGGACTGCTAGTGCTATAGGGGACAATCTTGTAGAACGACCATTCATAAACGTTTTAAGTAAACTCACCCGCAATTTTATTGTCAAACGAGGCAAGAGCCCCAGAGAAACATTGTTAAGCAGTAAAAAACTGAGTGAGTATATCAGGCAACTGGTCCTTATTGATAATTGTAGCGTCTGGATTGCACAACGTCAGGGACGTACTAAGGATGGTAATGATCAAACGGAACAAGGAGTATTAAAGATGATTGCCCTTGCCGCGGGTGATCTTCCAGTAGAGACCTATTTAACCCGATTGAAAATCGTACCTATTTCCATATCCTATGAATATGATCCTACTGATGCTTTGAAAGTCAATGAACTGCTGGCAAACCTCACACATGAGCAATATCAAAAATCAGAGGACGAGGATTTCAATAGTATAATGAAAGGAGCGCTAGGACAAAAAAAGCACATACATCTAGCAGCTGGGTTTCCCATTGTTGTGGATGATCTACCAGACCAGAGCATTAATCAAGTACTCAAAAGGATTACAGATTACCTAGATCTTTCCATAAGGGACAACTACAGACTATGGCCTACAAATTATATAGCATATGATTTGAAGCATCAGTCTAGGCGCTATAAAGATTGTTATACGCAACACGATAGGCAGCAATTTGAGCGTCGCCTTGGTCTTAGGGTCGATAGGAACGATAAGGCAGCGGTAGATGGATTTCTCGATATTTATGCCCGTCCCGTTGAGAATAAATTAGAATTGAAGGCGGTCCATGAAGCCTAACATACTCCTCATTTATACTGGTGGTACCATAGGGATGATCAAGGATCCTGATACAGGGGCACTTAGATCCTTTGACTTTGATGAGTTGCTGTTGCACATTCCTGAGATTAGGCAACTGGATTGTGAAATAGAAACGCACTCATTCAAGTCACCCATCGATTCCTCAAACATGAATGTTGAGGAATGGCAACGTATAGGTCAACATATACACGATAATTACTCTCAATACGACGGCTTTGTGGTTCTACATGGTAGCGACACCATGTCGTACACCGGTAGTGCTCTTAGTTTCATGTTTGAGAATCTGGATAAACCGATCATACTGACTGGATCACAACTTCCCATAGGTGATTTGCGCACAGATGCCAAAGAAAATTTAATTACCTCCCTACAATTGGCTTCCCAGGTTGATGACCAGGCACGAGCCGTGATAAAAGAAGTGTGCATCTATTTTGAATACCAGCTATATAGGGCAAATCGAACCAGTAAGGTAAATGCAGAACACTTTGAGGCCTTCAGTTCGGCAAATTTCCCCGCGCTTGCCATAAGCGGTGTGCATTTAAATATCAAAAAGCACTTATTGTGGAATAAGGAGGATAACATTTACGCTTTCGCGAAAGCGGAATCAGAAAAAGTAATTCCAGTAGAAGATATACACAAGATGCGCTACCGGCCGCTTCTAGTCGACGACGTTGTGGTAATACGCTTGTTCCCGGGAATGAAAGAGAGTATCATAAGCGCCATATTTTCCATTCCCGGTTTAAAGGGAGTGATTATTGAAACTTATGGCAGTGGTAATGCACCTACCTTAAAATGGTTCAACACCTTGTTGTCCAATGCGCTGGAAAAGGGGGTGAGGATTGTTAACGTTACACAATGTCATGGTGGCGGTGTAAATATGACTAAGTATGATACCGGGATCCACTTATTGCGTCTAGGTGTGGTATCTGCTCACGATATGACTACTGAGGCTGCTCTTGCAAAAATGATGTATTTGCTGCAACATACCAGCAACTATGACAGCTTCAAGATCTATTTTGAGACTTCCCTACGTGGCGAGCTTACCCGGCAATAGAAACTTTACCGCTAGCCTATTGCTAGAGGATGATAAAAGTTTATTTTTGCAAAACTTATCTAGAGAGGTGGCCGAGTGGTCGAAGGCGCACGCCTGGAAAGTGTGTAAACGGCAACGTTTCGAGGGTTCGAATCCCTTCCTCTCTGCAAATCCCAGCCTGTAATAACAGCTGGGATTTTTTAATTCAGTCTAGTCTGGTCGTCCTGATTTTTAAAGAGATTGTCCTCCTGATCTTCTTGTCGTTGATTCTGATTCAGGTTGAACTTGCTTAGATCCTTATCCTTGTATCGTAACCAGATAAAGACAGGCATAATGATCAAAAAAACGAAGGCTGTCGCAAAGCCTATAAATTTGTGTCCCAATACTGGGTCGTCACTTTCAATCTTGTAAAACCCGTAAGCTATGCAGGCTATGGAACACAGTAGCAAGACTCCCAGTAATCTAAGTATTGACATGATCTTTACCTTAGGGTTTTAGGGATAGATGTAGTTCTTCCAGCTGCTGCGCGTCAATAGGAGAGGGCGCATCAATCATTACATCACGACCGCTATTGTTTTTAGGAAATGCTATAAAATCTCGTATAGTTTCCTGACCTCCTAGTATGGCCACTAATCGATCAAATCCAAAAGCCAATCCAGCGTGTGGTGGCGCTCCATATTCAAAAGCATCCATCAAAAATCCAAATTGAGATCTGGCATCTTCGTCTGAAAAACCTAAATGTTTGAACATTATGGCCTGTAATGATTTGTTGTGTATACGCACGGATCCACCACCTATTTCATTACCATTAAGGACTAGATCATAGGCGTTTGCTCTTACCTCACCTGGCGCGGTCTCAAGTTTTGAGATATCTTCTGGTTTAGGTGAGGTAAATGGGTGGTGCATGGCATGATAGCGTTTTGACTCATCGTCCCACTCAAGGAGTGGAAAGTCGGTTACCCAGAGTGGTGCAAATTTCTTTGGGTTGCGCAGTCCCAGTCGTTCAGCCAGCTCCATACGCAATGCGCTTAATTGTGCTCTGGTCTCATCGATGGAACCAGAAAGTACACATATCAGGTCGCCAGCCTTAGCCCCGGTTTTTTGTGCCCAGCAGGAAAGATCTTCTTGATCGTAAAATTTATCCACGCTGGATTTAAAGGTGCCATCTTCATTACATTTTACATACACCATGCCTAATGCGCCTATTTGTGGACGTTTGACCCAGTCGATCAATTTGTCAATTTCCTTGCGAGTATATGAAGCTCCTCCAGATACCGCAATCCCTAGAACAGCTTCGGCTTGCTGGAAAATCTTGAAATCTCGTTGTTGGGCTAGTCTTGTCAAATCGCCGAATTCCATCCCAAAACGTATGTCTGGTTTGTCGTTCCCATAGCGTTCCATAGCTTCTTTATAGGTGATTCTAGGGAAATCATGAATCTCAACCTTATTGATTTCTTTTAAAAGGTGTCTGGTTAGTCCTTCAAATATATTGATGACATCTTCCTGCTCAACAAAGGACATTTCGCAGTCTATTTGGGTAAACTCAGGTTGGCGATCTGCTCTTAGGTCCTCGTCCCTGAAGCATTTGACGATTTGATAATAACGATCCATACCACCCACCATAAGCAATTGCTTAAAGGTTTGTGGGGATTGTGGCAATGCATAGAATTCCCCTTCATTCATACGCGATGGCACTACAAAGTCTCTCGCACCTTCTGGAGTGGATTTGATGAGTACAGGTGTTTCCACCTCGACAAAATCACGATCGCTCAAGTACTTGCGTACTTCCATTGCCACCCTAGACCTAAAGATCAATTTTTCTCTTACCGGGTTGCGCCTTATGTCAAGATAGCGGTACTTCATCCTGAGCTCTTCACCACCGTCAGTCTCGTCTTCTATGGTAAAAGGTGGAGTGGCAGACTCGCTTAAAACCTCCAGTTCACTCACGAGAATCTCCACATCCCCCGTAGGGATCTTACTGTTTTTTGACTCACGTTCTATGACGATACCACTTACTTTTATCACGGTTTCTCTGGTGAGTGATTGAGCTTTTTGAAGTAGGCTCTTGTCGGTACGTTCTTCATCAAAAATCAACTGGGTAATGCCGTAGCGATCTCTCAAGTCAATCCATACCATAAAGCCCTTGTCTCGGCTTTTTTGAACCCAGCCAGACAGGGTAACCGTTTCATTAATGTGATTTGAATTGAGTTGACCGCAGTTGTGGGATCTATACATAGTGTCTCTTTGAGCGGCAAAAATAAACTGATTAAACGGGAATTATGACGCGATTGCAGCAAATAAAACTGGGTCTTTTATGTTCTGTTATGTATTTTAAGATATTATAATGCACTAAATACCAGTCAAATACAGGTTTATTGTAAATTTAATGTTACCTGAATGTTGATTTAATAGATGATATGAGTTAACTTTGTGTTTCAGAATTTTAAAAATACCGTTATGAAAAGCTTCGTTTATATCTTCTTACTAGCTATGGTTACTACTGGATTTTCACAAGAAATCAAGCCTACCGTGACTTTGCAAAATGATGGGTCTATTCTTGCAACTTTTTTCCATAAAAATGGAAAGGTGGCGCAACAAGGAAGTCTTGTAAATGATAAACGCCATGGTGAGTGGATCAGCTATGATGAAAATGGCATAAAAACCATTCAAGCAGAATACACTATGGATCTTAAAACGGGAAAATGGTTTTTCTGGAAGAAAGATGAATTAATAGAGGTCGATTATAGAAACAACCAGATTGCGTCAGTCAATACCTGGATCGATAAAGATGCTATCGCAGGTAATCGTCCATAGTTAGAAAGTAATTATTTTATGAAAGCCCCAATAGCGTAAGTTATTGGGGTTTTAAGTTTGCAGGCGATTTATATTTGAGAACCAATTTGAATGCTTTGTACTTTCTACCCCAACAGATTGATGATTATATCGTAGGCCATAGCGAGAAGGAGCCAGCCTACCTTAAGGACTTGACGAGGGAAACCTATCAAAAAGTTTTGCAACCCATCATGCTATCGGGCCCCTATCAGGGACGGGTCTTGAGTATGTTGTCTCATTTGCAGGCGCCCAGGCGAGTGCTGGAGATAGGAACCTTTACCGGGTATTCTGCGCTTTGCCTTGCCGAGGGAATCCAGGACCACGGTGAGCTGGTTACGATTGATATTAATGAAGAGCTGGAGAGTATGGTAGAGCGATACTTTTTACGCTTTCGCGAAAGCGTAAATCCTACCATTAAGTTCCAACAAATTATAGGGGATGCAACCGATATTATTGAGCAACTTCCAGGAACTTACGACCTTATATTTATAGATGCAGACAAGCCCAATTACTTAACCTATCTAGAATTAGTAATGAAAAAAGTACAACCTGGATCGCTTATTATTACTGATAACGTACTGTGGCATGGTAAGGTAGTAGAGAACCTGGGCAAAAAGGATATCTCCACCAGGACCTTACTGGACTACAATGATCAAATTAACAATCATCCTAGATTGAAGACTACGATACTGCCGGTCAGGGATGGACTCACCCTTTCCCGCGTTTTGTAAGAGTCTCTAACAATTTAAAACTACCGTAACCTAGCAGCATGCCCACGAGCATGCCTACCGTAACATCTGCAGGATAGTGAACTCCCACAAAAATCCGGGAAATAGCAAATGTGAATGGCCAGATGTAGAAGAGGTAATACCACTTGCTGCCACTTCTAGATTTGAGACAAAGAACAACAAAGGTGGTGACTGCAAAACTTACCGCACTATGCCCTGACCAAAAGCTGAAGTTTTCTGGACGCTGTAGTATGCGTATGCTGTCCATAAGCATAGGTTCATTATTGGGACGTAATCGCTCAATAAAGTTTTTTACAAGGTTGGTGAGCTGTAGAGTAATAATAGCTACCGCCGGTATTCCAGCGATTGAAAAGAAATTATTGGGTCTTTCCACATTGCGATATAATAGATAAAAGAACAGTAGGTAAAGAGGAATCCAGTTCTCGATTTGCGTGACAAATAACCAGAATTGATCATAATCGTCTATTCCCAAGCTATTTAAAAACTTAAACGCCCTGCGATCTAGATCTACGATGCTTTCCCACATCTAGAATTTTCTTTTTATGGAACCGGTATCTTCTATTTGATCCTTGACTTCTTCAATCTGAGCAGAAATCTTTTTGACTTCCTCGGTAAGGCCATGCTCATCGGCGCTTTTTGAGATTTCATTCTTGATATCATCAGTCGCGTTACGTACGGTAGTCATCGCCCTGGCGACACCTCGAGCTATTTCTGGAAGCTTATCTGCACCAAATATCAGAATAATTACGAGGCCTACAATGACCAGTTCTGGAGTGCTAATGAATAGGGGCAATAAATACATGATACAAAGATACGATGAGTAACCAGCCATCGTAAGAGCCTTACTTACCTAAAAGTGAATATCTGCAACCTGTTTTCAGTACCACCAGCTGTAGTAGTTTCGATATTGCGATTTATCATACTATCTGTGCCACTATATTCAAACACAGTTGTGCTCAAAACGGTATCAACGCCTGCTGTTCTATCAACTACAGTCAATTCCAAGGGCGCAAACCGTGAATTAGACACAAACTCCTCAAAGAAAATGGTACGTACAACATCGTTCATGTCTTTGAATGGATTGTCTAGAAAGCCGTAGCTAATTTCTTCAAAACCGGAAAGAATACCAGAATTATCAACAATGTTTTTTCTGGTCACGTTACTATTCTCGTTATAAGTAAACCTCTTGTCGCTGAGCAATGTCCCCAGATCGTAGCTACGTATGCGGTTGATGCGATTTTGAACATCTATATCTAGCGTATAGGAAATAGAAGTTGCCGGACTGGTTTCTGAAACAGTAATTGATTCATCCAGATATTCTAATCCAAACTGCTGTGAGGTGCTTGATCCTGAAATTGTATAGTCTACCAGTTTATTGTTGCGACCATAATTCAGGTCATAGGTTTGGGTCAAGTTCCCTGTATATTCAATTCTATATATACGATCATTATTGTCGTAGACAAAAACAATCCTTTGTATTATAATACCCATATCATCCTGAGTAGTGATAGATGCCAGTTGACTTAGATATATGGTAGGTTCTATTATCTCAACAGGATCAATACGGTCTAGTGACGGATCATCGCAGGACAATAGCGTTGCAACCGCTATCAATAGGGTTAGGAATTTGGTCATCTGATTAGTAACGCAGGTATTGTTCATTCATTATTGCAGGTTACAATGTATAACTGGGAAAGTATTGCCCATCGAGTAAAGTCCATCCATTGATGAACCATTATGCCCAACAAACCTATACATTTATTTTGTGCTGTGAGGGGTAGAAATAGAATAGCCATTTAAACATCATATTGATGCGCAAATGGCTATTTTAATTACATAATGTTTGAGAATTTACTGCTTCATCTGCTCAAACTTATCCATTTTAGGTTCTGCTGGCCAGCTGTTGTTTGAGATATCAATATCTGCCGTTTCCAGTTTGGGATCGATTACGATTTTAGTAATCTCTTTATCAGTTGCCTTGCTTAGATTAACGGTTTTATCATTTAACCTCCAGATTTCTGCAGGATGTATTACCTTTTCAGTAGTACCATCAACATAAGTATATTCAAGAATGATGGGCATTACTAGACCTCCTGGCTTGTTTACTTTTATTTGATAAAAATACTTAGGAGCTTTCATAGCAGCTCTTTCCGCTGGAGTGAAGTTGTCCATTAGGTAGCTTTTAAGGGTTCCTACTGATTTCGCTGGATCCTGGTTCTTCATTTTGTCATTGTAGTCGTCGCTACCTTCCTCAACCATATATACTAGGTCTATCTTACGATCCTGTGGAATATTGTACTGTTTTTTGTAGTCTTTCCAGGCTTGGTTTTCCTCACCAGAAACATATAGCTTTTTCACCTCGGCAAGCTCCATATCGTTATACTGGGTGGTGTAAAACCAGCCTCTCCAGAACCAGTCTAGATCCATGGCACTTGCATCTTCCATGGTGCGGAAAAAGTCCTCGGGAGTCGGGTGTTTGAACATCCATCTATTGGCATAGGTGCGGAAAGCGTAATCAAACAACTCGCGACCCATAACGGTTTCTCTCAAGATATTAAGGCCAGTCCCGGGTTTTGCATAGGCATTTGAGCCGAACTGGTACGTATTGAGTCCCTTACTCATGATAGGAGCGATTCTACTTTGATCGCCCGCCATATAGGGTACGATCTTAGCAGCTGGCCCCCGGCGTGACGGGTAGGCATCCAGTCCTTCTATCGACTTGGGATAATTCTCTCCCATATCTTGTTCTGCCACATATTGTACAAAGGTGTTAAGACCTTCATCCATCCATGTCCACTGTCTCTCGTCACTATTGACAATCATGGGAAAGTAGTTATGACCCACCTCGTGGATAATGACTGAAATCATACCGAACTTGGTACGGTCAGTATAGTTACCCTCTGCATCTGGACGTCCATAATTCCAACATATCATAGGGTATTCCATACCCTGGTTTTTTGCGTGAACTGAAATTGCTTTGTGATAAGGGTAGTCAAAAGTCATTCTTGAATAGGACTTTAAAGTCTGTGCCACCGCTTTTGTAGACCATTGTTCCCATAGGGGATTACCTTCTGGCGGGTAAATGGAAACAGCCATGATGTCCTTGCCACCTACTTTGACCGCCATGGCATCTGCTACGTAGCGACGGGATGATGTCCAGCCAAAATCACGAACCATGTCAGCCTTAAGCTTCCATGTTTTCATGCCTTTGGGATTGGCAGCTTTTGTGATTGCTTCTGCTTCTTTTTGTGTTCTAATCACTACAGGCTCATCAAATGATTTTTGAGCTTGCTCATAGCGGCGCATTTCAGTTCTTGAATAAACATCCTTGCGATTAAGTAATTTTCCAGTTCCATCAACCCAGTGGTCTTCAGGTACGGTAAGATTGACCTCAAAGGTTCCAAAGGGTAGCGCAAACTCATCGCGACCCCAGAACTGGCTGTTTTGCCACCCTTCTACATCGTTGTACACGGCCATCCTGGGATAGAACTGAGCGATAACGTATGCTCTGTGACCATCAGGAAATTCTTCATAGCCACTGCGACCGCGGCCGTCAACGTGGTTATTGATATTGTAATCCCATTCTATGGAAAATTCAAACTTCTTGCCTGGTTTCAGGTTTTCGGGCATTTCTACACGCATCATCGTTTGATTGATCATGTATTCCAGTGGTGCGCCGTTTCTGGTTACGCTCTTAATATTAAAACCACCGTCAAATGGCTCTTTCATGTAGTTACTTGCAAATGATCCTGGTCTCATGAATGGACCGGTATTGCTTGACTGGATCATGGGACTCTTTGAATCTTTTGCCCTTACATTTTGATCCAGTTGAACCCATAGGTATTCTAGTTCATCTGGTGAATTGTTAGTGTAGGTTATTGTCTCATTACCGTAAATGTGATGATTTGCATCGTCCAGACGTATGTCCATTTTGTAATCAGCACGTTGCTGATAATACTTAGGTCCTGGTGCACCGCTGGCGCTACGATATTGATTGGGAGTAGAAAACTCCTGATAGAGTTGCCTGAATTTGTTTTCGTTGGCATGCTCCTTGGCTTTGGGTTCTTCCTGGTCGCCACCTTCCTGTGCATAAGCTCCCACAGAAATAAACAGCATACTTAAAAATAGCAGTTGTATTGCTTTCATGAAATAAGAATATTTAATCGAGGCTAAAAATAAGGATAAAGCCAGGGATCAGGTCAAAAATTAAAAAATTACCGTACCCTCACTATGGGAACCATCTATAATAATTGTTTTACGCTGGTTGTTGATCTGGAAATGAAGCAGATTTTTCTGTTCAGGGAACAGTTCCATAAAAGCACTAAAAGCCATCGTGATTTTTTCAGGACGCTCGTTAACGGGTAGTTCCGTGTAAAGTACGATCTGGTCGCCTTCATATTCTGCTCCCAAAAAATCAGGAGCTACCTTCTTGCCATCTATGGTTGCTTGTAAGGTAAGATTCATATACTCTTTAAGTTGAGGGTAGATCTCTTTTATTTGAGCGGGTTCTCCCAGCACAAGGTCTGATTCATAACGCTCATTAAGCACGTTTTCAAGGTCATCGATAAAAAATCTTGTAATAAGTTGAACGGCACCCGCCTTGTCGCTATAAGTGGCGTTTGATACAGATACGTAGTACTTGTGCTTTGCGGTATTTACGCTTTCGCGAAAGCGTAATTCTCCGTCAAATTTGCAATCCACTCTAGCCCCAGCGCTATGATTCACTAGCGGAAATAGTACAATGAGCTGAAAAAAAAATAAAATTCCTTTCATGATCAGGGCATGGTAATTCTACCAGCATAGACGCCGTAAAAGCGGTCTCCATTAACATCTGTTCCTATGATTTCCAGTAGCGTTCTACCATTTGAGGTTTCTATGGCTAGGGTTCCCTTATCAAGTGACGTATTGTTGATACGCGGGGAAGTGGTGTCAAAATCCTCGTTAAATGTCACAGTAGCTGTTCCAGCATCCCTAGTGCTGGTAATATCATAGCGACCATCGGGTAGTGGTAGGTTTGAAGTGCTGTAAAAATCTAGATTAACGGCAAATCCCCTGCCGGTGAAATCATCATTACCATCAACTTCAAAATTAGAATCACCTAGAATGACACTCGTCTGGACCACACCGTTGCCCACCACGTCAAAATTATCGTTGTAACCTATGGCAGTATTTGATCTAGCATTCATAGGGCCGTATATGAATTCATTGATCTGTACGGTGGGAACTAGGGCAAGGTCGTCATCACTATCGCATGATAAAACCGTAGCGGCGACAATGAAAAGGAAAAGCATTTTTTTAAACATGATTCATTTTTTTATAGGTTGATCAATAGTTGTACCTAATTTCTTACGTTTTCTAAAAAGTTGTGATTGTCTAGTTAAAAACTGTAGCGTCTCAAACTCATTTTCTGGTTGTAACATTTCTGCAGTTAGTCCACTTTCTTGAGCAAAGTACATGAATTCTACCAGTTGATCTTCTGGAATATTGAAGAATTCGATAAGGTCGTTTTTATTGAATTTATTTTTTAGCAACAATTTTTCAACCCTTTTTTTGTTGCTCTTTCTGTCTATACTTAAATCTACTTTTTCAAGACTACCATTGACCAATAATGAATTTGCAACCCCCAAAAAATTGAACATACTGATCCTGGGAATGTTTTGACTGAATGCGCTATGCCTAATCTGGTACTCGCTAGGCGCTCTTATTCTGTCAGAGAAAATGTTCTCCTTACGGTCAGATGGCGCAATTCTTACCTTTTTCTTGTCCAGTTTTGAAAATGGTTCATTATAATCCTTATCTGGTTTGACCTCAATCTTCATAAGGTCATTATTCAATATGACCTCGTCAAGTACGTTGACGCCCTGCACAAGGTTCAGGCTTATTTCCTTATTTTCTATGGTCGTAGCGGTCACCACTAGTGTAAAGCGCTCGTATTGTATGGCTTGCAAACTAAGCCGATCTCCCACGGCTACATTCATATAGAATAAGCCCGCATCATTTGTCACCGTGCCTTCCATACTATTGTTGTTAAATACGGTAATTCCAGAAATGGGCTCGTCTATAGCGTTTTTTATGATCCCAGAGATCTGGCTGCGTGTAGCTTGTGCATTGACAGCAACAGTAAGGAGGCCAAATAGTAAAAGGAAGATCCCATAGGATCTTTTAAAGTGCATTTTACGATCGCGTTTAAAGCTCATTATTGTTTCTTTGATTTATACAACTTAGCCTGATTTGCCAGAAATTGCATGATTTCGAGTTCATCCTTTGTGGCAAGCATTTCTCTATTCAATCCATGGTCTGAGGCAAAGTATAGAAACCGCGACAGTTCCTTGCGCTCAATATCCAAAAACTGGACAAGCTCCTCTGGATTATAATTATTTTTTATCAGACTTATATTGAACTGTTCCTCGACAGCTTTTTGTCGATAGTCAATTTTAAGATTAGGTGGTATAATAGCATTGAGTAAGCCTAAAAACAATCCGAGAAAATCAAACATGGCAAAACGCAGCTGGCTCTGTTCTTGCGCGAGGTTGCGCAACCGATAATGATCTGGTTGACGTTCCATGTCTGAAAATGTGTTCTCAACTCTATCTATAGCCGGTATATTAAATTCTCGATTTCCAATTTGATCGAGACCTAGATCAATTTTCTGTGAATCGACTACGTCAACTATCATCAAGTTGTCGTTCAATATGACCTCGTCCAGTCTATTGATTCCCTCTCGCAGGGTGATATGAATTTCTCTTTGTTTCAGAGTATTGCCTGTCACGACCATGGTAAAAGATTCATATTGAATGGCCTGAACTAACAATCGATCACCGCTAGCCACGGCAATTGAAAACTTTCCTTCCTCGTTTGTAACGGTACCGTCCTGGCTGTTTTGATTAAAAACCGTAATGCCACCTTGTGGTATTTCTAGACTATTCACGATTAGACCCTTGATTTGGAATCGATCCGTTTGGGCGACGCATAATTGTGCACCTAACAACAGGCACAGGATGATGTATTTAATTTTAAACATAATAGTCACAATACTAAACTCTATAGGCGTTTAAAAATTTTACTGGGCGGTAAAGTATTGTTAAACGGTATGAGGTTTTAAGGTACGATAAAAACTATAAATACCTTTGGTTGAAAGCAGTACTGATGAGAAATATGATTATTGCGAGTACCTCAACACTACATGGTGAATCTCATCTTGAGTACTTATTGCCTATAGTCAAGGATAGATTGCGTGAGGTAGATTGTAATGAAATATTATTTGTTCCCTATGCACGACCTAGTGGTATAAGTCACGAGGCGTATACTGAAATAATCAAAAACATCTTCAATGCTATAGATGTAGCCGTTATAGGTCTGGATGAATCTATAGATAAGATAGCAGAAATAGAACGTGCCAAAGCTATTTACGTAGGTGGCGGCAATACCTTTGTTCTGGTTAAAAAAATCCAAGAATTATCATTGATAAGCGCCTTGCGCAAGCGTATTTATGAAGGAGCCTTTTATCTGGGAACCAGCGCTGGCAGCAATATTTGTGGTCTTACCATGGGTACGACAAACGATATGCCGGTAGTGTTACCTTCAACACTTAAAACCATGGGTGCCATAGGTTACAATATAAATGCTCATTACCTTGATCCTGATCGTTCATCACAACACATGGGTGAAACTCGAGAAACCAGAATCAAGGAATTTCACGTGTACAACCACATACCGGTTGTAGGGCTTAGGGAAGGTAGCTTTATTGATGTATTAGGCAAGGATGAGGCATTGAAGGGTAAATTGCACGCACGTATTTTCCGTAAAGATGAAGATCCCATAGAAGTTCCTCCCGAATACAACTTTAATAAGTTATCAAACCACATATTATGACAGAGATATTACATAAAGAAACTAGTGATCGAGGTGTTTTCTATGTAAAAGAATCAGATCGTACGGTAGCAGAGCTTACCTATTCCTTGAACGGGGATACCATGGTTATCGACCATACAGAGGTCAACCCGCAGATAGAAGGAAAGGGGATTGGCACTAGACTTACGGAGACAGCCGTTGCCTTTGCTCGCGAGAAAAACAGGAAAATCAACCCTTTGTGCCCTTTTGTCGAGGTGTTGTTTGACAGGAACTCGCAATGGTCAGATTTAAGGGTCTAAACAAATACCGCAAGTGACTTACGGTACACAAATCAAACAAGTTGAGGCTACTGCAATACTTCCATTGCGATGCAGAATATTGCGGCCTGGTCAACCTATTGAAAGCGCAGTCTTTGAGGGAGACAGCGATACTACTACCTACCACCTGGCAATAATCATTGATGATCTCGCAATCGCGACCTTAAGTTTGATGCAGCGTCCCATGCCAGACTGTAATAATGACTACGATAAAAGTTACCAGTTGCGGGGTATGGCCGTGGACCATTGCTACCAGTCGCAAGGTCTGGGTGGTAAGCTGTTAAACGCAGCCCAAAGACTTATGACAGATCTGGAGAATGATGTAATTTGGATGAATGCAAGGTCTAGCGCAACCGCTTTTTATGAAAATCACGGTTACAGGATTACTGGCGGCGAGTTCGATATTCCAGGCGTGGGACCACATTACGTAATGTTCAAAAAGCTATGAGGCATATAGTCCTTTTAATACTTATGGTCACTTTTTCACAAGCGCAAATCCCCGTTGCAGAACTGATAGGGAAAAGTACCAATACTAAAAATAGTCTACTTCCACAGGTAGAGAAAGCATTTCTAAAGATGCAGGCGGCAGCCAAAAAAGAAGGAATCCTGCTCACCATTGTTTCAGGTTATCGCAGTTTTGACCGCCAGCGTCTTATTTGGAATCGCAAATGGGAAAAGTACGAGCGGCAGGGTTTAAGTCCTGAAGCTGTATTTGATAAGATAGTGGAATATTCAACAGTTCCTGGAACATCCAGGCATCATTGGGGTACTGATATCGACCTTATAGACGGTGCCGTAAAAGTTGATGGCGACGTGCTGATTCCGTCAAAATTTCACGGCGAGGGATCTTTCTGTAAAATGAAGGAGTGGATGGATGTAAATGCTTCTTCCTACGGTTTTGAATTAGTTTATACACTTGACGCGTCTAGACCCGGATTTAACTATGAGCCCTGGCATTATAGTTATGTTCCGCTTTCGCGAAAGCAATATCAAGACTACCTATCCAGTATTGATCTAAATCAGTTACTCAAGAAAGAAGATATCAAGGGTTTAAACACCATTAGTAAAGAACGCATCGATAGGTATTTACGAGAGCATATCATGGGTATCAACCCAATTTTAAAATAATAGAATCATGAGAGGAGGATCAGGTAAAATTAGATTGTTCATAGGGCTGGCAATAGTTGCCTTTGGGCTTTTTAAGTATTGTGGTAGCGCAGAAACTAATGAATATACGGGCGAGACCCAGTACATAGATCTTACCGTTCAAGAAGAAATTGCGCTGGGATTGCAAGCAGCACCCAGCATGATGGAACAACATGGGGGACTGCATGGTGACCCACGCGCACAGGAGCAGGTGGATCGGGTAGGGAACAGGCTTGTGAAAAGTAGTATAGGAAGCCAGACAGAATATCAATTTGAATTCCACCTACTGGCAGATGATCGTACGATCAATGCGTTTGCCTTACCGGGGGGACAATGCTTTATCACGGCGGCGTTGTACAATCAACTGGAGAATGAGGATCAACTTGCCGGCATTATGGGGCATGAGATAGGGCATGTAATTGCAAAACATAGTGCAGAGCGTATGAACCAGCAGGGACTTGCACAGGCAGTAATTACCGGGGTAAGTGTAGGTGTAGAA
>JBARYP010000063.1:0-52892 GCA_049647945.1 Nonlabens sp. | reverse complement strand
GAATAACAGATATAAACTAAACCCATCCCACCAATAAAATATAAAGATTATGAGCCACGAAGAATTCAATAGTATCGCATTTGATCTACCAAAAAACCAGTCTAACGTCATCAAGGTGATCGGTGTAGGGGGCGGTGGTAGCAACGCCATAAAACACATGTTCCAGCAGGGAATTAAAGGTGTGGACTTTGTCATATGCAATACAGATGCACAAGCGCTAGAAAACAGCCCCGTACCCAATAAGGTACAACTGGGCGTTACTCTTACTGAAGGACTGGGCGCCGGCGCAAATCCAGAAGTAGGTGAGCGCGCCGCTAGGGAGAGTATAGAGGACGTTCGCAATCTGCTGGATACCAATACAAAAATGGTATTCATAACTGCGGGAATGGGAGGCGGTACTGGAACGGGTGCGGCACCAGTAATTGCAGAAATTGCTCGAGAGATGGAGATTCTTACCGTAGGAATCGTGACTACTCCATTTCATTTTGAAGGAAAGGCGCGTAACGATCAGGCTCAAATAGGAATCGAGAAATTTCGTTCTCAGGTAGATTCATTGATTATAATCAACAATAACAAACTACGCGATGTTTATGGTAATCTGGGCTTTAAGGCTGGGTTCTCAAAGGCAGATGAGGTACTGGCGACCGCCTCAAAAGGTATTGCAGAGGTGATAACCAACCACTACGTCCAAAACATCGACCTGCGTGACGCAAAGACCGTCCTATCTAATTCTGGAACGGCAATCATGGGTAGTTCCCAGGCTAGCGGTGCCTCTCGCGCTCAAGAGGGGATTTTAAAAGCGCTGGATTCACCGCTATTGAACGACAACAAGATAACCGGGGCAAAAAATGTATTGCTGCTCATCGTCTCTGGGTCTGATGAGATCACGATTGACGAGATCGGCGAGATTAATGAACACATCCAGAATGAGGCTGGTGGTAGCGCAAACATTATCATGGGAGTAGGCGAGGATGAAACGCTGGGTGACAGTATTGCCATTACCGTGATAGCAACCGGATTTGACGTAGAGCAACAAAACGAGATCTCAAATACAGAAAGCAAGCGCATCATCCACACGCTGGAAGAAGAGCAACGCGCCACCCAGGTTCTACAAACCACTACAGATAGTCGCATCGTACCCGGTAAGTTGATTATGGACCTGGAGGATGACAACGAGCTGGAAGATGTTTCCGCTTTCGCGAAAGCGGTAACCCCCTCAAAACAAGAGCCTACTTTAAGAGAAGAAGACAACCTGATCGTCCATGATCTGAGTCTGGAGGAAGAAGAAGATCCCAGTATCAGTATATTTCCATCGATAACCAGTCAGGAACAGGAATCCACAGAGGAGCCAGAAGTAAAAATCATCGACGATTCAAGAGATTACCCACCGGCACCAGACCACTTGCTAAGTCTGGGTGAATTTGTGGAAGATAATAAATTGAATGACCCGTATCTTTTGACGTTTGACATTCCTGAATCTGAGGCAGAGCTGGAACCGGGAAGCGAGAATATCGTAGAGGACGTAGAAGACGAAATGAACTTTTCACTAGATACTACGGTAGAAAGCCCAGTTCAGGCTCCCAGTATATTTCAAGAGCTGGACCAGCAACACCCGTCGCGGGAAACGATGAATACCCATGTGGTAGAAGTGAAAGATGAGGTGCCTGCACCAGCACCGGCAGCAAATGCGCAAGAATTCAAGATCATCACTAAATCACAGGTGAGTCTACCCCTACCGGCAACTCCAGTAGAGGATATTGATCCTACAGAGCTTCCCATAAACGAGACTCTCGCAAGACGTGCCGAAGAACGCAAACAGCGCATGCACCGCTATAACTATAAGTTCAAGAATACACAGCGACTGGATGACATGGAAAAGAAACCGGCTTATCTACGTCATGGCGTGGAGCTCGATGATTTACCTAGCGAGAATAATAGATCACGTACCAGCTTGAATACAGATGGTAACAACCAGATCAAGTTTAAATCTGGAAACAATTCATTCCTACACGACAACGTAGATTAAAAAAAATATTATGAGTCTAGAAAAGAATATAATGGCTTCAATGAAGGAAGCAATGAAAAGTAAGGACCAGACCGCACTTGCTGCCTTAAGAGCAGTTAAGAGCGAGTTGTTGCTGGCAAAAACCTCTGGTGAGGGTGGTGCGATAAGTGAGGAAGATGAAATAAAACTAGTGCAAAAGCTCGTGAAACAACGCAAGGACAGCGCGCGTATTTTTGCAGAACAGAATCGTAACGACCTCGCAGATCCAGAACTGGCGCAAGCAGCCATACTGGAACAATTCCTGCCCAAACAGTTGACAGAACAGGAAGTAACTGCTATTGTAGATCAAATTATAAACCAGACCGGCGCCTCCAGTATGAAAGACATGGGCAAGGTTATGGGTATGGCAAACAAACAGCTGGCAGGCCAGGCAGATGGAAGAACCATAAGTAGTGTAGTTAAAAGCAGGTTGCAATAAGTAAATGGCAATTTTGAAACTATAGTTGTGTAGTTAAGCTACACTTGTTTAAATATATAAGAAGCGGGCGCTAGCCCGCTTTTTATTTGTCCTAACCTCTATGCTTATAATAGGTTCTAGCAATAGGTTATGTTGCGTTAAGAGATCCTATACTCAGTCCGCGATATCGGTCTCGTATAACCGTCAGTTACGGGTTAATATGCATTAATTTTCGGTTTAACACAGGCTTTAGCAATTCCGGGTGGATTCGGACGTAGTCAAATCCGCCGTAATTGTGGTTATACATTGTTAGGCAAAGTGTATTTTCTTTATTTTTTCATCAAATTGTTCTGATTTAAAAAAGATTAATTTTTTTCCGATCAACTTACTTTTTAAATAACCAATGGCTTCTAAATTCAATAAATCTGTTCTTGCAGTTTGATATGATGTTCCGAACTTCCCTTGAATTTCATTAATATTTAATATTAAATCTGGTTCATTAATTATAGATTTAACCGTTTCTGCTTGACGCTCGTTTATGTTTTCATTTTTCAGAATGGTATATAAATTCTTTTTTTCGTTAATTTTTCTTTCGATATATTCTTTTAAACTATTTAAAGCCAGTTCCATAGATTTTAAATTAAAATCAATGAAATATGTTAAGTCATTTTCATCATATTCGGTATATAGATAGGCTCTTGCATATTGGCTAGGTGATTTTATTATTATTCTTGATATGGACAAAAACTCAACAAGCCAGTACCCTTGAGAGATTAAATACCAATAGAAAATTGCTCTTGCAGTTCTTCCATTTCCATCAACAAATGGGTGGATATAACCGATAAGAAAATGAAGTATTATCCCCTTAGCGATGGGGTGTATAAAGTTTTTGTCATTTTTTGCATTTGCAAATTTGCAAAATGCTTCAATTAATTTAGAGATTTCCGTATGTGATGGTGGGTCATAAAATATTTCACCATTTACGTCAACTACTTTTACTTCGTTATTTGTTCGAAACTCTCCTTCGTTATTTTTTTCATCAAGAGTATCTTTAGTCATTAAACGATGAATCCGCTTAATGATTTCAGGTGTTAATTGCTCTTTTTGAATAGATATGATTTCTTTTATAGTGAGATAATTATTTAGAATCATTTTTTCAGAATGATTTTTTGGTTTTCTCTTTGTTCTTAGCATTGATTTGGCAACTTCTCTAGTTGTAACAGCTCCTTCTAATTGACTAGAAGCTATTGCCTCTTCCATTAATGAACTAATCAAAAAACGTTCTTTTTCTCTCTCAGGAACAATTGAGCCTCCTTCAAGTATACCTCCAAGGTTTAAATCAAATTGATGCAATCGTTTTAGTGTATTCCCTGATACATTGTATTTGAATTTAAATCCATTTACATCGCAGAGGTTTATATTTGAAATGTCTCTTGTTCGTTGAAGTTTAATAAATTTCCATAACAGTTTTGGATTACTGTCAAATCCCTTTGTCTTATGTTTGAATTTTTCCCAATACGGGTAATCCTTTTCAACTTCAAAGATCTTATCCAATAATTCTTTGTTCCCTAGTAGGGTTATAAGTTCGTTGGTTTCTTCTTTACTTATTTCAGAGTTTGGTGGCAGTTCAGGTTTTTTCATATTTTAAAATCTACTAATTATATCAAATTTAGTAGTTTTAGTGTAACATTCTAACTTTAACTACTAATTGTTTTATAATTAGTAGGTTTTGTCTTGCTGAATTTAAAACTATTATCTACTAATTATAAGTAATTCAGTAAATTTTCACATTTTGCTTAACACATCGCAAGACAGGTTATAAATATGAGTAAAATCCATTACGTGAGTTAGCAATACTTAACCCATAATTCTACTTGTCGTGTGATAAGCTACTATCGCCTGTTATGGGAATGGGAGTACCGTCATAGGTGGGCATCTTGTCGATATTCATTTCGGTAAATGCTTTTACGTTGGCCAGCAGCTCACGTCTTACCAGGGCACTGTTACTAGAGTACGTCCGTTGATCTGCAATCAGACCTTGAGCATTAATTCCCATTTTCCTAGCGAGATAGACTGCCCGGGATAAATGGAATTCTTGAGTGAATACTATGGCGCTCTCAACCTCAAAAACCTTGCGCGCGCGCCACATGGAGTCATAAGTATCAAAACCAGCATGATCCAGGAAGATAACCTCGTCACTAACACCCTTTTTATTAAGGTAATCCTTCATGGCGTTGACTTCATCATAGGAAGCTGTACCATGGTCGCCGCTTAATAAGAACCGTTTGATTTTTCCCGCCCGGTATGCCTCTAGGGCAGCATCCACCCGATCTTGAAGAATAGGAGACAGCGATTTGTCTGGCCTAACGCTGGCGCCTAGTACGATACCCGTATGCGCCACTGTTAGATCGCTGGTCTGTGCGGTGACGAATGGCGCCGCATAGTTTTTAAAATATAACTGTAGCGAGAATATCGCCACCACTAGGGCCACAATCGCAAAAACCAGAATGTTGAGAACCCTGCGCATTATATGATCGCAGTAGGTTTCTTGTTCTCGTCAACCGCGACAAATGTAAATAGGCCCGTAACCACATTCTCCCGGCTGTAACTGTACATATCCTCCATATAGATACAGGTTTTGACCACACAGCTGGTAGTTCCTACTTTGTCAATGGTTGCCATGAGCTCAATAATGGTTCCCTGGGGAATAGGTTTTTTAAAGTCAATCTGGTCTGTACTTATGGTAACCACCCTTTTACGCGAGAATCTCGTGGCGCTTATAAAAGCCACCTCATCCATAAGCTGCAACGCCGTCCCGCCGAATAGGGTGTCGTAATGATTGGTGGTATTGGGAAATACTGCCTTGAATACGCTGGTTTTGGACAGTTCAATTCTCTCTTCAATATTGGTCATTGGATTGGCTATTGTTTAGGAACTGTTGAATGGCTGTCTATTAATTTTGCGGTGGTGTTGCGGTTGATTCCGCTTCCGCGAAAGCTAACTAACAACAATCATTCCCACAACCATAAAGCTACTTACCCTATGAAAGTAATTGAAGATTTGAACTGGCGATATGCAACCAAAAAATTTGATTCCAGCAGATCTATTGATGAAGCTGATCTACAAGTCTTAATTGACGCTTTCAATCTCACGGCGACTTCCTACGGTCTGCAACCTGTAAAACTAGTGGTGGTGAGCAATGCAGAAGTAAAACGGAAAATGGTGCCGCATTGCTACGGGCAGCAACAGGTTCTCGACGCCAGCCATGTGCTCGTGTTATGTTCAACACACGTTGATGTAAATTATGTCAAGCAATATTTTGATCTAGTCAAAAGAATACGTCATACGGACGAGGAGATACTCACACCTTTTGAGGATTTTCTCAAAGATTCCTTTTCACAAAAAAGTAGGGATGAGGTGGCACAGTGGGCGCGTAATCAAGCTTATTTGATCATGGGTAACCTACTTACCGTTTGCGCTACATTGCGCATTGATTCCTGTCCCATGGAGGGGTTTTTACCAGATAAAATAGATGATCTGCTTGATCTTGATAAGGCAGGCTTGCATAGTGTGCTACTATTACCCGTGGGATATCGCGCCAGCGATGATATGATGTCATCACAAAAAAAAGTGCGGCAGCCACAGGAAGATATGGTACGGCTAGTTCCATAGTTATTAAAGATTTTACTGAATGCAAAGGGTTGATCCAGCACCTTTAACAGCGTTGTGGCTTACGGGATTTACTCTATTTTTGTAAGTTCAATAATCAGCCATGAGTTTTTTCAAAAAAATATTCTCCAAAGAGAAAAAAGAAACCCTAGACAAGGGTTTGGAGAAGTCCAAAAACAGTTTTTTTGATAAGCTGGGTAAAGCCGTCGCGGGAAAGAGCACGGTCGATGATGATGTGCTGGATGATCTAGAGGATGTACTGGTAAGTAGTGATGTGGGGGTAGGTACCACCATAAAGATCATTAAGAGGATTGAGGAACGCGTCGCAAGAGATAAATATTTAGGTACTGGCGAACTCAATGCGATACTACGCAGTGAGATTGCGGGATTGATGAGCGAGGTCAACTATGGCAACGCTACAGAATTTTCCATTCCAGAAACAGAAGGACCTTATGTAATAATGGTTGTAGGCGTCAATGGCGTGGGTAAAACAACCACCATAGGAAAACTGGCTCACCAGTTCAAGAAGGCGGGTAAAAAAGTGGTGTTGGGCGCTGGGGATACCTTCCGTGCTGCGGCGGTGGACCAACTTGATATCTGGGCGCAACGCGTGGGAGTTGACATCGTAAAACAAGCCATGGGTAGTGATCCCGCAAGTGTCGCTTTTGATACCCTACAAAGTGCCGTAGCCTCAAATGCCGATGTGGTTCTCTTGGACACGGCTGGTAGATTGCACAACAAGGTGAATTTGATGAATGAGCTTAGCAAGATCAAGCGTGTAATGGATAAGGTGATCCCGGCAGCTCCACACGATGTGATGCTGGTGCTGGATGGATCGACTGGACAAAATGCCTTTGAACAAGCTAAGCAATTTACCGCTGCTACTGAGGTTACCAGTCTAGCCATTACAAAGCTGGACGGTACAGCAAAAGGTGGCGTGGTCATCGGTATAAGTGACCAGTTCCAGATTCCAGTGCGATACATAGGCGTGGGCGAGGGTATGGATGATTTACAGGTGTTCAATAAAGTAGAATTTGTAGATAGTTTTTTCAGCTAGAACTAGCTGCAATCACTCATTTTTCTAATAAGCAGTTGTATTTTAAAATACATTATTGACTTATTAAGGCTTTAGAATCCCCTGAATTTCTAAGTTTCTTCAATTTTTGCTATTTAGCTAGTAGTTGGGCGCCTCGGGTTTTCTCGGTTATTTTTGGGCTGTACCTATAAATAATATTATGAAGACTTATCTCTCCTTTTTTATATTGCTTCTAGCCGCAACTGCTACTGCGCAGTACGAGAGGCAAGGCTCTCTGGAATCACAGTTGAAGGAGGTGGACTCCCGTTTTATTACCAAAGAACTCCTTTTTAAAGATTTTCAATCTCAAGTCGAGGGATTTACAAAACGTGAATTCATGAATGAGATGGTTATTGATCAATCCATTCCTGACCTACAGAAAGCCGTAATCAAGGGAGACTTTTCTTACGTAGAGCTAACCCTTTTTTATCTGGATCGCATCTATCGGTATGATAGAGAGAATGAACGATCACTCAATTCCGTACTATCCTTAAATCCTGAAGCCATTGAGCAAGCTGCCCAAGCTGACAGGTCACTAGCAGCCTTAAAGGCCACTGGTGATCTTGATCAAGTGATTTATTCGTTACTCGGTATGCCTATACTGCTTAAGGACAATATAGATGTTGCGAGAACCGCGACAACTGCTGGTGCTGTAATTCTCAAAGACCACAAACCTGAAGAAGACGCTCCCATCGTGGCAAATTTAAGGGCAACTGGTGCCGTAATCTTGGGAAAGGCAAACTTGAGTGAGTGGGCTTATTACTTCTGCGGTGAATGCCCTAGCGGTTATAGTGCCATGGGTGGTCAGACCTTGAATCCATACGGTCGCAAAATAATTGATACCGGTGGATCCAGTAGTGGCAGCGGGGTAAGCGTTGCCGCAAATTTTGCTGTAGCTGCGGTGGGAACTGAAACGGCTGGATCCATATTATCACCTGCGTCACAAAATTCGGTGGTGGGAATGAAACCTACCGTAGGTACTTTGAGTGGCCAGGGAATCATACCTATATCATCCTATCTGGATACCGCTGGACCCATCAGCAAATCGGTCGTCGACAATGCCATCCTCTTCAAATCCCTGCTGGGATCAGACAATAAACTGGGCAGTGAGTTGAACATAGCTGGCTTAGGGAATGAACCTTCTCTTGAGGGTAAGCGTTTTGGTATATATGAGCAGTTTATGTCAATTGATTTGTACATGGAGGCCATAAATAACCTTCAAGAATTAGGCGCAGAAACTGTGACGATCGAAGTCGAAAATCCCGATATGCCAAATTTCCTGACCATTCTCAATGCAGATATGCAACGCGACCTACCCAAGTATTTTAAAAGTGCAGGCGTAGCCAGCACCAGTAAGTATGGTATTGAGAAACTAGTAGAATTCAATAACTCTGACCCCAAAAGATATATGCTCTACGGTCAAAGATTATTTAACGAGGTAGCAAACGATAAAACGACCGATGTACAATTGGGGAAGATCAAGATGGAGACGACTGCGGCGGCACGTGCTTATTTTACGATACCTGCTGCGCAACACCGTCTAGATGGGTTTTTATCGATCAACAACTATACAGCCGCGGCGGCTGCCATGGCTCATTATCCAGCTATAACCGTTCCCATGGGATATGTGGATGGCGTACCATTTGGCCTAACTTTCATTGCACCGTCGGGCAACGATAATCAACTTTTTATCTGGGCTGCCGCTTATGAAAGTACATCTAAAAAGCGGGTGAGTCCAGAAGATTATAAAGAATAGTTCATAGTAGTCGAGTATGTTTTAATTGCTTTCTTGATTCTATGATGGCAACTAAGTACCTGATAGGTAAAAGCAGCGTGTGATAAGCAAACTTTAGGAAATAGGTGGTTTATCGTATTGGACCTTCCGCTATTTTGCAGATTGACCTGTTGAGTCGTGGTTAGTTGGTTAGGTTTTTACGATTTGAAGAATTCCGCTTTCGCGAAAGCGTAACCCTCCTTAAACAAAAGTGTATTTGAGAGTGGATGCGATTAATTTCTCCAAATGAGGTTTCAAATGTTTAAGACCGTGTTAAGAAAAAGTGGGTACATATAAGATTGTTTTGTCACTCAAATTACTGTTCTTGTGACACGTCTACTGTTTTTCTGCTTTGCTTTTATTGTGTCTTGGGCTAGTATTGCCCAATCTACCGCATCAATCTACGGGACCGTAGTCGATGATTATGGTGAGCCTATACTTGCCGCCACCATAGTATTACAAAAGACAGATAAAGGAACTTTGACAGATCTGGAGGGCAAATATGCACTTGAAAATGTCACACCTGGATCCTATAACCTGACGGCGAGCTATGTAGGGTATAAATCAGTTACTAAGTTCAATATTTTAATTAAATCAGTAGGAAATCCAGCCTACAATTTTAAACTGGAGACCGCTACCGAGTCTCTTAATACGGTTGTGGTATCAGATCAAAACAGGATAAGCCGGCCGCGGGAGACGCCACTATCGACCCAATCGCTAAGCGCGGCAGAAATTGCCACCTACCCGGGTAGTAATAATGATGTGGTACAGGTGGCTCAAACCCTGCCAGGGGTTTCACCATCCATCGGTGGATTCAGGAATGATTTGATTATACGCGGCGGCGCGCCTAATGAAACCGTCTACTATCTGGACGGGATGGAAGTGCCTAACATCAACCATTTTAGCACCCAGGGTAGTGCGGGTGGCCCGGTGGGGCTGGTAAATGTATCTTTTATAAATGAGGTGACACTCAGCACATCAGCTTTTGCTGCGCGTTATGACAATCCTTTAAGTGGAGTACTGCAATTTGAGCAACGCAACGGTAACTCGCGGGAATTTACCGGTAATTTCAGAGTCAGCGCTAGTGAGGCGGCTCTTACCCTAGAAGGTCCGATTTTCAAGAAGAAAGACAGTCTGGAGAGTAATACAACCTTCCTAGCCTCAGTACGGCGCAGTTATCTGCAATTCTTATTCAAGCAGATAGGTCTCCCATTCAGGCCCAACTACTGGGACTATCAATACAAGCTCAATCACAAAATTGATGATTACAACTCGATAACTTTATTGGGAATAGGATCCATTGATGATTTCACGGTAGAAGCACCAGATGAGTTTGATGCAGACCAGCAGGCGTCACTAGAACAAGCTCCTTTCATCGATCAACAGACTAATGCTATAGGAATCACCTGGCGCAACCGTTTTAAGAACGGTACTGGTTTTATGAGCGCGACTTTAAGTAATAATCTATTGCGCAATGAATTTACCAGGTTTGCAGATTCTGAAAATGAGACGGGCGTACTGTTCAGTAACAATTCTCTGGAAAATGAAACCAAACTAAGATACGAGGCTACAAAGTTTTTGAATGATTGGAAATACAATGTAGGGACTAATCTCCAATATTCCTATTATGAGAATGAAACCTTTAATCAGTTTGACGGTATATTGTATGATACAGAGATCAATTTTTTAAAATACGGATTCTTTGGTAACGCAACCCGTTCATTTCTGGCAGATCGCCTGGATCTTTCTCTAGGATTCAGAATGGATGCTGACTCTTTCACTTCTGGAAATAGTTTGTTGTCAACCTTCTCACCACGAGCTTCTCTTTCTTACGAGTTTACGCCCAGCTGGATCCTGAGCGCTACAGCTGGTAGATATTATAAATTACCACCCTATACCATCCTGGGTTTCCGTGATAATACAGAAATTCTAATCAACAAAAATGTGGACTACACGCGTAGCGATCACATTGTACTGGGGATAGAGCACTTTTTCACGCCCTCCAGTAGTGTTTCACTAGAGGGATTTTATAAATGGTATGATGATTATCCCGTATCCATACTTGACCAGGTATCACTAGCCAATAAAGGAGGGGGTTTTGAGGTGCTGGGTAATGAGCCAGTCGCCACGGTAGGTAAAGGACGTGCTTATGGTCTCGAGCTGCAGTTCCAGCAGAAGCTAACTGACAACTTCTACGGTATTTTTGCCTATACATTTTTCTATAGTGAATTTACCGGTTTTGATCGGGAGGTGTTTCTTCCATCAGTATGGGATAGTCGTCATCTTGTCAGCTTTACAAGTGGCTATAAATTACCCAGAAACTGGGAGATAAGTGCCAGGTATCGATTTGCGGGTGAGACCCCATTTGTACCTACAGATCAAGGGGCCACTCTAGCTAACTATCCGGAGATCGTACTGGACTATAGCCGACTGGGAGAGCAAAACCTGGAAGTATTCAGTCAGCTGGATATAAGAATTGATAAAAAGTGGAACTTTGATAATTTCTTCCTCAACGTTTTTATAGAAGCCCAAAACGTACTGGGGCAAAACAACCCACAGCCACCAGAATATGGTCTGGCGCGTAATGAGATTACGGGGATAGTACTCAATCCCAGACAACTGGTAGAAGTAGGTGCAGATGATACTGGGACCGTAATTCCCAGTATAGGCATCGTTATTGATTTCTAGTGCATACTGCTCATCATTTTAGGAATACATGTTCTACACATTTAAAATCTTTTTGGTTCTGGTTTGGATTTCAATGACTGGAAATTCGATATGCACCTGTGCACCGCCGGGAAAGTGGAATACTGTATTATTAGAGGAGTTTCAATTCTCTGATGATGTAATAATAGGTGATGTGGTTTACTATGACGATTACTGCTATGAATCAATTGTATGTGAAGTTTATAAAGGAAATCTAAGTATAGGCGAGCAAATTACCGGCGTGAATAGTAGGTCCTGTGAACCATATGTAGATAATGATGGAGAATGGATTTTATACGGCAGTTACAACACGCACTTCATTACAAACGATTGTGGGGGATCGACGAGCGTTGAAAACCCTAGATTCCCAATAGCACTAGCGCCGCCTGCGGTACCAAATGGTCAGGCATTGAAAACGAAATCGCAGCTATCAAAGGTTCGTGAACGGTTCATCCTAGAACGCGCTATTGAATTAAGAGGGGTAATCTCACAGCAGATCGCCTTGCTCCGGGAACTGGCTATAACGCCTGCGTATAAGAACAAGGATATGAATTAGGTTTCCCACTTTGAAATCAAGATTAATTGTCCAGGCCTGCGTAAGGGATAGAAGTGAAAATCCTTTTGCGAGGTACGAGCCAAAGATTACAACGTATAGCCCGACCCCGATTTTGATCGGGGATACGCACTAATAATCGTATTGATAAGCGATTATGCTTGACTCAATAATCTCAAGCATAGAGATGCCATTGCTAGTTATAAACTACTGGATGTCATAGTTTATTGCATAGGTTTGACTTACCCTGAAATAGCCAAATGGGAATCGATCGGGACTAGCAATATTTATAATGTTGCCACGTGCATTTGCGGGCGGGGTAGCAAATGGTCCAGTACCACTATCGCCAGTTTGTTCAATCAAAGCCTCGTAAAACTGTAAAGCGACTTGATCGATACCTTGAATGCGCAATCTTGCGGTAGTCCCTATTTCCTCTGACTCTAGGAAGAATATTGTCGATGATCGATTGCCATCAGAAAATTCATCATCAAAGGCGTCTATTTGCAGGTTACGCTCATCTATGTAGCTGAATAGATATGCATTTCCCAATCCGGGGGGATCATTAAAATATGCGGTTATCTTAATCAAGTCATCATCAATCCCCTCAATAAGTGCTTGTTCCACGTCAAATAGGGGAACGGTTGTAACTAGTCGTTCAGTAGCGACGTACTCATCTATTCCGTCAATTATTCTCAAGGTGTAATCCATGCCATCTTCAATCTCAAATCGTAGATTACTGCGATAAAATCCCAGCTCGTTAGAGGTAAAATCGTAAACATTGCCCATTGCATCAGTTACGGTAACTTGTGCGTCAACTACGGCTGGATTTGTTTCTTGGTAAAATCCTGTGGATCGGGTCAGTACAACTAGAATGTTACTCTCACCGGTATTGCCGTCTCTCTCAAACGCGGCATCAATAACTAGTCGTGGCGCTACCTCGTTGAGATCCAGTTCTATAACATCCTCGCAGCCCAAGAATACAAGTGCAACCATAAGAATATATAATCTTTTCATGATCTAGAATTTAAAATTATAGGTTACCGCTGGAACAATACCAAAAATTGCCAGCCTCGTGGCTTCGTTGCGCCGGGTATCTGGATCTTCGGCAAAAGTGACGCTTACCGCATTCCTACGGTTATACGCATTGTACAGCGAGAAAACCCAGCTGCCTTGCCAGCCAGTTTTTTTATCTGGTCGTGGCACGTAGGTAGCACTCAAATCCAGCCGATGTACCAGGGGTAACCTACTGGCGTTGCGCGACTCAAAGGTGGGGATGAGCTGGCCCTCAAATCGGTACTGCCCGTTAGGAAAGGTGCCTGGGAGTCCCGTCTGGAACGTAAGGTTTGCTCCAAAGTCCCACTTTTTATTGTAATCATAATTTGCGGTAACGGTGAGGTCGTGGGTTTTATCCCAAGGTGAACTATACCACTGCCCATTGTTAATTCCTGGTTCCAAAGTATTTCTACCAGGGGTGCGCTGCTCGCTGCGCGATAGGGTGTACGCGATCCATCCCTGTAGCTTCCCTTCATTCTTGCGCAGTAAGAGCTCCAGACCATAGGCGCGCGCAGTTCCAGCCAGTAAAATTTGTTCCACGGCATCATTTGCAATCAGATCTGCGCCGTCCACATAATCCAGTCGGTTGTTTACCTTTTTATAGAAAGTCTCAACTTCTAGGGAATATTCACCCATATTTTTAAAAAATCCCGCGGCAACCTGATCGCCTCGTTGCGGTTCTATAAAGGTCCCACTAGGTGCATACAAATCAAATGGCGTGGGTGCATTTGTGTTTGAAATTAGGTGAATGTACTGGTTGATGCGCTGGTAACTAGCCTTGATACTCGTATCATCATCCAGCGAGTAGGCAATTGAAAATCGGGGCTCTAGATTAAAAAACGACTTCAAGACATCACTCCTGCTTGAGGTAATTGTATCAATGGGATCGTTTGATTGATAAATTCCTAGATTTTGGTTGTACGTGAGTGGACCCTCGGGGCCATAGATATTTAGACTTTCCTGACCCAGTCTATGAAAGGTGCTCAGTCTAAGCCCAGCATTGACGTTGATCTGATCACTCAGGGAAAATTCCCCATCAATGTACAGTCCGTTTTCCCAGGCGTATTTTTGAGTTAGTTCCCGTCCATTGATACCACTATCTAGTGTGGTGGGCGTGATTGTACCAGGGTCAAAATTGTAGTAGATGCTGTTGAGGCCGTATCGCAACTTAATCTTATCGTTGATAAAATGGGTCAGATCATATTTTGCGTTAAAGTTGGTTATACCGCTATCAAAGAAAAAATCCACAAAATCCAGTTCCAGCTCATAGTTGTAGTCACTATATATGAGTGATGCGTTTGCAAACAACTTGTCGTTAAAAAGATGGTTCCATCGCAGGTTGACAAAACTGTTGCCAAAGGTGTTGCCAAAAAGGTTCTCTACCTCAAATACGTCCCTACCAAAATAACTGCTCATATATAGCCGGTCACGATCACCGAGTGTATAGCTCACCTTGGCATTGAGGTCATAGAAATATGCCGTATTGTCGATATCAAAAAGCGGCAGGAACAAATGCGCATAGCTGCTGCGTCCACCCACGAGAAAGGATGCTTTTTCTTTAACGATGGGACCTTCCAGCAACAATCGGCTGGCAACAATACCCACGCCGCCGGTGCCCGATAATTCTTGTTTGTTGCCATCACGCTGGTAGATGTCCAGCACGCTGGAGACTCGCCCCCCATAGCGAGCAGGAATTCCGCCTTTGTAGAGTTTAAGGTCCTTGATGGCATCAGGATTAAAGACAGAGAAAAATCCAAATAAATGATCGCTGCCGTATAAGGTTGCCTCATCCAGTAGTACCAGATTCTGGTCTGCGGCGCCACCGCGTACGTTAAATCCTGCCGTGCCCTCGCCACCATTTGTAACCCCAGGAAGCAGGGTAAGTGCCTTGATAAGATCTGTCTCGCCCAGTACCACGGGGATCTTCTTGATCGTGTTTATCGACAACGAGTTGACACTCATCTGTGGGGATCTGGTTTCCAGCTTTTCCTTATCTTGAGAAATTACTATTGCGTCTAGTTGTTCTCCAGACTCGTCCAGGTCAACATTCAGTTTTAAGTTCTTGTCCAGCACAACCATTTTTTCCAGCGATCGATACCCCAGCGTTTTAAAGACCACCTTATAGGTTCCCGGGCTTAGACTGATGCTGTAATAACCGTATTCGTTAGTCACGGTGCCGGTAGGAACCTCTGGCAGCAACACATTTACGTACAGTAGGGTCTCACTTGTTTTATTGTCACTTATGGTTCCAGATAGGGTAAATTTTTGCGCATCAACAGTAGTTATGAAGCTTATAAATAAGAGAAAGAAAAGTAGTTTTGTTCTTGGGATGATGATGTGTATTTGACTATTGGTGACTGGTAACAATGCGCGTGGTTTATAGTTGGAGGGGTAAAAGTTCCGCTTTCGCGAAAGCGTACTCTAACAAACTCCATCAATTACAAACAATTCAAAGATATTCTACTCGATGGTAAGTCAGGTCGCTGCCCGGCTAAAGAACGCCTAACCAACTCAATTAGTTTGTGATAAGTCGCAAATTTGTAAGAAGGTGACAGTTCAGTTCATGCCCGATCCTTAAAATTATACTAGACAACACTCCATAATAGAGGTTCAATCACTCCTAAATTGGACAGCTTGATTTCAAAGATTGGCTATAAGATTGACGCATTAAAGTTATGGAGTATTCAAAAACGATAGAGAATTTTTAATCCTGTTGACTGGGTGTAGTAACTTACGCAAAAATACAATTCATGAATACCGATCAACTCCTCGACAAATTATCTTTACCCGTAGTAGCAGCGCCCATGTTCTTGATTTCTGCACCAGAGCTGGTGATAGAATGTTGTAAAAACGGAATCGTGGGAACCTTTCCAGCGCTTAACCAGCGTAGTAGTAAGGGGTTTGAAGAGTGGCTCATCCAGATCAAGGAAGCACTTACCGCCTGGGAAAAGGAAACCGGTAAAACCGCGGCACCCTTCGGCGTGAATTTGATCGTACACCAAAGCAATCCCAGACTCGAGGCAGATCTGCGACTATGCGCAAAACACCGGGTGCCACTTATCATTACTTCCCTAGGGGCGGTGAGCCAGGTTGTGGATGCCGTGCATGGTTATGGTGGAGTTGTGTACCATGATGTCATCAAGCGCCGCCATGCAGAAAAGGCCATGGAAGCAGGTGTAGACGGCTTAATACTGGTTTGTGCAGGTGCGGGCGGTCACGCCGGTACGTTAAATCCCATGCCTTTTATAAGGGAAGTACGCTCATTCTTCAAGGGAACCATACTACTGTCTGGTGCGATGAGCTCTGGACAGGACGTGGCAAGTGCCTTACAAATGGGAGCCGATCTTGCCTACATGGGAACACGTTTTATCAATACTGACGAGAGCAAGGCTACTGACGAGTACCGCAAAATGATTATCGATGCCGGTTCTAGCGATATAGTTTATACTGCGGCAATTTCTGGTGTGTCGGCAAATTTTCTAGGTGCCAGTCTCAACGCAGCTGGAATTACTGCAGAGCAATTGAAGGCCACGGGAAAAATTGATTTTGGCAAAGAAATGGATACTGAAGCCAAGGCATGGAAAACCATCTGGAGTGCGGGACAAGGAGTTGCTACCGTAAGCGACACCATACCTACTGCAAAACTGGTTGCTCGTATGCAATCTGAATTTAAAGAGGCTATCGAGCAGCAAATCGAGAACTTGAAACGCTATTCTTAAACCATAAGCAAACTTGTCGTTTACAATGGCAAAAGTTGGACCATTACCAGATATGCACCGCTATTTCTTCATTAAATAAATTTTCATGGAGTTCAACGATTTGAAATCCTTTATCAAAGATGTTCCGGATTTTCCAAAGCCTGGCATCGTTTTCAAGGACCTGGCTCCACTACTTGCAGTTCCTGAAGCGGTAAAAGCAGCAACTGCGTTGTTAGTAAAACCTCTAGACCGGAAAGAAGTAGACGTAGTGGTAGGAATTGAATCCCGCGGTTTTCTTTTTGGTATGTTGATGGCGCAACGACTCGAGGCAAGATTTGTCATGATGCGCAAACCGGGAAAATTACCAGGCAGTCTAGCCTATGAGGAATATCAACTGGAATACGGGACTGATCAACTAGAGATGCAACTGGACGCGATCAAACCTGGCGACCGGGTAATAATTCATGACGATGTGCTAGCTACTGGTGGTACTGCCGCCGCTGCCGCTAGACTGGTTGATAAATGCGGGGGTCAGGTTACAACAATGTCGTTTCTAGTAGAGCTGGAATCTCTAAATGGTCGAGCTGCCTTAGGTGATGTAGGTTGTCAAAGCGTGATTAAATTTTAAACTAAGCTTGAGGGGAGCTATTGACTTTATAGTACTATTAATTGCAGCAATCAAATAGGATCTCTCGCTGGTCAAATAGTTGTGCGAGATCCATGGTTTTGACCTAGGTATTTCGCAGCCTTATTAATTGAAGATGCAATTCCTGTCCATCGTCAAGGGAATGGGCTTACTACTGAGACTTAGTTTTAATGTCAAGCCTGAGATCCTTTAAAGACTTAATGGATGCGTGCATATTATTATATAAGCTGATCAATCGTGTCCATTAAAAAAGGCCCTAGATTTCTCAAGGACCTTTTAGGGTGGAAGACGGGACTCGAACCCGCGACTTCCGGCACCACAAACCAGCGCTCTAACCAACTGAGCTACAACCACCGTATCAATGAGGGTTTTATTTACATGGATCCCTAGAATTCAACCATGCGCTTTTAAGCGGTTGCAAATTTAGTATAAAACCAGAAAGTACCGCATTTTTAGGATTTATTTTTTGAGGTAGCTTGACGGCCTTATGTATTACTCGTTAAATCGGTAATTCACTAGATAGGGACTATTATAAATTTATATCAAATCAAATATGCTAGTCACCGCGGGATGTCGCTGCGCGATAAACCCCTCGCCGTAATCTGTCCCTATAATGCGACCTAGATTAGCACTACGGTATTTGATGGAGTCCAAAAAATTCTTAGTACCTATGGGGGTTTTGGGACCCTTGTCGTCTGGATTGTAAAATTGGGTGGTATAGGCCTGTACCGCAGCCATCTTTGTATCCATACTACCAGTTACGTCTACAATAAAGTCTGGTTCCAGATCAAGCCATTGAATGTAATGGTAAACATTTTTGGGTCTCCAGTGCTCCTGTGGTTCTCCATTTAATTCTGTTTCAATCTTGATCAATCCAGACAGGAAACAAGCAATGCTTGCTACCTCAGACCCCCTGCCGTGGTCGGGATGCCGGTCGTGGGGCGCATTACACAGTATAATTTCAGGGCGATATTTACGGATGATCCTAACGATCTCTAGCTGGTGTTCACGGTTGTTCTCAAAAAAACCATCGGCAAAGCCCAGATTTTCTCGTACTGACAGCTTCATGATCGCCGCCGCATCTGCAGCTTCTTGCTTTCTAGTAAGTGCAGTACCCTTGCTACCCAGTTCACCTTGCGTCAAATCTAAAACTCCCGTTTTACGACCGCGCAATTGTTCTTTAATCAGTACTCCCGCACAACTTAGTTCCACATCATCTGGATGGGCGCCTATTGCCAAAATATCTAACTTCATACGACTATTTTCTTTTCTGCTTTTGATCTCCTAGGCACTAGCAATGGCCTGATCTAGATCCTCAATAAGTAAATGCGATTCCTCAATACCTAGACTCAACCTCAATAATTGATCGCTTATTCCCTGCTCCTTGCGCTGGTTAGGCGTGAGTAGGCTATGGGAGGTTTGTTGAGGGGATAGAATAATGCTTTCCACCCCGGCGAGACTCAGCGCTGGTTTAATAATTTTCAACTCTTGGAGAAAACGATTTTCATCACGATCATCCTCCAGTTCAAATGACATCATGCCACCATAACCTTTCATTTGCTTGCGCGCAATTTTGTGTTGAGGGTGTGATGGCAATCCAGGATAATTTACTTTTTTGACCTTGGTGTGCTGCTCTAGAAATTTTGCTACTTCATGAGCGTTTTTATTTTGCTCTTTTACTCTTAAACCTAGGGTCTTGATACTGCGCTCCAGCAACCACACAGTCTGGTCGCTCAGGCTACCACCATAGTTCTTTGCGGTTTTCCACAAGCGGTCTATATGCTGTTGACTTGCACTCACGGTTCCCGCACATATATCGCTATGTCCACCCAGATATTTTGTGGCACTATGCAATACGATGTCGATTCCATAGTCCGCAGGGTTTTGATTGACTGGCGAGGCAAAGGTGTTATCTATGACGCTGGTAAGTTGGTACGCTTTCGCGAAAGCGGAAACCTCTTCAATATCTACTACCTCGAGAAGTGGGTTGCTGGGGGTTTCTATGTACACCATTTTAGTTTCTGGCCTCCTAGCTGCTTCAAGAGAAGTTGCGGTTACCTGTTCCACCATGGTGAAATTGATGCCTACGTTCTCAAACTCTGCCGTTGCAAAATGTGACGTACCTCCATAGATGGCGCGTTGCAGTATAATGTGATCACCTTTTTTCAAAAATGCCATGAATACGGCGCTTATTGCCGCCATACCACTCCCAAAGATCAAACCCGCCTCCGTATGTTCCAGAGCCGCCATTTTCTGGGCAAGAGCAACCTGATTAGGGGTATTGAAGTATCGTGGGTATAGATTAGTTCCCTCCCCACGGTAGTCATAGGCGGTACCCGTATAAATGGGAGTTGCCGTGCCCCCGTAGAGGGTGTCCTCCAGTTTGCCGGCGTGTACGCACAAGTGGTTAATGTTGTTTTTATCCATGGGTCTAATTTACACACCACGCAGCGCTGCGTTCAAAAGTATTTTATAAAGATGTCGTTCCCTACCTTAGTAGAACAATTCAACGATTGATGGCTGCATTATTTACCAATATCAAAGAGCTATTTCAAACTAGAGAGCTAGCACCAGATTTACTGCGAGGTAGCTCAATGGACGAGGTACCCTCTATAAAAAATGCTTTTATGATAGTGAGGGGCGGGCGTATCACCTCCTATGGAAAGATGAGTGATGTTCCAGAAACCGCTGGGCTGGATCTTATGGACTGCACGGATTATATAATCACCCCAGGATATGTTGATTCTCATACCCATCTCGTTTATGCGGCAACCAGAGAAGCAGAATTTGAGCAACGCATCAAGGGATTATCCTATGAACAGATCGCTGCTAGCGGGGGCGGTATATTGAATTCGGCACGGCGTTTAAGAGCCATGAGTGAAGATGAGCTGTATGATCAAGCGCTAGTGCGGCTCAAACTAGTGCTATCTACGGGAACGACCTGTATAGAAATCAAAAGTGGTTACGGTCTAGATCTAGAGAGCGAGCTCAAAATGTTGCGAGTTATTCAAAGACTGAAAAAAACCAGCATCAATGGTGCCCGCATGACTATCAAAAGCACCTTCCTGGGCGCCCACGCGATACCACCAGAGTTTAAAAATGATAGGGCGGCGTACATCCAGCTTATTACAGATGAAATTCTGCCCGCTATAGCTACAAACCAGCTAGCAGATTATATAGATGTCTTCTGCGAGAAGAATTATTTCACTCCTCAGGAGATGATTCATATAATGATGGCAGGCGCAAAGCACGGCTTGAAGCCCAAAGTCCACGTGAACCAATTCAACGCGCTGGGCGCCGTAAGCGATGCGGTTGAAAACGGTTCGGTAAGCGTGGATCATCTAGAAGTCATGCAAACATCTGATTATCAAAGTTTGTCTAGCAGCAATACAATCGCTACTGCCTTGCCCAGTTGCTCATTTTTCTTGGGACTGGATTATGCGCCGGTTAAACAAATGATTGATAAGGATATAGCAGTAGCGCTTGCCAGCGATTTCAATCCCGGTAGTACACCATCGGGAAACATGAACTTTGTTTACGCGTTAGCTTGCATAAAGATGGGCCTGACTCCAGACCAGGCGTTGAACGCGCTTACCATCAATGCGGCTCATGCCCTAGAACTTGCCCATCAGGTAGGAAGTATTACACCGGGTCACCGCGCTGATCTATTGTTTTTTAAAGATGTCGATAACCTGGCGCGTATTCCCTATAGCTTTGGCAATAATTTAATTTCAAGGGTCATGCTTGAAGGAATTTTTGTAAACAACATAAGTTGAAACAACCGCCATACCATCCCTATCAAAAGTATTACCTCAAATGCTAACGCCGTATTTAAAAACACTTACCCGTACTGAATGCCAGGAATATGTCAAACAACGCTTTGCACTTGATCCTGATGCTGTACTGATGCCAGAGGAGCAATCAGTAACCTTTGCAGACCGTATCCATTTATACTCGACTACTGATTCAACCGCGAGCTATGTTCTTATAGGAATACCAGAGGATATAGGAGTACGTGCAAACCTGGGACGCCCGGGTGCCGCAGGCGCCTGGCAGGAATTTTTGCAAGTTTTCCTGGGGCAACAGCATCATCAACTTTGTAGGGCAGATCGATACAGTTTGTGGGGAAATGTAGTTGTGGAGGACTTGATGCAGCAAGGTGAGCAGCTTGACGCAAGGATTCATGAACAAAGACTACAGTTGAGCAAGTTGACTGAGCAACTGGATGAACGCGTATATACTGTTGCAAAGCTGGTAAGGGATACGGGCAAGATCCCGGTTTTTATAGGTGGAGGTCACAATAACTGCTTGCCGTTGTTGCGAGCTTTTGGAGAGGATCATGCCATCGATTGTATCAATATCGACGCTCATACAGATCTAAGGACGGCAGTAGGGCGGCATAGTGGCAACGGTTTTTCCCATGCTTTGAAGAATGGTTGGCTCAATCGATACGGTACCATGGGAATTAACCCTGCCTATCTTACCCAGGCCATGCTGGAATTAATTTCAACACACAGTAATATTGAATACCGCAATTACCACCACTCTCAGGATAAATCAAAACAAGATTTTCAAGAACTGTTGTCAAATTTAGACGTCGAGCACCTTGCTCTAGAAGTGGATCTCGATGTGGTGGCACATTTTCCCAGTAGCGCGCAATCACCCGTGGGTTACACTTTATGCCAGGTTAGTAGGATGATTGATGGAGTAATTACGCTTTCGCGAAAGCGCACTAAATACCTGCACCTATGCGAGGCGGCACCACAATATGGTTATACCAATCAAGTAGGGAAGTCGCTCTCCTATCTAGTAAATCAACTACGCTGATGCTTTGACTATTAATTAACATTTTGATTAAACCAAAAAAATAGATTTGTAAAAACACAGACCATGAAAAAGTTTTTTCTAATTCTACTTATAGCTGGTATGGCTATAGCTTGTAAGGATAATGACACCAGCAGTGCCGACCATGATACAGCAGCAGACGCCGCAGCCAAAGAGGACAGCATAGAAATGTCTCCAGAGCAGCAAGCTAGAAAGGAAGCGAATAAAAAGAAAGATCTCAACGCACCTAGCATTACTCCCATTGAGCACGCGACATTTGTACTGAAGTGGGACAAACAGGTGATCTATGTAGATCCAGTAGGTGGAGCAGCACCCTTTAAAAATATGGGAGATCCCGACTTTATTTTTATTACAGACATACACGGCGATCATATGAATGCCGAAACCATAAACGCGGTCAAAACACCCAAAACAAAAATTTACGCCCCACAGGCAGTTGCTGATAAGTTACCCAGTAATATTCAGGTAAACGTGATCAACAATGGAGAGTCGATGGAAGTGGATGAATTATCCATTACCGCAATACCTATGTATAACCTGAGTGAAGAACGATTAAAATTTCATGAAAAAGGAAGAGGTAATGGATACGTATTGAATAAATACGGGTACAACCTATATATTTCTGGAGATACTGAAGATATTCCTGAAATGCGCGAGCTAGAGGATATCGATATGGCGCTGGTATGTATGAACCTGCCCTATACCATGCCCTGGGAAAAAGCCGCAGATGCCGTTCTTGAATTCAAGCCACGTGCTATCTTACCGTACCACTATCGGGGTACGGATGGTTACGAGAGTGTAGACTCATTTGCAAAAAAGATAGGTAATAGTAACGACGAGATCGAAGTCAGGTTATTAAACTGGTATCCCAATAAGGGCAAAGAGTAGTACAAAGAAGAGACCATCGTTAAAAAAGCAAACCGTGTAGGTAGCGCCCTGGAACGAGGGTAAAACCACCGGCTATCATTATGGCACCTATATAAAGCAGTACCATTTTCCTTTTATGCGCCTTAATATTTCCCTTTTTTACGGCTATATATGCGGTAGGTACCGTCCATAGGGTGAGCAATGTGAAAAGATGTATCCAGCCAAAGTGGTTGAATAGTGTCGCTCCCACAGCTGCTGGAAGAAAAATGGTAATCACCGCAGTAATGAACATAAGAATCATGTAAACCTTCCCTAAAGTCTTGTGTAAGGGTGTACCCTTATAAGCCAGTAATAGATAGCCACCTATAAATATGCACGGCACTACCGTGGCGAGATGAGAGAACATTAGTAGATCATACATAGGTAGTAGTTGGAAATTCTAATATAAACAAAACGAGCAATCAAACCGCCAGGGGTTCGATTGCTCGTTTTAGTTCACCTCAAGTTGTCCTGGATTAACGTATTATTCTTGTATCCTGAACAATAGAGTTAAAGAATTAACCTACAATACTGTTTAAAATTGAACTGGGTCTCATAGCATCGATTTTCAGCTTACGATCTGGATGGTAGTAACCATTGAGTTGTACTGGCATTCCCTGAACAGCTATGAGCTGACTATTAATCTCATCTTCTTTAGTTTGTAATTGTTGAGAAAGCTTTTTAAAGATTGTTGAGAGTTCAGGGTCTTCCTTTTGTTGAGCTAACTCTTGTGCCCAATAAAGTGCGAGATAGAAGTGGGAGCCTCTATTATCTAGCTCATTCACTTTGCGAGAAGGTGATTTGCCATTCTCCAGAAACAACTCGGTTGCTTTATTAAGCGCGGTAGATATGATATGGGCTTTCTTGTTATTGAAGGAATGGGCTAGATGTTCCAGCGATTCTGATAGCGCCAGAAACTCACCAAGTGAATCCCAGCGCAAATGGTTTTCCTTTTCAAACTGTTGTACATGTTTAGGCGCGCTACCACCAGCTCCAGTCTCAAATAAGCCACCACCGTTCATCAATGGAACGATTGACAGCATTTTTGCGCTGGTACCCAATTCCAGAATGGGGAACAAATCAGTATTGTAATCTCTTAATACATTACCAGTAACTGATATGGTATCCTTACCCTCCTTGATACGTTCAAGAGATCTCTTTATAGCATCTACTGGAGAGGCAATTGTGATGTCCAGTCCATCGGTATTGTGGTCTTGTAGGTATTCATTAACCTTTGTAATCAATTCATCGTCGTGTGCTCGATCCTGATCCAGCCAGAATATAGCGGGATCACCCGTTGCTCGTGCGCGATCCACGGCCAGTTTCACCCAGTTGCGTACTGGGGCGTCCTTAGTTTGACAAGCTCTCCAGATATCACCAGCATCTACATCATGACTCAACAACACCTCACCATCTTTATCAATGACCTGGATCGTACCGGCTGCGGTTATCTCAAAAGTTTTGTCGTGTGATCCGTACTCCTCGGCTTTTTGAGCCATCAATCCCACATTAGGGACTGACCCCATCGTAGTGGGATCAAACGCGCCGTGTTTTTTACAAAAATCAATCGTGGCAGCATAGATACCTGCATAGGAACTATCTGGAATGACCGCTTTGGTATCTTGTTGTTTGCCATCTTTATTCCACATTTGTCCAGAAGTCCTGATCATTGCGGGCATGGAAGCGTCGATTATTACATCGCTGGGTACGTGTAGGTTTGTAATTCCACGGTCGCTGTCCACCATGGCTAGATCCGGTCTTTCTTCTAGGGTTTTCTTAATTAAGGAATTGATTTCGGCTGCTTTGTCCCCTGGTAGCTGATCAAGCTTCTTTACCAGATCGCCAAAACCGTTGTTCACATTGACACCTAAACGATCTAGATTGCTGCCATACTTATCAAATACGGGTTTAAAGAAAGACTTTACGGCATGGCCAAAAATGATGGGATCAGAAACCTTCATCATCGTAGCCTTCATGTGAAGTGAAAAGAGCAGGTCTTGATCTCTTGCGTCTGCGATTTGTTCATCAAGAAATTTAACTAAGGCATCCTTACTCATAAATGTGGCATCCAGTATCTCGCCCTCCAGCAATTCTAGATCGCTTTTGAGAGTAGATGCAACACCGTGCTCATCAGTAAATACAATATCAACCGTCATGGCATGTGTGGTCGTGATACTCTTTTCATTGTGCGCAAAATCGCCGTGATCCATTGTAGCTACGTGGGTTCTGGAATCGCTACTCCAGGCACCCATCTTGTGTGGATTTTTACGAGCGTATTGTTTGACTGGCTGTGGGGCACGTCGGTCAGAATTTCCCTCGCGCAACACGGGATTTACCGCGCTACCTTTTACGGTATTGTAAAGTTCTTTGTTGTGTTGATCTTCTTCAGTTTGAGGATTATCGGGATAATTGGGAATATTAAATCCTTGCGATTGCAATTCTGCAATGGCGGCCTTTAATTGGGGTACAGAAGCGCTTATGTTAGGAAGCTTGATAATATTTGCACCCGGATCAAGTACGAGCTCGCCCAGTTCATTTAAATCATCGCTTTGCACCTGGTCCTCTTCTAACCTATCTGGAAATAATGCCAGTATGCGGGCGGCCAGAGAAATATCCTTAGTCTCCACCGTGATTCCCGCTGCACTCACAAACTTTTTTATAATGGGTAAAAACGAGGCTGTTGCTAGTGCTGGAGCTTCATCGGTAATCGTATATATAATCTTCTGTTGATCAGGCATGGAGGGTAGTTATGATGGTGAGACGCAGTTTTTGTACCGCAAATGCTCGACGGATTTGAGCTTTCTGCAAATATAATTCTTAGGCTTAAGAATTAAAAGAGCCTAGGTTCTTATGAGTGGTTTAATAATTACGCTTTCGCGAAAGCGTAACCTTAAAGCAACCCTTATTAAGTATCACTAACCACCTATTACCCTCAAGACCAAAAGGTCAATCGATCTAGTAAGGCAGCTATGTGGTTCAAAACAATCTGTAGGGATGGTAAGTTGCCGCTATTGCTAATAGTGCTAATTCTTAAAACTATGCATGGACAAGACCAAGCCATAAAATAAAAAACCCGTTTGTGCTGACAAACGGGTTGATTTATAGTGTAAATGAAGATTATTTTCTTCGAGCCTCTTTAATACGGGCTTTTTTACCAGTAAGGTTTCTAAAGTAGAAGATGCGTGCTCTACGTACTTTTCCTCTTTTGTTGACCTCTATTTTTTGAATTGCTGGCAGGTTTAATGGGAAGATACGCTCTACACCCACGTTACCACTCATTTTCCTGATGGTAAAGGTTTTTGTGGCTCCAGAACCTCTCATTTGTAAAACTACCCCACGGAAAAACTGCGTACGGCTCTTTTCACCCTCGCGGATTTCATAATAAACGGTGATGGTATCTCCTGCTCCAAATTCAGGGAATTCTTTTTTCTCGATGAATTCGTCCTGTACGTATTTTACTAGATCTGTCATTTTAAAAGACTTATAGTTGAATAAAAACAACGTTCACGATGATCGCCAGAGGTTGATTTTACGGTTTGCAAAAATAAACAGTTTTGAAGAACTTACCAACAATCAGCACTCAAATGTAATACCAGAGAAAATAGTAGTGTAATAATCAATGCTATTTCAATAGTTTATTTATCTAATAAATCAGGTCTCCTTTCCCTGGTCCTGTGAATTGCCTGGTCTTCTCGCCATTTGTCTATAGCGCCTGTATTGCCGCTTAAAAGCAGATCAGGGACTTTGAGGCCTTTATATTCTGCGGGGCGGGTATAAACTGGTGGGGCGAGCAAATCGTCTTGAAAACTATCGGTCAATGCACTAGTCTCGTCAGATATGACACCGGGAATCAATCTGATTATGGCATCACATAAAACTGCGGCTCCCAGCTCACCCCCAGAAAGTACATAGTCGCCTATGGATATTTCCCGTGTAACCAGTAGGTCGCGTACGCGCTGGTCTACGCCTTTATAGTGACCACACAAAATTATGATGTTCTCCTTGAGTGAAACCTGATTTGCGATGCTTTGATTAAGTGTATTTCCATCTGGAGTCATGTAGATGACCTCGTCATAGTTACGTGCTTGTTTAAGCTCACTTATCAACTTATCAATGGGTTCAATCATCATTACCATTCCAGCACCACCACCGTATTGATAGTCATCAACCTGGTTGTATTTATTGAGACCATACCTCCTCAAGTCATGCATATAGACTTCTACAAGTCCTTTATCTACCGCTCTTTTTAAAATAGAAGCTTCAAATGGACTCTTGATCAATTCTGGTAATAGGGTGATGATATCGATACGCATATGGCAAAGTTAATCATTGGGAAAAGTTAATGAGAGCTTATTCTCAAGACCTGTTCCACGTTTAAAAAGCTTTACTAAGTACAATTGCATCGTAGCATTATGTTACTAAGCAACGAGTCACTGTCTTCTTCATTTCTTTTCCCAGTCACTAGCTTCTATTTCAAATATATCCAGCACACCGACCTTAAAGACGGCCGCCATTTTAAGAGCTAGTAGGGTAGAGGGTACATACTTGCCTTTCTCGATGGTATTGATGGTTTGTCTGGTAACCTGAATCTTTTCTGCCAGGTCTTGTTGCGTGAAGTTGTGCATGGCACGATATACTTTGATCTTATTCTTCATGGCTGGACTTTTTGAGTTGGTACTTCTTCCACTCAAAGCGCAGGTTGAAGAAAACGAGCAGGGTAAAGATATTAACAATCATTACGCCCAATATATCAAAGCCCACAACCACAAAAATGAGTAGCGCCAGTAAAAGATAATTTAGGTATACTGCCCAGACTAGGGATTCAGAGCGCAGTTGAGCGATTAACTCGTCCTCGTCCTTCTCCCTAGAGAATCCATACCCCAGACCACTCAAAGTCATCATTAATATAAGTAGGGGTAGTGATAGATTGCTGCGCCTCATGACAAACCATTCTCGTTCAGAAAACAATGGTGCATCAGTAAGTACAGGCATGTTCACATCTAGAAAAGGCAGGTTAATATTAAGACTGAATATTAGTTCAAGAATAAATAATACTGTCATGAGCAGGAACACGATCCTACTGGGAGATTTAAAGCGGTGCGGTAATAAATAAGTAGTCATCATAGTAATTAATTTGTTCAAAAGTATAACAAAGTATTTAAAAAGTAAAGTAAACTATACAAAAGGTATAAATATTGATACTTCTACCCCGTTCAACTATTGTTAACGTTAAATAACTATAGAAATAGTTTGATAACTATAAAAGTAGTTTATGTTTGTATCATCGCTCGTTGGTACTTAAAATTTCCGACAGTATTAATTGATGTTATCATGGAAAAACTAACCACTAAAGAAGAAGAGATCATGCAGGTGCTATGGAGTCTCAAAAAAGCATTTGTTAAGGAGATTGTGCCCCATCTTCAAGGAAATAATCACTACAACAGTATTTCCACAACAGTGCGCAAGCTGGAAGACAAAGGGTTCATTGGACACGAGGCTTTCGGTAAAACCCACCGCTATTACCCATTGATCCAGAAAGAGGCCTACCGCAACAAATTTGTCAATAATGCTCTAACCAGTTATTTCAATGATAGCTACAAGAATATGGTTTCCTTCTTTGCCAAAGAGGAAAAAATATCTGCGGCAGATTTAAGAGACATTCTTCTAACCCTTGAAAAGAACGAGAAATAATGGAAACCTTTATGATCTACCTTCTGGAGAGTGCGGGCGTACTTGCCATTTTTGTCTTACTATATCAGTTTGTGCTGCGACGGCTTACTTTCTTCCAGGCAAACCGGTGGTTCCTCATTGTGGGAATAATTGCTAGCATAATCGTACCCTTTGTTGAAATCGAGCAGACCGTTTATGTGGAGCAGGAAACCGCCAGCATGCGGGAGATACCTGTGGAATATTTAATACTGATGCAGCAGCAACTGGAAAAGGATCTACAAACAACTCGTGAGATTGTCGAGCCGGTTGATTATACAAAAATGCTCCTTTACCTATATATCGCCATTACTTGCGCATTTCTGGGTAAAATGGCTGTAGAGCTAGCCTCATTGCGTCGATTGATTAAATCAGGAAAATCTCTTAGGGAGCATGGATTTACATTGGTTACGCTTTCGCGAAAGCTGACTCCCTTCAGTTTTTTCAATTATATATGCTATAGCAAGCAAGACGAGAACCTATCGGGAATGGAACTAATCATAGAACATGAGAAGGTTCATGCGCGGCAGTGGCATACCCTTGATTTATTGCTATCCCACCTATTGCGAGCCTTGTTCTGGATTAATCCGCTAGTGTGGCTGGTAAAGCGACAAATTAGTGAGAATCTGGAATTTATTGCAGACTCCCACGCCAAATCCAATAGTAATGCCAGCATAAGTTACGAGCGCACTTTATTAAGTAGTGCTGCGGGACACCTGCAACCCGTACTGGCAAACAACTTTTTCACCCCCTTTATTAAAAAACGTATTCTCATGTTGCAAAAAGAAGCCTCAGACAAATGGCACATTTATAAGTATGCCTTGATCCTACCCGTACTGGTCATGTTTCTCTACAGTTTTAATGTTGTGGAACGCCTGGAATATATAGATGCAGATACAAGTAAATCCACCCAGCAGGAATCTCAAGTGCTCAATCAAAAAGATGACGTGAAGACTCAGGCTAGTGTGAGCAACAATAAATTAGCCGGTCTATCTGTAACTGGGATACCGCAGCCTAATAGCAACAAGCAAACAGGCGTGCCGGCTGGATCCCAGACAGATAGCAAAAGCAAGGATGATCTTACCGTGTTGAAATTCACAAAACGCACCACGCAAAAAAACCTGGACCGTAATATCAAAAACCTGGAGCGTGATGGAATCGATTTCCAACTACAAAAATCAAGATTTAAAAACGACTTGTTAGTCCATCTTAAGTTTACCATTACTGAGGGTAGCTATACCTCTAGCCACAATTATAAAACTACAGACGGTATAAACCCTGTATGTATATCTCGTATGGTAAGTGACGGTAAACCAGAATGGTATGTGGGATCCTGTGATAGTGACGTATTTGCACTCGTGAATGATGATAACGTAATGAGTAGTTATTTTAAGTTCAATGATATTAACGCCCAGAAATTGATCAAGGACGCAGCGATGGCTAGCGAGGAAGCAGTTGCCAAGCTGGAAAAAACGCTCAAGATGTTGAAGAAGCTCAATATAGACTCAGCTCAAATAGATCTAACCCTAGCCGATCTCAACTATAAAATGTTCAATAACCCGTCCAGTCCCATTACCATATTGAGCAGCTCGCAATTCCAGAAAGATGCAGACTCCCTGCGTAGCATGCTCCTGGGACAATTACAATTAGTAAACTTTGATTCCTTGCAAAACATAATGAATAGCCAGGCAATGATGATCAATATGGATTCCCTTCAAGAAGTCCTGAACTCAAAGATCATCAACATGGACTTTGATTCCATCGCCCGCGCTTTCAGAAATAAGGTAGGTAAAATGAATTTTGACTCCTTGACTCAAACTATGCAGGGAACCGTAGATCCTACCTCATTTAAAATGAAATACTCCCAGAACTGGGAGCCCTTGAATGTTCCCGGTATAGATACTTTAAGGGTCTGGCCACAACATAGTTTCACTATTGATACTGTGATGTTTAAGGATTTTGATTATAAATTTAATGCAGATAGTATCTATGCCTACCAGCCACGTTATGGAGCAACTGCAAGAACCACTTATGGGGCATTTTCTGGCGATCGCCCGTTAATAATCGTCAATGGGAAAAAGCTGAATGAATTACAATTTGCACAGCTTGATCAACGCAAGATCAAAAGCATGCATGTTCTCAAGGATCAAAAAGCACTAGCATTTTATGGCGAATCAGGTGACAATGGTGTCATTGTTATTGATACTGAACAGGATCTGGATCTCCTACTCAAGAACCTGACGCCGTCTCCCAACCCTTCAGTTAACCACCCATCACAACATGGTTCAATGATATACTATCACGACAAAATGGTCAATCCAGCCATATCGAGTATCGACGAATTGAATTCAATCACTAGGGATAAACTGGAGATTTATGGAAAAGAGGTCCAAAACATGGGTTATAGCTTTGATATCAAGCGGTTCAAAACAAAAAATGGACGACTCAAAAAACTGAAAATAAACTTCGCGGGTACGGACTATTCCTTTGATACATCGGGGTATGTATCAAGTATGAAATTTACCTATTACAAGGATAATCGCAAACCAGAACTTGAGATAGTGACTAAGTAATAGTCCGTTACTTGTCAGAATTGACGTCATTACTGTTAATCTTGTTCATCGATGATTCCTGCGGTATAACCTCAAATCCTACCTTTGCCACTCATAAAAAGATGAAGGAAGTATGTTTTGCAGGATAACCGACCAGTTGGATAGATTAGTGGCACTAGAAAGTATGCCGCAGCGCATCATATCACTAGTTCCATCACAGACTGAACTGCTCGTAGACCTGGGGTTGCGTGATCGGTTAGTAGGCATTACTCGTTTTTGTGTGCATCCAGAGGACCTTGTGGACGCCATACCCGTGATGGGTGGAACAAAAAAAATCGTACAGTCCCGTATTATAGAAGCCCAGCCAGATTTGATTATTTGTAACAAGGAGGAAAATACGGCAGCGATTGTAGCTTTTTGTGATGGAATCGCGCCGGTTTATGTGAGTGATATTGACACCATTGAGAGCGCTTGCGAGATGGTCAAGGATTTAGGTCAACTCACCGGTGCCAGCTTCAAGGCAAAGAGTATGGCGCGCAACATAAAGACTTCCTTCCAGCAGCTGCAGCCCAAAAAACTGACCAAAGCGCTTTACCTGATCTGGAAAAATCCTTACATGACCGTAGGTTCTGGAACCTTTATCCATGACGTGATGGAGAAATCTGGATTCATTAACGTTGCCGCTAGTGAGGAGCGCTATCCAGAACTCACCATGAAGGAAATGGTGGCCCTACAGCCTGAGGTTATTTTCCTGTCGTCAGAACCTTATCCATTCAAGTCTGATGATATCGCTGCCTTCACCCAACCCTTTTTAATGGCGGGTAGTATAGATCCCGTTAAGCCTAACGTAACTCCCGTGGTGCGTCTGGTAGACGGCGAGATGTTCTCCTGGTATGGCAGCCGCTTGTTGCATGCACCAGAATATCTACAATCACTACAATTAGTAGAAAAGAACTAATTTCTGTTTACAAATTTACCTCACCTAGGCATACCGGGAATCTCAATCTGTAGGAACCATTTAGGTTTAGATTAGGGCGTGACCTGCCTTTGAAAGGCAGGTCGGGTCATCCATTGCAATCTTTTGTTCCTACTCTCACAAAAGGATTTTCATTCCTACCCCTCACGCAACAATGGTATATGCGATGAACTTAAAGTACACCATCTATGAAATTATAGTCGAGAAATCCACATGCGGTTGATCTCCTACCTTAACTAGCTACCCTATTTGCAAGAAATTCATAGGCTGCGAGCTTGCTAACAGACCCAAAAATAGTTTTAGCAATCAATGTTAACCGTAGTTGTTCCTTACGTCAGCTAGGTCACTGTTTAAATTTTTGAAATTCTAAATGATTTTTGTTTCCGTTTAATAGGAGCAGCTTGATCAAATTATAGCATGACTTTCACAAAGAGAGCTGTTGCAGGTTGGTACTTTTGGTTAAAATAATTGACAATGAAAAAATTAGGGATAGGCGGTATATTATTAATTATTGGGATCATTCTGTTGATCTTTGGGTGGTCCTGGTACAACAGTACCATTGGACTTAAGGAAAACGTGACCAGTCAATGGGCAAATGTTGAGAGCAGCTACCAGCGCAGGAATGATTTAATTCCCAATATTGTGGCTACAGCAAAACAGTATGCGGAATTTGAACAAGAAACCCTTAATAATGTCATCAAGGCTAGGGCAAATGCCACCAGCATTAATATTGATGCGTCAGATTTAACGCCAGAGAAAATTGCGGCTTTTTCACAGGCGCAAAGCGCGGTAAGCTCTGGACTGGGAAGGTTACTTGCGACCTACGAGAACTATCCCAATCTCAAGGCAAACGAGAATTTCAAGGAACTGATCAATGAGCTGGAACGTACTGAAAACCGCATAAATGTTGAGCGCAATCGCTTTAACGAGACCGCAAGAGGCTACAATACCAAGATTAAAAAACTGCCGGGGGCACTATTTGCAGGAATATTGGGATTTGATGAAGAACCCTACTTCAAGGCAGAAGAAGGATCAGAACAGGCACCCGATGTGGGCAACCTCTTTGAATAAAACCATGGATCCAGATGTAGAACAGTTACTTACCCAGCAGGAAGAGCAAGAAATCGTAAACGCCATAAGAACTGCCGAGGGGCAGACCAGCGGTGAGATACGAGTGCACATAGAGCGCACCACGACTGACGCCATGCAGCGCGCCCAGGAGGTGTTTCACCTGCTTAAAATGGACAATACGGCACTCAAGAACGGCGTCCTGTTCTATTTTGCCGTAGAGGTTCATAAATTCACCATCCTGGGGGATTCTGGAATAGACGAGCGGGTAGATACCGACTTCTGGAACCAGATACGCGACAACATGCAGAATCATTTTGTTGCCGGTGAATTTTGTAAGGGAATTGTTCAGGGAATTAGAAATACTGGTCTTGCCCTTGCTAAATATTTTCCATGGGAACACGATGATATCAATGAACTTCCAGACGAGATAACTACGGAAGATTTAACCTAGTAGATGTGAATTACGCTTTCGCGAAAGCGGTATTCAGAAACAAAGAAAAGTCGACTGAGACAACACCTTAATTCAATGCGCAGTAGTAGATTCATTCTTACTTTGATTATTGTTTGCCTGGCGGTGTTACCGGCTATCGCCCAGTTTCAAATACCTAAACGACCTGCACTAGTAGATCAAAAAGGCGTTTATGACTATGCAAACCTGCTGGATCAAGGACAGGAGATCGCACTACTCAACAAGGTAAAACGCTATGCCGACTCCACCTCTACCCAAATCGTGTTTTTTATCATCAATTCCACAAAGGGTGAGGACATCTCGCTGTTATCGACTCGCTGGGGGCAAAGCTGGGGAGTAGGTCAGGATCAAAAAGATAATGGTATCGTGGTACTGCTCGCTACTGATGATCGCAAGGTCGATATATCTGTAGGTTATGGGATAGAAAGTATAGTGAGCGATTTTGACGCAGAGCGTATTATCAACCGTGTAATGATCCCGTCATTCAAGCGCAACGATTACTACGGTGGTCTAGACGCGGGCGCAGATGCATTGTTTGCGAGACTTACCGGTAACTTCAAGGAAAGCCGCGATTTTTCCAAACGACAGGGTTTACCCTATGGCAGCTTTCTGGCCATAGGATTTATCATTCTTATCGTTGTCCTGAGTATGAGAAAAAATAAGGGTGGAGGCAACGGGCCCGGCGGTATGCAGGGCAGGGCACCGTCCTTACTCGATATCATTGTCTTGAGCAGTTTGGGTCGTGGCGGTTTTGGCGGCGGGTCTGGTGGCTTTGGTGGTGGATCAGGCGGCGGCTTTGGCGGCGGTGGATTTGGTGGCGGTTTCGGCGGTGGCGGTTTCGGTGGTGGTGGTGCCAGCGGTGGCTGGTAGGTATTGATTAGGATTTTACTGGTTACGGTGGTAATTGAATGTCCTAAATAGCTCTTATGCAGATTGAATGGAGAAGAAGATAATTTATCTATGCACCTTGCAGGTGACAAGAACTCGTGAAACACATGGAGTTTCTAATGCTATATGTTTTGGTGGAGTTTAAATAACGTTCCTCACTAAGTACCTAAGAATTCATGTCAATTATACTAGATGCGTAATGATGATATTCCACAGGACATATTAATTACGCTGTATTTATTTGAAAAACTTTCCAATGGGGCATTTCAATGAAATGGTAGCTGGTGCACAACATCCGAGTTCCTTAAGGGATTTGGTTTTTGAAAAGCAGCTAGCTTTACCATTCGTCCCTAACTATTTAAACCGTTTTGGGTTAATTCTTATGGGAGCGCTGGGGTGAGCTAGGATATATATCTATCTAATATTTTTTGGGTTTTGAATTTAGTTGAGATGTTAAGTCCTGAGAACTGAATAGGAATAAGTGTATTTACCTCTCAATACGTCATGGATTGCAAATTAGAGTAAGGACAACGTATTTATAGTAATTAAATAACGCATTAATTATTCTCGTCAGTGTTTTTTCTTCTTACATCAATTTAAGTTGAAGGAATACTATAAAGATTGAACGGAAGATTCTTCAAAGTAGCATTTATCTGAATTCTTATTAAAAATTTGCGGCTAAATACCTAAGTAGTGTGAAAACTTTTAACTATTAAATAGTTTTTAATATAGGTTGTCATCACTAATACTGTTGTGGTGAAGCTTGAACGATATCCAATCAGCTTGATTTTGTTAATTGACAATTAAATTTAAAATTAAGTAAAGGGGTCTCGTATATTAGAAAAATAGGGTACTACAAAGATCTAATCGCATATTGAGAGAATGGTTTAATGTTAATAGCTAAGACAAACCCCCTGATAAATCAGATATTTATCGTGCGTGAGGGATTGAAGTGAAAATCCCGCAGCGTTTTAATTTAGGTTAAAACGCGAGGAATTGTAATGCAAAGCCCGACCCTTTTGGTCACGCTCTAATGTTTCTGCATTATAAGAATAGCACAAGTCTAAATGGTTAAGTCTTAGAAATCAGCGCTATAATACCTATCGTTTAAGGCTAAAATGACCTCTAACCTCAAATTCTTCTCCCTGATCTTGAACCTTAAGGGTAAACCAGTAGTCTGATGAGGGGAGGGGAGCGCCATTGAAATTCCCGTCCCAACCTAGAGAATCCTGATCAAACGTAGCTAGCAGCTTACCATTTCTTTTAAAGATATAGAACGTCGCGCTCTCAAACACCTGAATATTTCTAACTTGCCAGAAGTCGTTATAGGAATCGCTGTTAGGCGTAAAGAATCTGGGATAGTCGATAACAAGAACCCTTTGAGTCACAGTTCCACAACCGTTTACGTCAAGTACTCCCACGGTATGGAATCCAGTCCTCACATCCCTAAAAACGTTACTGCGTTGTTCCTCGCCATTGTCAATAAAGAAGCGGTAATTACCATTTCCGGAAACTTGAACAGTTACTGAATTGGGTCGGTCAAAATTGGTAACGATAATGTTGTCAATCCTAGCAAGCTCTGACTTGCGGGTTCTAAAAGTCCTAGCAGGAGAAGGACAGCCTTCTATACTAGTAACCACTACGCTATAGGTTCCTTCCTCAAAAATATCAATGGACTGTCCTGTTTCTCCGGTTGACCAGAGTACGGTCTCACCCGGGAGCAGATCTTCTAATTCTACCGTTACAAAACCATCGTTACAAATAATATAGGTAGAGTCTAGATTGATTACTGGTAGTGGATTAATAGTAACTACGTATTCTCCAAAGGTGCTACAACTCAAAACGGTATCTGTGACTGAAACATAAATTACCTGCTGGTCACTTACTTCATAGGCATTACCTAGTTGATTTATGAGGTTATCACGATCTGTTTCATTGTCGTAGTAAGCAATTTCAAACCGGTCAGGATCGAGGCCATTCAGTATAACCTCTTGATTTGAGAGGGGGTCCATACTTAAGCGCCCATCATAGTCATCGTCACAAAACTCAAGATCATAAGTTCCAGGCGCAGCAATATTGGGTCGTTCCAGTACAACTAATTCAAAACTTACGGTAGATTCACAGCTGTTTTCATTTCTGATGGAGGTTACGTACAACGTGGTATTGGGACTGTTATAATTATAGAGATTACCTATAGGGTTAGTACCTTCTTGAGCATCTTGTGCATTTGTATAAAAGTCATAGGTATAAGTACTAACATCTGTATTAGTCAATAGTGGCAATACTTGAGTTAGATCAACAATTTCATCATCATTCTCACATACTTCTAGCACCACATTTTCCTCTAGATTGACTGGAATCTCCACTTGTAACTCTAGTGGAGATATATTAAAGCAACCCGTAATCCTATTTGTTAGTTTTAAAAATACTATCTGTGGGTTTGCCGTATTTGTAAAGTCTGTACTATCTGCTATGGGATCTATATCATTTTCTGCATCTTCTAGGCTGGTGAACCAGGTCACGTCTGAATTGAACCTTCTAGGACCCACAATCTCTTCCTGACGGGTATCTAGATCAAAAGAAGTAAAGCCATCCTCAAGATCGCCATCAACATCACAAGCCACGGAGGCATCTACCACATTTACAATGGGTCTTTCTATAACACCCAGTCTTATTTCCTCAATCTTGAAACACCCGTCAGGATCTTCCACTCTCACAAATAACTGTTGCGGGTTTGTAATGTTAGTGAATTCAGAGCCTAGGGCAAACTCATCGTTTACGGCATCTATAAAATCATCATGAACACTTACCGTGATAGGATCTGTGATGCCAGCGATTACCTGATCAATTATGGGTTGAATGCGTATGGTGGCAAAACCATCGTCCTCTTCATCACAACCTATAATATCTTGGGGTATATTGTAAAGTGGAACTGTAGCCACCCGCAACTGGAAACTTGCGATCGTAGTACAACTAAGTCCAAAATCATTGACAACCGCAGCATAAATAGTCTGCGGATTTGTAAGATTTGTGTATGGTTGCTCCTTGTCTATGCGGTCAACGTCATTTTGAGCGTCGTCTAGTGAAGAATAATAGTAAACGGTACGTCCAGTAGAGCCGTCCAGGATTTCAGAATCCTTGCCTATAAAAATAAATTGCGTAATACCATCATCATCATCCTCACATTCAAGAAATTCACTAATGGTGGAAATTTCAGTCTGTGTGTTAATGGCGACTTCCAGTTCCACAAAAGATGTACAGCCGTTATTGATATCTTCTGCACGTACAAATACGATACCTGAGGTTACGTTTGTAGTCTCTGGGGTTGTAATGGGATTGTTGCCTTGTAATGCATCCACAAAATCAAAGTAATAACTCAGGGCATAGTCCGGATTTGTGGTAATCTCGCTCGCCTTACTGGTTAGGTCCACAATGGTAAATCCATCAAAATCCTCGTCACATTTAGCGAGCAGACTAGGGACTTGAATGTCTGGAGAGTCAAATATTTGAATGGTAAATGGTCGTACGTCGGTACAATTAGTGGAGTTAATGATGGTTGCAAATATCTCTAGTGGCGCACTTGCGGTTGAAATTGAAGTTATGTTTCCAGTATTGGCTTCAGCAGCTTCTAGCGAGGTGTAATACCTGACTGATGTATTGGGGATCAATGAGGTGATTGCCTCGTCAAATATTTCCAGTTCAATTAATTCATTTACTCCAGATACTGCCAGGCAAAAACTTTGATCTGGAAGATCTACCGCCTCAAAGAAGTTTGCCACAATAAGATCAAACTGAAGGAACTCAGTACAAGTGGGTGCGTTGATGCGTACATATAGCGTTTGTGGATTAACGCTGTTTATAAATGGAACGGTTTGATCAATCTGATTAACATCATTGAGTTGATCATCTTCATTGAGGAAGAATTCAATTGAAGTGTCTGGAATATTGTTAAGAAACCCGATACCAATTTCCAGAAGATCAAATGGATAGAATCCATCATCATCTGGATCGTCACATATGACCACATCACTTACCAGAGTGCTGGCCACATAGTAATTGGTAAAGAGTCCTATTGAGGCTACCGCGCCGCAGCCAGTTACTGGATCTTCTACCCTTATAAAAACGGTTTGTAAACTTTGAAGTATGTTATCGTAAGAAGCAGGATTGGGGATAGGGTTAAGACCAGTTTCTGCATCCTCTCGAGTGGTATGATAGGTAATTGCTCCCGGGAAGCCTGGATCGATAAACAAATCTTGTACTGATGTAATGTCAAAGTTTGCAAAACCATCCCTATCACTATCACAGGCATCAATGAACTCGCTTGAACTATTTAGAACAGGAGGTAATATTACCTCAATAGTGATGTTACTGAAAGAAACACAGTCGCTGTTAGACCTCTCTAATCTTGCTACAATAGTTTGAGGGTTTGTCTCATTGGAATACGGACTGGAGAGCTGATCCTCCTGGATGAATGCATCATCTTCAGTTCTGTAATAAGAAATGGAATTTACTGGGTCAAAAGTCGTTACCAGGTCATTAATTTCCTCTAGTGGAATAGCCACCCTTCCATCTTGATTAGTATCACAAACGGTATAGGTAGCATCACTTGCCACTAAAAGTTCTGAGACGACTAGATCAACTTCTACTATGTCCCGGCACAAGGTATTATCATCAATAATTCTCAAAAAGATTGTTTGGGGATTAGAGATGTTTTCATAATTGTCGGGTAGGCTTCCACTACCAGTTTCGGCATCGTTTTGAGATAGGTAAAAAGAGGTTGAATAGGATCCTACAGGTAGCGTATCTATGGCCCCGGTGGCAATAGCACTCAAATCAAAGATTTCTCTTTCATCCAAACTACTGTCATCACACAGCTCTACATCATCTACTACAATGTCCAGCTGGTCAGGATCGACGGTTACCTCTATAGAATCGGTAATGACACATGAAGTACCGGTAAGTTGAACGGTTGCCTCTACTTGATAGGTGCCAGAAACATCGGCCAGTAGGGTGCTGGTAGTTATTCCCACTAGTTCTAGACCATCCTTGAACCAGCGGTAGGCAGCATTGGGATTTCCCACCTCGCCATCCAGTACAACACTAGTACACGGGAATAGGTCAGGACCCAGATCTACTTCTGATCTCAGACTGTTTGCCTCTACAAATACTGCGCTATCAAATCTAAAATCAGTCTGGTCTGCGATTACCATTTTAATCCTATAGGATACTTCTGGGATTACTTGTGCCGTAGCGGTAAGAACCTCAGTTCTACCTCTGAAATTTGTATCCCCCAATTGAAATCCAGCAAAAAACTCTTGGTTTTCTGCATTACATTGACCTACGATCTCGGGATGTATATTATTGATTCCTACCGGTGTACCTCCAGTACCGGGTATTATTGCAATATTGGTAAATGCTCCACCAGAGGTGGGTCTGATCAATATGGCAAATCCATCTGCTACGTTACAGGGAAAATCTTGTTGGTATTCTTCAGAGGCTAGTAGGTAATTGAAGCTTATCAGGTTAGTCGCACTTACCAGATCAAATTCTACCACGGTTGCATTTAGGGTATTGGTAATGCCCAGACTAGCTTCAAGATCTGCATCACCTGTCCACATAGCATCTCCAGCACTCAAATCTGCAGGGCGTATGCTATTGCCTATATCTGCGGCGCTACCAGTAGAAAGTACAAAACCTGATTGAAAAGGGAAATTTGAACCTGATTTTTGGAAGCCGAGAATACTTTCATCTTCATTGTTGATCCTACCATTATTAATGGAGGTGATGTTTTCAATCTCTACACAATCATTACCAAAGTTATTATCGATCAGTACATCGATGGGAACGACCCCTTCAGTAGTAATGAGTTGTGCAAGGCCAATAATGGGGAGTAGAAAAAACGTAATACACAGCGAGTATAAATTATAGGTGCGAGTAAATTTTTTGCAACAACCGGTGAGCATCATAAATGATCATATAAATGTGAAAAGATCGCTAAAATATTCCGATTAATCAACTTTTATACCAACGCATAACGTTTTTTTAATGGGAATTTTGGAATTACGCTTTCGCGAAAGCGTAATTATTGATCCCGTACAGAAAAATGACCTTTGATAGTAGTGGGTCGGGAGTCAATCTCAACAATTACAGTAAACCAATAGTCGTCGTTTGTGGACAATTTATTCTCGAAGAATCCATCCCAATCTGGATTGTTAGCATCTAGTGATGCCACTAACCTCCCGTGCCTATTGTAGATATTACAGTTACCTATCCTTAATTGTTCGATGTTTTTTATTTGCCAGGTGTCATTATATCCATCACCGTTAGGTGTAAAAAATCTTGGGTAATCCAGTACTACAATATCTTGTTGAACCGTCTCGCCGCATCCATTGAGGTCAACTACCTCAACTTGATGGATGCCCGCAGGAACATTGTAAAAAATGGACTCTCTCTGCAGTTCTCCATCGTTAAGAGCGTACCGGTAATTACCTGTCCCCTCAATTGAAATACGAACTGAATTATTCTGGCTAAAACTTTCTACTTCCACATCAGTAATAACCGCCTGTGATGATCTTCTTACCGTTGTGGAGGCGCTTGTTTCACAGCCGTTTGGGTTTGTGATGGTGACCTCATAGTCTCCAGGCTCATTAACTAGAATGTTTGAGGTTGTTTCTCCCGTCGACCACCTTATGCTCTGGTTTGCCGTTAGCCCGTTTACCGTAAGTTCCAGCGTTGCGCCCTCGCACACAAATTGATCTCTTTCTATCTCAAATTCTGGGACGGGAACTAATTGTACAAATAAATTGCTGGAACTGGTACAACTGGTTTCTAGATTTGTGACTTGTGTATAGAGGGTTGAGCTGTTAGTTACTATTAGACCATCGGTAATTCTATTGGTTTGGGTATTCAAATCCTCAAGACTGTAATAATAATCTACTATGTATAGATCCTCATTCAATCCGCCGAGTACTATTGAATCAAAATCCATCGTGAATACACTCTGAACGCCATTATTATCTACATCGCAATATGTTGCCTCCAGAATCCCGGCACCAGGAATAGCTGGGTTAGGATTGACTATGATAGTGAATTGCTCAATAGTGATACAACTTGACCCATCTACAGTTGCTTTAACTACATACTCTCGAATTCCATTCCCGTAATCTATCACAGAATTAATTTGATCTACGTCGTCTTGAGCATCAGATATTGAAGTGTAAAAAGTATATTGATAAGTTCCTGAGTTAGGCGAATTTAGGCTCATAGCAGTAGCGGCATCAATCAAGTCGACCCTGGAATTTGCAGTTTCACAATAGGAATAGGTAAGGTCTGCCAGCAAGGCAGGTTTTTCAATCACCCTCAATTCTAGTGGTTGCACATCCAGACACCCAGAAATAGTATTGAACAATCTCAAATAAACCGTGGTCGTGGCAAGTGAGGTTTCAAAGGCGGTTGCTTGACTTCTAGTTAACTCACCATTATTTGAGAATGCATCATCCTCATCTATGTGCCACGAAAAGACAGTTTCAAAAGAACGGGGTCCTATCATTTCTTCTTCTCTAGAGGTCAAATCAAAAATATAAACCTCGTCAGGATCAAAACCCAATTCCAAACAATTAAATGAGGGATCTACGTCATTAATAATCGGGCTATCAATTACTTCTAGTCTGAAGGTTTCTACCACATGGCACCCCTTACTGGTTTCCACTCTAGTATAGATAATCTGTGGGTTGACTATATTATTATATGTTTCTGGTAACTCATTGGTACCAGAGTCTGCGGCTTCAAAACTGGTATGAAAGCTTACTGACAAATCCTGACTGCTGCTGTCTGTGATTAAAAGTTGTGTAGATCCCAGTTCAAACGTTGCAAAGCCATCGTTATCATCGTCACAAGTGGATAGATTTTGCGGCGGGTTAAAAACTGGCAAATCTTCCACTCTAATAACGAAAGAACCATAGGAAGGACACTCTGGACTAGTGGAGTTTTCAACCCTATAAAAAATGTTTTGCGGGTTTCTCGTATTAGTGTAAGGAGCAGATTTGTCAATAACATTGGTTTGAGATTGCGCATCTGCAGCGGTCTCGTAGTAGGAAACTAGCTTTGCCGTACCTCGTAAAATGGAATCGTCAGAATCTTGTAGATAAAATATATTAATGTCATTTCCATCATCCTCACAACTTACCAGGTCTGTTACGGGCTCGATAACATGCCTGGTATTGATAGTAATAGGTAAAGCTGAAAAGCTAGGGCAACCAGTTACAGAACTTGTCACTCTTATGTATAAGGTACTGGTGGATGCGGCGTATCTAGTCAAATTAGAAATGGGTTCCACTCCCGCAAGGGCAAAATCTTCTGTTTTATGATAAGAGATGAAATGGCTGGGAATAGTTGTGATCTGGCTATTTATGTCCAGAAGATTGATTTCCATAAATCCATCTCCATCCAGATCACATAATTCAATAGGTAAAGGATTAGATATTACTGGCGCAGGTAGCATACTAATAGTAAATACTTCATGGTCTGTGCAACCGTCTTGATTTGTAATCACGGCATATAACTGGAAAATATCGCTCGTATTTGCAAAGGTCTCAATGGCATTAATCCTGCTCTGTGCATCTACCTCATTTAAATAATAATCTACCGTTGAGTTGGGAACCAGCTGGGTGATGTTAGCATCAAATCGGCTTAAGTCTAGTATTGTTCTAAGATCCTGATCCTCGTCACAGTAAGTTTGATTAGGGATAAGTGGTGCGCCAAAGTAGGGTGCGACCCTCAATTCAAACAAATCTTTTTCTACACAATCTTCATTTGCAATAAAAATATAAATAATCTGCGGATTGACCCTGTTGATATACGGCTGTGTAATATCAATCGGATTGATATTGCTGTCTCTATCGCTTTCATTTTCAAAGAATTGAACATCAGTTTGCTCAAGGTTGTTTAATAGTGAACTCTTGATTGTTTGAAAATCAAATATTTCAAAACCGTCGTCAGTTATGTCGTCGCAGGCTACCTCATCCCTTATTCTAGATTCTGATATCAAATAATTGGTGTATAATGTTAGGGTAGCAATGGCAGGGCATTCATTACCTAGTTTGTTAAAACGTACATATACGTTTTCAACTGATCTAGACTGGTTCTGGTAATTCCTGGTATTTGCTATAGGATTAGTACTATCTATGGCATCATCCCGTGTGAGGTGGTAGCTGATTGATTCTACAATAGACAAATCTGCAAATTCACTATTTAAGGATTCTAGATCGAACAGGGCAAATCCATCCCGTTCAGAATCGCAGGCATCTAGGTATAGTTCGTTGGTAAGTAGAACGGGAGTGGGAACTACGTCGATGGTTATTTCACTTGTGGTAAAACAATCACCATTCACGTCATCAATTCTTGCAATAAGTGTCGTGTTGTTAGACGCTGTATAAGACCATTCCAAAGGATCGCTTTCAGCGAGTGCATCTGACAGACTTTGGTAATATGAAATAGCCACCGCATCACCAGAATCAGAAATCATTCTCTTTACGGTAAAAAGGTCTAGGTTTACTTGACCGTCATTGTCAAAGTCACATAAATCCAGCTGAACATCATTTGCAATTAAGGAGCTGTCGATAATGAGCAAACTCTCTTGAATTCCATAGCAACCAGTAACTTCATCGGTGATTCTGGTATATACGATTTGTGGATCAGCAATATTCCTGTAGTTGTCAGGTAGGGGATTTACGCCAGCAATCGCGTCAGATCTTGAACTATAAATCTCAATAGCTGAATTTGAGAATCCTGAGTTTTCCAGAACATTCAATTTCAAATCAGCTAGATCAAAAATCCTGGAATCAATAGCTCCAGTATTCTCGCACAGTTGAAGGTCGCTAACTTCAAATTCTAAAACATCTGGATCTATAGTTACGGATACGCTATCATTGATTATACAGGTGCTGTTATCTAAAGGGATCATAGCAGTTACTGAATAGTTGCCGCTGGTAGTAGCAGTATAGTTACTACTTGACACCCCAGCTATCAATGTGTTGTCAACGTACCATTCATAGATTGCTGCAGGATTCCCTACGTTTGCATCAAGCGACAAGGGAGTGCAACTGGTTAGAATGTCTCCCAGGTTAATGGAAGAGTTGAAACTACCAGCCTCAATAAACACGGCCGTATCATATCTAAAGTCTACATCATCTGCAATAACCATTTTAAGATGATACCTAGTCCCGGCGGTCACGCTAGCAGTTGCCGTAAGCGGTACGGTGCGCCCTTTGAAATTGGTGGCACCTAGATTGTATCCGGCAAAAAGATCTTCATTCTCTGCCTCACACAGTCCCACTACTTCTGTTCTTATCGTTTGAACCTGAACTGGAGTATTATCAGGGAGAACTGCGATATTTTGATAGGGTGCCGTACTACCTACTGGCTTGATTAAGATAGCAAAGGCATCTGAAACGTTACAAGGAAAATCCTGTTGATATTCCTCTGAAGCAAGTAGGTAATTAAAACTTATACTATTGGTAGCGCTGGTAAAATCAAATTCTAGAATACTTGAATTGAGCGTGTTGGTAATACCTATGGCACTTTCAAGGTCTGCATCACCACCCCAGGAAGAATCTCCTGCACTCATATTATTGCTGTTTGGCACACCGGTAATTTGATTCACGTTACCGGTAGAAATAACCATACCAGAGGTAAATGGGAAATTGTTGTTGTCATTATTGAAGCCCGCTATGCTGGTGAAACTACTCCCTGATTGAAGACTTCCCGTGAATTCCACACTTTCTATACCCACGCAATCATTGAGAAGACTCTGGTTGACTAGTTCATCAACGGGACTTGACGAGTCTATCGCTATCTGTTGCCCATTGAGCGACAACATTGAAAGTGATAGCACGATCAGACTGTAAATACATCTTTTGTTCATCTCAGTAGCCTTTTATGTTTGAATGACTTACTCGTCACGCGCACCTATTCTATTAACATATATTGTATAAGCAATAGTTGTTTCTACAAACATTCCTACAAAAAAAATCGAAATTAGCTTTGAAGAAAAACCACCATATTCCCTTCTCTAAGCTATTGGACAAAATGATGAATTCAAGACACGATTGTTATATTTGTGAGAAATACAACACATGGCTCTTAATAAAAATGGTGTTCTAGGTTGGGCAACCTTCATAATGATAGTGGTGGGACTGGGATTAATTGCTATCGGCATATTTAGATATCAAGAGGTAGCTGGTTATGGATTTGCATCTGTAGGGGTTGGTTTTTTTGCAATTGCATGGGTTTTCAACGCTCTTAAAGGACGTGTTTGATTGCCCTTAACGTCAAATTTTCACATTTAAGAAAACAAAAAAAAGCAGGTGACTCAAATTTTTCATGAATCTCATTCCTACAAATTCAAATTGCGATATTGTTAATTTTTAGGGTCACGCTTTCGCGAAAGCGTAATTAATCAAGTACCCAGCACACATATCAATAATTCATTAAGGTATGAGCTATCTACGTACCTTAGCACTTATCAAATAAATCACATCTTATGAGTGACGACAAACAAGTCATTTTTTCAATGTCTGGTCTTTCCAAGACCTATCAAAGTACTGGGAAACAAGTTCTTAAAAATATACACCTCAGTTTTTTCTATGGGGCAAAAATTGGAATCCTAGGTCTCAATGGCTCAGGTAAATCAACCCTTTTGAAGATTATTGCTGGCCAGGAGAAAAACTACCAGGGGGATATTCATTTTCTACCAGGTTACAAGGTAGGATACCTTGAGCAGGAACCTGCGCTCGATGATAGTAAAACGGTCATGGAGATCGTGAGAGAAGGAGTTGCAGAAACCGTCGCCGTACTAGATGAATACAATAAAATAAATGACGACTTTGGCTTGCCAGAAAATTATGAGGATGCAGACAAGATGGAGAAACTCATGAATCGCCAGGCAGAGCTGCAAGACAAGATTGACGCACTCAATGCCTGGGAGCTGGATACTAAACTTGAGATCGCAATGGACGCCCTGCGCACTCCACCAGGGGAAGCCCTGATAGAACACCTTTCTGGAGGTGAGCGCCGCAGGGTTGCACTATGTCGCTTATTGCTACAACAACCAGAGATCTTGCTGCTGGATGAACCTACTAACCACCTAGATGCAGAATCTGTATTATGGCTGGAGCAGCACCTTGCACAATATAATGGTACCGTTATCGCCGTGACCCACGACCGCTATTTTCTCGATAACGTCGCTGGTTGGATCTTGGAATTGGATCGCGGTGAGGGAATCCCATGGAAGGGAAACTACTCCAGCTGGCTGGAACAAAAAAGCGATCGTCTGGCCAAAGAAGAGAAAACAGAATCCAAACGCCGCAAGACTTTACAAAGAGAACTGGACTGGGTAAGACAAGGGGCTAAAGGAAGGCAGACTAAACAAAAAGCCCGACTCAACAACTATGACAAGCTGCTTAATGAAGATCAAAAATCCAAGGAAGAAAAGCTTGAAATCTATATTCCCAACGGGCCTCGATTGGGAACTAATGTAATTGAAGCACGTGGAGTCAGTAAAGCCTTTGGCGATAAATTGTTGTACGAGGATCTGAATTTTGTATTGCCGCAAAATGGGATCGTGGGAATTATAGGTCCCAATGGTGCGGGTAAAACCACAATTTTCAAGATGATCATGGATCAGGTAGAGCCTGATCAAGGAACATTTACCGTAGGCGATACCGTAAAACTTGCATATGTGGATCAATCACATTCAGATATAGACCAGAATAAATCAATCTGGGAAAATTTTGCAGATGGTCAGGATATGGTGATGATGGGCGGTAAAATGGTCAATTCTAGAGCATACCTAAGCCGATTCAACTTTTCAGGATCTGAACAAAACAAAAAGGTTTCCACATTATCTGGAGGTGAGCGCAACCGTTTGCATCTAGCCATGACCCTTAAGGAGGAAGGAAACGTTTTGTTGCTTGATGAACCTACTAATGATCTGGATGTCAATACGTTGAGAGCGCTAGAGGAGGGACTGGAGAATTTTGCCGGGTGTGCCGTAATCATTTCTCACGACCGCTGGTTTCTGGATAGGGTTTGTACCCACATTATCGCTTTTGAGGGAGATTCACAGATTTACTCTTTCCAGGGGAGCTTTACAGAGTATGAGGAGAACAAAAGAAAACGACTGGGAGACCTTACACCTAGACGCATACGCTATAAAAAATTGACTAGAGATTAAAATCCAAACATCATGACTACAGAAGAAATAGCAAACAAACTTGTAGAATATTGCAGGACTAATCAAGAAGAGAAAGCCTACAAAGAACTTTACAGTAGTGAAATTACCAGTATAGAGATGGAGGAACCTATGAAAGAAGTCCACGGTATGGAGGGCATCCAGAAAAAGGCCAGCTGGTGGCAAGAAAACTTTGAGGTTCACGATGGCGAGGTGTTTGAACCCTTAGTAGCAGACGATCACTTTGTAGTTAAGTTCTGGATGGATACCACACACAAACCTAGTGGACAACGTAGCCAGATGAATGAGCTGGGAGTGTATCAGGTAAAAGATGGCAAAATATGGAAAGAGCAATTCTTCTATAATACGGGAAACTAATACCCTCAAATTATACAGTCAGAGCTTCTTTTTGTTTGAAAAGAAGCTTTTTTCTTTGGGAAATATTACAACTCACAAAAGCACTACAACGCTGTAGTTCTTTAAATTTGCTCTATGGCAAAAATGACTGATTTCGTAGTACCAAAGATGGGTGAATCCATTACTGAGGGAACCATTCTCAACTGGCTTGTGCAAGAAGGCGCAAGTTTTGAAGAGGGTGATATTCTAGTAGAGATTGCTACAGATAAAGTCGATAATGAGGTTCCGGCACCATGCGATGGTGTACTTGTTAGTATTACTGCTGGTGATGGTGAAGTAGTGGCAATAGGCAGCTCAATTGCAGTAATAGAGGAAAGAACTGCTGGCGAGGGCAAGTCCAGGATTCAAGAAGTAAATGAAAACCAGGCTGTTCAACAAGATAAGGAGGCAAGAAAACCCTTGTCAGGAAATGTAGTGGGCTCCAATCATAAGAGGAATCAACCTACTAGTAGAGTGAGCGATGCCATTATTCAAAACTTTGTCAATCATGATCTCTTTGTCTCACCGCTAGTCGATTCCATCGCGAGGGCTAATCACCTTTCCTATGAAGAACTGGCTAGAATACCTGCAACTGGTGGCAATGGTAGACTGCGTAAAAGCGACGTAGTTAATTACCTTAACAACGGTAGGCCCCATCAATTTGCGCAGCCAGCTCCCGCTATTCATGATGAAACCGCCTATCGCATCCCACAGCTTAAACTTGATAAGGGCACGGGAAGAATTGTGGAGATGGATCGCATGCGCAGTATGATCGCAGACCACATGGTTTACAGTAAGCACACCAGTCCGCACGTGACTGCTTATGTGGAGACTGATCTTACTGATGTGGTTAAGTGGAGGGATGAACATAAAAAGACCTTTCAGGAGAAACAAGGTCAAAAGCTCACTTTCACTCCATTATTTGTTCATGCAGTCGCCCATGCAATAAAGAAATATCCTGACATCAATGCCAGCGTGGATGGAAGAAAAATAATCATAAAGAAGGACATCAATGTAGGTATGGCTACCGCATTGCCATCAGGTAATCTAATCGTACCCGTGGTGCAAAATGCAGATTGCAAAACCATACTTCAACTCGCGACAGACGTAAATAGACTTGCAAACCTTGCTAGAAATAATAAGTTAGGTGGCGATGACATTAAGGGTGGTACATTCACAATCAGTAATGTAGGAACCTTTGGTTCGCTTATGGGAACGCCCATTATCAATCAGCCTGAGGTTGCCATACTAGCAACGGGAATCATTAAGAAAAGAGCAGAGGTGTTAACTGACAATGGACAGGATCGCATTGAGATACGCAGTATGATGATGTTGTCCTTATCGTTTGATCACCGGGTGGTCGATGGTTTTCTAGGTGGGAGTTTTCTTAAAGAGGTTGCAGATCAGATGGCACGAATCCCTGAATTGTAGCTTGTGCTACAGCAATAAACTATCATTGACAAAAGAAGCATGAGCAACAGCATACATAGAGAAATTCTTAAGGTCGCATACAAAAACCTAGTAACTGCTAAAGCGATGGCAGAACTTTACGAAGACAATTTTAAACTAGTCTCAAAATATGTACACGCCACCAGCCGCGGTCATGAGGTCATTCAGACGGCAGTAGGGATGCAGTTACGACCTCAGGATTATGTCTATCCCTATTACAGGGATGACGCCATGCTGCTGGCGCTGGGTATGACCCCCTACGATTTGATGTTACAACTGCTTGCTAAAAGGAGTGATCCTTTTTCTGGCGGTCGTACCTATTACTCACATCCATCACTTAACGATCCAGATAAACCAAAGATTCCCCACCAGTCCAGCGCTACTGGAATGCAAGCCATACCGGCGACGGGTGCCGCAATGGGCATGCAGTACAAGGAATTACAACAAATAGGTGATGCCGTAGAGATAACGGGAAATGAATATCCCATCACGGTTTGCTCCCTTGGTGACGCATCAGTTACAGAGGGTGAAATCGCCGAAGCCTTTCAAATGGCAGCCCTCAAACAATTACCCATCCTGTATATCGTCCAGGATAATGGCTGGGATATAAGTGCAAATGCAGCCGAAACCCGAGCTCAAAACGCCTATGAATACGCCGCGGGCTTTCACGGCCTAGAGGCGATTACCATAGATGGTACAGACTTCAGCCAGTGTCATGAAACCATTACGCAAGTCATTGCAACCATGCGCAAGGAACGCAGGCCATTTCTTGTGCATGCCACCGTGCCGTTACTCAACCACCATACCAGCGGGGTGCGTATGGAATTTTACCGGGATGATCTGGAAGAAGCAAGAACTAGAGATCCGTACCCCAGGATGAGAAAACTGCTACTCAACAATGGTTATGATGAACAAGAGCTGGATGATATGGACGCTTTCGCGAAAGCGGAATCCAAAGCATCACTAGAGAAAGCACTAGAACAACCCGATCCAGAGCCAGCAGACTTATTCACGCATGACTTTGCGCCTACTACCATTCTAGAAGAGAGTGGCGATCGCAGTCCTCAAACTGCCGATAAGGTGGTAATGGTCGATTGTGCCCTATTTGCCATAGAGGAACTTATGAAGGAGCATAAGGAATGTCTTTTATATGGGCAGGATGTAGGCGGGCGGCTGGGTGGTGTTTTCAGGGAAGCGGCGACGCTGGCACAAAAATTTGGTGATGATCGAGTTTTTAATACCCCCATTCAAGAGGCCTTTATTGTGGGTAGTACGGTAGGGATGAGTGCCGTGGGGCTTAAACCTATAGTAGAGGTTCAATTTGCCGATTATATCTGGCCTGGTCTCAACCAGTTGTTTACTGAGGTTTCTAGATCCTGCTATTTAAGCAACGGTAAGTGGCCAGTAAGTATGATTTTACGCGTTCCCATAGGTGCTTATGGGTCGGGTGGACCTTATCACTCCAGCTCTGTAGAAAGCGTGGTGACCAGTATTAGGGGATTAAAGATTGCATACCCATCAAACGGTGCAGATCTCAAAGGCCTGCTTAAAGCAGCCTATCACGATCCTAACCCCGTTGTGATTTTTGAACATAAGGGATTGTACTGGTCAAAAGTTCCAGGAACAAAGGGGGCAACCAGTATTGAACCAGCAGCAGATTATGTGCTGCCCTTCGGTAAGGCGTGGGTGCTACAAGAAATCTGGAAACAAGAAGAGTTGGAAACCTTATCCATCATCACATATGGAATGGGAGTACACTGGGCCATGAATGCCACGCAGGAACTGGATCTACAGGATCGGGTAGAGGTAGTGGATTTGAGAACCTTGCACCCGCTGGATTATGATACGATATTTAAAAGCGTAAAAAAATGTGGGAAGTGCCTTATAGTTACGGAGGAGCCCAGCGATAATGGATTTTCAAGAGGATTGCAAGGACGCATTCAAGAAGAGTGTTTTAAAGAACTGGACGCACCAGTCCTGCTTATAGGGAGTGAGAACATGCCCGCCATTCCCTTAAACTCTGTCCTGGAGCAAACCATGATCCCTAGTACCGAGAAGGTCAAGCAGAAGATAGTTGAGGTGATGGAGTATTAAATTATAAGCTTAATTTTAAAAATACTTGTAATTACTATTATTATGTTGTTTATTTACACCTAACTTAAATCTGTTTTATGAAAAATGTATTCTTAGGAATCTTTATCATATCTCTTTGTAGCTTTGCTACAGTTGACAATGAATTGGCAAATGATGATTGTATTCACGTCACGTATTCTTGTGGTGTAGAAACGGATATCTGTAATTTTACCGGAACGACTACGCAGTTGGTAAACATGTTAATAGGTCAAGATAATATTGTTTGTGGTGGTAAACCAATAAAAACAATAAAAAGTGCAGAGCTTAAACAAGTGTAATTGTTTAAATGTTTTATGTCAAAGCTGTCAGTTATTAACTGACAGCTTTATTTTTATAAACTTTTATGAAGTATAATATTTTTTCTTTCTTCTTTTGTTTAATTACTTGCTCCATTCAAGCACAATTTAGTCCTATTGATGTTAATTACGTAGTTGAATACAAATTAACTTTTAGGCCTATTCCAGGTGAGGATGAATTTTTTGAAGATATTCCATATGTACTAGTAGTTGGTGAGAGTAAATCGCTTTTTACAGAGAAGAACAATTTTACTATAGATACAACGCTAAACAATTCTGTATCAAGAGGCGAAAACCCTATGAAATTTATGAGTTCATTTACAAACCTACCAAGGGTAAAT
>JBARYP010000062.1:0-1690 GCA_049647945.1 Nonlabens sp. | reverse complement strand
CATCTGGTGGAGCGAGGTACGCCGCTACAGGTCGTACAGGACCTGCTGGGTCACGAGAACATCCAGACAACCAAAATCTACCTCCACACCTCCAGCGAACGCTTTCGTGATTTGCACGATCCACTTGCTGACCTCTGGGTCTATGCGTATCGACATTGTTTATTTGGTATATAACTTTTGTGAACGATAGGATTGTTATCTTTGTACTCACAGGGTTTCTGGGGATGAATTGCCTCGAATAATCAGCTTTTACTTATTGCTATCGACAATAGTGGTTGATATCCATAAGTTGTGAGCAAGCAAACAAACAGCTACCCAATCATCGTGCTACTAAAATTCTACAAAATGACCAGAGGTACAATAAACCTATTCATCATAGTTTGTACGTTATTCTTATCTAGTGGTGTTCAAAGCCAAATCAGTGATACGATTATAGTCGGAACCAGAACTGATTTTGCTGGGACATACTTGAGTATCCTTCCAGAGAAGGGTGAACCCAGTGCTCTTTTAGTTTTGATGCCTGGATTAGGCCAACCCCCAGAGGACGTTCTCCTACAATCTGATTTGCCTATTGCAGCCAAAAAAAACGGATATATAACTATCATCCCAACTCTGCAAAGTGGATACATCTCGTTCGGAATAGACAGCATTAGTCAAAATTCATTACATAGAATAATTACAGACGCAATCAACAGATATCAACTTGACGAAGTAAAGTTTTATATCGGTGGCTTTTCATTAGGTGGAAGCACTGCTGTCAAGTTTGCAGAGATCGCAAATAGGGAAAACTTTGAGGCCACTCCAGACGCGGTGTTTGCTATAGATGCACCTTTAGACTTTGAAAGGTTTTATAAGTCTAGAGTTAGAGAAAACAGATTGAATAGTGATGAAGAGCCGAGTCAGGAAAATAAATTTATGATACAGAAGATTGAGCAAGTCATGGGCGGCAGCCCCGAAGAAGCTAGAGGGAATTACCATTATGTATCGCCTTATTCAATTAATGATACAAGCCAACAAGCAATCAAATATCTTATCGATACCCCAGTCAGGTTATATGCAGAACCAGATATTGACTGGTGGATTACTCAAAGAGGAGGTGACTTCTCTGGAATGAATGTTCTAGATAGCTCATCAATCATTAACGAATTAAGGCGGCTCGGAAATAATGACGCCTTTTTAGTTACAACCACTGACAAAGGTTACCGAAAGCCGAACAACATCCGCCATCCACATTCATGGAGCATTTTGGACTCTGAAGACCTAATTAACTGGCTAGAAAAATTATAAAATAAAGCCAGCTCACAACATTGCGCCATCGTCAAGCCGGCGGTGAGGCTTTTGGGTGTCGAGGATGCTTTATCGGCTAGGACAGAAAGCTGTTGATCTGTAAGTTGGTTGGTGGAGCCGGCCTGCGCCGGCGCACCCGTTAGCGGCAATCGGCTTACCCTAAAATAGCTTGATAGTTGAAATGTGGCCCTGGGGTAAACATATCTGTTTAGTGATTTTAGATTAAAAAGTGTATGATTGGAATATTTAAAAAGGTATTTTGAATTGTTCTTTTCAGATGATTTTGTCTCAATAGCGGTTATGTAAGCTGACAGTTGGATTAGGTTTCAATATATCATATGTAGCAGTATAAGAAATACTACTGATGTTGAAATTATTATCGAATTATGGGCAGGATGCTTGC
>JBARYP010000061.1:0-31950 GCA_049647945.1 Nonlabens sp. | reverse complement strand
TATAAGTGGTTCGCTCGGTAAGGTTACTGCGGCTAGAAATATAGGTAATGGACTGTTTGCCTATGGGTCATCGGGATTTGGCAGACTGGACGTGTATAAAAATGGGTCATCTAGAGTTAGATTCTACGCAAATGGAAGTGAGAGTGCAAGCTATGATACTTCTTTATTCACTAAAAAGAGTGATCAAGTCGCGAGAACCTTTCCTCCTTCTTTTCCTGATTCTGTAACTGCAACTATTTATACCACTAGAGAAACCACCAAAAGTAACTTGTATAAAAAATCGTGGGGTGAACGTTATCGATATGTTTATAGCACTCCCGTGACTGCACCTACCGTAGATCTTGATACCCTATATGGTGGTTTAAAAGTGAGGAGAAAGGGTGGTGGGAATCAATCAAAGTCACTTAGGCTAATTGATAAGAACGGGACCCAATACGTAATGCGCGCCTTGCGCAAAAACGCCGTTCAATACTTACAAGCCGTTATGTTTAAAGACCAATATATTAAAGGTCAATTTGAAGGTACGGGAACAGAGGATTTAATACTGGATGTTTTTGCAGGCGCCCACCCATACGCACCATTTACTATAGGAATTTTATCCAGCGCTGCTGGGGTCTTTCATACTAATCCCAAATTGTACTACATTCCTCAACAAAAAGTTCTTGGGGACTATAATGGAGAATTTGGCAATGCGCTATACATGATTGAGGAACACACTTCAGAAGGTCATTCTGACCTGGCTAGTTTTGGTTTCAAGGACACTATGATTAGTACTGAGGAGGTAATTGAAAAGATCCATAGTGACGAGAACATTCTGGTTGATGAGGAGAGCTATATCAGGGCAAGATTATTTGACATGCTTATTGGTGACTGGGATAGGCATTATGATCAGTGGAGATGGATCGAGTTTAATGAAGGTAGTAAAACTTTATACAAACCTCTACCTCGTGATAGGGATCAAGCATTTTCTAAAATGTCAGACGGTCTAGTACTGGGACTAGCGGTAGCTCTTACTGATGGGGCAAGACTATTGCGTAAATACGATGAAGATCTCAAGGATGTCAAAGGGATCAATATAGAACCCTATCCACTTGATATGGAATTCATTCAGCGATCAGACAAATCAATCTGGGATGCTCAAGTAGCTGCAATCACAAGTGGGGTTACTGATGCTGTAATTGAAGAGGCTTTCATGCAAATGCCCGCAGAAGTACGCGATGAGAATGTAGAAGAAATCAAAAGACTGCTTAAATCAAGAAGGAAGAACCTCCAAAAAATTTCTGATCGGTACTATAATTTCTTAAATCAATTTGCTGTTCTAAAAGGAACTAATAAAGACGATTATTTTACGATTACTGAACTTGAGGACAACAAAATCCAGGTCGTTGCAAACCGAATAAAAAGGGGTGTCATTTCAACAGAATTTCATAACCGTATCTATAGTCCAGAGTTGACTAATGAAATATGGATCTATGCGCTGGACGACGATGACGTATTTGAAATGAAAGGCAAGAGCCGTAAAATTAAAATAAGGCTCATAGGTGGGCAAAACAACGACAAGTACAATATTGAGAATGGAAAAAACGTGGTGATCTATGACTATAAGAGTAAAAAAAACGATCTAGAACAGGCGCATACCTCCCGTTTACGTCTCACAGATCGATACAGAATCAATGTCTATAACTACAAAAAACTAAAAACCAATACAAAGCAATTTGTACCTTCCCTGGGATCTAATCCAGATGATGGTTTAAAGGTGGGATTTATGGGTATGTATACTGCATATGGTTTTGAGCGTAATCCATTTACCTCACATAATTCACTTTCAGTCGCTTACTATTTTGCGACATCTGGTTTTGATGCAAAATACAACGGTGAGTTTGCCAATACCTTTGGGAAATGGAATTTACGGTTGAATGCAGAATTCAATAGTCCCAACTATGCAGTCAACTTCTTCGGCTTTGGTAACAGTACGCCTAATCTAGAGGCAACGGATGGTTCTTTGGAACGATTTGATCTGGATTACAACCGGGTAAAAATCCGTCGATTATCAGTAACACCGTCTTTAGTTTATAGAGGTAAAACAGGTTCTGATTTTGCCATAGGGGTTATGTTTGAGGCAAATGAGGTAGACCGAACTAATAACCGATTTCTCGATGACTTTTTCAATACGATACCTGCTGGTAATGATCGCGTTTCCTCCCGTGTTTTTGAGAACCAGAATTTCCTAGGTGTCTTTGGACGTTACAATTTTTCAAATCATGATAACGCTGCCTATCCCACTCTGGGAATGGATGCGCAGCTAGAGTTGGGTTTTAAACAAAACGTTACTAATAATAGAGGTTATGGTTTTGTAAAACCTCAAGTAAGTTTTGACCACAGGATTACCACAGATGGGAAGTTAGTACTCGCTACTCGACTGGGGGGACATATTAATTTAGGTAATGACTTTGAATTTTTTCAAGGAGCAACACTAGGTGCAAATTCAGGTTTAAGAGGTTATCGTAATGAAAGATTTACAGGTAAATCCTCATTTTATCAGAGTACCGACCTACGCTGGAGATTTTCAAAAACCAGGACCGCTGTTTTACCGGTCAATCTAGGACTCTATGGAGGGTTTGACTATGGTAGGGTCTGGGCCGCATCATCTGCGGTAGTTGATAGAAATTTCAACGATGATAGTTTGAATACTTCGGTAGGCCTAGGCATGTTTGTGGAAATGGCCGAAGTGGTAACTGCAAACGTAAGTGCTTTCAATAGTGACGATGGTCTTAGAATGTCGTTCCGATTTGGTTTTGGATTTTAAACAGGAGGCACATTGCAAAACTTTATATAAGCTCTCGCTAATTAGGGTGTCCGGTACCATACCATTTCCTGATGCCCTTTTCATCCGGTTTCAAATTCTTGAGTGACGTTTAATTTTCTACCGACCTGACAACTAGCTTACAAAAAATCATTTTAAAGACATCTGCGATAAGGTTTTAGGAAGTCTACCTCTTTGATTAAAGATACCGTCCTGAGATGCACAATGCTTCTTGTCTCAAAATATAAGAAATTACAGTTAGCTACCGATTAGCAAGAAAAGCAATGTATTACAAACTATGGTTGTTGACTCAAGTATTAAGTACCCTCGGCAATGAGTTTGCTATAGAATGAGTAGTAAATACGCTCTATTTTATACTTTAAGGATTAAGAATTACGGGAATCTCTGGATTACCCCCTTCGTAAAAATAAAATGAAATCCCAAAGGTGAGGACCGACACAATAATCCCTACCACAAAAACCGTGTACGTATGTCTCAGTATACCATACTTGCGATTAAGCACCTTACCTAGGAAGAAGAGATCTTTACTTAGTGAAGAATATAGATATTCCTTGTCGTGAATCATTTGATCTACCGCCCATTCAAAATCCTGAAGGGTCATCTTGTGAAAGTTACCAAAGAAAGCCAGATTGACCCTCTTTGCCTTGACATCTTCCATGGTAAATTTACCCGTGGTGATATTGGGTCGGGTCGCCACAACTGCCAGTATCATCGTGATGGTAGAAGATAATACAAATACACCTGTGGGCCAGACGAGAAACTCATTGGTATCCAATTTTGAAAGCAGGTTTGCCAGCACGACAGAAATGATGATTGCATTGACCGACAGCAGGATGTTTGCCTTTGTATCTGCAATGTCACTTAAGGTGATGTGGTTCTTGAGCGTGGTACGATAAAAAGTCTGCACCCCACGCTCGGGACTTTCTTCTTTTGCCTCTACCTTGACTTTCTGTTTAAAGGCTTCTTTGTCATAGGACTTAGAGTCCGACCTCTTGGATCTCAGCAGTTTTGCAATATTTTTCTCTTTTCTGGGCAACCAGTTTCTAATCGCGTGGTCAGAGTAAAACCTGTGGGTCTCCATTAAGATCTTGACGTTCTCATCCCTCCATTCCGCTGGGCTGTAGTCCTTGATTCCCAGCAGGCGCAGTTCCTGGCGCAACAACTCACTCGTATCCTCAAAATAGTCACGAGCAAAATGGCTGCAATCTGCATCCCGTATGATTTCTTCCAGCTCATTATTGGGCTGGTTTGCCAGCTTTGTGGCAATGATGCAGGTCTCTACCTTACTGATGATGTTCTCGTCTGTCGCTTTGGATTCCAGCCACGTTCTGGCAATTTTTGCACTTGCTTCTTCATGTCCCGCCACCGTTTCAGTAAATCCCGTGTCGTGCAATAGCGCGGCTAGTTGTAGCACAATGACGTCATCTTCAGTTAACTCTGTATTCTCAATAATTTCTACGGTACGTTCAAATACCCTGCGCGTATGGGAATAGTTGTGGTAGGTAAAACGGGTATCCAGATGGCGTTTTAGGTGGGTGAGAACAAATTGTTCCGTTTGTTTTACCAGTTCATTCATTGCTGCGGTCGGTTAGCGGTTGTCTCAAAAATACGTGATTGAGGGGTATTACGCTTTCGCGAAAGCGTAACAATTCAAAATACTCTGTAAATGACCCAATTCATAGGTACAAGTGAGCAGATTACCCTATTTCAATACCATTCCAGTAGCCGATGTTGAGCATTAACATCAAGGAACTTCACATATCTTTATGTAGTGTTGCAGTATCTTGCCTGTATGAAAAAAATCCTGTTCAAGGAAAGCCAAAAGTTCAGACAGCCCTGGCTGTGGGTGCTGTTGATAACGGTAATGGGAATAAGTCTATTCTCTTTAATTTACGGCTACACTATGGGAGCTGTGGATCTAGGTACAGCGATTCCCGTAGTCTTCGTATCCCTAGTTTTCTTATGGTTGTTTGCGGTAATGAAACTAGAGACTACCGTAAATGCCAGCGGCATCAAGATTAAATTTTATCCTCTGGTATCTAGGAGTTTTAATTTTGACCAGGTAAGGGAGATGAAAGTGATCAACTACGGTTTTATAGGCGGTTGGGGCATACGATTATGGACGGGCTATGGGACGGTTTATAACGTGCGTGGGTCGATGGGTCTGCATTTTAAATATCGTACCCCAGCGGGCATGCCTAAAGAATACATCATAGGTACACAACGGCCGGAAGAGCTACAATCAATCATCAATAATCTAGTAAATTAATATGGCTTCTACGACCGGTAAAGCTTTTGATATAGGACTGTTTAAAAGATTGCTTCAATTTACACGCCCCTATAGATGGACTACCTATTTTGTGGCTATCAGTGCCATTCTCATCGCGATAGTCGCCATAGGAATGCCCTACTATATAAAAGTCGCTATAGATGATCATATCATTCCACAACAATTTGAGGGATTTACCACGGTCATTGCGCTCATGGCCGTTGTTCTCATGGCAGATGTCCTCTTGCAGCTCAGCTTCATATACTACGCAAACTGGCTGGGACAGCAGGTAATCATGGATTTAAGGTTGAAATTATTCAATCACATGCTGGGGTTCAAGATGCAATATTTTGATAAAAGTGCGGTAGGAAAATTAGTAACCAGGGCGGTAAGTGATATTGAAACCATCGCCAGTATCTTTTCTCAAGGTTTGTTTGTGATCATATCGGACTTACTCAAAATGGTTGTCGTTTTGGGATTTATGGCCTATTCCAGCTGGAAGCTTACCCTAATTGCTCTTATCGTAATGCCATTTATACTTTATGCGACCCGCGTATTTCAAAAGGCGATGAAAAAAGCTTTTGAGGAAGTGCGCAACCAGGTATCTAATCTCAATTCATTTGTGCAGGAAAGGGTGACCGGCATGAAGATCGTTCAGATCTTTAACAGGGAAAAGATTGAATACGATAGGTTTGAAAAGATCAATGACAGGCACCGTAAGGCATGGGTAAAAACCGTGTGGTACAACAGCATTTTTTTTCCTATTGCAGAGATGGCATCCAGCATTACCATAGGATTGATTGTTTATATAGGGGTCATAATGAATGTTGATGCTCTTGTAAAACTGGTAGAGATAGGTACCATAGTAATGTTTATCGACTTGAGCCAGAAGCTCTTCAGACCCCTACGCCAGATTGCCGATAAGTTCAACACTTTACAAATGGGCATGGTGGCTGCAAATCGAGTTTTTGGAATACTGGATACCGATAGTAAGATAGCAGATTCTGGGACTGTGATGGCAGCAAGATTGGATGGTAAAATAGAATTTGAGAAGGTAGACTTTGGCTATGTGGAAAATGAACTGGTCCTACGTGATTTGAGCTTTACCGTCAATCCTGGAGAAACTATAGCCATAGTGGGTGCCACGGGTGCCGGTAAATCCACCATCATCAATTTACTCTCGCGGTTTTACGAGATCAATAGTGGTAAGATATCAATAGATGGGGTAGATGCCAGGGACTACAACCTTCAATCACTCAGATCCCAAATCGCCGTAGTCCTGCAAGACGTCTTCTTGTTTGCAGATACTATCATGAACAACATCACCCTGCAGGATGAATCTATAAGTGAGGAAGAAGTGATAAGAGCTGCCCGTAGAATAGGGGTACATCAATTTATTTCAACCCTACCTAATGGGTATAGGTATAATGTAAAGGAACGGGGGGTAATGCTCAGTTCTGGACAGCGCCAGTTAATTGCGTTTTTAAGAGCTTATGTGTCTAATCCCAGCATATTAATTCTGGATGAAGCCACTAGCAGTATTGACGCGCATAGTGAACAATTGATTCAAGATGCTACAGATATCATTACCAAGGATCGAACTTCCATTGTAATTGCTCACCGACTGGCTACCATTAAAAAAGCAGATAAGATACTGGTAATGGACGCGGGGCGTATTGTAGAAATGGGAAGCCACGATGAATTATTGCAGCGCAACAACGGTTATTACAAAAATTTATACGAGGTACAATTTTTACAACAAGAGGTTGCCTAGATTGGCTTCTTCAAGAAAGTTATGCCGAGGTAATTTTGTAATAGGTTACCACGATTAGGCCAGTCGCTACAATTAGTGCAATATAAATTGACAGGATGATGAAAATAAATTTGAAGGTTCTTAATATAATCTGACCTATGGTCAGACCAAAGACTTGATGGTAGCAATATCCTATGTATAGAATTTGAAATGGCAGGAAAATGCCAGACATAGCCAGCATGGTATTGGGATTTACTAGAATGATAATGATACTTGCTATGGAGTTGATTACTGTAGTCCAGCTTACGGCATATAGATTGAAGACGATCTGTTCTGTGAAGTTATAGAATTTCTTACGGTTCCAGAATACCAGCCTTGCTACTAGGGCGTAGATAGGGATGGTAAGAATCATGATGAGCCCCTGATACTCTGTCATGAACTCAAAAGCTTTATTCATGGACTCTATGAATCTAGTCGCCCCAACCTTATTATAACCCAATTGTTCCAGCTCACTTTGATCCATCATGCTGACAAAGTCCACATCCAGTTTTTTCATAAGCAGCATATTGAGACCAGCTACAAATACTGAAATCAAGAAGAATCTGACGGCATCTATATACCGGTTCCTTGTTCCATTTATATAGCCATTGATGACTATACTAGGTTTAGTAGCTAGATCTATAAACGTGCGTAGGAATCGATTGTCAAAGCCTAAGTACATATCACTAAAATCGCTCGCTACGTTGCGCATGGTGATGCGGTTTTCCACCCATTTTGCCCCACAACTACCACAATATTTTTTATTTGCGTACACTAGCTCACCACAATTTTTACAAACTCGTTCCATTTTACACAGATCACTTAACAGCAGGCTTCATCGCCTTTAAATAGTTGCGATAATTATTCTACCAGTTATCATCAATTGAAAATTGATATTCAATAAACAGCTAAATTAAGAATAAATTAAGATTTAGTATTAAGTGTAAAACTGAAAACTACCATCGTACAAACCTTAAATGCGGTGGGTAAGATTATAATTGAATAGTATAACCGGCGCATAATGCAAAATCACCCCATAATAAAATTTACGGTATTGGTTAAGTAAATGCTTTCGTTGCGTGGCTTGACATAAAACGCAGCAAGTAAATTTCAGCTAGAAAGTCCGCACCCCCCCCTTAAGTAAGCTATAAGTAACAATGAATTAAAGGATTGCTACCTACAGCTATTTGTTCCGGGTTATAGCAAAGACTAAAGTTGAATTAGGCATTACTTTAATTGATTTTCGGACTTTGCGGTTATATCTATTTTTAAGCTCAATTTCTTGTGATATTTTAATAATAAGATATTCAGTACTTTTTTCTGGTTTATAATAGTATTCCAGTCCTTTAATCTTTAGGTCACAAACCCCATCAATTAACGAGAATTCGTAAAACTCTTCATTAACTTCAATCCCAAAAGAGTTAGCAGAACCGTAAGTTTGATATCTCACTTTAGTCTTTCCACTCGTTGTTTTTCCTATGTAATTTTTATAACTCGAGTCATAAATATTATCCTCGTCGTCATTGATTTCTAATCTCGCATAACTACCTTGAAAATCAAATAGTAATTCATTATTATCAGGATCGTTAACAATTAGAATTCCGTTGACGGTCCCGCTGAAAATACCGGATTCTAAATCTTGAAAAACAGAGTCAAATCCGTTTCCTTCAATTGCGTATTCCGAATAATGTTGCCCAAAACATATCGACGATATAAACATTAATAAAATCGTGATCGATTTCTGAAATTGTGTCATACTACTAGGTGAAAATCGGTTATTTAATATATTATATTCAATTCAAAAGACCCTTGATTAAATTGGACATTTGCTCGATGTCGGTAAAAGATTCTAGTTTACTTTCATAAGCGAGGCTCAGTCCTCCCGTTTCCTCACTCACGATAATGGCAATCGCATTGCTACGTTCAGTAAGACCTATTGCAGCACGATGTCTCAACCCGTACTTGCCAGGTATGTTACTGTTGTCTGACACGGGTAGAATTGCCCTGGTGGCAGTAATCTTATTTCCCTCGATGATCATGGCGCCGTCATGAAGCGGATTGTTCTTAAAAAATATACTTTCTATAATCGGTGTGTTGACAAGAATATCCATGCGATCACCGGTATTCTTGATAAAATCAACCGCACTCTCTCTCTTAAGCACAATTAGAGCGCCAGTTTTTGAAATAGACATACTCTTGCAAGCAGCCATAACGGCGTTGATAGCGCGATCATCCGTATCACTTTTGTCATTGAAGATTTTGAGGTGTTTCAGCAGTTTTTTACGGGAGGCAAAACTAGTTGAACCCAGCATGAGTAGGAAACGCCTTATCTCTTGCTGGAAAACCACGATTAGGGCAAAGACTCCCGCGCCGGTAAAAGCTCCCAGCACCTTGCTCAAAAGTTGCATCTCCAGGAAGAGAGTAATCTCATAAATAATGTAGATGATCACGATTCCCAAGAAGATATTGATTGCAGCGCTGCCTCTAACTAGTCGGTACACATAATAGATCAATATCGCAAACAACAATATATCGACCAGATCCAGAATACGTAGTGATGGTAACTCCATTACCTGTAAAAATAGGTTATTGCTCGTGTAATTGCCTATAGAGTTTTATCGTCTCGACGGCTTCTCTTACGTCATGAGCTCTCAGGATGGAAGAACCCCGCTCTAGCGCAATCATGTGTAGTGCTGTCGTACCGTTGAGCGCCATCTCTGGCGATGAGTCCAGTACTTTATAAATCATGGATTTACGCGAGATGCCCGTAAGAATTGGAACGTCAAGAGATGTGAAGAGGTCGAGTTGATCTAGTAGTTGGAAATTCTGTTGTAGATTTTTTGCAAAACCAAAACCTAGATCGATGATAAGATCATGGATTCCATAAGATCGCGCTACCGCCACGCGCTCGCTGTAATAGTGGATCATTTCTCCTACCAGATCGTCGTAGTGGGTCATTGATTTCATAGTTTGTGGTGTCCCACGCATGTGCATCATGATATAGGGAACCTGTGCAGCAGCAACCCTCTCCATCATTTTTGAATCCAGTTTGCCAGCGCTTATATCATTAACCATGTTTGCGCCGTGCTGTAGTGCTTGGGTGATTACGCTTTCGCGAAAGCTGTCACAACTAAGGCCCGTAACCTCAAACCTATCTACGATCAAATCAAGAATGGGTAGTACCCTGGATAATTCTTCATCTGCGGTAATATCGATTCCATCCGGTCTGGAACTATAGCCACCCACATCTATAAAAGTAGCCCCATCGCGCAGCATTTTTTCTACCTGTATAAGAAGGTCTCGATCAGTCTTTAATCGCCCGCCATCATAGAATGAATCTGGGGTACAGTTGACAATTCCCATTACCCGGGGAATAGACAGATCAATAAGTTTTCCTGAGCAGTTTATGGTAGCCATATATCTTGAGTAGTTCTTAACTTGCGCAAAATAAGCAAAGGTAGCCCGCATGATAGATACCAGTTCCCAGTATGATGCCGTAATAAAACAATGTAGAAACCTGTTTGCAAAAAAAATGAGCGACTATGGAAGTGCGTGGCGTATTCTACGATTGCCCTCGCTTACTGATCAAATCTTTATCAAGGCACAACGCATAAGAGGACTCCAAACCCTGGCAGAAACTAGGGTAGACGAGGGACAGGAAAGCGAATTCATAGGAATCATTAATTATAGCGTGATGGCATTGATACAGCTGGAACTGGGAGTAGTTCAAACTCCCGATCTAGATCTGGCCAGATCAAAGGACTACTACGATCAACAAGTAGCACGTACTAAGGAACTCATGGAACAGAAAAACCATGATTACGGCGAGGCCTGGCGAGAAATGCGAGTAAGCTCCCTAACTGATTTGATCTTACAAAAGTTGCTACGCATCAAACAAATCGAGAATAACGATGGTAGGACCCTAGTTTCAGAAGGACTGGATGCAAACTATCAGGACATCTTGAATTACGCAGTTTTTGCAATGATTCATATTAATGATGATTGCGATAGCTGATTGCGATTATTGAAATAAGCAGTTGTCTGATAACTTCATGTTCTTTCAGTTACTGATCAATTTACAAAATAGAATTTGTCGATATGGACGTTGTTAACTAGTCGGTTACAGATCGCGCCTTTAGAAATTCTGTAGAGGAATCTCTGGTAAATTTTCATTTTAACGGTTATCTAGTTTAAGTTGAGCCTTTTTGTCCTTGGTATTATTACCTAGATAGCGATTTGTACATTCATATTCCTGGTTCAGTAAAATGAAATATTAAATGGATAACTATTTCAGATGGACTTCATTCATTTGAATTTGTTGAACATGATTTACAGTTGAAGTCATATCAGTTAATGTTTTATTGAATGAAGTGTTGAATACAGTTGATCCTTATTGGGTTTTTACGGGGATAAATAAAACTGTGTGAAAACCATTGATGGTTATGGATCAGCATACTTCGTTTATAATGAAAACGACCAGATATGTATGATCGACCTTTATGCTCTCGTATCGTTAAGTTTATCAAATATTGTCAGCCTGCTAGTAAGCTAATGCTGTATTTTTATTTTTTGCACTATTAATGAATTTCTCGTCCACCATCCTAGAAGAAGCCGTCAATCAGGTATCCCAATTGCCAGGGATAGGAAAGCGCACGGCCCTGCGCCTGGTTCTGCATTTGATGCGACAGCCTGAAGAGCAAACCGACTTGTTGAGTACCGCCCTGGTTAAAATGCGCCACGACCTCAACTTTTGCAGTAAGTGTCACAATGTGAGTGACGGCGAGATCTGTGAAATTTGTAGCGCCCTTAATAGGGATCAATCACTTATTTGTGTCGTGGAAGATATACGGGATGTCATGGCTATCGAGAACACTAGTCAGTATCGTGGATTATACCACGTGCTGGGAGGGAAGATCAGCCCCATGGACGGCGTGGGCCCGCAGGATCTTAAAGTAAAATCACTTGTGGATCGGGTAAAAGAGGACGGTATAAAGGAATTGATTTTTGCCTTGAGCCCTACGATCGAGGGAGACACCACAAATTTCTATATCTTTAAGCAGCTAGATGGCCTTGAGGTAAATACATCTGCCATTGCTCGCGGCATTGCGGTAGGGGATGAGCTTGAGTTTGCTGATGAAGTAACCCTGGGTCGCAGTATTTTGCAACGGGTACCCTACGAGAACTCGCTTAAGAATTAATGGTGGAACTATCGGTCGTTATATTGAATTACAACGCGCGGCATTTTTTACAGTTGTGCCTACCGTCAGTTATTAGGGCGCTAGAGAACATAGATAGTGAGATCATCATTGCAGATAATGCCTCGACTGATGGCAGTATAGCGATGCTAGCTCGCGAATTTCCCAGCGTCAACACCCTTGCGTTTCAGGAAAACCATGGTTTTTCAAAAGGGAATAACCTAGCGATAGCGCAGTCCAGCGGGACCTATCTCTGTATCTTGAATCCAGACACTATCGTGGGTGAGCAGGTGTTTGTGGAATATCTCGCTTTCGCGAAAGCGTATCATTCAACCAGACCGCTAGGTTTTACAGGCGTGCGACTTATTGACGGCTCAGGAGCCTACCTGCCAGAAAGTAAGCGACACGTACCCACACCACGGGTGGCTAGAGCAAAGCTTCTAGGTAATGACCAAGGATATTACTACACCGAGTTAGAGCAAACTGACCGGGGTGAAGTGGAAATTCTTGTAGGTGCCATGATGATGGTTAAGAAGAGCGCTTTTGATGACTGCGGCGGCTTTGACGAGCGTTATTTTATGTACGGTGAAGACATCGATTTAAGTTATACCGCGCTAGAGAGAGGATACAACAATTATTATCTAGGGGATCTAACGGTACTGCATTTCAAGGGGGAGAGTACCGTAAAAGACCACGACTATTATGAGCGGTTCTACGGCGCGATGGGTTTGTTCTATGATAAATACTTTAAAAGATCCAGTATTGAAAAATTGATTATCAATGGTGGAATAAAGTTGATTAGGGTGCTTAAGACCAACTCAAAAAAAGAAGCAGTTACAGTTCCACCTATCAAATCCCTAGTTGTGGTTACAGACGATCCTCATCAATGGAAGCAATATGAAACCATGACCGCTGATTCATTTTATCTACAGGAACGTATAGATAAGTTCATAGGCTGGGACCTGAAGAGTTTAAATACGGAACAAATACTTAAGTATATGTCTGGCCATCCACGTGTAAACAGCTACGGGTTCATACCCACGGACCGTGCAATCGTGGTTGTGAGTTCCAGTAGTCAGTTAAAGGGAGTGGTGAAAGAGCTGTAAAACTTTGTAATACAAATAAATAGTAAATAAAATACCTGTCTCAAGGGCAATCCTCGAAATGAGAGACATTGAAAGTATTATAGTTCAAATAATCCCACCACCAACTCGTGAAGAAAGGGAGGGATTTACTAATGACACTATTATAAGCAGTCTAAGTCAAGATGAATTACTTGAAGTTGAAAAAAGACTAATTCAAAAACTAAAATTCAATGACGATTTATTAATTGCGCAAACCTTAGTAAATATAAATTCACAGGCAGCTTACCCCATGCTATTAAGGCACCTCCACCAAAAAAAGTCTAATTTTGATTTGGTAATTTGGGCGGCTCTTATTCATGATCTAAAGAACGGAGACACTCAAATGGAGAAAATTGCTTACGAAGCTTTTCAAAAATTAGAATTTATCTATGCCATTCAGGGTGATATTTTTAATGATTTAAATAAATTTAATAGTTTCAGAATCAATAAGCGTATTGAAAAATTTGTTGACCACAAGTATTTTCTAGTATCTCATCACGCTAGAATGGTTTTGAACTATAAAGGCTACTTTGATCTATATAGCAATAAGGTATCGGAAGAATAGACTGTTCTTTAAATCGATACAGGTCTTAGTAATTGACATTATAAATTGTACGAGTTGGTCAGCAATGTTATTATTAAAGGTAATGCTTCAATCCCAGAAGGTTCAATAAAGCAATCCGATCCGTTTTTATCAAACAATCAACAGCAATTAATGCAGCTTCAATCTTGACTCCAAGCATTAAGTTTTCTTAATAAAATTTAGAAGGTCTCTCGGAGCACAAATGCTAATCCCATTGTACTGGAAACTAGCCGCTCTTTTCCTGTAGCCTCAGACTCCAATTGTTGACATTTATGTAAGATATGGGGCGAGTTAAATTCTTACTTTTGCTGCCTTAGAGAAAACGATATAGTTTACAACTGGTTATGGCAAGATTTGAATTGAAGTTACCTAAAATGGGAGAGTCCGTAGCAGAGGCTACCATTACTTCATGGTTAAAAAACGTAGGCGATACCATTGAAATGGATGAACCCGTTCTAGAAATAGCTACAGACAAGGTCGACAGCGAGGTACCTAGTGAGGTGGATGGTGTATTGACTGAGGTTCTCTTTGAAGTCGACGATGTAGTACAGGTAGGACAGACTATTGCCGTTATAGAAACGGAGGCGGGAATAAACAGTGCAGATGGATCTGCAAACACTCAAGTTGAGGAGCAACCCACCGCAGAGGAACAAAAAGCTGTCGCTGCCGCTGTTGCCCATATGGATAAAGGCATAGAAACAGTCGCAAACGACTATGCAAGTAGCGATGCTTTTTACTCGCCACTAGTAAAAAATATTGCCAAACAAGAGAACATCTCCATCGCCGAACTGGAATCTATTGCAGGATCTGGAAAGGGCGGTAGGGTGACTAAAAATGACATTCTACAATTTATAGAGGACCGTAAATCTGGGAACTCTTCCAGTACTACGCCGGCCGCACCTAGCCAATCAGTCTCAAAACCAGCGGCACCATCACAAAAACCGGCCGCAGCGCCAGTATCAGTCAATGGTGGAGACGAGATCATAGAAATGACACGCATGGGTAAATTGATCGCTCACCACATGGTGGCATCAGTACAGACCAGCGCCCACGTGCAAAGTTTTATAGAATGTGATGTAACAAATATTTGGAACTGGCGTAAAAAACACAAGGATGCTTTTAAACAAAGAGAAGGTGAGAATCTGACTTTTACGCCCATCTTTATGGAGGCTGTCGCTCAAGCTATTAAAGAATTTCCCATGATCAACATCGCCGTAGATGGTGACAAAATTATAAAGCGTAAGAACATTAACCTGGGTATGGCCGCTGCTTTACCTGACGGTAATTTAATTGTCCCAGTCATTAAAAATGCTGACCAGCTTAACCTAGTGGGTATGGCAAAGGCAGTTAATGACCTTGCCAGTAGAGCTAGAGGTGGTAAGTTAAAGCCAGATGATACCCAAGGCGGTACCTATACGGTCACAAATGTGGGGACTTTTGGTTCTGTACTGGGAACTCCCATCATCAACCAGCCGCAGGTGGGAATTTTAGCCCTTGGCGCCATAAGAAAAGTACCCGCCGTAGTGGAAACGCCCGATGGTGATTTTATAGGAATTAGGATGAAAATGTTCTTGTCCCATAGTTATGACCACCGGGTGGTAAATGGAGCCTTGGGAGGACAGTTTGTACAGCGCGTTGCTCACCTGCTAGAGGGATTTGATCCTGACCGTAATATTTAATCTATAAATCTTATGGCAGATCAAATCTACTTACAGGACTTTGACTATTTTAAAGGAGCCAAAGTGCTTCATTACTTTGAATTTGAAACTGCGCAGGTAGTTCAAGACGATTATTTTGCTGAACATGAAATCCACGCTTTAACCATTTGCGATTATGCTGGCGAGGAGACCATGCTCTTCTACTTCAATGACGATCTAGATATTGTAATCGAACACGAGTTTATGATTCCAAAACAGGCCAAAGAAAAAGCCGCGCAGGATTTTCAAGGAGTCGCCATTCAATGGAAGAATAAGAAATAAGGCTAAGCTCTAGGGATGTGTCTATCTAGTTTATATCTCGCTAATAATTAGATAGCACGAATCAGATCTAAGTGAATTAAAATCTGCAAATGTCTGAGGGTATCCTAAATAAATTTCTACCGTATCATTCTGATTCAGATAAATCATCTGCGTTATCGATCTTCTAATGTCAGAGGTAAATTGACTATTCCTGTATGCAAGGGATTCCCTTCTAACGCCATTGACATAAATAGCTATACCATAAAAGCGCTCATTATCAGCAGTACCAAAAGTTGATCTGAGATAACTGCTCACATTGTATAAGCCGTTGCGGGGTGCTGTAAATACACCATTGGTTTCATTAAAAGATGATGTAGAAGTAGTCTCACTATTAAAAGTAACTTTGTTCCAGCTCACAAATGCAGGATTACTTCCAGGCGTACTTTGACCCAAGCCCTGATCAGTACTCAATCCTGCACGAACCAGTTCCTTGGTAGCAGTTGTCGATACCGCCTGATAACTGGAACCATTGTTAAAATAAAAGCCCTCGCTACTGTCTCCAGAATCAAGGTACACCATATTCCCCTTTATATTTGTGGTGGGTAGTGTGGTAACCGTGGGTATGATAATACCATTCACTTGACCGGGACCAGGATTAGGAGTAGCGACAATTTCTAGATCAGCTCTAGGATTATCGGTATTTATTCCTACCTGGGCAGGACTCAATGATGATGCAAAAAATAGTAGCAATAAAATAGTAAGGGTTCTCATTATCATTACGTTATATGGATACAAAAATAAATACGAGACACATAATTAATCGAACCTGTACCAACTTTAATCTATAACGTTATAGTGATCTTCTTGAGTTTAGCTCTTCGGCGGTTATCTTTAGGAGGCTATTCCTTTTTTCTAGCAATCGCCTCATGTATGCAGCTAGAAACAATTGGTCGGCTATAGCGCCCAATATGCCCCATGGTGATTCATACACAAAAAGATCACGCATGGTGGTAACGCCATCGCCAAATTCAAAGAAGTGCTCATGGGTAAAACTCTTGAACGCACCACTTACCATTTCATCTGCAAAAAAATGAGGAGGTTTAACTACCGTAATATGGCTGATAAGTCGCTGTCTTACCCCTAGATGTGTGGCCTCCCACGTGATTTGATCACCCTCTTCAACCTTGCCGGAGGTTCTACCCGCTACCGCTTTTTCGTTTGTGTGAGCCATTGATTTCTCATGCAAATTCACATCCCTTGCGAGATCAAATACCAGCTCGACAGGGGCATTGACTTCAGTAAATATTTCAATTCTAGGCATATCTAAATATCTTACTCTTAGAGAATTTGAATATATGAAATAGCATGCGTAGCGCTTATTTACGGTATTGATTATCTCCATTGTCTTTAAATCAATCCTGTAAACACATGATTAATAACCCAGTTTTATTAACGCAAAAACTCAATCGGTTTCGTAGATTATTTATGGGAGCAATGGTACTTCGGTTACTTTTGCGAGTACTAATTTAACCAAACATGAATCAAGAACGCGTTATTATTTCTCAAGTTTCCCCGCAAATCGATGGAGGCAGGTATGCTATAAAAAGAGTGGAAGGTGAATCCATTTCAGTCAACGCGCATGTTCTGGTTGATGGTCACGATGTGATACAGGCTTCTATCGCATACAAACATAGTAAGGCCCGTAAGTGGCAAGAACAGCGTATGGTTGAAGTAGAAAATGACGAGTGGACCGGTAATTTTCAAGTTGAAAAGCTAGGTGGTTACCAGTATAAGGTTCAAGGATGGGTTGATTATGCGTTGAATTGGCAACATGGTTTTACCCGCAAACTACAGGATGGACAGCATGTTAAGAGTGAACTATTGGACGGTGTGGCTCATGTGGAATACGCTTTCGCGAAAGCTAACAAATCCGAGAAATCGTACTTAGAAAAAGTATTGAAGGCTTTTCAGGACGATAACCTATATGAGCAGGCAACGGTAGAGGCTGGCTCTAAAAGGTTACAGGAAATATTTATTAAATACCCGCAAAAACTTTTCCTTGCTGAGAGTCCATTGTATACCGTAGAGGTAGATCGCGTTAAGGCAAGATTTTCTACCTGGTATGAGTTTTTCCCCCGTAGCGCAGGTAAGAATTACGAGCACGGTACGTTCAGGGATTGTATGGATTTATTGCCCTATGTGCAGGAAATGGGGTTTGATACCCTTTATTTTCCACCGGTGCATCCCATAGGTTCCATAAACCGCAAGGGTAAGAACAACACGACTACTGCTCATGGTAATGATGTGGGATCATGCTGGGGAATCGGTTCAAAACATGGTGGACACATGTCTCTGCATCCTGATCTAGGGTCTGAAAAGGATTTTAAAAAGCTTATAGAAGAAGCTAAAATTATGGGTATCGAGGTCGCAATGGATTATGCTTTGCAAGCTGCCCCAGACCACCCTTGGGTTAAGGAACACAAAGAATGGTTCCGCTGGAGACCGGATGGAACCGTACAGTACGCAGAAAATCCACCTAAGAAGTATCAAGATATCCTGCCCATCTACTTTGAAACAGCAGACTGGAAAAATTTGTGGAAGGAGCTTTTAAAAACAGCCTTATACTGGGTTGAGGAATTCGGCATTAAAGTCTTCAGGGTTGATAATCCTCATACTAAACCGTTCCACTTCTGGGAATACCTAATAAGCGAGGTCAAGAAGAAACACCCAGATGTAATTTTCCTGGCAGAGGCATTTACTAAGCCAAAAGTTATGGAACAGCTAGCCAAAGTAGGCTTCCAGCAATCCTATACTTATTTTACCTGGCGCAACAATAAGCATGAACTTACCCAGTATCTAGAAGAACTAACCCAGGGACCCCAATCCCAGTTTATGCAGCCCAACTTCTGGCCCAATACGCCAGACATTAATCCGTGGTCATTACAGTCTGGTAATGAAAGCATACACCTACAGCGTTATGCTCTCGCGGCTACCCTCAGTTCTAGTCTGGGTATCTATGGGCCTGTGTTTGAACAAATGATCTCCAGCGCATTGCCTGGAAAAGAAGAATATTTGGATAGTGAGAAATTCCAGATCGCAAATTATGACTGGAATTTGCGCAATAAAATGACTTTACTTATTTCAAAAATCAACAAGGTCAGACACGAGCACGTTTCTTTACAGCAAACTAATAACATTCTTTTTCTTCATAATGAGAACGATCAATTGCTCACCTTTTATAAATGGGATGATGCAAGAACCAGCCATATCGTGGTTGCCATCAACCTAGACCCTCATTATGAACAAGAAACCTGGATGGCTATGCCGCTGGATCAATGGTCGATAGAGGATCAGGATGGGTACACCGCTCGTGAGCTTATAACTGATAGCAGCTATCACTGGAAGGGTTCCCACAGCTATGTAAAGATTAATCCTGTGCTACCATTCCAGATTTTTAATCTTGAATTCTAGCCCACCCATGATAATCACGTAAATTTAAGGCAGCAAACCACCAAAACGTTACCATGCCCAATCCTAGCTTGTCAAATCCCACCCAATGGGAGAACCTATTACATGATGCCAGTTTTAAAAAGCAACTCACCGATGATGTGCTGGAAGCCTATGTGGTAGATCAACGCTGGTACGGAGGAAAGAGTAGCACTCTTAAGTACCTAGAGATTGGTGAATTTTTTGTCATTTCACACAAGGGAGACCACTTTTATGGGCTCTTACTGGAGGTAAATTTTAAGGAAGCTTTTTACCAGCGGTATTTTTTACCCCTTGGTTTTGTTGAGGACAAGAAGGCAGCAGGCGAGGGATTGATTGCACCGGTAAAGCTGGGTGATACTAGCGGTTATCTAGTAGATGCGCTTTATCTAAAATCTTTTAGGAAAGTATTGTTTGAGAAAATTATTGAGTCAAAACCCATGGAGGGTCTGGGTACTATTACGTTTCATGCGGGTGACGAGCTAGAAGAAACAGCTTATAAATCCAGCTGCTTCCTAGGAGCAGAACAAAGCAACACGAGCATTATCTTTAATGATAAGCACATCGTCAAATTCTTCAGGCGTATTTATGGTAGTACTAACCCAGACTATCAAATATGTAGATATTTAACTGAGCACACGGATTTTGACCGTTCTCCCACATATACGGGGTCCATAAACCTGAACCTTGTCAAGAAAGCAGATGTTACCCTGGCCATGATGCAGCGTCTGGTACCTAATGACGGTGACGGCTGGGAATGGATGCTGGAAGAATTGAAGACCGTCTTTGGTACGCTTTCGCGAAAGCGTATCGACATACACACCCTGCCAGATGTAGAGTTATTCCAAAATCTAAATTTACGAGATGTTCCTCATGAGATCGTGGACTGGACGGGTCTCGATTTACTCAAGCGCTTAAGAACGCTTGCGCTGCGTACCGCACAGTTTCATGTTGCGATAGGAAAAGAGCGCAACGACCTCAAATTTACCGCGGCCACTTATAACGGTGATTACAATGTCTGGCTTAAAAACAGGCTGCTCTACATGTTCCAGAATAGGCTTAACACCATTGAGAACAACATGCACAAACTCAAAGGTGAATCGCTGGAGCTGGCTCAAGAAATGCTTGAGCGTAAAAACGAGATCAGAAATCGATTCATTGAATTTGACTGGCACCACATGAAAGGTGAACGCATCAGGATCCATGGTGATTATCATTTAGGTCAGGTACTTGTTGATGGTGAAGATTTCTACTTGCTCGATTTTGAGGGAGAGCCAGAAAGCACGATACGAGACCGTAAGGTGAAGCAAATGCCACAGAAGGATCTGGCGGGGATGTTCCGTAGTTTCCACTATGCCATTTATGCAACAATTTTTGATATGGATGACAGCTGTGGCTATAGTAGGAAACAACTGTATCAGGCAGGTGAGATTTTGTATAAATACTTTATATCTATTTTTATGGATACTTACCTGCACCATGTACACGACAATAACCTTAATATAGGTTACCGTAAGGAAGTGCATTTCTTGCTGCAGTTTTGCCTACTGGAAAAAGCTATATATGAACTGGGCTATGAATTTAACTCCAGACCTAGCTGGGCCATTATTCCTTTACGTGGCATACAGAGTATTATGAACCACAAACAGGTCAAGGTTTAAACCTACCCTATAGAAAACCAATTAACTATACACCATGAGCAACGTTCTATCCCATTCTTTATTTACAGATTTTGATATTAATCTTTTCAAAGGCGGTAAGCATTATCGACTATATGAAAAGTTGGGTTCACACGTCATTGAAAAAGATAGTGTACAGGGAACCTATTTTGCCGTATGGGCACCGTCTGCAAAGTCAGTCAGTATAATCGGTGATTTTAATTATTGGGTAGAGGGGGAGCACAAACTACAAGTACGCTGGGACAGTAGCGGTATCTGGGAGGGTTTTGTACCTGGTGTAGGTCATGGTGCTACCTACAAATACAAAATACACAGCCAGCATAATGATATCAAGACTGAAAAAGCTGACCCTTACGCAAGGCGTTGTGAGCATCCACCCAAAACAGCTAGTGTGGTCTGGGATTACACCCCAAAATGGAAGGATGGTAAATGGATGAAGAATCGTGCAGGCCATAATGCACTGGATAAACCCTATTCTGTTTATGAGGTTCATCTAGGTAGCTGGAAGCGTAAAGTAGAGGAAGATCGCAGTTTAAGTTATTTGGAACTGGCAACTGATCTAGTGAGCTACGTGAAAAAAATGCAATTTACTCATGTAGAATTTATGCCAATCATGGAATATCCCTATGATCCATCCTGGGGTTATCAGTTAACTGGGTATTTTGCACCTACGTCCAGATTTGGTTTTCCAGAAGATTTTGCCAGTCTAGTGGATGCATTTCATCGTGCTGGTATCGGTGTCATTCTTGACTGGGTACCCTCTCATTTTCCTGAGGACGCTCACGGTCTGGGTATGTTTGACGGTACTCATCTCTATGAACACCCAGACCGTAGGAGAGGCTACCATCCTGACTGGAAGTCACTCATATTCAATTACGGACGCAACGAGGTAAAAAGTTTTTTGATTTCAAACGCTCTTTTTTGGCTAGATCAGTACCACATTGATGGCTTACGTGTTGACGCGGTGGCGAGTATGCTATTCCTTGATTATTCCAGAGAAGAAGGGGAGTGGGAGCCTAATATTCACGGCGGTAGAGAAAATCTCGAGGCTATCGCCTTCATGCGTGAAATGAACGAGGCAGTTTACAGCAATTATCCAGACACGCAGACCATAGCAGAGGAAAGCACTAGTTTCCCCATGGTCAGTAAACCGACTTCTATAGGAGGTCTAGGTTTTGGAATGAAATGGATGATGGGCTGGATGCACGATACCTTGCAATATTTTAAAAAAGAACCTATCTATAGGCAACATCATCAAAATGATTTGACGTTCTCCATGACCTATGCGTTTACTGAGAACTTTATGTTACCACTATCCCATGACGAGGTGGTGTACGGCAAACAATCAATCCTGGGTAGAATGCCAGGTGATGACTGGCAGCGATTTGCAAACCTAAAGCTGTTGTACGGTTACATGTTTACCCACCCAGGAGCTAAACTATTAATGATGGGTGCAGAATTTGGGCAGTACGAGGAATGGAAGTTTGACGGTAGCCTCGACTGGCATCTTACAGAACATGCACCACACCAGGGAATACAAAACACGTTAATCGCGCTGAATAAACTATACAAAAAACGCCCAGAACTACACGAGAAACAATTTGACGCAAGTGGTTTTGAATGGATCTCGCACGACGATGCAGAAAATTCTGTAATAGCTTATGTACGTAAATCAAGCGATAGTGACCTGGTAATTGTGTGTAACATGACTCCTATCCCGCGCGACAACTATAGAATAGGCTTGCCGGCTGGAGGAAAATTCAAATTGTTGCTCAATAGTGATGATGAAAAACTAGGTGGATCTGGAATGAAAGTAAAATCAACGTTTACTGGACAATCCACGGAGTCACACGGACGCGAGTATAGTGTTGAATTGATGCTGCCACCGCTAGGAGTTCTTGTCTATGGGTAGATATATCGCATTTGACATCAGTATTTTTTCTAGACTTTTATCTTATGTGATGTTCTGTTTGAGATTAATCTAAGCGAGGTTACATAATCCGTAGTCTATGCGTGATAGTTATCATAATTACAGTAGCATATTTATAAAGTATGAAATGCTTTTTATATTTAATGATATAATCTCACTGAATTGCTGATTTTAGTTTCATACAGCTAAGAAAATTCTTTGAATTAAATACAATTGCGACCTATTTGCTTGAACAATCTTACCTAAATAATTTGGCTAGCAACCGTTACTTAAATCAAATTCTTGAATTCAATTCCATGCGCCAATAATTAGTTTTTAACTAGTTAAAATTTGATTCATAACCTATGCTAGAATTCAATCTCAATGGCTTTCTTTTAGGTTGCTGAGAATGTAATTAAAACACGTTGTACAGAGAATTAACTTGTTTAACTTACTACGGATTCTAAACTGTAAAACCTTTATTTTCTCAAAGCAAAACCTCAGCGTTCCGTTGATTCTGTAAGCTGAGGTTTGTATCTAGTCTTGTGTCAGTAATCAATCTCGCTTTCGCGAAAGCGTAATGCTACAATCCTTTCATCAATGGCGGGATTCTCTTATAGCCATTGTGCATATAGGCAAAATTTGTTCCTGATTGAAAGGCACTATTATATAAATAGGTTTCTGACGGTTCCAGTTGTTGCAGGTCTCGGTCAAATAATGGCGTATTACTATTGGGTTGTATAAAAGAACGTCCCTTATTATTTATACCGCTTTCCACATAAAGGAAGGACATGTTAAGGTTTTTACTGTTTAAGATTTTGTTACGATCTAGCATGCCGTCGTTTTCAAATGCCCATGGACCTACAACGCTATTAGAAGTTTTTTGTAAATCCTCTAGGGGGGCTAGTTGCACATTGAGATAATTGTACTCAGTTGCGGGTAGTTGTTGCGCTGCGATTAACATTCCCGAAAAGAGAACGGTAATGGTAAGAATTTGGTGCAAATACTTCATAACAATTATTTATACCTACAATATAAGCACAATATATTTGTTAATAGTTAGAGATTATATAAAGCTATTATCAAAAATATTAATAATTTATTGGTTAGATGGGCAGAATGCTGGGTCAATACCATAACTAAATTGAAGAGCGCTACCGCGCACCGCCTCTTGCAGTGCAGGATTCTTTTGCAATACTCCTAACTCACCAGTATATTCAACCTGGTCAAAATGCAGATTGACGGTACTTGGATTAATCATCAATAATTCTGCAGATCGTTTAAACAACAATTTTTTATTTACGTTAAAGTTAACATTGTGAATTGTAGCTGGAGTAAGTTGATCTAGTTGCATAAATTTTGCTGGATTATTTATCGCGACGGGTGAACTACTGTTTGAAAAATTAAGCACGGTGGGTTTGTATAGCTTTAACGGTGCATCAAGTTGACTGGTCTGTGCAGTAGCAATAGTAGATGCCATCAATACCAGATAGAATAAATTTCTCATAACCATTGTTTATCAATAAAAGTAATCAATTAAAGGGTTGAATGGTAATGCTTTAGCTTTTAATTGTAGGTTTTAATCCCAGCTGATTACCTTTTTCCAACATTAATTGATAAGCGGCATCATAGTCATTTGTTATAATGCCATCCAGAATACTATTTTTTATATGCTCCTTGATCATTCCTATTTCACGCGATGGTTTTAAGTCAAAAGTTTGCATTATAAGAGCGCCACTTATGGGGGGTTCAAAATTTCTAACACGATCTCGTTCTTCAACCTCTTCTATCTTGATGCGCACCTTTTTAAAGTTGTTGTGATATTTTTTAAATCGCTTGGCGTTCTTTGTAGTAATGTCTGCCTCGCATAATTTCATAAGTAGTTCTATATCATCGCCGGCATCGTGTACCAGCCTGCGCACGGCGCTGTCTGTAGCCTGCTCATCAATAACGGCAATAGGTCTAGAAGACATACGCACCAGTTTTTGCACCAGTTTCATCTTGTCGTTAAGCGGCATGCGCAGTCGCTTAAACAGGTTGAAGACCATTTTTGACCCAATGAATTCATGTCCATGAAAAGTCCAACCCACTTTTTTACTGAATCTTTTGGTCGGGGCTTTACCAATATCATGTAGAAGTGCCGCCCAACGCACCCATAAATCGTTTGAGGTCCTGCTTACATTGTCCACCACTTCTAGTGTGTGATAAAAGTTGTCTTTATGGGTTTGTCCCTCAACTTCTTCTATGCCTTTAAGTGCTACCAGCTCGGGTAGAATGTAAGTTAATAATCCACTTTTTTCCAGCAGCAGCATACCTCTACTAGGTTTTGAACTGCCTAGAATCTTATGCAACTCAGTCACGATACGTTCATTGCTTAAGATCTTGATCCGGTCTTTGTTTTGTTGAATTGATACAAAAGAGTCCTTTTCAATGGTAAAATCCAGTTGGGTAGCAAAACGTATTGCCCTGACCATGCGTAAGGGGTCATCACTATAAGTAATGTCTGGATTTAAAGGCGTTCTTATCACTTTATTCTTTAAATCCTGTAGCCCATTGAAAGGATCAATTAAAGCTCCATAATCATCTGGGTTAAGAGAAAAGGCCATCGCATTGATGGTAAAGTCCCTACGATCCTGATCATCTTTGAGCGTTCCATTTTCAACAACTGGTTTCCTGCTGTTCCTATTATAGGATTCCTTTCTGGCACCCACAAACTCCAGCTCTATACCATCAACCTTAATCATGGCCGTACCAAAGTTCTTAAAAACCGTGACCTTTACAGCATAGGGTAGTTTCCTTGCGACTTCCTGGGCAAGTTCTATACCGCTACCTATGGTCACCACATCGATGTCATTTTTAAATTCTCGATTCAATAGGTAGTCACGTACATAGCCACCTATGACGTACGCTGGTTGATCCAGTTGTTCAGTTGCATTGCTGATTTTTGAAAAAACCGGTAGATCCAGCGCCTTGGGATAGGTAAGACTCATTTATTCTCTTATTATTTTGAATACACCATTGTTAGATATTTTCATAATCGTACTAGCCTTTTGGTTTGTTTGAGCGAGCGGTAGATCTACGATGTAGTCTACGCCTTCTTTGATATCGTTACTTATATTCTCAAAGCTCTTTGGAGGCGATTCCCCGCTTAAATTTGCACTGGTAGAGACAATAGGTCGCCTTAACTTTCTAATAATAGCACGGCATAGTGGATCGTTAGTCACCCTAACGGCAAGGCTATCATCGCTGGCTACTACATTTTCTGCAATGTTCTTAGGATTTTCATAAACTATGGTAAGCGGTTTTTTATTGACTTTCAAAACTTCCCAAGCCATGTCAGGTACGTTTTCCACCACACTTTCCAGCATCTGGAAACTATCAACCAAAATTACGAGGGACTTTGATTCTGGACGTTGTTTGAGATTATAGATCTTTTGAACTGCATCGTAGTTTGTTGCGTCACACCCTAGGCCAAATATCGTATCAGTTGGATAAAGAACGGTTTGCCCTTTCTTAAAAGCATCCACCGCCTTATTGACTAACTCTCTAGGTATATCCACCTCATTTGCTGGATCATGTTTAGGTTTTCTACCTCTTACCTGATCTCTTCTATTCTTGTGCCTATCGCTTTTACTCATGCTGCAAAGTTATTAGTTCTATAAAGGAAACAAGTTCTTATTTATAGTTTGATGCTCAAGGTCATACGATTAAACTTTGAGAATTATTATGTAGCGCTTTTTTCAACCTTCTTTGATTGAAAATTCTAGTACAGCTAGAGATATTTAGAAACGCCATTGGGGATGAAAACTGTTTTATGTATCATTGATTCGTGCTGAATTCTCTCATTAAAACTTGCCTTTGACCTATCCAGCTCTTTATGATATATGTGATATACGATTCCCATAAACTTGAGTCGCTTTCCTCTTATCCCCATGTTAGCCATGCGCTGGATCAGTTCAGAATCTTCGGCACCCCAACCTCTAATATCCTCGTTATAACCATTTACGGCAATGAAGTCTTTTTTCCAATAGGACATATTGCAACCTCTTAGCTTTCGCGAAAGCGTAACAACCTTATTCTGATATTTTCCTAAAAATGGAAGGTGCAGATTACGATTACGTTTACCCAGACCACTCGCAAAATAGCCAAATCTCGTTTTCTTCTTGTTAAGGACATTGTGGAGCTGGCTTTCTCGTATATTCACACGGCTCCCAAATAAATAGCAGCCTTCCTCTGCCATTCTCATATGATCGTTTAAGAAGTGAGGATGCAGGATCACATCGCCGTCGATTTGAATAATATAGTCTCCACTTGCTACGGCAATTGCCTTATTGAGTATTACCGTCTTTTGATGGCCCATATCCTCGTGCCAGATATGACGGAGTTCTACGTCATATCGATCCTTAAGACTGCAGATTAATCTCCGGGTGGAATCGCTCGAGCCATCGTCGGCTATAATTACTTCACTAGGTAAGTTGGATTGATAAAATACGCTTAAAAGAACTAACTCTAGCGCAGCCGGCCAGTTGTAAGTTGAAATTACTAGTGATACTTTAGGCTCCATGTCCAGTAGTGGTTTTATAATTCAGTTAGGCGTTAACTTTAAAAAAATTCCTAATTTGCCTAAAAATAAGGGTTGTTTATGTCTCGAGAGAAATTTGTAAGTGATGAACTATCCCTAGCACAGTTTCAAGACATATTAAGGCTTTTTCAAAAATCTGACCGTAAACTGGGGGAGGAGCGTAATACTATTAAAGTAATAACCTTCCAGCACCAGCAGTATGTCCTTAAATCATTCAAAACCCCCAATTACCTTAACAGGCTTATCTATAGATACATAAGAAAATCAAAGGCAAGACGATCTTTTGAGAATGCAAGGTACTTACTCGAGCATCAAGTAGGAACTCCCCGACCCGTAGCGTATTTCGAGGCACAAGGTCTTACTGGCCTATGCCGTTCCTATTATTTAAGCGAGTTTGTGGATTACGATTTTACTTTCAGGGAGATCATCAATGATGATAGCGTTGATGACAAGCCAGAAATTTTAATACAGTATACTAGATTCATCTATAACATGCATGAATCAAATATATTTTTTCTTGATAATTCACCGGGTAACACTCTCATAAAGAAAGTTGAAGGCGGGTACGATTTTTATCTGGTCGATTTAAACAGGATGAAATTTTACAATATCCCGCTGCAGGACAGAATCAAAAATTTTGAACGTCTAGCACCGTCAAAATGGATATTTGAGATTATAGGTAAAGAATATGCTAGACTATATGGCTGCGATCCCCAGCAGACCGTCGAGCAGATATGGGCGCATGTTAAAAAGTTCCAGGACAAATTCTACCGTAAGAGAAGGATTAAGCATCAATGGAAAAACATGATAAAATCAAGCTAGTCCAGTCCACGACGTAGCAACCACAGCTTGACATACCTCATGAAGATCCCATAGCTACGTAGATAGGCTATGGTAAAACCTATGAATCCATCCATAAAGCCCAGTTGGAGAACGTAGTGCTTAAAGAAACCCCAGAATGGTTTGAGTACGATGTGGAACAGCGTAATCCTCCCTACTTTCTTATCAAAATCCCGGGCCTGCAAACTAGCATATCGTTGCAACTTTGTCACATGAGCATCAATACCATTGTATTTGTAGTGAAGTAATTTGTTGTTGAGCCATCCCACCGCGCCATCTGCTATTATTTCAGAATGCACGTGTTTATCTGCATAGCGGCAGCTACTTTTCTTAAACAGCCGGATGACCCGATCGTTTTTCCAACCGCTATATCTTATACGCTTACCCATAAAGAAGTTGCGCCTTCCCATCCAGTAACCTACGTAGGGTTGATCATCCAGCTGTGGTATCAAGGTGATGATTTCCTTTTGTAGTGCTGGTGTGATGCGCTCGTCTGCGTCTACAAGTAAAATCCATTCATTCCTGGCCTGGGGAATCGCCCAGTTTTTTTGAGATGCACTATGTATGTATTCTCGCTGTAATACTCTAGTAACGCATGGCTGCGCCAGTTCTACGGTATTATCAGTACTAAAGCTGTCTACTAGGATAATTTCATCACAAAACGAGACCCCTTTCAACACTTCAACAATATTATGCGCCTCATTGAAGCTGGGTACTATTGCAGTAACTGGGTATGTAATTTTGGTAGAAATAACTGCTTTGCTCTTAAAATTATGTTTGCCGACAAAAATAAACGGATCAAGCTAATTATTGTATGTATGTCATAGATTTGTCTGAACTAATAATACATAGTGTAAAATGAGTAAAAAACCATTAATTTCTGTTATCGTTACAGCTACAGATGAATGGTCTGAACTCAAAAAAACGTTATGGAGTCTAGAAAATCAATTATTCCGCAGCTTTGATATTTATGTAGTATCTGATGCAGGGCTGGACCATACAGATCGTATTGCTAGTTTTAATCGGGATACCTCGCGTCCCATTCATTATTCTTTCAATAGGGATGAAGAGCCTGGTGGTCTTGTAGATTTGATTAACAGCGTGCTTACCACGGTTAAATCTGATTACATTTTTACTACTAATGCCGGTTGTATCTTAAGAGAAGATGTCCTGCAGGCTCATTTTGAGCGTAGAGAAAAGGGATACTATCTTTCTGGTGGCAGCTATTTGATTAACCAGCAGGTGTTCAATGCCATTACTTATGAAAGTATAGCAACCCAAGAAGGCTTTTCCTCACAATGGCTCACTCAAAATGGTATGACTGATAGCTATAGGGATCAAAAGCTCTCCACGCATTTTGTGCTTAGTAGGCTCATGGAGCATTTAACTCCCACAAGACCCGCGTGGTACGGTAACAATGCGAGCGGTTGGAAAGCAAACCTTTTGTCAGTCAAGGGTTTTGATACGCGCTACCACAAGTACAACTACGATCTAGATCTAGGTATTAGGCTGCAAAATAGCGGGATCAAGCCTAGACAGATTAGGTATAGCGCCATGTGTCTTCAACTACCACGTGATTATGCCGCCCTACCACAGGAGTCGCTAGAACGCAATCGCATCTTGCTAGAAGAAGTCATCCAATCAAAAGATTCCAAGACTAAGTACGGTCTACAACTTACGGTTAGCTAGAAGGTTGTTTTGTCTTATGAATAAGAGAAGATCTTCTTCAACATCTTGCATCCTGTAACCTTCATAAACCTCTAGTGATAATTTTTTAAGTTCTGCCGTTGTTTTATTTAAAAATAATTCTGGTCTCTTGTCCTTTAGGTGAACGGCAATGTTTTTATCACCATCCTCGTCATTGTTCCAGGCGTTTTTCTCAATCCACGGGCTAAATATGGAGAATGTGGGCACGTTTAGAGCTTTGGCCATGTTGATGGCGCCACCCTCGTTTCCTATAACGGCATTGCAATGATATAAAACCTTCAAAAAATCCCTTATACTAGAGGCAAATGAGTTAATAAAAATAAATTGCTGTGTTTCTTTTCTACAAATGGAGAAAATCTCCATTGCTTGATCCCTTTGCGCAGGTATATAGTTAAATAATAGTTGGCTTTGCGTACGTGCTACGTAATAGTCTATAATCAACGCTAGTGTTTTGAAAGGGAGCGTCTTTATATCGCTAGAACCTAGAGCACTAACCATAGTAATCTTTGATTTCAGATCAAGGCCTTGATTTGACAGCCACGCTCTACCTTGTTCAATTTCTTTATTTGATAGATAGATTTTGGGTCGTAGGGACCAGTCAACTTTATGGGTAAGTGGTATGGTAAGTAACAGCCTGCTTACTATGGATGACCCGGTCTCGTATTGATACTTCTCGGGATCATTTTTAAGGTACGTTGTATAGGCTATGGAAGAAAACCATTTGTCATAGCCTATTCTTTTAGGGATTCCAGAAAGTTTAGATAATATAGCACTATTGTTCTTGCCATATATATCTATTAGAACATCGTAATTTGCCGACCTTAATTTGTGAGCTAGTTTGTGCAGTCGCAAATAGCTATTAAAATCTCTTTCTTCCACTACCACAAGTTGATCAATACTGGGATGATGTTCCAGGATTGCCATACCATTTTTCTTAATAAGGTAACCTATAGTACAATCAGGGTGTTCCTTTTTAAGTTGATCTGCAATGATCGTGCTGGTCAATATATCACCCAGCATTTGATATTGAATGAGAAGAATTTTCAAGACTATACTGCTACATTGTACTCTCGTAGGGCGTCGTTGAGCGAGGTCTTTTTATTGGTGCTCTCCTTACGCTCACCTATTATCAACGCACAAGGGACATTATAGGTGCCCGCCGCAAACTCTTTGGCATAGCTGCCTGGAATTACCACAGATCTAGGTGGTACATACCCTTTAGATTCTTTAGGTGCGCTACCGGTCACATCTATAATCTTTGTACTTGCGGTAAGCACGACGTTTGCTCCCAGGACAGCCTCTGTATCTACATGAACTCCTTCCACTACGATAGATCTGGAACCTATAAAGCAATTATCTCCTATAATTACCGGGGACGCCTGTAGTGGCTCCAGTACACCACCTATCCCCACGCCACCACTCAAATGGACGTTCTTACCTATTTGTGCACAACTGCCCACGGTAGCCCAGGTATCTACCATGGTTCCCTCATCGACATATGCCCCTATATTAATATAGCTAGGCATCATTACGACGCCGCTAGAGATATAAGCACCATGACGGGCAACAGCGTGAGGAACTACCCGTATTCCCTTAGACTTGTATCCGGTTTTAAGTGGTATTTTATCATGAAACTCAAGCGGGCCGCACTCTATGGTTTCCATTTGCTGAATGGGAAAATATAACACTACTGCCTTTTTAATCCATTCATGAACCGTCCACAGGTTATTAACTTTATCGGCAACTCTTATAGTACCGCGATCCAGCATATCGATCACTTCTCTTATGGCCGTTTGTGTGACACGATTTTTAAGTTGAGAGCGATCTTCCCAGGCTTCTTCAATAACATTGACTAACTGATCCACTATATAAGGTTTTTAACAAAGATACAATGTGGTTGAGTTAGAAATACCCATGTATAGACTTCCTCCATGTATCCGTATTCAAACCCTTATTTTTGCAAATAATATGGGGCGTATACTTGCTATAGACTACGGGAAAA
>JBARYP010000060.1:0-9916 GCA_049647945.1 Nonlabens sp. | reverse complement strand
TGTCTATGTCAGTTGTGTATATATAAAAGGTGCCGTTATCAAATTCTGTTCGATTGAGCCAGCTGGTTTCTAGCGCCTCCTGTGTGTAAAAATCCGGAAAAAATACCGTGGACTTTAAAACCCGGTGTGAGTCGCGATACATTTGTTTAAGAGAGTCCGGTAATATTTCTCTCTGCTTTTCTTCAAGGGGATATACGTGTATGATCTGGTCCTGATCTTGTGCCTTGAACACAATACTGCGATAGGACCCATGACTATCAGTATACATGCCATAACCGCCCCCTTTCCAGCGGGTAAGTGTTCTATAGTTTGACGCATAAAGCTGCCAGCCAGCAATAAGCAAGGGCAATACAATCAAACAAAATTTTAAAAGCCTGCGAGTATCCACGCTCGCAAATATGACAAATAAAGGCTTAGCTTAGTGATTATATTTGTAAACGGATAATATTTCATAGTTGAGTACCGAGACCCATAAAATTCTTCTAAACAGTAAAGCTCTAGATCTCACCTTGAGAAGATTAGCATGTCAGCTGATTGAAAATCACGCCGATTTCTCTGATTGCGCTCTTATAGGATTGCAACCCCGCGGCAGTTTTTTGTTGAGGAGACTGGCTAATATTCTAGAAAGCGATTACCGCGTGGCAAATTTGAGACATGGCTTGCTGGACATTACCTTTTATCGAGATGACTTTAGGCGTAGTGACGAACCGTTAAAAGCTAATTCTACTGAAATCGACTTTGTGGTCGAGGGGATGAATGTGGTGATTATTGATGACGTTTTATATACTGGGAGAAGCATTAGGGCTGCTTTGACAGCGGTCCAGTCCTTTGGAAGACCGAATAAGATTGAACTCCTCACCTTAATCGATCGTAGATTTTCTAGACACCTTCCCATACAACCCAACTACCGGGGTAGGCAAGTGGATAGCATTGCTGGACAAAAAGTCGTGGTAAACTGGAAAGAGAATATTGGAGAGGATTCTGTTTGCTTAATTAAAGAAAAGAAGAAATAATGAGTGTCCTAAGCACCAAACATCTATTAGGTATTAAAGATCTTACGACTCAGGACATCAACTTAATCCATCAAACCGCCGATCAGTTTAAAGAAGTTATTAATCGTTCTATTAAAAAGGTGCCCTCTCTAAGAGATATTACGGTAGCAAACCTTTTTTTTGAAAATTCTACTAGGACTAAACTTTCTTTTGAATTAGCTGAAAAGCGATTGAGTGCAGATATTATCAACTTTAGCGCTGCTCAAAGCTCAGTAAAGAAAGGAGAATCACTTATCGACACGGTCAATAATATCCTGGCAATGAAGGTCAATATTGTGGTAATGCGTCATCCTAATCCTGGATCTGCGGTATTTCTTTCAAAAAATATTGATGCCCACATAGTAAATGCCGGCGATGGAGCTCATGAGCATCCTACACAAGCATTGCTAGACGCTTATTCCATTAAGGAAGAACTTGGTTCCATAGAAGGAAAGAAAGTGGTAATTGTAGGAGATATTTTGCACAGTAGGGTTGCATTATCAAATATCTATTGCTTGCAAAAACTGGGTGCTCAAGTTATGGTCTGTGGACCAGCAACCTTGATACCTAAACATATAGAATCATTGGGAGTAAAAGTTGAACATAGTTTGTTGAATGCCCTTGAATGGTGCGATGTTGCAAACATGTTACGAGTGCAAAATGAGCGTATGGACATTTCATACTTTCCCAGTACGCGAGAATATGCCCAGCAGTACGGTGTGACCATGGATTTATTAAATCGACTGGAAAAGCGCATTACGATTCTACATCCTGGTCCTATAAATAGGGGAGTAGAGATAACTAGCGAGGTGGCAGATTCCAGCCAAGCCATTATATTAAATCAGGTCGAGAATGGTGTGGCAATCAGAATGGCCGTCTTGTATTTAATCGCAGCTCAAATTAAATCAAAGACATGACTAGTACAGAAAAAGAAAATTATATTTTAATAGAGGATGACCGCAATGATATTAAAGGCTTTGCAGGTTTTTTGGAAAGTATCTTCAGCCAATTTAATAATAAGAACGTGGTCATAGATCTTTCCAAGTATAAAACTGTTGAACTATTCGATTTACTGGAATATCTAAATTTAAGCAATAATCATCGTGGCAATAAAAAGTCATTTGTCATTATCAACGACGCATTGCCTGCTGAGGATAATCCAGAAGAATTGCTTATAGTTCCCACGCTACAAGAAGCTGAGGATATTATTCAAATGGAAGAAATTGAAAGAGACCTCGGGTTTTAGTTCTTTGTTATTGAATTAGTCACTTGCAGGAAGTGCATAGAATATATATAGCGTGGTAACCTGAAACATGTTCCAAGAGTGAAGTTGACATATTTGAGGTATAATAAAAAAGCAACCAACAATAATTATATCGCTAGTTGCTCTCAACTGTACTAATTATAAAATCGATATAAGTAGTTTATCGTACTACCAATTTATAGGTTTTTGATTGGCCTTCCACGGTCACTTTGGCTAGGTAGATTCCCGACTTGTTCAAATAAAAGCTCTCGGTATTGCTATAAGAAGCTACTATTCTACCAGAAAGAGAATAAATGACTACCGTATCAACAGGAGCTGAAGTATTAATGTAGAATCTCCCTGGTGAAGGATTAGGGGCAATACTCAATTGTGATAAAATTTGATCTGCACTACCTGCGGTCGTAGTCCATATCATTTCAACAAATTGCGGATTATCGATAAAGGGATTTCTATTATTCTGGTAATTGAAGATATCGTTGTTACGGTCAATTTCTCGTTGACTAACTCCATCCTGAACGTGCCACTGGACTAACAGGTCGACATACCATTGCTCATAAAATCTTCCTTTTGAGCCATCTCTAGGATCGTTGATACTGGAATTAGGATTATCCCAGCTAGAATCATTGTGATTATTCTCGTACCTAGTAGCAAAGTATAGCAGCATTCTTGCGATATCGCCTTTAAACTCATCAATAGGTTCAAACACCGTACTGGTAAAACCAGGAGTGGCACTTGCACCCCTGCGGCTGCCGTTGCTGTAAACCGTGATGCTGGCTGGGTTAGCGAGGTCCACCTCGCCAAAGGGGAAGCTGGAACGACCACCATTTACCCAGCCATCGGTAGGAATTACGTGGTGTGCGTCGTTCCTGGGAGTTGTTTGTTGGTTAAAGAAACCTTGCGGGAAAATATGTTCTCGATTATAGCAAACCCCTTCACGATTAAAATTCCCGCAATTATCGTTACGGGTATAATTGTAGGGATCAGGACCTAGGGGATTTTCTGAATATAGGTCGAGAACGGTATCTGATTGATTTGCATCATAATAGACATCATTATCACTTATAAAATATAGGTCAAGTAACTCGCCGTATCCTCTGGTATTTTGACCGGCTGCAATAATGTTTGCCAGTTGTGATTTTAAAGCGTATCCACTCAAGCCGCTTGCAGAGCTATAGTAACCACTAGGTGGTTGAGCCGTGGCATAATAACATAGGGTAAGAAAAACTAATGTAATTTGTTTCATGTGGTAAATTCTTATTTTCTGACTAAACGAGCCATATAAAATCCATCAAATCCATCTCTGGAAGCGAGAAGCGATTTAGCATCCTCTAATTCAAATTCTTTTCCAGCGTCGCTAGCAAGAAACTGATCAACCTGTTCCTGATTCTCGCTGGGTAAGATAGAACAGGTAGCATATACTAGTTTCCCCCCAGATTTGAGGACCCGGTTGTAGGACTGTAGGATTTCCTGCTGCTTTGTTTTTATTTCGTCTATAAATTCAGGAGCTAACTTCCATTTTGCATCTGGATTGCGTCGCAAAACGCCTAATCCAGAACAAGGAGCGTCAATCAACAACCGGTCCATCTTACCGGCTAGTTTCTTGATCACTTTAGTACTATCTATTAATCTGGTCTCGATATTGTGAGCACCAGCTCTACGACTGCGTCTTTTAAGCTCGTTAAGCTTGTTTTGATAGATGTCTGTCGCGATAATTTGACCCTTGTTCTCCATCAATGCAGCTAGGTGTAATGACTTGCCGCCCGCACCCGCACAAGCATCCATTACACGCTGGCCAGGCGTGACCTGTAAAAAGGGAGCAATTAATTGAGATCCAGCATCCTGGACTTCAAAGTATCCTTCTTTAAAAGCATCAGTCAGGAAGACATTTGAGCGATTGTTTAGGATCAGGGCGTCCTTGAACCGGTCGTCAGTATGTGTGGCTATTTCTTGTGAGAGTAGGTTCTCTTTTACAAATTCTACTTCCTGTTTGAGCGTATTGACCCGTAGCACAACATCGGCCTTTTTGTTGAGAGCGGCAATTTCTTCAGTCCATAGTTTCTCACCCAGCTCTTTGACTCCCATCTGGTCTAGCCAGTCTGGAATGGATTCCTTGAGAGCGCGATCCCTAGATAATTCATCAAACCGGCCCTTGATTCTACGTACAGGAGTATTGTAATATTCCTCCCAGGCTGGGATGTCGTGACCACGCAATACGATCCATACGCTGGTAAGACGCCATAAATCCTGCTTGCCATAAGGTTCCTTAACGCCAGCGATCTCGTTGTATAACCTCTTATACCTCACAATGTCATACGTAGTTTCTGCAATGAATCCACGATCTCTGGAGCCCCAGCGGGTGTCGCGTTTTAGGATTTTTTGTATTGCTTGATCTGCATACTTTCCCTCAGTAAAAATTAAGTGTAAAGCATCTACAGTTGCCTGTAACAGGTTATGGTGAAATCTCATGCTGCAAAAATACCACTATACCACCGACCGTAAGTCCCTCTTATATCACTAATAACCTATTCTGGATAGAGTCCGGACCCGTTTTAAATGTGAAGAGAGTAAAATATGTAGTAGGAGCAATACTTTGTCATCTTTAAGTATATTGGGTCAGGGTTACGCTTTCGCGAAAGCGTAATTTTCCAAAATAATTCTACTATGCGATTTACACTAGGTGTTCTTTTAATCTTGACAGTCTTGTCCTGCAAACCAGTACCCAAACAAACTATCAAGGAAAACAAGTTTGCTTCAACACGCCCCGTTAGTGAGGTAAAAATCAATCTTCTATCCCAAGATACCATCAGCATCAGGGCCTTAGAATATAAGGAAGGTACGTATTACTTTTCTGGTAGTCGCAATTTGATCGGTCAGGTTGATGCCAGCACAAACCACGTAACGCTCGATACTATTACACTAGACGAGCAGTTTGAATTCAGATCAATTGCGGTTTTGGACGATAGGGTTCTAGCACTTAATGCGGGTGCACCGGCTAGAATTGTTGCCATCAATAAAGCTGAAAAAGATCAAAAGATTGTCTACAAAGAAAATACCGATGGCGTCTTTTATGACAGCATGAAATTTCTGGACGATAAAATGGGTATCGTCATGGGAGATCCTACCACAAATGGGAATTCAAAATGCATCGTTATTCTTAAAACTACTGATGGAGGCGATAACTGGCGACGTATTGATTGTGGCAACTTACCCGCTTTTGTAGAGGGTGAGGCTGCATTTGCCGCCAGTAATTCCAATATTTCAATTAATGGAGACCATGTCTGGATCGCAACGGGCGGTAAATTGAGTCGTATTTTAAAAAGTACCGATAGTGGCGAGAGTTTCAAGGCAATTGACACACCCATGGCCGCTGGCGGCACTATGACGGGAACCTTTGCCATGGATTTCTACGATCAGAATACAGGCATTATAATAGGCGGCGACTGGGAGAACAAAACATCTAATTACCGCAATCTGGCAATTACTGAAAATGGTGGAGAATCCTGGAATCTAATTGCCGAGGGGAGTGGAGTAGGATATTGCAGCGATATTCAATTCGTTCCTGAAAGTGACGGTATGGAAGTTCTTGCCGTGGGTAGTGAGGGAATCTGGTACAGTAAAGATCGCGGGCAGTCCTGGTCGCGGTTGAGTGAGCAGGGCTTCTATACGGCTGCGATGGAAAGCGGTACTACAGGTATAGTTGCTGGACGTAATAAGATTGCCAGATTTGAACTCAAATAATTGCATCTTACTTCGAGATTACTCAACGAAGTTTATGATATAGACAAGAACCGATATGGATTTTGTAATCCATTCTAATACTTATGATTCTGATTTGCAAGCAAACACTTAGGAGAACATAAAAAGCTCTTCATGCGCAATAGACTACACTTTTATCGGACTAGCATTTAGATGGTTAGTGCCTCTTTGCAGGAAGAACTATTCTAAATAGAAACTGCTAGCTACGTAATTCATGGTAACCTTAGGCTTATTGCGGCTTACAAATGCATTCTACCGCTAATTTTGCACCGCTTCTTTGTAGGTTAAAAGTGCCCGTTCTCGAGCTTCTTTGTGATCTACCATTTTATCTGGGTAGGAATCACTATCATGCTCTGGTACAAACTTATTGATGTACTCTCGGTGTTTGTCAAACTTATCCTTTTGAGTAATGGGATTGAAAATCCTGAAGTATGGCGCAGCATCGACCCCCGTTCCAGCTATCCATTGCCAGTTCCCCACATTACTGGACATCTCATAGTCATACAGTTTTGTGGCAAAATAATTTTCTCCCCAGCGCCAGTCAATCAGTAAATGTTTACATAAAAAACTACCGCACAACATCCTTACTCTATTGTGCATAAACCCTGTTTGGTTTAGTTCGCGCATGCCTGCATCTACCAGCTTATATCCAGTCTGACCGGTTTTCCACTTTTCAAATTCTTCTTCATTGTTACGCCATTCAATACGATTGTACTTCTTTTTATAGGCCTCATCCACCGTACGCGGGAAATGATATAATATTTGCATGAAAAATTCCCTCCAGATCAATTCGCTCAAGAAAGTTTTGTTTGCAGCATGATCTGCCTTACGTACCATTTTACGTACACTTACCACACCAAAGCGCAGGAAAACACCCAGTCGCGTGGTACCCCACTCTGTAGATGGAATATTACGTGTTTCCTCATATCTATCAATGATGCTGGACGTAACCTTGTATTCAGGCGCCTCTATAGAGCTACGGGAAAATCCCATATCTGACAAACTTAAGTTGGCGAGTCTGCTGTTTTTATAGCAATTTTCCAGAATACTACTGGTGTAATAGAACTTGAGATCTGCGCCTTCACCCACTTCTTCCCTAAAACGCTCTATCCACTTATTTTTATAAGGTGTGTAAACTACATAAGGGTCACCATCATTTTTCATGACCTCATCCATTTCATAAATAACCTGGTCTTTATAGGTGCAAAATTCTACCTTGTTTTCCTCAAGCAGCTTTTTAATCTTCTCGTCTCTTTCTTTTGCGTAAGGCTCGTAGTCCCTATTAGTATAAACCGTATTGATATCAAAATCCTCAAGTAGTTCTCTCCATATGTCAATAGGTTTGCCATAACGCATCTCTATAGAACTACCTACTTGTTCTTGAAGCGCATCACGCATGGATTGCAGTTGATCAAAAATAAAGGTGACTCTGTGGTCATCTTCTGGCAATTTATCAAGGATTTCCTTATCAAAAATAAATAGGGGCAGGACTGGTAAATCACCATTCAAGGCCTTGTAAAAACCCTTATTGTCATCCAGTCTCAAATCCCGCCTGAACCAAAATACGTTTACCTTCTTACTCATCTAACCCATATTAAGTGTGGACTTACCACCATCAACGCCTATGATTTGACCAGTAATCCAGCTGGATTGATCACTTAAAAGGAATGTCGATAAAGCGGCAATATCATCGGGAGTTCCCACTCTTTTTAACGGATGTAAATCACCCATCTTCTCCTTTTTGTCTTCAGAATTGAGTAATCTACCCGCAAGCGGAGTGTCTACTAATGAGGGAGCGATCACGTTGATGCGTACGGTAGGTGCATACTCGGCAGCTAGGGCTTTTGCAAAGCCTTCTATGGCACCTTTGGCAGCGGCGACGCTGGTATGGAAAGGCATCCCGCGTCCCACGGCGACGGTACTATAAAAAACTGCGCTACTACCTTTGGTTTTGGATAGTAAGGGCAGTACGGTGCGAGTTACCTTTATCAGCGAGAAAAAGTTGATTTGCATATCATCCTCAAAATTGCGCTGCTTGAGCATTTTGAAGGGCTTGAGATTGATGCTACCTGGACAATAGACAAAACCATCCAGCGCCTCTGGCAATTTGCTGGTATCCAGCTCGTCAGTCAGCGCATCAAAAGTTATATGCGTAACGGCATCCGGTAAGTTCTCATTTTCCCTGGAGGCAACATAAAGTTCATGATCTGTATGCAGTTGTTGAACTATGGCGTTTCCTATCCCATGGCTCCCACCTATAAGTAAAATCTTTTTTGACATGATTAATTAAGTATATCCTGTTTAAGTGTTTGTTCTGTTGACTGGCTGGGGGCGGTGTATTTTCCAAAATGGTTTTCAATTGCGCTTTCGCGAAAGCGGAATATCTCTTCCAATTTTCCTTTTATAAACGGCAATCCCAACTTTCCCAAAAACCCAAAGGGTAATCTATAGTGGACCTCGTCCTCCATTAGGGTACCACCGGGAATTTCACTTACAAAGTGTGTGTGATGCCAGGTCGCATAGGGACCATACATTTGCTCATCCACAAAATATTCCATCTCCTTTACCTGCGTGATATGAGTCACCCAGTTAGTGCTGTAGAAGGGTAGGGGATTGAGTGAGTACTCGATGAGTTGGCCAGGATAAACGCGGCGCTCAGTCCCGTACAAAACCTTCATTTGCAGCTCGTCCGGAGTGAGTAGTTTTAGATTGTTTGCGTCAGTCAAAAACTCCCAGGTTTCCCTAAGAGGTACGGGGATTTTTTGAGTGGTTTTTATGGATTGTAAAATCACAAAAGTTTGTTTGGTTTATAAAAGTAGAACCCAAACCAAAAGATTGCGGTAAGATGCTGTTAAATAGAAGTATGACAGCATTTCATAAACAAAAATTCCAACTTAACAGAATATTCATTAAGTTGGAATCCAGTATTTTATAACCTATTATTTAACCTAATACTTCAATGATTTGATCGGCTAATTCTGTTCCTATTCTATCTTGTGCCTCTTGAGTTGCAGCTCCTATATGAGGACTTAAAGACAACTTATCGTTCATGAGAAGTACCACTTCAGGGGTGGGTTCCTTTTCAAATGTATCTAGTGCGGCAAAGGAAATATGCTCGGTTTCCAGCGCATTTACTAGCGCTACTTCATCGATCACTCCACCACGCGCGGCATTTATTACGGCTGCACCTTTTTTCATGATTTCAAACTCTTTGGAAGAAAGTACATAGTTGTCTTGCGCGGGTACATGCACGGTAACAAAGTCTGCACTTTTAAGAAGTTCCTCTTTAGAAACAATAGGTATGTCTACGGTAATCGTTTGACCGTCAAAAAGATTGAAAGAAATGCTTTGCAGCTTCTTGTCAGAAAAAGTGTTTGCCAGAACATTCATTCCAGCACCCACGGCAATCTTTGCCACTTCCTGTCCTATGCGACCAAATCCAATGATACCTATGGTCTTTCCCCGTAATTCGATTCCCTTTGCGTACTGCTTCTTTAGGCCCTTGAAATTTGTTTCACCCTCAAGTGGCATATTGCGGTTTGCGTCATATAGAAACCGCACACCGCCGTAAAGGTGTGCAAAAACGAGTTCTGCTACGCTAGAGCTGCTAGCAGCAGGTGTGTTAATGACTTTCAATCCTTTCTCCTGTGCGTAAGTGACATCTATATTATCCATTCCCACGCCGCCACGACCTATAATTTTTAGGCCAGGACAGTTGTCGATCAATTCCTTGCGTGCCGTGGTTGCAGACCGGACCAGTAAAACGCTTATATCGTTTTTGTTGATATAATCTTCTAACTGGTCTTGAGCTACATTTGTAGTAATGACTTCATATCCAGCGTTTTCCAGTTTTTGAATCCCGCTT
>JBARYP010000059.1:0-64039 GCA_049647945.1 Nonlabens sp. | reverse complement strand
TGACCTATGGCTGCCGCACTCTTCAATTTTACGGTAGGTGTTATTTGAACTTCAAGTCCCATCTCAACCCCTACATTTCTACGTTCTATGTTTGTAGTGACTTCTTGCACAAAAGCATTTGGATTTTGAGCTAGTCGAGTAGGTACCACACCATCAAGCCCTGCAAGAGTGAGATCCTCGGTAAAATAAAATCCTACATCTGTACCATCTAGAAATTGTGTATAGTACCCGGTTAATCTAGCCTTTACGGTGGGACTTCTAAAAATATAGCTTACATCACCACTATAAGATCGTTGTGACTCTAGGTTAGTTACTACATTATTGTTTTGTCGGGCATTTGAGAAGGAGTTCCTGATATTAGGCGCCTGCGTTACATAAGCCGCATTAAAATCCAGATAATTTTGACCATTAATCTTATAAGTAGCACCACCCTTAACACCAAAATCGGTAAAATCTAGCTTCTCACTCTCTCCAAACGAGTTGCCTATGAAGTTACCGTTCTCGTACTTACCCGTTCTTTGGTAAGAAGTTTGAGAAACATTCCCTGCTAGGTAAAAGTCTATACTTTTAGTTTTGAACTGCGCCTGCGCAAATGATGAAATCACATCTGCATCGATTTCATAATTGTACTTATAGCGATCCCCCTCTTGTACTACCCTGTTTGGATTATTGGTATCAGATTGAGCGGCATCGTTAATATCTTGGTTTACATCTACAGACTCCTCGGCAAAGAAATCAATATCTAGAAAGCCATTCCCACCCAGTAAATCATTTACCAGCGCATAATTATCACTATTAAGGTTCCTATAATTGACCCCACCGTTAAATAAGATATTATCTGTAAGATCTGCTGTTACCAGAATGTTTGCACTTAATTGCGTGTCGTCTATGCGATCTTCTTGAAGTGCGTACAATGCATTGTCTCCCACCGCGGCATTACCCACGTTTGCTCTATATAGAGAATTCCAGTCCAGCTGTCCATCATTTATAAATTCTTGCTGTCTTATGTAGGCAACACCCTGTCCTGACAAAGAGTTGTCATTGCGTAAAAAGTAGCTGGGCAGATTTTGGTAATAATCTGCATTGGGATTGATTGCACCACCCTCATAGGCGATCTGTCCTCCTACCTCGCGTAAGGTAGTACCACCGTTATCAATACGGGTATTACCTATTTTACCGAATTGGTAAGCGACGTTAGTATTAATCTTGAACTTATCGTTTACCGTCCAGTAATGGTTCAACATAAAAACAGGCTCCTCGATCTCACGGATTCTTGAATTACGCTCTGCATTGTTCTGTACTCCCCAGAATGGATTGTACTGGATACCCTTCAAGTCTCTAATTTCCTCTGTGATTGCAGTTCTACGCCCCCTGCGGTTAGGCGTATACATTCCAGTAAAGTTGATGGAGTGACTATCATTCAACTTTTTTTCAACTGATAGCCCTATGGAATTAGCATCATATAAAGTAGCGTCAAAATAACCCTCATCACCAGCACGACGGGAAGCATTTACCGCAAATGCCCATCCATTACTCATCAAACCGGTACGGTAGGACGCCATAAAACGACCCCTATAGCTACGGTTTGAGCCCGCATAGGATATTTGGGTTCCCGGTCGTTGTTGCGATGCACGCATATCAATACTTTGAACACCACCATAACCACCAAAGCTTACCTCACTAGGAGAAAGTCCCATGGTAAACACTTGGTTTCTGGTAAGGTCGTTCAAACCACCCCAGTTGCTCCATTGTGGCCTACCAGAGAATTGCTTGTTCATTTCTATACCATTGATAATCACCTTACCATCCTCACTGTTCAAACCTCTGGGCCTAAAGAAAGTCGCGCTAAAATCAAACGCCGCGGCCCTTAAAAATTGGTCACGGGTGGCCTGCAGTAATCCAGAAATATTGTTTGCCGCATTCTCATCGTCTGCCAGGTCATTCTCTGTAAGGGATATAATTCCCTGTGACTGCGCCACGTCTGAATTGTCCTGTTCCAGATAAAGAGGATCTAGATTAACCACACTCAAGGCGTTCACCACAATGGGAATGGTTTTTACGTAGTAACCGTTAAAGGTTACTACTACTCGCTGTTCCCCTTCTGGAATAGCGCCAGTAAGGGTAAAATAACCTTGGGCATCAGTAGTAGCTTTAAAGTCTAGACCTTTAATAACCACCTGTACACCAGGTATGGGCTCCTCAGTAACGTCATCTACTACACGACCTTTTACCAGTTCCTGTGCCATGACCCATGAGGTCATCAACATAAGAACACCCAGAATTCTAATCGACAAATTTGTCACTTTCATAAGAGGATATTAAGAATTTGTTATGAATGGGGCGCAAAAATAAGTTTTTCTAAACAGTTACCTACCTTTGGCGCGCTATTTGGGTAAGTCTTTACACAAACATAACCTTAGTTAACTATAAATGACTGATTTTAAGTATATTGCATTAGTATTATTTGTTCTCGCTTTCGCGAAAGCGGAAACATCAACAGCCCAGCAAGCGGTAAAACAATACAAGGTAAAGACCATTGCTTTTTACAACCTTGAGAACCTTTTTGATACAGAAGACGATACCAGTATTAATGACGAGGCCAGTCCCATAATGGAAATGGCCCAGGGTCGCAGGCAAGAGGTCTATGAGAAAAAGCTCAATAATATGGCGAGGGTATTGCGCAAGATAGGTAGCGATAAGGCCCAGACTGCGCCTTCTATTATAGGAGTCTGTGAAATCGAGAACAGGAAGGTTCTGGAAGATCTAGCGAGTCACCCACTTTTACGCGAGTTCGACTATGGAATAGAACATTTTAACTCTCCAGATCGCCGTGGAATTGATACCGGGATGCTGTACAAAAAATCTGACTTTAAAGTCTTGAACTCACAATCCCGAGAGCTTCTTATTTACGATCAGCAATCTGGCAATCGCATTTATACCCGTGACCAGTTAGTGGTTACCGGTGAGCTAGAAGGTGATAAAATGACTTTTATAGTCAATCACTGGCCATCGCGTCGTGGTGGTGAACAACGCAGCCGTTCAAAAAGAGTTGCCGCCGCCGCCTTGAATCAAAAAATAATCGACAGCCTACACAGCATCGATGCCATGTCAAAGATTATTACCATGGGAGATTTAAATGATGATCCCATAAATAAAAGCGTCAAGGTTACGCTTAATGCAAAAAAAGATAGAGAGGATGTAAGACCACAGATGATTTACAATCCTTACATTCAGATGCTTAAAGATGGATACAATACCCTGGCCTACCGGGATGCCGGCAATATATTTGACCAGATCATGATGAGCTATCCATTGCTCAATGAGGCAGGACGTGATGGATATCGCTACTGGCAGGCTCATATCTTCAATCCCAGTTTTATGACTAACAAGACTGGCAGGTACAAGGGTTACCCCTACCGTAGTTTTGTGGGCAACAACTTTACGGGTGGCTATAGTGACCACTTTCCAGTATTTGTTTACCTTGTTAAAGAGATTGAGGTAAAACCCTAAATCAAACCTATTTTTTCTCAAAAGCTTCCTGCTCTATACTAGACAGGAAGCTTTTTCAGTTTACATAATGCTTTCTAGGAGAAAACGGTTACTATTACGTTTGCGTTATTATTTACTGCATAATAACGTCTAGGTCACATTCTTACGCCCTCTTTCTTCTAACTTTGTAGCTATTGCTTTTTTATGCCGGTACACGTTTTGACAAATTGGGAAAACTATGAAGATCCATATATCTTGATAGGAATCCATTCTTCAATTGAACCCTACCGACTAGCCTATCAAATCAACAAATACCTTAACTCTAGTTTTTGTAGGCATGCGGTTGATCAAGATGTGAGCACCCGTACGATAAGCGCAAATTTTCCTTTGTACAGTTTTGAGGATAGCTCACAAAACACAAAGATGTTTCTAGTTCTCAACAGAACCTGGGGAGTGTCAAAAACCTTAACCACATCGGGATTATTTGCAAATAATGGCGATAACCAGATCAAAACCGCTTTAATTAAAGAATATTCTCACATCGACTACTTACTCAAAATTGAAAGGGATGCGCAATTCTACCCACTTAGAGATACATTATCCAGACTCGCCGGCATACCACATGTTATAAGTTGCTACCAGCTGGACCAGTTTAAAATAAAGAAACAAGACTATCTAACATTTGAATAATGCCTAGAAATAAAAAAACCAAAATTGTCGCGACCCTGGGACCAGCCACCTCAACCCCAGAGGTTTTATTAAAGATGATGGAGGCGGGAGTAAATGTATTCAGAATCAATTTTTCCCATGCAGACCATGAAGCGGTGCGCGAGCGCGTTGACATGATCCGTTCTCTAAATGAACAACACGGTTTTGCGACTGGTATTTTAGGTGACCTACAAGGGCCCAAACTGCGTGTAGGCGTCATGAAGGAAGAGGTGATCGTACACCCGGGAGATCATTTGACATTTGCTACTGGTGAACCATTTAAGGGTACCGCCCAGCGCGTGTATATGAATTACGGACAGTTTCCCAAAGACGTAAAGGCAGGTGAACAAATCCTGCTGGATGATGGAAAATTGATATTTGAGGTCGTATCCACAGACCTTGAAAATGAAGTAGAGGTAAAGGTGCTGCAGGGCGGGCCGCTACGTTCCAAAAAAGGCGTCAACCTACCCCAAACCAATATTTCTCTACCCGCATTGACTGAAAAAGATGTGGTGGATGCAAAGTTTGCCTGTGAACTGGAAGTAGACTGGATGGCGCTTTCTTTTGTACGTCACAGCCGCGATCTCATGGAATTACAGGAACTGATTGCAGAGCATTCTGCCTACAAGATTCCCATCGTTGCAAAGATCGAGAAACCGGAAGCCGTAAAGAATATTGACAAAATCGTGGCCTACTGCGACGGCCTTATGGTGGCACGGGGTGATCTGGGTGTAGAAGTTCCAGCACAGGAGGTACCCTTAATCCAGAAACAACTGGTCCTAAAGGCCAAAAAGGCGCGCATCCCAGTAATCATAGCGACACAAATGATGGAAACCATGATTACCAGCCTCACCCCTACTCGTGCCGAAGTCAATGACGTGGCAAACAGCGTTATGGATGGTGCAGATGCGGTCATGCTTTCTGGTGAAACATCAGTAGGGCAATATCCCGTGCAGGTAATTGAGAAAATGGCGAGTATCTGTAAGTCTGTAGAAGACAGCTCGCTTATTATTGTTCCCCACAGCGCACCGCACATCAAGACTAAGCGCTATGTGACTAAATCTGTGTGTTACCATGCCGCAAAAATGGCCGACGAGATGAACGCCAAAGCGATTACCACCATGACCAATTCTGGGTATACCGCGTTCCAGATAAGCGCCTGGCGACCAGCCGCACATGTGTTGACGTTTACCAACAATGATCGCATTCTTACTCAACTCAGCCTTTTATGGGGCGTAAAAGCATTTAAATACGACAAGTTTGTAAGTACAGATGAAACCATCGCCGATGTGAACCGCATCGCACATGAAAGAGGTTTTGTCAATAAAGGGGATTTCCTGATCAACCTGGCAGCAATGCCGGTAACCGATAAGGGAATGGTAAATACCCTGCGCGTTTCAGAAGTGGAATAGCGCTCAATATTTTCCAGCACTTGAATTAATACGATCTGTGGAGAATGAAGCTTAGGATAAAGTTCATCACTTACGGTAATTGTAGGTTTATAAACCGATTAATTGATTTAGAACCCTAACTGCAATTGTACTTCAACATCCTTTTGTTCATCCTCTTTATTATTGAGGTTGCTTAAAGTAATGCCCAGAAGTCTTACGCTTTCGCGAAAGCGGGATTGCTCCATCAGCTCTATCGCGATCTTAAGGATCTGGGACTTTGAGGATATAAAATGATCGAGGGTCTTGCTGCGGGTTTGCTGCTTGAAGTCGCGGTATTTGATTTTAAGCGTAATGGTTTTTCCGGCCAACTTATTTTTGGCGAGGCGCTTCTCAATCTCTGCAGCTATATGTTCCAGGCGCTCCTTCATGAAGAGCTCGCTGGAGATGTTTTCTGAAAAAGTACGCTCTGCCCCTAGTGATTTGCGCGTACGATCTGGTTTAACCCGGCTATCATGAATACCCCGCACGATATTGTAGTAGTAACCACCGTGTTTACCAAAATGTTCTACCAGATATTCCAGAGATCTTGATTTAAGATCCATCCCATTGAAGATGCCACGCTGGTACATACGCTGGGCCGTTTTTTTTCCTATACCATGGAATTTCCTGATCTCGAGAGCTTCCAGAAAAGGGATCACCTCGTCTGGCAGGACGGTTTTTTGACCGTTTGGTTTGTTGTAGTCGCTGGCGATTTTGGCCACAAACTTATTCACCGATATTCCCGCACTTGCGGTAAGCTGGGTAGTTTCATAGATGCGACGGCGTATCTCATAAGCGATGACCGTTGCGCTGGGGAAGCTGTATTTATTCTCCGTCACATCCAGATAGGCCTCATCCAGCGATAGCGGCTGCACGAGATCAGTATAATCGTGGAAGATTTCTTTTATTTGTTGCGACACCTCGCGGTAAACGTCAAATCGCGTCTTGACAAACTTGAGGTGCGGGCACAACCTACTGGCGGTCACGCTGGGCATGGCACTACGCACGCCATATTTACGCGCCTCATAACTAGCCGCGGCAACCACACCACGACCGCTGCTACCGCCCACGGCCACTGGTTGCCCACGCAATTCTGGATTGTCCCGCTGTTCTACACTAGCGTAGAACGCATCCATATCTACGTGGATTATTTTGCGCTCATAAACCACTCCAGTATCAGAATTCTCTTGCACAATACAAAAGTCGGCAAAAAGGTGGGGTGGTTACAGGTAATAGTAAAATTGAAGCGCTACCAAGTATTGTAAAAAATCACAAATGAACCTGAGCTGATCGAGCTGTCTTATTTATCAAGGTTACACTAATCAAACATCCTTCAATTAACCAATTTCTAGAAGCCTTACTGCCTTTTATTGAGGCTGCGATAGGTAGGTGCCTTTTTCATCTTGTATACTGGATTAAAAATTCCATTTAGATTTACACTCCTTAGGGCGCTAAATAATATTAAAAATGTAGTGGAACTTAAAATTTGTATGAAAATTACTTAATCCATGTAATGTAGTTTTATACTAGAATTAATGTTTAGAATTGTATTTGATATTATATTCTCTATTTGCAATACTATCTACCTGATGTGACTGAAATGCATATCTTAGGCAGCTAGTAAACCAAGGGCTACGTCCTTCATAGTCTGCATATTCATATGGTTTTATAGTCTCTGAGAATTTCGCGCCTAGAGCTTCTGCTCTTGATAATTCAGAATGCTGAAGTACTGCTAAGGTAGGCGCCGTAGATAAATCATTGTTTTCCCATAAAAATTTACTGAACTTACCTTTGTGTGCTTTGTCCAGACAACCCATAAACACACCTTCCTTATAAGTCTGAACAAAATCTTTTCTAGGAACATCTATATCTTTATTTTGAGCTGATGAAAAACTGAACAAAAATAGAATCGTACTGTATATCAGTAATTTGCCAGAGCATAAGGTTAATTTCAGTTCATTGTCCATATTTCAATAATCTTTATACCTATCAACGGGGTTCAAAATAACTAATTATTATCTACCTGAATTCTTTAACCACTAACTACTCCCGAGATCCAATCGAATTACTGCGATGCAGCACCTTTTCTAACTCCCCATTAGTGACATTCCTTTTATACAGTTGAAGTGTCAAGAAATGGGGGTATTTTACCTGGATCAAAATATAGTTTTCAAAATTTCTTACCCCTTCTATGATTAAGCACTTAGGAAAGTGTGGGCGATTGTCTAGAATGGATGGAGCTTTAACCCCTAGAATTTCATTTACCTTTAACTTTGTAACATAGGTATCAAGAATATTCCAATTGCTTGGAACAACCGGTAATGCTTCCCTATCATTTTTTTTTTAGATCTCGTAACAACACCTGGTATAGACTTGAATCAATAGGTTTTGTATGCTCAATTTCATTTTCAAAACAGGAAGTGGGTCTTAGCCTGTTTTCATGAATTTCCAGGTACTCCCTTGACATGGATTCCTGAGCAGAGCAGCCCATGCAAATGGAGCTCAAGAGTATGGGGATCAATAGATTTTTCATAGACAAGCAGGGTTACCAATGGTTCTAATCAACCCGCCGACAGATAGCGGCAAACCAATTTCAATACTAATTAAAAGAGTGCTTTCTTAAGCCTTTGCCGCTTGGGCAGGGTAATTCTCATACTTACCCATGAAGTAGCTTCTCTTTCTCTCATAACTTATAATAAACTTAAATTCTATACCTACTAGCTACTCTCGAGAACCAATCCAATTGTCACGAATTAAAACCTTTGTTAGCTTCTTGTTTCTTGTATCCCGTTTATAAAGATTTAGTGAAACGAAGTATAAATAATCAATTTGAACTAATAGATAGTTACCACACTTTCTCACACCTTCAATAGTAAGGCACTTAGAAAGTGAAGGAGGTTTTTTTGTAACCAGCGGCTCTTTTACATTCAATATATCGCTAATATTCAAGTTTTCAAATTGATCATGTAATTGTTCCCAATCGTCCGTAACAATCGGTAGTGCTTCCCTATCATTTTTTTTTAGATCACGTAACAACACTTGGTATAGACTTGAATCAATAGCTTTTCTATGCTTAATTTCATTCTCAAAACAGGTGGTTGGTCTTAGCCTGTTTTCATATATTTCCAGATACTCCCTTAACATGGGTTGCTGAGCAGAGCAGCCCATACCAATGGAGCTCAAGAGTATGGGGATCAATAGATTTTTCATAGACAAGCAGGGTTATTAATAATTCATTTTTGAGAATATACAGAAGTATGTAGGGAAAAAACAGAACTCCATATGTAATCAAGTTAGCTATATGCAGTATTGAAACTCAAGAAATATGTAAAATTATTTGTGTATAATAGATTTAGTTTTTGTACCATAATAAATTACCCAGTAGTTACTCTTCTTAACTCTCAAAACTACATTGCTGCCAGTCAACGTTTCTTTACGATCATAAATACTATCTATAGGAATACAATTTCTAGGGTGCTTCTGAGACAATATATTTTGAGTACTATCTATTTTAAATAAATATGAGTTCTGCGGTGGCTGTGAATGCCATATTTTTCTATCTATTGTTCTCATTTTAATAAGTAGAAAATCTCCATCGGAGTTATTATTGTTAATAAAACTAATCCTTTCGTCAATTTCAGCATCATTTGTGATGCATACGCACTCACCATCCTGATTAAAATTTATTAAAAATAGAAGAGGGAATATTATTATATTTTGAAATAATGAGACTATTGACATAGTATATTTTGGTTTGAGATGTATTGTAGAAGAGTATTGTTAAATTGAACTCGTTCTGAACTGGAAAGATTTGACCAGGCAGTTGTAGAAATGTTATTCCCCGCAAGATCAACTATTAAGCCAGTATTTGAATCTAAAAAAGCAGCTATGCTCCTATTAGTATCCGCTTTTAATCCAGACCATGCTAACGCTTCAGACTGTAATGGACTGAGCCTTGCATCAAAGTTCTCTAACATATTTTTTATAGTCGAAATATAGTGATTTGCCATTAACTCATGTTGTACATCTCCAATAGTTTGACCAAATGGTATATTTAGCCAATAACGTGTATAATTATCATGCAGACCAGGAAAACTATTTCTTAAAGCTTCAATGGTCGCAGCAGTCCAAGGAATATTGGGCTGATTTGCTATAGACAATAACTTCCTATAAATTTCTGCATGAATAATTTCGTGCATGAAAGTTCTTGCAATTTCAGTACGAGGTCTATTGAGTTTATTAGGATTAAATTTAATTTCAATTAAATAGTTATTTGGGGGATAGGTAACAGCGTTAGCATCAGGATAGGTAGAGTCAACACCTACAGAAAATTTAAGATGTGAAACTGGATTTACATCTCCAAAATTTTCTAAGTATTCAGATGCAATGGAATTTCTATCAAGATCGCCTAGTACGCCACTTAAGCATGGATTGTCTTTAAACTCCTTTGATTTTATTATTCTATCCTCCCATTCAATTTCAACATCGTCATCCTCTTTTTTCTCTTTTACAGCTTCCTCTGCAAAGAGTTTTGCCTCCTTATTATACCCCTACTCTTCAAAAAAATCATCAATTTCCTGTCGTAAATCGCCTGGAGAACCTTGATTGATCCATAGTTTAAGCTTGAGACTTTTCAAAAATGAACAATATGAATATTCTTGTTAACTTTCAACTAAATCACCAGACACTAACTTTAACTTCAATCTCACCTACAGTACCATCATTGGTTGTAATAACAACCTTTTCCTCATAACCGCCATAATATTGCCCAGGACCAATTTTTATTGGTAGTTGGTCTGGAGCAATCTTATTGTTATAAAAAGTAATAGTATCACTTATAGTTCCTGTAATTTCCCATTGAATCGTCGTCATTGCACCATAGTCATCATGGCTCACAAATGTAGTTATTACATTATCCTGTTTAAAATCATTAATTCTATATAGCTTACTGTATGTTCTATCACATAGGGCTAATAAGAATACTATAAAAATGGTTGTTAATAGTCTTATTGGTCTGTTGTAGGTACTAAAGTGGATAGATCTGTAGCTCATCACTTTCGTTTTATAATTGAACTAAATCTTCAATTTTAATTCAGATTACTAATCAACAGTAATCATATTAGGTGGGTCTTGCCATACGGTAGGAAATACTGTGTAAGTTCCATCCTCGTTATCAAAATACAATTCTTTATATAAATGCTATAAAATATTCAGCAAATCAAATTATTCTTCTACAAAAGGTCGGTTAGAATATGCAAAACGAGGATACAAGGTATCTCCTATTTTCTCAAAAATACGTGTTACGAAATACTTTCTTCCTGTGGTAACCATTAGATGATTGCCATTCATTAGAATAGATTGAATTTCTACACTTCTTGAAATTCCTTTAATTATCAATTCTTCCGGAGCTAAAAACGAGAGATTAGACACTAACAAAGGATTCCATTTTATTGGTGAGCATTTTGAGCATTTTTCGGGCACAGTCCATTTTGATGAATCAGACAACAGGGCTTTTTCGGCGGCGTTTTTCTTTATGTAAACTAGATTGCCCGTCAGACTATCTCTACTTCTAAATGAACGTGTAGCTATTTGATTGATCAATATTTTAAAATAATTCTTTGTTTTCAAAGATTCAGATTTATTACATAGGTCAAATTTTGAATTCGAGTAACCATGAGATCCTCTATAGATGTAGTCCAAAGCCTTATGACTATCCTGATAATAATTTATTTGTGAATATCCATAGAATATGCTTGATAGAAAAATTGTGAAAAACAAGACAAGGTATTTCATTACTACTGATAATTATTTATTCCTACCGCAAGTATATTGGGACGCCTGCTTGATTGGCTGAAGTTAAACCATATTTTAACACTATAATTAATACCACCCCTATTCAATCCAGACACTCGATTTTCTTTTCATTCATAAGTCTAGGAATATCCGGAACAAATTCATTGTTGAACCAGTCCCAGTCTGTATTGATGTCAATGTTGTTTTGTTTGAGTATTTCTAAATATTCAGGGGTGTACATGAACAGGGCTATACCATATTGTCTACCTGTCCAGTCATCTTGTTTGAAAACCTCGTTAAGGATGTATTCTCCTAAATCTCTTGTAGATTTAAAAGAGTACTTGGGATTCTTTATAGCTGGATCCCATGAGTGTATAGTGATAAAATTGTTGTCGTATAATTCGATAACTACTTCAACGATTGTTCTAAATGCTGCATCTGAAGAATTTTCATCCATAACATAATCAAGTGAATTACCTATATCAGAAAGAGTCTCTATTCCATAACCATAATTGGAGAACAAACTACCGTACTGCGGATTGAATATATTCATAATTACCTTACTGAAATTTTATCTTTCGGACTATACTCCAAAAATCCGGAAAATTTAGATTGGTCGTATCTAAACCTTATTTCGAGGCTAATATCGAAAGTAATGTGATAGTATTTCAACCGGGCATTGTTCTATTTATTACACCGTTTTTTCAATTGGCACGCTTGTTATATACGCTTAGATATTTTGCGGCCCGCTATCAAACAACCCACGCGTCTAAATTCTATTCAATAATTGCTAGAGATATGCAAGCCCGCTATCTAAAACCTGTAAATCCCCCGACTGGTTGGTATTTGTCACCACAAATCCTGAAAAGCCTTACTGAGAATGGTTTTGAAAAGCCAGTACATAGCAAAATGAACTCACCGTTGTACAACAAACAAAACACCTTTGCCGACTTATTTTTATTCTTAGTTTCTTCAATCTCTTTCTTGCTCATAAGATCGACATTGGGAATCATCAAAGGATTCCAGATGGGCAAGTCCTTTTCGTTACATTTTTCAGGAACCCTCCATGAATTTCTGTCCAAAAGCTCTGGATTATCCTTGAAGTCAACAATTATCGTATCCTCTCCTGGCTCGTTTTTATAATAAAACCTGCCCCTCCAAAACAGAAACTCAATTATTTTCTGAAATTCCCTAGTGTTTTTGAAGTCATTGGAATCCTCGGGCAATCTGAATTCTTGATTCATTTTAAAGGTACCGCCTCTGTAGACATGGTTGGCTATCTCATGAGCCGCGATATAGTAATCGCTTTGGGAATAGCCAATAAATCCCATGACCAGAAACAATGTACGTATAGCCCTATTCATCAATGACAGTTATTTAATCCAATTGCCGCAACGGGAGTAATAGTAGGATCCGTTGGAAGCCTACCTTCTTCGGCTGCATTACGCTTTTCAATTTGTCTTTGAATCTCTGCCAATTTAGAACCGAATGCCATACTCGACATCATCGCACCACTCCATGCCATTTTATCATAAACATATGGCCGCAGTACTTTGAATTTGTCCAGTACGCGGTTTACATAACGCACCTTTTTACTGGTGAGTAGCAGTCGCAAGCCGGCGCGTGTCTTCTTCTCTTCCATCTTTAGAGTCTGGCAATCTACCTTTTTGTTTTGAACTTGCGATCATATTCCGCATTTGCAATGCTGTCCATTTCACGGGATTGAAATGCATATCTCAAACACCCAGTAAACCATGGGCTGCGACCCTCGTAATCTGCATACTTATGTGGCTTGATGGTTTTGGAAAATTCGGCACCGTGACCCTCAGCTCTGGATAATTCAGAATGCTGGAGAACAGCAACGGTTGGTGCGGTAGACAAATCATTATTTTCCCACAGAAATTTGCTGAATTTCCCATCATGGGCTTTGTCGAGGCAACCCATAAATACACCTTCTTTATAGGCTTGTACAAAATCTTCGCGAGGGATATCTACATCTTGTGAAACACAAGAACCCATCAAGATAAAAAGCAAAGCAAAATTTTTCATCCTATTAATTTAGTGTCCATATATGTATGCTTTTCACGCCTCCAGGGGGTGTTGTATACGCACCGCTTATGCATTCTCCATCAATTATGACATTAACATGACCAGAACAACCTGCTTGTTGATAATCACTATTGATTATTACCTAAGTCTCACTAGCCCCGTTTAGGACATAAGCAATCGGAATCAGATTGAAAGCAGGAGTTCCTCAAAGTCAATTGTCGCAGTACCAAATTTGACTTTCGTAAATTTATTCTAGTTAACTTGGATTCCGCAATTTTTATAAGCCACTCAATTACTATAGTAAATAACGGGTTTTTACCTGTACTGGTGTAGTGGCAATTACCCGAAACGTCTTTGTTCCACACCATACCAGCTTACCACTTGGCAACCCGCTATCTAAAACCTACAAATCCCGCAACCAGTTGATATTTATCGTCACGAATCCTGAAAAATCTTACTGAAAATGGTTCTCCTAACCCATTACATAATAAAACAAACTCGCCATTGTACAACAAACAAAAAACCTTGGTCACCTTATTTCTTTTCTCGAGTTCGTCAATCTCTTTCTTGCTTTTCAAATTTACATTGGGAATCATCAAAGGATTCCAGAATGGTAGGTCCTTCTCATTACATTTTTCAGGAACCCGCCATGAATTCCTGTCTAGAAGCTCTGGATGGTCATTAAAATCAACAATAATCGTATCCTCTCCTGGCTCGTTTTTATAATAAAACCTGCCCCTCCAAAACAGAAACTCGATTATCTTTTGAAATTCCCTGGTATTTTTAAAGTCTTCGGAATCCTTGGGCAAGCTGAATTCTTGGTTCATTTTATAGGTACCGCCTCTGTAGACATGGTTGGCTATCTCATGAGCCGCGACATAGTAATCGCTTTGGGAATATCCAATAAATCCCAAAACCAAATAAAAGGTAAGTATAAACCTATTCATCATTGACATGTATTCATTCCAATTACCGCAACGGGAGCAATGTTGGGGTTCATTGGCAGCCTACCTTCTTCGGCTGCATTGCGCTGTTCTATTTGTTCTTGAAAATCTTGCAATTTAGAACCGAATGCCGCACTCAACATCATCGCACCACTCCATGCCATATTATCATAAACATCTGGATTAGTTCTCGGGTTATTATGCCAGGCTTCTAGCGCAATTGCAATTGCTCCCACAAATTGATCTGACATTAAATTGTGTTGACCTGCTGATGCGTTGTTATTTGCATCACTAATAGCAAGATCAAGCTTTTGGGATAAACTACTATTTGGATCACTATCGACAGTATAAAACAAATAAGCGTGAACAAGTTCATGAATTACAGTTCTGGCAATTCCCAAGTCAGTCGCAGCAATAATGTAGCCTGAATCTATGTTTATAGTAATCATCGATAACCTAGAACTACCATTTACATTAGAAAAAGAAGCTGTTGTAGTACCGTTTGGCACATTCCCATTTGAAATAGGTGTTCCTGGAGTCGAAGTAAATTTGAATCCATACCCACCAATATTATCAAAGAGGCTTAAAGTAGTTGTTGCAACATTCAGTTGTTGTTTTAACGCTAAATCAAAATTGCCCGTATTCAATCCATCAAAGTGTTGTGGTTTAAACCGATCAACAATATCTTTTAAACAGACTGGGACGGTTACATCATAAATTGATTTATTCTCAAAATCCACTTCTCCACCATCTTTAACAGCTTTGATTGCTTCCCTTGCAAATTCTTTGGCCTCCTCACTAAAGCCCTCTTCCTTTAAAAAAGCATCAATCTCCTCGCGCAGTTCCTCCTGGTCTTCATGGTTGATCCAGGTTTTAAGTTCTTCCTCCAGTTCTTCAATAAAAACCATTGTCCCATTGGACAGTTCCTCCCCGCCCAGCGTACATACCCCGTTGTTAAAAATCCCTACATCGCCCATAGCACCACTCTCTCTACAGGTGTCCCCGGGAGTGGGAGCCGTGGATGAACCACCACCGCCACCTTGCTCAACCTCTGGCATAATGGAACGGTCCGGCCATGTAAAATCAGTAGGCCCGGTACAACTTACCGAGACGGTAAAGGTCATAACAACTATGGCACTAGGATTTTGGCATCGGGAAGTTGCCATGTGGTATACATTTTCATCTTCCTCCGTATTATTGCACATCCTGAGGGTCACCTCGGCCGTACAACCGCCCCTAGACGCAAACCCGGTTTGCAACAGCGTATGTTTCTCAAACGGTCTATAGGTGGCATCACCTTCAAAATAAGTGCGATTATCGAGCTCATAGGCATTCATAAAAGCCTGTGTGGGACGGTAATCCATGATATATGCCTGGATAATACCGGTAGAATCGACCGCCATGACCAGATTGCTAAACTCAAAGCCAGTATGGCCTGTTTTTTTGATGGGAATAGTGTAACTAGTCGCGATGCTATCTGTATGAACATAACTTACCGCAGCTGGATCGATTTGGTACTGGGGTGTGTTTTCAGAAGTTCCTCGAGCCGCCGTTGCTGGTTGCAGCAACTGCGCCGCAAGTTCACTTGCCGTACCTAATGAAGCTGTGGGAACATGCTCTACTACTGCATCCTGGGTTCCTACTGGCTGGGCATCGTTGTCGATGTGCTCCAGTTCATCCTTACTACAACCCACTAATAGGAATAGTGTGAAAACACTCAATATAATTGAATACTTAAGGCGAGAGCGAGAGAATGAATTCATGCAGGTTGTAGCTCAGGTAGAATAAACCTACAAAAAAAAACTTAAACATCCTAATAGCTCATTGAGAATTCCGCTTTCGCGAAAGCGTAACCACTACAAATCACATTTAACCTAGGAGGTTACTACTGCTTCTTTAGGCACCAGTACCTGCAATATTTGCATTACCCTATTCATATCCTTTACGTTCTCGCTAGTAAGCAATAACCTTAATCCAGCGCGGGTTTTCTTTTCCTTCATTTTTAGGATCTGTGGGTTGCTCTGTACGGCGCGCATCACGTTCATAAATGCGGGGCTCTGGTAGAAGTTGGACTGCTGGTCGGCGATAAAGTAGCCTATAAAACGTCCCTGCTTCATGACGATCTTTTCCAGTCCTATTTTGGTTGCTTGCCACTTGATGCGTACGCTGGTCAATAGATCCTCAGCTTCTTGGGGCAACTCGCCAAAACGGTCTTCCAGCTCTTTCCTGTACTTTTCTAGTCCCTTCTCGTTTTCTACCTCGTTAAGTTTGGAATACAGCGCCAGTCGCTCGGTCACGCTGTTGATGTAACTGTCGGGATAGAGCAGTTCAAAATCGCTGTCTATCGTGACTTCTTTTACGTGGTCTATATCGATGTCTGATGGTTTATCGTACAGGTCGGCAAACTCGTTTTCCTTAAGTTCTTCTATCGCTTCGGCAAGGATTTTCTGGTAGGTGTCAAAGCCTATCTCGTTCATAAAACCACTCTGCTCGCCGCCCAAAATATCCCCAGCACCACGTATTTCCAGATCTTTCATGGCGATGTTAAAACCGCTGCCCAGTTCAGAGAACATCTCGACGGCCTGAATGCGCTTGCGCGCATCCTCAGTCATTACCTCGTACGGCGGAGTGATAAAATAGCAGAATGCCTTTTTATTGCTACGTCCCACCCGGCCACGCATCTGGTGCAGGTCGCTCAGTCCAAAATTATTGGCGTTGTTGATAAAAATGGTATTGGCATTAGGCACGTCCAGCCCACTCTCGATAATCGTGGTAGAAACCAAAACATCAAACTCGCCGTTCATAAACGCCAGCATGAGTTCTTCTAGCTTTTTACCGTCCATCTGCCCGTGGCCTATGGCGACTTTGGCATCTGGAACGCTGCGCTGAATCATGCCCGCGACTTCTGTAATATTCTCGATACGGTTGTGGACAAAATATACTTGCCCGCCCCGAGAGACCTCATAACTCACCGCATCGCGTATGATTTCTTCATTAAATCGCACCACCTTACTTTCCACCGGGTGACGGTTGGGCGGTGGTGTTTTGATCACACTCAGGTCACGCGCTGCCATCAACGAGAATTGTAGCGTGCGCGGTATGGGCGTTGCCGTAAGTGTGAGTGTATCGATGTTTTCTTTAAGCGTTTTTAGCTTGTCTTTTACCGCGACGCCAAATTTTTGTTCTTCATCTATGATCAACAATCCCAGATCCTTGAAGTTGATTGCTTTACTCACCAGCTGGTGCGTCCCTATGACAATGTCTATGCTGCCGTCTTCTATGCCCGCAAGGACGCCTTTGCGTTCCTTGGCAGTTCTAAAACGGTTCAGGTAATCCACCTTTACGGGCATGTCTGCCAGGCGTTCTCTAAATGTTTTGGCGTGTTGAAATGCTAGAATGGTCGTAGGCACGAGCACCGCGACCTGCTTACCGTTTACCGCAGCCTTAAAGGCAGCACGTATCGCTACTTCAGTCTTACCAAAACCCACATCACCACAAACCAGCCGGTCCATGGGGCGGTCGCTTTCCATATCGTTCTTAATATCGGCTGTGGCGGTGCTCTGGTCGGGCGTGTCCTCGTAAATGAAACTGGCCTCTAGCTCGTTCTGTAGATAACCGTCTGGATTGTACTGATAGCCCTTACGCGAGCGGCGTTTTGCGTATAATTTGATCAGGTCAAAGGCAATTTCCTTTACCTTTTTCTTTGTCTTGGCTTTTAGTTTCTTCCAGGCTGGGCTACCTAGTTTGTAAACTTTGGGTGGCTTACCGTCTTTACTGGAATACCGCGTGATCTTGTGCAGCGAGTGGATGGATACATACAAAATGTCCCGCTCGCCATAGATCAATTTGATCGCCTCTTGCTGGGTACCGTTCACATCGATTTTCTGCAGCCCGCCAAATTTCCCGATCCCATGGTCGATATGCGTTACATAATCGCCTATTTCTAGTGTGTTGAGTTCTTTGAGGGTGATCGCCTGCTTTTTGGCATAGCCATTCTTCAGGTGGAACTTGTGATACCGGTCAAAAATCTGGTGGTCGGTATAACAAACGATTTTTTGCCCGTGGTCGATAAACCCGCGATAAATGGACATCGTGACCGGCTCGTACTGCACCTGCGCGTCCATATCTTTAAAAATGTCTTTGAAACGCTTGATCTGTTGCGCGGTATCACAGAACAGGTAATTGGTATAACCTTTTTCCGTATTCTCGTTAAAGTCTGCAATCAGTAAGTCAAATTGCTTATTAAATGATGGCTGTGGCGCGGTATGAAATGCTACATCGCCGCTACTGTTGACAAACTCAAACAAATTGTATGATTCGAGTTGTTTATTAACCAGCTCGCTACGGGTAAAAATGTCATCCGGTGGCAGCTGGGCTACTACATTTTCTAGTTTGCTGTAGACTTGTTCCGCTTTCGCGAAAGCGTGATCTAAACGGCCATATAACATCTCAAGATTCATCGAGAATACGACGGTCTTGTTAGAGAGATATTTGAGGAAACTCTGCCGAGATTCCTCACTCTTTTTATGCTCGACATTAGGAATGATCGCAATCTTTTTTACCTGTTTGTTAGACAGTTGCGTCTCTACATCAAAGGCGCGGATGCTATCAATCTCATTGCCAAAAAACTCGATACGGTACGGCTCATCGTTAGAAAATGAGAACACGTCCAGGATTCCACCGCGCAATGAGAATTCGCCTGGTTCGGTCACAAAATCTACCCGCTTAAACTTGTACTCAAACAGCACCTCATTAGCAAAATCAATACTGATCTGGTCGCCCACAGCGATGTTGAGTGTGTTTTTTTCCAGCTCTTTACGCGTGACGACTTTTTCAAAAAGTGCGTCGGGATAGGACACAATAATCGCTGGTTTACGGCGCGAGTTGATACGGTTCAGCACCTCGGCACGTAACAGGACATTTGCGTTATCTACCTGATCCTGCTGGTAGGGACGGCGGTAGCTGGCAGGGTAAAACAGCACGTCTTTGTCGCCCACCATCTTTTCTAGGTCGTTGAGATAAAAAGCAGCCTCTTCCTTATCATTACAGAGCAACAGGAACGGCTTATCCGTCTGGCCAAAAAGACTGGTCAGCACCATGGACACCGCGCTACCATTAAGCCCACTAATGCTGGTCCTGCCTTGCGGCAGGGCAATTAATTCCCGCAAGTTTTTGAGTTGGGTAGTCTGGTGATAGGTTTCTAGAAGTGTTGTAATCGTCGCCATGCAACAAAGATACTGGCGTGAACAACCCACAGCGTTAACTGTATGATAGTTATTTGTTAATGGGATAGCTTAATTATAGAAAGCATAACCACGATTGATATTTACACAATGCTAGCTGCAATAGTGGACTGAGTTAAGAGAACTAAAGCCGGTAGTTGATTAAACCGCAACCAGCAATGCTCTAGATCCGGTTCCTTGTAAAATAAAGCAGAATCGCAGATACAAAAATGATATCTATTTATTTATAGCCTTTTAAATGTTTTAAGCAACTTAATTAGCAAATGATAACAGAAAGAAAGCCTGCGAGAACTCTTTAATGAGAATAATCTTGAATTGCTTCATTTACTAAAATTTACTTCACAGACTCTACCGCGTTGTTTATCAAAATTATAGACAGAATTCCGCACGATATTTAGGTTGTTCTCCATTATATCGTAGAGTTTCAGGTATACTCAAGCTGTAGAATTTGTGAGGTTGGCGTATAACATCGTTCTTAGAATCATCATTTGATCTGTGAATTAATGGCTACTAGTCTTCGAAATTTTGAATTACAATCGTGTTGTGTACTGCTATGGCATTTATATCCAGAGTGGTGCATAAAATGGATCAAGGTCAAACCTTTAAAACAGTCTTAGCAATCTAAGCTGTTCCCGTCGCATACTTTTATTCCATGGAAAAATTTGACGTGTTTGTTTTTGGGAGTGGATCTGCTGGTCAGGGTGTGGCAAAAGAGTGCGCAAAGCACGGCTTAAAAGTTGCCATCATTGACAAGCGTGAATATGGAGGGGTTTGTTCATTACGTGGATGTGATCCCAAAAAATTAGTGCTTGCACCGGTTCAAGCCTATCACGCTGCGCAAAATCTCAAATCTAAAGGCCTTAAAGGCTCTATTGAAATTGACTGGAGAGAAGCCCTTCAACATGCTAGAGAGTATACTAATGGTAAGCCCAGGGCGACAAGAGAAGATTTAAAAGAAGCCGGGATCACCTGTCTTGAAGGTCAAGCAAAATTTGTGGGACCACATACGGTAGATCTGGATGGCAAACATATACAGGCAGATCATTTTGTCATTGCTACGGGTATGAAAACCATGCAACTGGATATTCCTGGAGAAGAACACATGGTGGATTATGAGCAGTTCTTTGAACTTGAAAACCCTCCCAAAGAAATCTTATTTGTAGGAGCGGGATACATCAGTATGGAATTTGGCAATATGTTATCCAGAGCGGGAAGCAAGATAACCATCATTGAAAAAGGACCTCATATTCTTTCTCCATTTGAACCTTACTGTGCTGACAAAATAGAAGAAGCCGCAGCAAATGCAGGTATCAATATCGTAAAACAAGCGGATGTTAAGGAAGTAGTCAAAAACGGAGCTGACGACTATACGGTAATTTATAAAAAAGACGGTGCGGAGTTTAAAGTCGAGAGTAACCTAGTCTTCAACTGCTCAGGTCGGGTGCCGCAAATTGATCAATTGGGCCTGGACAAAATTAATCTAGAGACTGCTGATGCAGGGATCAAAGTCAATAACAGGCTGCAAAGCGTTACACATTCCCATATCTATGCTTGCGGCGATGTAAGTTCAAAACACATTCCACTCACACCATTGAGTTCCAGGGAAGCAGTTACCGTCGCAAAAAACTTGAAGGGTGAACCTGCTACTATTGACATCGACATCATTCCCAGCGCCGCATTCACCTTTCCAGAGTGTGCCAGCGTGGGTATGACGGAACATGATGCACTAGATCAAAACAAGAGCATTGAGGTAATAGAAAAAGACGCTTCAGGCTTTTACAATTTAAAGCGCGTTAATGGTGAATGCTACGCATTTAAATTAATCGTCGAGAAGGGAACTGAAAACCTATTAGGAGCTCATATTGTAGGCCCCGACGCCGCAGAGCAGATCAATCTCTTTGCTCTCGCCATGAAGGCTGGAATGACCATGACGCAGTTTGAAGACAACATCTTTACCTATCCCAGCTGGGGCAATGACTTGCTGAGTCTGAGATAAGCTTACTCAAAGTTTTTGGACAACATTTTTGATAGGTCCCTAACCTTCTCTGCCTGGCTCTCTGTCCAGAATGTAAGTGGCTTACCTTCTACATTAAACTGATCCTTGAAAAAAACCATCAGTCTTCTCTCCTTCTCATGAACATAAAACGTCAGCGAAATTTCTTTACCTTTGTATATGGATTGCAAGGAATTATAGTCAGGTGATGTATTAAGGTAGGGAATGGCTTTTTCTACTAACAATCGGTTGAGATGGATTGCTTCCTCCTTATCGAGGTAGGCGGTGTAGAATATATGTCGCTTACCCGTATTAAGTACGAGTTGTAGCGACTTCATACTTTCCCCATTCCATGTATTCTGGACTGAAACTGGAAAAAAACTTAACTTATATGCTTGGCTAGAGGTAAATTCTACCTGCTGGTTCCAGTCTTTCTCAACAACGCTATTAACGGTTTGGGTAATGATTCTAGAAGTATCGCTCTGAGCATTAATAGTACCTAAGAACACTAGTAGGCAAATAGTGAAGTGCAGCTTCATAAAATTGGTCTTAGAACAATGCACTAAATATACGTCATCGTAATAAGCATACACTTTCCAGGGCGCCTATCCTAGCTATTAGGTAGTCACGTCGTGCTCGCGGTAGTACTGCTCTACAACTTTCATCGTGGCATTCATCAAGTCTCTAGTTTCTAACAGAAGACTGAAGTAAAGCGTTGTGTTCTTTGGCGATTCCTCATCATTGCGGGTGCGGCTCACCTGCTTGTCGATTTTTGCGTTGACCAGTTCTATAAGCTCCCGCTTTTCCACCATGATCGATTCCAAATCTGCAAATCTTTTTTCCTTAAAAATTTCCTCACTCTCATCCAGAATCTCGTGAATGCTTAAAATGATCTCTTTTAAATCACGTATTTGAGTGAATTTAAGACTGCGGTGGTTGTTGCTTATATGGGTACTACTGGCATCGCTTATGTATGAGATCGATTGAGAAATATCTTGCAGGTTACCCAATACCTCAATGTAAAAGTTACTGGCTCCCAGACTATTTTCTTCTAGGTTCTTAATAAAGAAATAGATGTTGTTGCGCAAATCATCAATCTCGGTCCCCAGTTTTTTGCTTTCTTTTCTGGACGTTTTAAGGATGCTTAGATCCTGTGCGATAAGACCGTCCAGCGTATTTTTATAGATCCTCTTTGAGCGTTTGAAAACCGTTGCGACATTCACAGAGCTTTCATCAATGATCCCTTGGATATTCTTGCTCTCGGCTTTTTTAAGTTCGTTAGTGACCTGCTCTTGCTTCAATGATTTCTTGTGCGCCAGGAAACTTCTGACGATTAGAAACACAGCAAGTAGCACCAGACCCACAACCGCATAAATGCCACCCAGGTAAATAATATAGGCAAATATGGCGGCAGCGGTAAACGCGCTGAAAGCCGTAAAAAACCATCCTCCTATCACGTTGAGAACTCCCGCAATTCTAAAAACTGCACTTTCAGTTCCCCAGGCACGATCTGCCAGCGATGTTCCCATAGCTACCATAAAAGTTACATAGGTGGTGGAAAGCGGTAATTTATAAGAGGTCGCAATAGATATCAGGACACTTGCCACCATTAGGTTGACAGATGCTCGCACATAATCAAAAGCGGGACGTTCCTGGTGTTTAGGCACCACCGCAGGTTCCGGTTTCTTCTCAAACCTGGCAGCAATATAGTTGGCGGTATTTTCCGGTACGATTCTTTGAATGGCCTCGGCAGCCAGTAGCGAGTAGCGTACGAGAAAGCGAGAGGGCGCATTTGCCTTAAACCGTTCTGTACCGCTGTCCTGCCTCGCCAGATCAACTGATGTTTTTACCACGGCCTGCGCCTTTGAAGAAAACCATAGCGTTGCCACCATAATCACACCAGCTGCGACAAGCAACAACTTATTAGAAGGCAGCTTACCGCCCAGGCTTTCCATGGAAATCTGACTGGCAAGCAGGCCAGTACTCTCTGCATATTCCCAGGCTTGATACGCACCTATGGGAACGCCTATAAAATTTACCAGGTCATTACCGGCAAAAGCCATCGCCAGGCCAAAGGTACCCAGTATGATGATCAACCGGTAAATATCCCACTTGAGCACATACACGTATAGTAAGCTGAAGATCATCCAGAACGTCAACGCATAGGCGAGTAACGAGGTCACATCTGTCGATGCAAGCCAAACGGTAACAGCACCCAGATCAGATCCTTTAAGACCCTTTACTATGATAAAATAAAACAACGAGGTGAGTGATAATCCCCCAAATACCCCCGCCAGATACTGTGGTCTTTGAGGATAGTTAAACGACAGCATCAACCGGGACAAAAACTGCACTATGGCTCCTACCGTAAACGCAATCACCACAGATAACAAGATGCCCAGAATAATGGTTACCGCAGTATCTGTAGCGATATAATTACCCAGATCCAGAAAACTCACGCCATCTGTATTGTTGATTTTTATAAGTGATACACATACCGCCGCACCCAGTAGTTCAAAGACAATGGAAACGGTCGTCGATGTGGGAAGTCCCATGGTATTGAAAAAATCAAGCAACAGCACATCAGTTATCATAACCGCCATGAAAATGATCATCACCTCGTCAAACATGAACTCTCCGGGATTGAAAATTCCCTTGCGAGCCACCTCCATCATACCCTGGGAGGACAGTGCACCCATAGCAATTCCTATACTCGCGATGATCATTATGGTCTTGAAATTGATCGCTTTGGATCCTATGGCACTGTTCAAGAAATTAACGGCGTCGTTACTTACACCTACCACTAGATCAGTTATTGCCAGTCCGGCAAGAATGATGAGCATATAGATATAGATGTCAGACATTTAGCTGTGTTTTAAACGATTTGCAAAAATCGGCTTTTGCAGGTTGCCATATGTTACGCCATTGTTATGATTAATGCAATCCTGCCGCCCACGAGTTACTCAATTCCCTAACTGTAGTAAAAGTATCATAAAATAGTACTGCCTAATTTGATACTCACCTCACTGCCCATTCTTTTAATGATAAACTTCGAGGCGCTGTTGATATTTTCAAATAGGGCTTCCAAACTGCTATGAATTTAGACCACATAGTTATTCATATAAAGTAAGTCATAGGTAAACTTATCAGAAATGAGATTGTTGAAACAAGGTATAAATGATCGCCGGCAACCTTCAAGTAGTGAGTGTCTATAGCGGCAATTTTGAAAGATAGGTTAAGTAAAAGGGAAACCTTACCGTTGCTATCCCTGGTACTGATTTGGGCGTTACCTGTCTTTTAAAGACAGGTCGGGCTATACGCTGCAATCTTTTGGCTCGTACCTCACCATAAGGATTTACGCTACTATCCCTAACGCGTAGGATACTTTTTAAATTGCAGACTTACGCAAGTAAACATAAGAGCATTTCATCGTTTCTTCCAGTAGTTTTAAATGCAAAATCATTGTAATACCTAGATACTGCATATGTTTAAAAGGAGTTTTCTATCTAATCCATAAGTGATTAGTTGGATTAATTCTTTCTGAATTTGACATTTAAAACTCGTTAAAGACTTTTTAAACTTCCTTTATTGATAAGTTGTATTAAGAAAATCGATATGCTACAGCCCACCGCACATTTTTTTAAAATTTGCGTAATGGATCGCATTTAAAACCCCGTGGCCTGAAAACATGCGAGGGGTTGCAACTTAAAGCCTGGATACAATTGGCTACCTTAAATGCTTATCTCTAAACTTTATAATAAAAGCTCATCCAGATTATGTAGACCTACTTTACTGGTAATCTCCCACTAAGAAACTCGATTTGCTTCGAACCACTACGCGTCTTTTTAAAACTTGCGTGAGGGATTGTAGTGGAAATCCCGCAGGACCATAATTGTAGATTATGGAACGAGGAATTGTATCGTAAAGCCCGACCCCTGTGGTCACGCCATAAAAAAAGCCACCTATTACAGATGGCTTTGAATCCTATTAAATGTTGCTACTAGAACTTCACCCCGTAACTTACGGAAAAGGCAGTTCCTGGACTGCGCAATGCAAATACACGGTTCTCTGCATTGAAGAACTCATATTCAGACTCGACATCATCACCCAGTAAATTCTCTACTTTAACGGAGATGGTTTGCTTGAATTTATCTCCAAAGCTCTTACTGGCATTAAAGTTAAGCGAGTTGAAGGGTAGGGTGTAAACGTCTGGCACATCCCCTGCTCCCACAATTTGCAAGGTTCTACCCTGTACGTTGAAGAACGCTCCCAGACGCAATTCTGATTCATTTTCATAAACCAGTCCCGCGTTGATCAAATAAGGGGATTGCCCCTGTAATGGTCGATCGTCTTCCAGTTGTTGACCGTCGCGTAGGGTATCGCGTCGGTTTTCCTCCTCGTCCTCGCTGTAGTTTTGCTGGGATTCAATTACAGATACGTTGAGCGTAGCGTTGAAGTTCTCGAGAGCCTCCACAAATCCTAGGTTCTTGCGTATTTCTATCTCGGCACCAAAAACAGTAGCATCTCCCAGGTTGAGCGGCGTAAACTGGCCATTTGCCTCGCGTATGAAACTAAGCTCGATCGGATCTTTAAAATCCTTATAAAAACCACTTATGGCGTAGAAGTCACTACCCTCGGCATACTTTTCTGCCCTTATGTCAAAGTTGTTGATATAAGTGGGCTGGATATCGCTGTTACCTATAAAGAAAAAGTTTGAGATAGGGTCAAAGATTTCAGCTTCTGATGCTTCTCTAAAAGACGGACGAGCCGTGGTCCTGGAGTACGACCCCCTCATCTTATAATCTCCCGCTTCATTAAGGTCGTAGATCAGGTTAACGCTAGGGAACAGGTCCAGCTTGTCGATAAACTTTTGGTTGTCGAAACGTATGTTGTTTGTAGTAACCCCCGTATAGAGCAAGTCAAATTTCTCTACCCTTAATCCCACAACAGATTTAAGTCTTTCAGAGATTTGGAACTCCTCTGATGCATAAGCACTTCCTATGGTGATTTGAGATTCAAAATTGTTTGCGTCGTTAAAATCAGATCTAGCCGCGACTCCAGATCGGGTCGCTGGATCGTAGATATTTTCTGGAGCAAGGATTGCATTAGGATCACCATTGAAATCCACACTCTGGAAGTTTTGTAAGATAAAGGAGTATTGATCTACCAGGAACTGCCTGCGCTTATAGGTAAACCCTCCACCAAATTTTAATTTTGCCGGACTACCGAACAGTTTGTGGCGGTTGTCCAGATCAACTTTTACCGGCGCACTAATTTCATCCAGTTCACGGAATAAACGTGTAGGTTCACCAGATTCTGACGGTTCTACCGTGGGAACTCCACTATCCAGCCTAAAAGGTGTCACCCTAAAGTCCTTGTCATCCACCGCAGACAAACTGGGAGCGATCTTCCAGTTGAGATTCCAGTTTCCTGAGGCAAAGCTGTGTTCTCCACCTAGAAGCAGGTTTGTCAAACGACGTTCAGTATACGTGAGTACATCCTTACGGATCGTGTTTGAATTACCTTCTTGATTACGCTGTATGATGACACCGGCCTGTGATTCCCCATTTTGTATATGCAAAATATTGAACCGGTACTTTGATTGTTCTGTCTTATAGGTCAACCCGATCAACCCGTTAAGCAATACGTTATTGCTACCTAGGGATCCTTGCTGGGTCCTGTCCACTACTGGAGCTAGTATACTGGAGTCATCATTCTTCCTGAAAATCTGACCGTCTATGTAGTTATCAAAAAACTCTGTCTCATTCTTATAAGATGTCGAGGCGGTAAAACCCAAAGCGTTTCCGTTCTCAAAACGGTACTTGTTTCCAGCTGAGAAACTAAAGCCAAAATCCATAAAGCTCTGTTCTCTCATCGCAGCCAGTTGTGGGTTGAACAGTTGTGTGATCTGTCGCACGGCGCTTCCATCGACTTGCACCTGTGGGATCATACTACCTGCAACAATGGGTGAGGTCCTGGAACCGTCGTCAAACCCCAGAAAATCAGTACCACTACCCTCATAAGTCAGAAAGTTATCGTTAAAGTGCATGTCTGGGTTATATCCCAAGCTGGCACTAATGGAATACTCTTCTGACGAGGGAATATCCTTTGTGATAATGTCCACGATACCACCAGTAAAATCTGCTGTAAGATCTGCGGTGGCAGACTTTTTTACCTGCAAGTTTTCTAATACTCCCGTAGGGAAGATGTCCAGTTGCAGCGCATTCCTGTCTGGGTCTAGCCCTGGCACTTCCATACCATTAAGCAGGGTTTTTGTGTAACGATCCCCCAGTCCGCGTACGTAAACAAACTTACCGCCTTGTACGGATACCCCTGGAACAGATTTTACAGCACTAGCAACAGATGATGCACCGGCTTTCTTGATCGCCTCTGATGATATGGCGTCCACCACATTTGTGGAGTTCTTTTGAGCGGTAAGCACAGCTTTATCAGAATTTTGTCTCTTGGTAACAGTTATAACAACATCATCCAGAGCGGCCGCAGCGCTGGTCATGGTGACATTGAGATCAGTTGTCTCATCTGCTTTAACTACCACGTCAGTGATCTCTTTGGTACTATAGCCCACAAAAGTAAAGACCACGGTATAAGTACCTGGTACTACATCCATGGTATACTTTCCCTCAAAATCAGTAGCGGTACCGTAAGTAGTTCCCTTAATGGATACAGTTGCAAAAGCCAGCCCATCATTAAAGTCACCATCGGTAATCTTACCGGCTAGCACTCCAGTCTGGGCATTACCTATAGAACCGAATAAAAGAGTCAAAAAGGCAAAAATTTGTAATTTGTAAGACATTATTTAGAATTAGTTGCTTGTATGGTAATCGTAAAAATGCCTACCACCTGGAGTGATAGGCATGATAATGAATTGTTTATGGTCTAGAATCCCAGACCGGCTTTAGTATTTGAGTACGTCCATGCAAATGCGCTTGTATTTGCCCCACCACTAGTACCAGCGTTAGAGAAACTTGCCGCATCGTCAGATAGAGGTCGACCTAGAATCGGGTTCTCATCAATATCGTTTGAATCGTCCTCGTCATCGCAGTTTTGTGCACAACCTACTTTTTCAACAAATTTTGAGGCTGCGGTAGCGTCATCTGCAACATTAAGTACCCAGTTACTGAAGCTTAAATCTCCATCTATATAGTTTTGCGTGACTACATTGTTATCTAGCTCAATGTCGCTGCTATCCTTAAATCCAGTAGCGTAAACATTGTTTACAGATCCTGTAGCCCTAGATCTGAAATCTGCGTACTCACCGTTAGGAGTGTTTGTATTGCCGAATAACGTAATGTCATTTATAGTAAACGACCCCGTGGCAGAACCCTCTCTACCATCTATTTCCAGAGCATGATCACTGATATCCCCCAGTACGATACCTGCATTATTAATGGTACCAGAATAGGCTTGATCAATGTCAATGGAATCATCGCCTACCGCCCATACAAATAGGTTAGTAGCGCTGACCGTACCTCCAAAGAACTCAATTCCATCGTCCACATTTGCGACTACCTCAATATTCGAAAGAGTAGTACCTGATCCTACACCACCCAGGGTTAGACCATTGATTTCATTACCTTCACCTATGTTAGTACCTCCATGACGTATGGATACGTAGTTAAGGATTCCAGAGCTGTCACCAGCCTGACTACCACCGTAAAGCCCATTTGTATCACTTGCTGGTATTCCCTCTATCTGGACAGATTCAACATCTCCTCTAAAAGATCCCGGCGCATTGCCCAAAATTATCAAGCCTCCCCATAGCCCTCGGTCATTTTGGTCTAGATTGGTTCCAGCGCTTTGGCGTATGCTTATATTGTCGGCTGCGCTAGTAAACACGATAGGTTCGGCAGCGGTACCATTTGCATTGATAGTTGCACCTCTTGCAATGATCAATACAGACGCATTTGCTCCCTGACCCGCATTTCCCTTAATAATGGTTCCCGGTTGAATTAATAACTCAGCCCCGTTTGAAACCGTTGTTCTACCATCTATGGTCCAGATGCGATCGTTAGTCAATTCAAAATTGCTGGTAATTTGTCTTGGGATCAAATTGTTTTGACCACCACCGGTACCATCAGTAACTATTACTGCCTGGTCACCCTCACAACCAGAGAGTACAAAGGCTACTACTGCTAGCACACTAAAGATTATTTTTTTCATGTCAGAAAGTTTGTGGTTAAAATTCTACTGCAAATAAAAAGCAGTAACGAGCTTCACAGGTTAACCCAACTTTATTGTATCTTAATAGAGTTTAATTTATTGTTATCAATCGAATCAACCCTTAACACGGGCTTTAAATTGACGTACTTCTTATCATTGCATAAAAATTGTCATGAATTGGTCACAGCTACTATCGCTTAAACGTAACGGAGATAAGAACCCGCGTCCACGGGCAGGTCAGGACGAGATGCGACTGGGTTTTGAAGTGGATTACGATCGGATCATTTTTTCACAACCATTCCGTAGTCTACAAGATAAAACCCAGGTAATTCCACTGAGCCAGACCGGTTTTGTTCACACTAGACTTACCCATAGCCTAGAGGTAAGTGTGGTAGGGAGGTCACTAGGTCGCATGGCTGGCGCACAAATTATCGAGAAACATCCTGAACTACTTCAGTTGGGTTATCGTTTTCAGGATTTTGGTGCCATCGTGGCCGCGGCTGCGCTGGCTCATGATATAGGTAACCCACCATTTGGCCATAGTGGTGAAAAAGCCATAGGAGACTATTTTAAAACTGGGCAAGGTGCTGGTTATTTAGATACGCTTTCGCGAAAGCAACAAGAGGACCTACACCGATACGAGGGAAATGCAAATGGCTATCGACTGCTCAATATGGATGCGCCAGGAACCCCAGGGAGATTGAGACTCTCCTATGCAACGCTGGGTGCGTTTACAAAATATCCCAAAGAATCCCTGCCCTACAGACCCACCACCCATATATCGCAAAAGAAATTTGGCGTTTTCCAGTCCAATATAGCTCATTTTGAAGACGTAGCCACCAGTATGGGCATGGTTGCCGCGGGCGGCGTTGCAGCATACCACCGCCACCCACTTACTTATCTGGTAGAGGCGGCAGATGATATTTGCTACACCATTATTGATTTTGAGGATGGCATCAATCTGGGCTGGATTGCAGAGGATCATGCGCTGGAACAATTGATCAAGCTGGTAAAATCAACTATCAAGAATGAAACCTACCACAAATTAGAAAACACCGCAGCCCGACTCTCCTACCTGCGATCCCTGGCGATCAACGCCTTGATAAAAGATTGCGTGCGCGTTTTTATGGAAAAAGAGGATCAAATTCTGGATGGAAGACTTGAAAAATCCCTGATGGACTATAGCATATTCAAGCCACAAATTGATGATATTCTTTCCATAACGATAGAAAAGGTGTATCAAAACCCAGAGGTATTACATAAAGAAATAGGGGGTTATAAAGTACTGCAGGACATCCTTTCCAGCCTTTTACGGGCAACAATGAATAGAAGGAATGGCAGCTGCACCTCCATAGATTATTTGATCCTTAAAGCCTGCCCAGAACTGAATGCAAGTCTCACCAGCGACTACGAGGTGATCCTAGACACCTGTGGCTATGTCGCCTCGTTGACAGATAGTCGAGCCATGGCGCTATTCAAGATTATCAACGGTGATTTGTGAGCTATAGCGCTGCGATTGCCTGATTAATGGCATCAAGTATTTGCTCCCTACTTATGCCCGCAACCTCTTGTAAGGTATCAGTAGGCCCGTGGGGGATAAACTTATCTGGGATACCCAGTTTGGAGATTTTTCCGGTATATGCTTTCGCAAAAGCGTAATCCATAACCACACTACCCAGCCCGCCCACCACGGTACCGTCCTCCATGGTAATTATATGCTGGTGAGTCGTGAATACCTTATCAAGTGCCTGCTCATCGATAGGTTTTAAATACCTCATGTCTAGGTGGGTAATTTCCAGCCCTTGTTCTTTAATAAGGTTTTGTACCGTCATGCCTAGCGGGCCTAGGGTAAGCACCGCAAGCTTACTACCCTGGCTAAGCGATTGTGATTTTCCCAACTCAATTTTTGCAAAGGGTTGTTTCCAGTCAAGCAGCTGGCACCTACCCCGGGGGTAACGTATGGCAATGGGAAGATCTGGTTCCAGCTGGGCGGTGTACATCATATTACGTAGCTCTACAGCATTCATGGGAGCAGTAATGATAAGGTCAGGCACACAATTGAGGTAGGCTAGGTCATAAACCCCGTGGTGCGTGGGACCGTCCTTACCCACCAGTCCTGCTCGATCCAGGCAAAATATTACCGGTAGTTTTTGTAAGGCAACATCGTGGATGATTTGATCATATGCCCGTTGCAAGAACGTACTGTAGATGTTACAAAATGGGATGAGGCCGCCGGTAGCCATACCAGCCGAAAGGGTTACGGCGTGCTGTTCTGCAATTCCCACGTCAAACGCCCGATCCGGCATCTCATCTATCATCATTTTCATGGAACTACCCGTGGGCATTGCTGGAGTTATTCCTACAATCTTCTTGTTCTGCTTGGCAAGTTCTACGATGGTATGGCCGAAAACGTCTTGAAACTTTGGCGGTAATTTTCCTTGTTCCGTTGATTCTATATTCCCCGTCTTGCTGTCAAACTTACCAGGAGCGTGATAGCGTACTTGATCAATTTCTGCCTGTTTGAGACCTTTCCCCTTTACGGTCTTGACGTGCAACAACCTGGGACCCTGTAGTGACTTTTGACGCTCCAGCTCACTACACAATCCATTGAGATCATGACCGTCAATAGGTCCGGTATAATCCAGATTCAATGATTCAAAAATATTATCCTGACCTGATGTTTTACCAGAGCTGGCATGTGTTAGATAGTTTTTAAGCGCTCCCACGCTGGGATCGATTCCTATCGCATTATCGTTGAGAATCACCAGCACATCGCAATCGCTCACGCCCAAATGGTTAAGCGCCTCAAATGCCATTCCACTTGCGATGCTGGCATCTCCTATTATTGCAATGTGTTTTGCAAGGCTGCCGTTTATTTTACTAGCCATCGCCATACCCATCACGGCACTTATGGAGGTAGAACTATGTCCCGTTCCGAATGCATCGTAGGGACTCTCCTCCATCTTGGGAAAACCTGAAACACCCTCAAAATCGCGTATGGTCATAAACGCTTCCCTGCGCCCGGTCAAAATCTTATGACCATAAGCCTGATGTCCCACATCCCAAACTACTGGATCTTGAGGAGTATTAAAAACTTTGTGCAGCGCAACCGTCAATTCCACGACACCCAGACTTGCTCCCAGGTGACCCCCTTTTTGAGCAACAACGTCTATAATGTATTGACGCAATTGTCTTACTACCCCCTGCAGTTGCGACTCGTTGAGCTGCTTAAGATCATGAGGCGAGTTAATTTGATCTAGAATACCGTAAGACATGGAGTAAAGGTAAGACCTGTCTTGACTACCAGATCAACCGCTTTTTCAAGATTTGAATAAGTATCGACTCATTGCTTAAACTATAATTCCTACTAGAACTTATAGTTAAGTCCCAATCCAAAAACTTCCCTAATCTGAAAGGCTCCTACCGCATTATCATCGTAAATCGCCTGGAAAATAAGATTTGTACTGAGCCATTCATTGATTTTCATATTGACCGCAGCACTATAGTTGATATCAATATTTGTGGGTTCTTCAAGATAATTTGAGTAAAGCAATAGGACGTTGTCCATGGTAATGTTCTCTGCAATGGTAAAATTGTATAGCGCGTTGATAGAAGCTCCCAGCTCAATCCTAGTAGTTTCACCAGCATCCACTCCAAAGTAATCACCATCCTCATAGCCCTGTATGGTCGTAAACTCTCTCGCTACTACAATTGCCCTTGTGGTTACGGGAGCTATATTAACGGTTAGGTTTTTATCCCGCTTATACAGTATCCCTGGACCAGCCTGGAAATATCCCGGTGACAGGATACGAGTACGTTCTGTTCTAGTTTCCTCGCCGGTAACTGGATCCTCGCCAAATTGATAACCCCTAGCAAACTGGGTTAGGGCATTGACAAAAAAGGAGTACGACCATTTACTATTATTACTCCATTTATAACCGTAGACCGAATTGAACTCAATTCTATCATTTGTCTTACGACTGAATTCAGAATCATCCTGTTTAGTGATTCCATATTCAAGAATCAATTTATTATCCCAGGAGTGACGCCCGTCTAAATAATTAAAGTCGAAATTGATTCCCGCATTTCCCGCAATGTTTGAGGTACCTCCACCTTGCCACTCTGCATTGAAGGCACTTTGATTAAAAAGAAACTGGAACAGGCCGTTACGCGTCCATTTTTTTTGAACTGAGTCGGTAGCTACTGAGTCAACATCCTGGGCAACGGCGGTAAGTGATAATAGAAATAGAGAAAAGCAAACAAGATACCTCATATCAATTTAATTTAACGGGCAAATTTAGGACAATGCAACCTATGACAGCCAGTATCTACCAAGGGTTTTACAGCAGGTGATTTACTGGATTGTCTAAAATATGAAAAGAATCAGGCACAATACAATCTAGTGTTATTTGTCAAGAGCTGTATTGCTCTCGCGTCTATAGATCTCTTTGAGAATGTAGATGTCCTCAATCAGGGCTTTTACCTCTTTAACGTCAGTACCGTCATAGGAACGAGAACGCAGCCTTCCTTCTTTATCGACCAGCATGAAGTTTTCTGTATGAATAAGTGCGTATTCCCCGCCGTACTTGTTTTTTTTGGCAGCTAGGTAGGATTTGCGGGCAAGGTCATAAATCTCTTTGCGATCTCCCGTGACCAGATTCCATTTACGATCCAGTACGCCTTTTTTATCTGCATAAGCTCGCAGGACGGCGACGCTATCTTGTTCTGGAGTAACACTATGCGATAAGATGAGAACTTCTGGATCATCCTTGAATTCTTCTTGTACGAGAAGCATATTTTTGGTCATTATGGGACAAATCCCGGGACATATGGTGAAAAAGAAGTCGGCGACGTAAATCTTGCCCTCGTAAAACTCTTGAGTGATCGTATCACCATTTTGATTAATCAAACTAAAATCTGCTATGGAATGGTATTTTTTTACAAATTGCTTGCTATCGTCGACAAGTGTGGAATCAAACTCGTCTGGCTGCAACACCTTGAGAGACTTTTCTGGTGTAAGAGCGTACTGGAACGCAGCCATGATACCGGCACATAGTACCAGCATAAAAAGAATACGCCACTTGAACCTAATTACAAAACTCCTGATTGCCGTCATGCTGCAAAATTAGTCTCCGTATGTGGATTTGCTTGCTTTGAAAGTTCTATTATTTCAAGCTTATTACTGGTTTAATCATGCCTAGCAACAAGGTGTGTCTACTGCTTATAAAAATCACATCACAAATTGCCAACTAACAACGCCGGTAACGTATCAAAGATTATTTAAAATAGTATTTTGCTTAAAACTCCTTGAGATGTTTACTAATAAGTATTTAATATCGGTGGTTTTGATGGGTCTCGCTTTCGCGAAAGCGGTATCCCAATCAGAAATCCAACAAAAATATGAGCGTGAGCGGCGCATTGAGATCGAGGAATTTCCCACTAACGCACTGGAGGTAGTTGCCCTACTGAATCCAAAAGGAAAAAAAATAAGGTTTTATGAAGAAACAGATGGCACAAAACTGAGTTACGAGGCAAAACTGCGCTCAAAGGGTAGAAAATACAGTATCGAATTCAATTCAGATGGGATACTAGAAGACGTGGAAATAAGAATTCCCAAGCGTAAAATAAATCCAGTCGCCTTAGAACGTATGGATAGTCTATGGAGGACCGTGGCACGTAAATATCGCATTGAAAAAGTACAGGAGCAATATCCAAATGATGGGAACTCGATGATGGAGACTATCGCAAGGGTTGAACAAAGAGCCGTACAAGGATACGAGGTGGTGGTCGCTTTCAAGGACCAGCGCAAGATTTACAGAAAAGAATATCTTATCGACCACCTGGGTCGAGTATTACAGGTACGCAATGTAAAAAGAATAGGCTATGACTTCCTGCTGTTTTAGGCTATTGCCGGCACTATTGCTGTTCCCTAGCGTATTAATGGCGCAACTTGATGAGGTTTTGACCCAGCGATCCATAGTAATATCGTGGAAAAGCCCAACCCGATGGAGTCTTAACACAACGCTGGAACAGCGCAGTCTCATAAGTCCTGACTTTGAAGGATTACACATTCAAGCAGCGCAATTTATAAGCTACGAGGTCGGCTTTTATTCACAGGTGGGTGTGGGAGTAATGTACAGGGAACTGTTTGATAGTGACCTGCCTGAGGAATTGCGGTTTACAGAACAGTATGTCTATACCCGTAAATACAATAGCCTGAAGGTGGCTCATCGAGCGAGATGGGACCAGCGGGTGCGAGATGATAGGCTCACACACCGGTGGCGGTATCGCCTTTCTGCCAGCGTCCCGCTCAATGGAGAGAGTACTGATGAGCAGGAATACTATTTAACCGGGAATGTAGAAACCCTTTTAATTGCAGAGGCAGGTACCAGCCCTGGCTATGATCAAAGATTTAGCATAGGACTGGGTCGACAATTTTCCAGCAAGATCAAGATGCAGGTCATGGCAGAGTATCGTATCGAAGATTTCACGGCTAGTAGTGAGCGCTTGTTATTCTTTAATCTGGGCGCTTTTTACAAACTATGATTGCAGGTAATCTAGAAATTGATCACGATCGATCTCAATGGCACCCAGACTGGACAAATGGTCATTGTACAACTGCGCGTCAATCAGGCGATAGTTCTTTTTTATTAAATATTCTGTAAGCGCCCATAGCGCAATCTTACTGGCATCAGTAGCATAAGAAAACATACTCTCACCGCAAAAGATCCCTTGATCCGGCATATCCACGCCATAAAGACCACCTACAAGGTCATCATCCTTAAAGACCGCAACGCTGGATGCGTGCCCTGCCTTGTTCATGTCCACATAAGCCTGTAGCATATCATCATTGATCCAGGTGCCTTCTTCATTTACACGTTTGATTTTGGCACAGTTTTGAATAACTCGATCAAAACAAGTTCCTATCTCGACGCGGTATCCCCGATTGCGCCTGCTCTGTTTAAGCGATTTGCTTATTTTTATAGGCGTATCGCCTTGTAGATTAAAAATCATTCTGGGATCTGGACTCCACCAGCATATAGGCTCACCATCGTTGTACCAGGGAAACAATCCCGACTGGTAGGCAAGCAGTAACCTTTCAATAGATAAATCGCCACCTACTGCTACGTGACCGTGCGAGGGTGCATTCCTGGGGTCTGGAAATTGCAGTCTGTTGTCTAGCATCACCATATCGCGCAACTTAAGTCACGATTCTAGTACTGTAAACAAGAAACGCAGTAAAATTCTCATACTATCTTTACGGGGTATTCCACAACAACTCACGTGTCAAAAGGCATAAAAACCGTTCCAGCCGCAAGAAGAAGGATGCGTATTGTGAAGATCCTAGGGTTGCTAGCTGTCGCTCTCTTGCTCTTCATACACTTTTATGCGCCACGTTTCATAACCGAAGTCAGGAATCCCGTTATACAGATTCTGTCAGGTCGCAATAAGGTAGCGTCCATTGAGCCCACCGTATATCAAGCCGAGTTTATGGAGACCATCAGCCTTGTGTCTTATGATGGGCTACAGCTATCGGCTGTACTTACACGGGCTAGTAGTGATGAAAATAAGGGAACCATAATTTTATTGCATGGTATAAGAGGTAGCAATGCCGAGTTTTTACCCATGGCGCTGCGGCTCAGGGAAGCTGGGTATCAATCTGTAGCGCTGGATCTGAGAGCGCACGGGAAAAGCGAGGGTGTGCATACCACCTTTGGAGTAAAAGAAAAACGTGATGTAAGTGTCGTGGTGGATTATTTGTTGGATCGATTCCCGCAGTCTTCTAAAATTGGAATATGGGGAAGGTCGCTAGGCGGCTCTATCGCATTACAATCGCTGGGCAATGACCGTCGTTTAAGCTATGGAATCGTGGAAAGCAGCTTTTCAGAATTCAGAACAATTACTCATGACTATACGCAACGCTATCTGGGGTTTAACTTGCGACCCGTGACTAATTATTTGATAGATAGATCGGGAACCATTGCAGGGTTTACCCCTGAGGACGCCTCGCCTTACACCTATTCCCGCATGATTGAACAGCCTATTCTCGTGGTTCACGGCGATAGTGATAATAACATTGCTATCGACTACGGCCGCAAGAACTACCATGTAATTCCCAGTACGCAAAAACAGTTTCTTGAGGTAGAAAATGCAGATCACTATAACGTATGGACCGTAGGCGGTGATCGTTATTGGAATACAGTTGCAGAATTCCTTAAAAATCAAGCTGATTAAACGATCTGTTAGTATGGGCGGTGGTTTAACTACCCAGTATCTAACACGAGTGTATCGATTTTCCTTGATTCAAAGCACTTGATTCTTACCATTGAAAGGAACAAACGGTGAAGATCCAGCGACATTACCTTAAACTGTATTTCCATCTCTGCCGATCTAATATTATTGACGAGAACCAGTTATACATAGTATCTTTGCGACATCTCAAGGGGTGCTCATAATGGGCTGAGATTAAACCCGAGGAACCTGGGCAGGTAATGCTGCCAAGGGAGTAGATATTTTGTTTGGAGATTGTTTGGGAAATTATGCTTTCGCGAAAGCGTAATCCCTAGGGCTACCGTTATTACAAACGGCTGTTTTACAATTGACATGCAATGCTATTGAGAACCTCGAAATATTTTTGTAAACTCACGGATAAACGCCCCTTTTATTTGTACAACTGGTATAAATGAAACAAAATTATCTATTGTTGATCGTGGCTCTAACCAGCCTGGTCGCTGCCGCACAAAACACACAGCCGCAAGACACCACTAAGACCGAAAAGCTGGAAGAAGTGGTGGTTAAGTCCACTAGGGTAAATAAAAACACGCCCATCACCTATTCAGAAATCTCCAAAGAACAACTGAAAAAAGTCAATCTGGGACAAGACATACCCATTTTGTTGAATTTCCTACCTAACGTGGTTTCTACCACCTTTGATGGGACGGGAATAGGGTATACAGATATCAGAATACGGGGGGCAGATAATGCCCGTATCAACGTTACTCTCAACGGTATACCATACAACGATGCAGATAGCCAGGGCACCTTCTGGGTAAACCTTCAAGACTTTGCCTCGTCAGTAGAAAACATTCAGGTACAGCGGGGAATCGGGACCTCTACAAATGGTGCCGGGGCTTTTGGTGCTAGTATCAATGTATTGACTGATGATTTGAATGAACTCCCGTACGCACAACTTTCCAACAGCTTGGGTAGTTTCAACACCCGCAAGCACACGGTCAAGATAGGAACAGGAATGATTGATAACCGGTTCGGTTTTAATGCACGACTTTCCCGCATCGAATCTGACGGATTTGTGGATAGGGCGTTTTCTGATTTGCGATCCTATTATTTAAGTGGGGTCTACCGTACTGACAATACGTTGGTTAAAGCGCTGGTATTCGGTGGGGAAGAACGCACCGGTCTCTCATTCTTTGGTCTGGATCGAGATCAGCTGGAAGATGACAGACAACTTAACCTGGATGGGATCTATAATGATCGCAATGGGATAGAAAGAGCTTATGAGGGCCAGACTGATAATTACAATCAAGACCACTACCAGCTGCATGTAACTCATAGGTTCAACGAGAACTGGACGGGAAATATATCGCTGCACTACACTTACGGCCGCGGCTTTTTTGAACAATATATGGATGATGCGGCTTTCTTTGATCCCCGGTTCTCAGGAAACCTTGAATTCTATAGACTTCCCACCTTTACCCTTAACGGGCAGACACAAACCAGTGCAGATCTTGTGACGCAAGCCCATTTGAACAGCGATTTTTATGGAACGGTTTTTAGCCTTAACTATAAAAAAGATAGACTGGATGCCATCCTAGGTGGTGGATATAATCGCTACGACGGGATTCAATTTGGCGAAATAATCACATCAGAGACCTCTCCATTACCTAGCATTCCCTACCGTTTTTACGAGAACCAAAGCGACAAGAGGGACTTTAACCTTTATGCCAAGGCAACCTATCAGATTACTGATCAACTCACCGCCTATGCAGATGCACAAGTACGTAACATAAGCTATACCGCTGGTGGATCGTTGCTCGATCCAGAAGGATTTCTTGCCGTAGATGAAAATTACACCTTCTTTAATCCTAAAGCGGGTGCCACCTACGCCATCAATGAACGCAACTCTATTTATCTCTCCTATGCGCGTGCAAGTCGTGAACCGGCTAGGGTAGATTTTGAAAATGGCAACCCAGAACCAGAAGAATTAAATGATTTTGAACTGGGTTACCGTCATGATAGCAAAAACTTCAGGTTAAACACTAACCTCTATTACCTCGATTTTAGAAACCAGCTGGTTCTTACCGGGGCGCTAGATCCAGTAGGATTTCCTCTAAGGGAAAACAGCGGTAGTAGCTATCGCCTGGGGCTGGAAGTGGATGCCGTAATAAAATTGAATGACAAATTCATTGTGAGACCTAACATCGCATTGAGTACTAACAAGAACAGGGATTTTGTCGCACAAAGGGATGGAGCTTTGACTAACTTTGGTGATACGAGTATCTCCTTTTCACCAGAGGTAGTTGCTGGAAATGCCCTGACCTACAAAGTTATGCGCAATCTTGAACTTACGTTATTTTCAAAGTACGTAGGAGAGCAATTTATGGGCAATCTAGACCTGGAGGCCAGTAGGCTTGAGAGTTACTTTGTGAATGATTTTAATGTCCAGTACGTATGGGATAATGTGCCGTACGCCAGCAACATCACCTTTACTGCTCAAGTCAACAATATTTTTGATTATGACTACGAGAACAATGGCTATGTTTTCAGTTTTGATACGGTAGATCCCGTTACAAATGCTACGGTCACTAATGACGGCGCAGGCTTCTATCCACAGGCGGGAATCAATTTCCTAGTGGGGGCCACGGTAAATTTTTAGAATTGTAAGCTTTGGAAAATGTCTTAACTTAGATTTACCCTGTCAACACTTTGATATTGTATGATAGTTAACAGGCAGGCCCTTGAAAATTTCAGGGGCTTTTTGCTTTTTCAAAATTCAAGTTCTTTATAAGTTTTGCACGATCCTTGATATAGCATGGGCAAAACAACCTTAATGAAACTTATTATCTACCCGCTGCTACTGGTAGCATTTTGTTTTTGTAGCTGCAATACAAAGCCAAAACTAGACAATCCTGATGTAAAGACAGACTACGGCACCCCTGTAAAATCCCCTGATTCTTTAATGGCAGACTATCAAAGCTGGTGGGGCTATCACTATCATCACATTATCCTATCCCAGGATTTTATAGCAGTGGATGAAAGTGGTAACGAAACGGACAAAAGAACCTTTCTAGAAAAGATGAAAAATGGTCAATTCTATACCATTGAAATGAAAGGCGGTAAAGAGTTCAAAAACGAGACGGTTTATCAACTTTATCCAGTTCCCGCGACAGCAAGTACCTCCATAGCAAGCACTCTTAAAAATGTTGTAGCTACCCAACTCCTGCACCTGTACTGGGTAGGTAAAAAGTTTCCCACCCTTGCGGCAACGACCCTGGAAGATGTTCCCTTTGACAACAACACTCTCAAAAGTTCCACAACGGTTCTAAAAACGTGGTTCATCAATTGTACCGCTTGTGTCAAGGAATTTCCCGAACTCAATCAAATGGTGCGCAACTACGGCAACAAGAACGTACAGTTCATAAGCCTAGCTACTGATGCCAGGGAAGAACTTAAAGAATTTCTAGATAAACGCGAATTCCTTTATAGCACCATACCAGTAAGTGAAGATTTCATTACCAATCAACTATATCTAAGGAACTATCCCACACACGCTATTATTGATAGGCAGGGTATCGTACGTAAGGTAGTGGGTAGCGCTAGAGAACTAGAAAACGAGCTGGAAAAGTATTACGCTCAGTTAGATAAGGACAGCAAGCGCGGTCAAGCACCGCCACCAGACCCCAGTCTTTAATTAAAGACCCTTACTACATCACCTTCCCGCACGGCACGGTAGGCCTTCATGGGGAAACCACTACCACCGCCATTCTGCTGGCCCAATACGATATCGTACGTGTTGGCATCATCAGGACAGGGGCATGAGGCCTCAGTCCCGGTAATCTGCATCGTGCTACAGGCGCTGGGTGGGTGGTTGGGATCGCTTAATTCATAAGCAACGTAGTTGTCAGTATTAAGGGTAAAAATCACTACACCCCGTAGGCCTGCATTAGGAACGATAGTAACGCCGCCCACAAAATTGAGACTTGAATATTGGGGCAGGTTGGTATTCAGTTCAGTCTGGAAACCCACGTTGATCAAGAATGGATTGCCACGCTGGTCATCGTCGTCAGAACAGCTCGCCATCAACGCAATAATTAAAAAACAGGACAGAAATCGCATGAAGGTATTTTAGGAGCCGTAAAAATAGAACGTTGATTTGCGTTTTTATTATATTTGTTTGCTCATCCCGCCGTGCAAGTGGGATTTTTTTATGTGCTGGCCACTAGATTGAATCAGCCAGATCCATTTATTGGGTTTTGTTGAGAATTACGCTTTCGCGAAAGCGTAAACCTAATAACAACCGTCAAAAATTTACTTATGAGTAACATTTCTTACTATACAGAAGAAGGATTGCAAAAACTGCATGATGAACTTAAACAGCTCAAAGATGTGGAACGACCTGCTGCCTCTCAGGCCATTGCAGATGCCCGCGATAAGGGAGACCTGAGTGAGAACGCAGAATACGACGCCGCCAAGGAAGCCCAGGGTATGCTGGAAATGCGCATCGCAAAGCTTGAGGCCGTGGTATCAAACGCCCGTATCGTTGACGAGAACAGCCTGGACCTATCCAAAGCATTGATACACAGCAATGTAAAGCTAAAGAATCATAACAACAACATGGTCATGAACTACAAGCTGGTCGCGCAAAGCGAGGCAGATCTGGGCAAGGGCCATATATCTGTGGAGTCTCCCATAGGAAAAGCCTTGCTGGGTAAGGAAGTAGGCGACATTGCCCAGGCAACCGTACCCATGGGTACGCTTAAACTGGAGATACTGGAAATATCCCGAGACTGATGAGCATATTTACCAAGATTATCAATGGTGAGATTCCCTGTCATAAAGTAGCCGAAACCGATGACTTTCTGGCCTTTCTAGACATCAATCCCAATAGTAAAGGACATACGTTGTGCATTCCAAAGCGAGAAGTCAATAAACTACTGGACCTGGATGAAGAAGCATACAACGGACTTATGTCGTTTGCCCGTAAAGTGGGGCTTGCCATGCGAGAGGAAATTGAATGCCAGCGTATAGGAATGTCTGTCATAGGACTGGAAGTACCCCACGTACATGTACACCTTATTCCCATTGCAGATATGGACGATATGAGGTTCCAGCGCAAGGCGAGCTTTTCCAGTGAAGAAATGACCGCCATAGCCAGTAAGATTGCAAGTCGTTACAACATGATGTGGGAGCGATAGAAATTGTTTGTGAATATTGAGAACCAGCAGGTTGGTTATAATAAAAAGCTATGGTAGTAGGTAAGCAAAATTGACTACAGCTATTACCTTTGCAAAAAATTGATAATTATGTATCCACCAGAAATGGTTCAACCTATGCGCGATGATCTAGGAAGCGCAGGATTTGAACACCTATATACAGCTGCCGATGTTAAAGCAGCACTAGACAAAGAAGGAACTACGCTGCTAGTCGTGAATTCAGTTTGTGGTTGTGCCGCGGCAAATGCACGACCGGGAGCCAAAATGTCCCTAGATAACGCAAACAAACCAGACCGCATGGTAACGGTTTTTGCCGGTGTTGATCGTGAGGCAGTTGATGCGGCTCGTGGTGCGATGGTGCCGTTTCCTCCCAGCTCGCCCAGTATGGCGTTGTTTAAAGATGGTGAACTGGTCCACATGCTAGAACGGCATCACATCGAGGGTAGACCTGCTGAAATAATTGCCGAAAACCTGAAGGAAGCTTACAACGAGAATTGCTAATCAGTAACCCTAAAGTAAAAAATAGCCGCTTCTAGCGGCTATTTCTTTTTTAGTGAACTCCTTTTATTTTGAATTAGGAATTGATGATCAAGAATCTAATTCATTCTTCAATAAATCACAGAGAAAAACACGATTGTCGGTTTTCAACCACGATCAACATTCTGGAGATTTCAGAATTCGTCACATTTTATAAAAGGGATAAATAGCTAAATTTAAAAAGCTCTCCACTCCATCAATTTTTTAAACGGATTAGTTTCTTGATTACGAGCACCATGGATTCCTGCTACTACGAGTAGTATCAATGCACCTGCTAGAGCGGTATAGGCAATAGTATCGTTCATCTCATTGTGTCTTACAAATATTGCAATGAGCGCCCACACACCTACCATGGCAAACTCCCGTAGGTTCTTATAGATGATCATGAGCAGGTTGATTATAACCGCTACGGCAATCATAGCGACCGTTGCATAAATTTGTGTTGTGGGATCAATGTCGTAAATACTATTGAGCCACGCAGCTACGTTTGCTACTGTAGCCACACTTATCCATCCTGAATATAGACATAGCGGCCACCACACCATTGCTATAACCGGAAAAGGAGCATCCCAAACCTCCATGCGCAGTTTGACCAGACACATAACTAGACTCACCAAAATACCCAGCATGCAGATCACAGATACCTCTATCATCTCTTCTAACCAGAAAGCTACCCAGGCGGTACAAAAAAGGTTGGCTATTAGAAACCAGGGCGCAGTTGTGTTTACAAAGTCAATCCGCAAATCGTAGTTTGCGTTGCCAGCTATGATCTCATAGTCTCTTGAAGTTCTATTTGCAACTGCCTGAACCTTATCAAGTGCGGTGGAACTAAATGCTTGATAGACTCCATAAATCCCAAACACGAGCAGCATTATAAAGATGAGACCCCATATGGAAAAAGCATAACTGGCAGGGGTAAATAAATTATTATATTCTGCACTTAAGTCACCTACCGTCTTGCCGTTAAAATTACCCGTATTTGCGTAGCCGTTCCAGGCAATCAGAACAATGACACTAAGTAGATTTAAAACTGAAAATAATTTGCGATTCCCCATATCGATCAAAATTAATGGATGAACAAATGGTTCTCTAGCAGATTATGAATAGTTTAATCAGTTAGATCATTTGTTAACCAAACAACCAGCGATAGAGGTCGTTACCATTTGCAAACAGCATTAAGGCAAGCAAAATGACTATTCCCACGATCTGTGCTCGTTCCATGAATTTCTCTCCCGGTGGTCGCCCTGTAATCATCTCATACAGCAGGAACATTACATGACCGCCATCCAGCGCGGGTATGGGTAGGATATTCATTACCGCAAGAACAAATGAGATCCATGCGGTTGTACTCCAGAAAGCAACCCAATCAAAAGAATCTGGGTACAATTTTGCAATGGTACCAAAACCGCCCAGCTGTGATGCTCCCTCTGCACTAAATAAATACTTCATTTGTGCGAGGTAGTCATGCATGGTCCAGTAACCTTTTGAAATACCGGCGCTTATGCTTTCAGTAAAAGAGTATTCCCTACGGCCCTGCTTTGTAAACTCCATATCAGTAGTCAACATCAAGATTCCAAAACCTTCTTTCTTGAATTCCTCGTCTTTTAAGAAGCTATACTCTTTGACCACCCCACCTTTCTCGGTAACAAGGGTAAACTCTTCATCATCTGTAGTAAAGTTATTTACTGCATAATCGACATCAGTTTGATAGCGTATGGGATGTCCCGCGATGGATGTAACCGTACCGCCCTCTTCAACACCCAGATCCTCGGCATAGCTACCGGGGGTTATTTCTTCAATTTTGAAAGGGAATCTTCCGGTTAAAATGGGTTTTGCACCTGCTTTAAAAATTCTATCGCCTATATCTTCAGGGATTTGTATTTCTACCGGTGCGCCGTCACGCATTACGGTTACCGTTTTTACATCCCTGACCAGGAAATACTTGTTGAGCAATGGCGCTCGTTCCAGCGTATCACCGTTAACCAGTATGGGCTGGTCTCCCTGCTGGAACCCTACCTTTTCCAGTACTTTGGGATAACCCATGCCATATTTGTAGTCTGTCCCCAGCGACTCTGGAGTGCCCTGGGTAAAGATGAGTAGGATATAGATCAAAAATCCAACGACTACATTCACAAAAACACCACCCAACATAATAATCAATCGCTGCCATGCAGGTTTTGATCTGAATTCCCATGGCTGCGGCTCCTGGACCATTTGTTCCTTATCCATGCTCTCATCGATCATTCCGGCAATCTTAACATAACCACCTAGTGGCAACCAGCCTATTCCATATAAAGTCTCGCCGATCTTTTTCTTGAATAGCGAAAAATTAATATCAAAAAACAAGAAGAATTTTTCAACCCGAGTACCAAATAATCTGGCGGGAATGAAATGTCCCAGTTCGTGTAATATGATGAGTAGGGATAAACTCAACAAAAAATTGATTGCCGTTATGAGCATGTAGTTGTACTTATGTTTTTAAGAGCCGCAAAAATAGGCTTTTAGCGGTTTGCCTTTATTAGTAAATAGCTATTATCGCACCACCAGTCGCGCCCTATTTTTATCATTGCCAGATAGGACTTCTACCACATAAACTCCTTCTACGGTGGGTGCCGTTATAGTTAATTGGTCAAGAGAATTAACCTTTGTCTTTGATACGATGCGACCCCGTAGATCATATATGGTGACCTCTTCTATGGCAATGCTGCTATTGATGGTAAAATGTTCTCTCGTGGGATTTGGGTAGAGGGAAAATTCCGCTTTCGCGAAAGCAGAATCTACCCCCAACGTGCTGGTAAAATTGTTACGACTCAAGGTGTGTACATCTGGGTCCACCAAGATGTCCCTTACGGTAAAACCTGTATTAATAAATTCAGTCTGACCGTGACTGGTTAGGTTTATGGTTGTGTCCATCACCTCGCCTGAAGTGCCTAGAATTCTAATGGGTAGGTTTACTTCAAAATAGCTTACTGATGGATGCGATTGCGTCTGATAGAAGTTAGCCTGCAGCAAACCGCTAGCAGTATTTCCCCAGGTGATCTCGTGACTGGGATATCCTTCTCCATAGATCCAGTCTTCAAAAAACTCCGTTAGATCTGTATTACTTACTTGTTGCGCCACACGTATCAAATCAGGGGTTTTTGCATAATCAAAGTCCAGCATGGGATCGTTGAGATAAGAACGCAATACATTATTAAAGGTCGCATCGCCCAGCTTTTTCTTCAACATGTGCAACACCATTGCTCCCTTGTTATAGGATAACCTACCGTTGAATACCCGCCCCACGCTTAATGTGTCCTGTGCAGGTACATATACGCTGCCGCTGGTCGTACCCGTTGCCTGGTTGTTTGTGGACACGCGCCATTGTTTAAAAGCAGCGTCTCCATTGAGGTGTTCGAGACTCATGCCCGTTGCATAGGTGGCAAAGCTTTCATTGAGCCAGATATCCTGCCAGCTGCCACAGGTAACTTTATTGCCGAACCACTGGTGAGCCAGTTCATGCGCAATCAGATTCTGGCTGAAGTTACCCATGAAACTAATGGTAGTGTGCTCCATTCCCCCACCCCAGCCAAATTGCGCATGGCCATATTTTTCAGTTCTAAATGGATAATCACCAAATTCACTTTCAAAAAATTGCATCATGGGCACGGTGACCGCCGTCTGGGCCTGCGCACCAGCCAGACTCTCTGGATACACGTAGTTATCTATGGAAAGTGGCGCTGTACCAGATGGTACGACGTCAGTATATTTTGTGTAATTAGTTACCGCAATCGCGATCAGGTAGGCTGGTATTTTATAATTATGCTCCCAGCGGTACCGAGTGCCACCAGGGATTGCAGTTTGTGAAGTAAGCAACCCATTTGATACGCCGGTGTTGCCTGCGGGAACATCCAAAACAACGACGGTCTGATCTATTTTATCAATCAAATCCTGTTTAGTAGGCCACCAGGCTTGGGCTCCATAAGGCTCTGATAGGGTCCAGACGATCCCGGCACCGTTGTGGGTTGTTTGTGCAAAACTGCCAAAACCACTAGAAATAGGATTGCCGCTGTAATTGACTGACAGGGAATCCAGGACTCCCCCATCTTGAACAGCGGGTAGATCTATGATTAATTCATCGTTGCTATTGTGAACAAAAGGTAAGCTGTTCCCGCGCTGGGTGACACTACTCACTACCATATTTGAAGCCAGGTCATACACCACCTGGTTCAAATCACTTACCGCCTCAAAATGAGTAGTGGTAGTACCGGATATATTTGCAGAATTTGGATCGACGTCCAGCTCCAGCCGTACATATTTTAAGTCGTAGCGAGAGGTCGCGCTGCTGGTTCCACGAGCTGCATGGGAGGCAAGAATGGAGCGCCCCGCGATCTCACTTTTAAGCTGGCAGGCAGCAATGTGCTTCTGGTGGTCTATGATAGTGGATTGCGCTTGTGAAAATTCTGCTTTCGCGAAAGCGAATAACATAAAAACCGCAGTAATCCTGCAAGCCACCTGATATTTAAAAATTTCCATTCTCGATTTCTTTGAAGCGATAACAACTCGTTTCATGGTCGTTAACCATGCCTATAGTTTGCATAAATGAGTAGATGGTTGTGGGACCTACAAACTTAAAGCCACGTTTTTTAAGATCTTGGGAGATTCTAGTAGATAATGAACTATAAGATGGGGCATCCCTGTAATTAACCACACGGTTCACTATTGGTGTCCCAGATACATAATTCCATATAAAGGCATCAAAACTCTTAAATTCAGACTGTATGTCCAGGATAAGACGTGCGTTGTTCACGATCGCCACGATTTTACCCCGATGCCTAATTATGCCTTTATTACTCACCAGTTTTTCTATCTGGGCTTCATCAAACTGTGAGACCAGCTTAATATCAAAATTCTTGAATGCCAGCCTGTAATTATCCCTTTTGTTTAAAATCGTGATCCAACTCAAACCTGCCTGTTGCGTTTCAAGTGCTAGGGCTTCAAACAACAACTGGTCATCGTGAGTGGGAACGCCCCACTCCCGGTCATGGTAATTCCTATAAACATCTGAAGCCTCGCACCAGCCACAACGTACTTTTTCCATGCTCTAAAAGTAAGACTATCTTTACTCTATGAATAAAATACTCTTTATACTGCTAGCCTGCATGGTGGTATCCTGTTCCACAAGTAAAAATATAAGTCCTGACAAGATAAACGCGACAATAGATGCATGGCACCAGGCTGCTGCACAAGCAGATTTCAAAACTTATTTTAGTTTAATGACTGCTGATGCTGTATTCATAGGAACCGACGCAACAGAGAACTGGAACAAAAAGGAATTCATGGCTTACTCAAAGCCGCATTTTGACAAGGGAAAAGCCTGGTCGTTCACAAGCATTGAGCGTCACATATACCAGTCTAATGGTGTGGTCTACTTTGATGAATTATTAAAAACCCAAATGGGGCTATGTCGTGGCAGCGGTGTATTAAAACCAGTAGATGGCAACTACAAGATAGCTCATTACGTGCTTTCTATTGCGATCCCAAATGAAGATGTGCCAGAAGTCACGGCAGCGAAAAAATCCTGGGAAACTGAATTTTTGAAAAATTTTAAATGATTTAAACATTCGGTGCTTCAAGCATTATGTAAGTTATCCACATTTGGCGCACTAATTGAGTATGCCTTTAACAATATCTTACGATTATTAACATTGCGTGATTATCTTGCCATCTCTCAAAATTAATTTATGAAAAGATTTCTATTCCTCTCATTTCTAGCCCTAGCACTCATACCAGTTCATGCCCAGTTAGGACTGGAATCACCGTGGATGCTGGAACTTATGGAAGCTATAGAAGGAAGGGAATCTACCTATCAAGAAATTGTGGATGCGGGAAATACCTACTGGGAATCTCATGATAAAGAGTCCAAGGGAAGCGGTTACAAAGTTTTTATGCGCTGGGTTGACCGCAATGCGGCTTACGTAAAGCCTAATGGAATGATCCAGACTAGCGCAGAATTGCAACAAGAAATCGATAAAAAATCCATAAGTGGTAGAGGCATACAATCCGACAACTCTACTTGGGGACCGGTAGGTCCTTTAAGTTATACTAATACTGGATCCTGGTCTGCTGGTCAGGGTCGTGTCAATTCCATGACTGTAGACCCCAATGATCCAGATACCTATTATATGGGAACTCCAGGGGGCGGAGTCTGGAAAAGCACCGATGCTGGTGTTAACTGGACACCACTCAATGATTTTATTACTCGAGTAGGCGCCAGTGCCGTTGCCGTGGATCATACTGATTCAAATATTGTGTATGTAGGTACTGGCGACGATGATGGAGGAGATAGCCCTAGTATAGGACTGTTAAAAAGCATTGATGGCGGATTAACTTTTTTATCCACCGGTCTATCCTTCAATCAGTTTTCCTATTCAGAGATTACAGAAGTATATGTGGATCCTATTGACCACAATAAAATAATTGTCGCCTCTGATCGTGGCCTGTATGTTTCACAGAATGGCGCCTCAAACTTTACAAGAACTTTTAATGGTAACATCAAGGATGTGAAATATAAGCCTGGTGATCCTTCAACACTCTATCTTACCACTACTAATCAGTTTCACAAATCGACTGATGGCGGTAATACCTGGAACAGGGTTACTGCTGGCATTCCATTTAACATGGGAAGAACCGTAATCGGAGTTTCTCCCGCAGACCCTACAATGGTCTATCTTCTAATTATAGATAGTAGCGCTAACTATGTAGGGGTTTATAGATCCACTAATTCTGGAAACAGCTTCAGCGCTCGCAATAGGTCTACCGATGTTCTGGAAACTCAGCAGGGCTGGTATGATCTTGCGCTTGAGGTATCTCCCACTAATGCAAATGTTATCTATACCGGCTGCCTGAATGTATGGAAATCTGTTAATGGAGGTAGTAGCTTTAATAAAATCAATAGCTGGAGCAATCCTACCGGAAGCACCTATACCCACGCAGATATTCACCAGATCAGACAATTCAATGACGATCTCTTTGTACTTTCTGATGGCGGTGTCTACCGCAGTAAGAATGACGCGGGCTCCTTTACTGATCTTACCGCAGGGGCTCAAATAGGACAATTCTACCGAGTTTCAGTAGGTTCCAATAGCGCAGATCTAGCTGGTGGGCTACAAGACAATGGTGGCTATATAAGGTCTAACAATTCATGGAAGAACTTTTATGGTGCAGATGGTATGGAAGTGGGCATTGACCCTAATGATAACAACGTGCGGTACGGGTTTACCCAGTTCGGGGGTGGGCTCTATGTATCAAACAATGCTGGCGCATCGCTCGCTGGATCAATAAGCGGGCCCGAACAGGGTAACTGGATCACACCCTTAAAAACAGATCGCAACGGTACGATCTATGCGGGATATTCCAGTTTATACAAAGTTCAGTCAGGGGGTTTCCAGCTGGTTTCAAATAGCTTTAACAGCAATATTGATGTGCTGGAAATAGATACCTATGATCAAAACCTAATGTACGTAGCGGTTAATTCTTCCCTTTATCGCAGCACAAACGCTGGGCAAAGCTTTCAGTTCATGAGAAATATGGGAGATTTCATTACTGCTATCGAGGCTAGTAATACTGAGGAAAATGCGGTATACGTTGCAACTTCTGGTTCCTTCGGGCAAGTTTTCAAAAGCATGGATGGGGGATCCAATTTTTCAAATATCACAGGCAATCTGCCTAATTTGGGTAAAAACACGCTAGCTCACCAAGTTAGTGGTAGCGGTGATATACTCTATGTTGGTACTACTGCTGGGGTAATGGCTTTGGATAGCAATACTGGTGTATGGGAAGCATATGATAGCGACTTGCCTAATGTAAATGTTAGGGATCTAGAGATCAACACCGCTGATAATATCATGACCGCAGCTACCTATGGTCGGGGAATTTGGCAAACGGGAATACCCATGGCTTCACCAGCAATAGATGCAGAACTTGCCAGCATAGGTAACGGGAATACTGGATCCATAAGCTGCTCAAGTAATGGTATAGACATAGATGTCAAAAACAATGGTCAGTCAGATTTAACGTCATTCACTATAGCCTATTCGATTAACAATGGTCCTGTACAACAACAAAACTTCACTACTACCATCGCACCCCAACAAATTACGAGCGTGACGTTGAGCAACTTGTCTCTTCAAGACGGTAACAATAATATAGAGGCTGAGGTAATTGCTCCTAACGATCAACTTTCCATCAATAATGCAGCATCATATGCTACAGTAAAAAATATCACCAGCGTTGTAAACGATACTTATGGTTTTGCAACACGCACCTATACAACGGGTGGCAGCGGCTGGGAGCTGGGTATTCCTAGTGCTTCTATTCTTAACAGCCCTGGTAGTGGTTCAAATTCTATGGCATATGCCACTAATATTAATGGAGAACATGGGAATAACCAGACCAGTTATCTCTATACTGGCTGTTACGATCTCACTACTGTAGATTTTCCCGTTTTAGAATTTGAAATGGGATTTGACATTGAGTTTGAGTACGATGTGTTTTATGTGGAATATAGTATTGACCAAGGAGTGAACTGGGATAGATTAGGAAATTCAAGAGATTCAAACTGGTATAACAACGGTAGATCTCAAAACAATTCGTGTCGATTGTGTGTGGGCGGGCAATGGACCGGTACTACTACCACTGGAATCAATACTTACTCAAAATCGCTGATTCCATTTACTAATGAGCCTAGTATACTTTTTAGGTTTGTATTCCAGTCTGATCAATCCGTGACTAATGATGGTGTTGTGATAGACAACGTCGTGGTTAACGGTGTTTTGTCAAATACTGACCTAGCAATTGACGACCTAGTAGCAATTTATCCTAATCCTTCTACTGGGGAATTTAATCTTCAATGGAGAATGGAGACTGATTTCAACTATAGCATCACTACCCTGAGTGGCCAGCTAGTCACCTCTGGCAAAAACCTCTCTGGACCTTTATACCGTATTGATCTGGAAGGTAAACCAGCGGGAATCTACTTTCTCAACATTACCAGCACAGCTGGCACTACTACAAAGAAGCTGGTGCTACAGTAATCCTAATTGCTGCAAAAGCGTTTATGGCTTAGAGCAAGGAGGTCTATTTTGAGATTACTCCGTACTTTTATATGCGCCATCACAAATTTACACACATGAAAAATGCCGTTTTAGTGGTTTTTGTTTTAGTGAGTTACGCTTTCGCGAAAGCGCAACCCAAAACCAACTATGTTAAAGAAAACTACACTAAAACCATTCATAAGATCAGCATGCGGGATGGAGTGAAGTTACATACTGTCATCTATGCGCCCAAAGATCAAACAAAAAGCTATCCCATGATGTTGCAACGAACTTGCTACAGCGTGCGGCCCTATGGAAAGGATGCTTACAAACGATCGCTGGGACCTAATCAGTATATGATGGAGGATGGGTACATTTTTGTTTATCAGGATGTGCGTGGCCGCTGGATGAGCGAGGGGACATTTGACAATATGAGACCCCACATCCCAGGAAACGATGTAAACAACCCCCAGGATATCGATGAATCATCTGACACCTATGACACTATAGAATGGCTAGTGAACAACGTACCAAACAATAATGGCAAGGTGGGGCAATGGGGAATATCATATCCTGGATTCTACACGGCTGCTGCACTTCCTGAGGCACATCCCGCGCTGGTAGCGTCTTCACCACAAGCACCTATAGGTGATTTCTTCTTTGACGATTTTCACCATATGGGTGCAACCCTACAAAGTTATTTGATGGCTTACCCAGTATTTGGCCATCAGACCCACGGACCTACTACAGAGAGCTGGTATAGTGACAAGTGGGATAAAATGAGAGCAGCTGGCAATCTCAATGATAGCTACGACTTTAATATGAAGCTGGGTCCGCTTAAAAATGTGACTAAGGATATATTTCCAGACAACTTTTTCTGGAATGATGTAGTAAGCCACCCAAATTACGATGAGTTCTGGCAAAAGCGCGCTATCATCAATCATTTGCAAGATGTGGATCATGCGGTACTGACCGTGGGCGGGTGGTTTGATGCCGAGGACTTATACGGCCCACTTAATATTTATAAAAATGTTGAAAAGAACAATCCACGTAACAAGAACAACTCGATCGTTATGGGCCCCTGGAGTCATGGGAACTGGTCTCGAGAGCCGGGAACACAAATGGTAAATCATATTGTTTACGGCGATAGTATTTCAACTTTTTACCAGAGAAAGATTGAAACCCCTTTTTTTGCTCATCATTTAAAGGGCAAGCAAGATCCTGAATTGCCTGAGGCCTATATGTTTGATACGGGTAAAAAGCAGTGGGAACAATTTAAGGTATGGCCACCTAGAAATAATGAAGCCATCTTATCTTTTCACGAGAACGGACTTCTAGAGATCAACAAACCCACTAGTAACCAGGCGCAGTTCACCTACACCAGTGATCCCATGAAGCCAGTTCCCTTTAGGAGTGAGGTGACGCCAGTAACTTTTACCCCGCGCGCGTATATGACAGATGATCAACGCCATGCATCGCGACGCACTGATGTTCTTACATTTGAAACAGCGGTTCTTGATAATGATCTTACGCTAGCTGGAGAAATACAGGCTCGTCTTGAGGTAATCCTCAATGGTATTACAGATGCTGACTTTGTGGTCAAAATTATCGATGTGTATCCGGGAGATGAGAAAAATCATGAGAAGACTCCTGAGCACGTAACTCTGGCAGGGTACCAGCAACTGGTACGTGCAGAAACCTTCAGGGGTAGGTTCAGGAAGAATTTTGCCGCACCAGAGCCATTTGAAGAAGGTGCCGTTGAAGAGGTATCCTTCCCCCTACAAGATATTCTACATACATTCAAAAAAGGTCACCGGGTAATGGTCCAGATTCATAGCACCTGGTTTCCTTATATAGATCGCAACCCACAAAAATATGTCGACAACATTTTTGAAGCTTCATATGAGGATTTCACAACCGGGCAAATTACGGTCAAGGGCAGCAGTACCGTAACCGTGGGTAAAAACAAGTCGATCAGTATGCCAAAACTTTCTTTAGCCAGGGATTGAAGATAGTGGCGGTTCTTTAATAGAACTACCTTTGCAAAAAATCTATTATGAGTCAGGATCGCAACAAGTCCACGCGCGGTAAGTCTGCAAATTCAAAAGCCAAAAAAGGAGATACTCCTACCAGGGCGCCACGGGGTGGCAAGAATCAGATCGTGGGAACTTCTAGATCTGGAAGACCCGTAACTAAAAAACAATTTATAGAACGCAAAAAAGCTGAGGACGCGCCGAAGAAGAAAAAAGCTGACGATGGCATAAGACTCAACAAATACATCGCAAATTCTGGCTTATGTAGTCGTCGTGATGCAGATATCTATATCAAAGCTGGGAGTGTTACCGTAAACGGCAAACCCGTTACTGAAATGGGCTACAAAGTACAACCGGGTGATGAGGTACGCTTTGACGATCGAGATGTGCAACCAGTTAAAAAAGAATATTACCTACTCAATAAACCCAAGGGTTTTATTACCCCTAAAAAGGGAGAGCGCTCCAGTAAAACGGTACTGGACCTTATGGCAAGCGCGAGCCCTAACCGCCTCAATTACATAGGAGCTCTTAATAGGCACGGACTGGGCCTCATGATTTTCACAAACGATCTGGAGGTTGCCAATAAACTGAACAATCCCAAACAGAGGATACGCAAGATGTATCAGGTCGCTCTGGACCGTAGTTTCAAACATGAAGATTTAATCAAACTGCGTCAAGGAATCGTAATAGACCGTGAGGAAGTAGAGATTCTGGATGTAAACTTTGTAGAGGGTGGCCGTAACAATGAAATAGGTCTCGAGATCAACTCTGGCAAGGACAATATTGTTCCCAGAATTTTTGACCAGTTAGGGTATGAGATCAAGATCATGGACAGGGTAATGATGGCTGGATTGACTAAAAAAGATTTACCTCGTGGTAATTATAGATTGCTCAAACCGCAAGAGATCATAAACCTCAAGATGCTATAAATTCCTTTCTCAACATGATCGCGTTTGAGAATTTCTTCTGTCAGTTATCACTTAATATCTAGAGTTGCATAACAGTCAGTAAATAGGCCTCTACTTATTTAATCATCCTTATGATACTGGGATATGTGACTATGCGTCCTTTATAATTGAAAATCGCAAGAGTTACTGCCGCGACGTAGTTCAGGGAACTGATCATAAAATATATCGCTAGCAACGGCATGCCAGAGAACCAGGAATTCATGATCTTTGAAAACACGATGGTAATAAGCGCCACGCTTGTGATTGCCTGAAAGACGATTTGAAAATTAAGTAGTCTTGCGCCTATATTCTTGAGGTGTTTAATATCGTCTTTTTTGGTAAGCCATAGCACTAATGGCAGAATGACATTACCAAGCGGAATGAAAATTCCAGCTAGAACTGAGAGGTGAAAGAACATTAAATATTGATGATCATCGCGGGTGCCGTAGTCCAGTATTTCCTCAACTCCTGTCCCTAGTGATTCACATAGCAATTGCAATGTTTTACCGTGTGGCGAGGTCTGGTTGTTTTCTATGCGCTGCACCGTTCTTAAACTTATTCCAGACTGATTTGCCAGTTCAGTTTGCGATAATCCTTTTCTTTCCCGCAGTTCTTTGATCTTTTGGCCTATTATAGTTTCCATACAAATAGTTATTGGACCAAAACTAATGGCGATCCATTAAAAAAATTATCAAATAGGCTAGTATCCTTTGCGACATTCCTATGACATTTGCGTCAACTCATTGACTATTAGATTGTTGACTAGATAGAATACTTAGTGGAATTCATGGAGAGTATGAGAATTTCGCTTTCGCGAAAGCGGAACTAAACTTAGACCTACTCCTAATCTACCTGCCGAATTATAAAATTCTTGGTTCGTTAACTACTAGCTGCCTCGTGCACCGATAATCTAGCTACCGCAACGCAACTTTTTTTGGGTAGAAGAAAAATTCATAAATCGCAAATAAGATAACGGCAGCGTATTCTATCGTTATGAGAATTAGGTTCTCCTCAAACATCTCTTTTGAGTAGGCATGGTAGCTCAAAAAAACCAGTAGAGACCAGAGCAACATGTAGCGATAACGGGTAAAAACAGAAAGCAATAAAGGGATGGTAAGGTACCATGGGTGAACAGTAGTGGACAGCAAGTAAAAAATGAAAAATGCAGCCAAAAGCGAATTGATAAACGCTTGTGGATTTGAATTTTTCCTAGCAATGGAAATCCACATAATCAATAGTAGAGATACAACCGGCAGTATCCTGCCAACCGTACCAATAACGTTATAACCTACTGCTTCAAATCCCAGCCATCTTATTAGGTAATAGATGCTAGCATTAAATTCAAATTTACCAAACCATAAACCCACCGTAGCACCGTACTTTTCAATCAAGTCTGGCGTGATGAACGGTGCAAATGCAGCAACGGTCATTGAAGTAACAATGATTCCGTATAGAACGAACTTACTCGCTCCCAACTTTTTAAAAATGAGTGGTAGCGCAATTACGGGCATTAATTTCATAAGTATGCTGGAAGATAATGCTATGGCGCTCTGGACTTTTCTTTCCCTAAACAATAAATAAATTGCCGTAATCAAGAAAAAGGCCATGACTCCTTCCCAGTGAAGATTACCGGTAAGTTCTACAATTACAAACGGGTTTAAGAAATAATAGGCGATATGGTATAATGGCAGTTCAAGCAACGCAAGTAATCTTATACCTATCAAGAAGATTCCCAAATCAGCAAGGATGATGAACAATCGCATGAACGCAATCGTGTGTATAATGCTATCACTTCCTAAATAGGAGGAAGCGGTAAAAAATACCTGGTTAAGCGGCGGGTAGTTTGTGTAATGGCCGCTTGAGAGAGCACCCATGTTGTCGTATAGAATCCGGGCATTGGGAATATGGGTGGCGCCGTTGTGAATAATATCATCTGGTAAATACAGATATGGATTGAACCCGTTAAGCAACTGGTGACCGTCCCAGATAAACCTAAAGAAATCCTGGGACAGATTAGGTACTTCAAACAATATTACAAACCTGCAGATAAAACCGGCAACTAGAACCATCCACAATCCAGGGGAGAACATAAATATTTTGTTACTCTTACTGGTAAAGGCATTGACCTCGCGCTTATCAATAAGTCGCGCGGTTTTGTGAACTAAAAATAAGGTCATGAATAGCACTAGATAGAGCCCTGCAAGAACATTAAAATTCTCTCGCTCTACACTAAAAAACCATAACAGCAATAAGACTGTTGCCAGTACCGCCAGCCCGTAAAGACTAGTGATTCTATGCAATGTCATTGCTTGTCTGTAATACTACGGAAAAACACAAATCCAAAACCTAGAAACAGCATCAAATGGAAAGGGAATAACCCAAAGTCTCCACCCTGGTCACCCACGATAAATGCAGAATACATTCCAAACCCGAAATACAACATCAATAGGCCTTCTAGAATAACGTGAGGACTTAGTTTTTTACGCAAGTACTTGTTTGCCTTCCAGTTACCTCCTACCGCAGCTAGATTAAATTTAGGAGTCCTTACAAAGTCACTACGCTTACCTAAATGTCCTTCTATAACGGCAATGGAATTATGCAGAGAAAAACCCATTGCAATGGAGAAAAAGGTAAAAAACATTCCTAGGTAAGTGATGAAGTTTTTAAAACCACCGCCATAAGTGCCGCGGAACATGTACCAGTAACAAACAAAAAATATCAGGGTACTGATTACAAAAAAGCTCATTACAATAAAGTAGAGCTTTAAGTGCGCATACTCATTTTTTATGTACAACATGGGAATGCTCAAGATGGCAACGATCAGTACGTTCAAGAACATGGTACTGTTCAATAAGTGGAGTACACCATGAATTTTAGTCTTCAAACCTAGGTTTGAGCCTACTACCCTCTTGAACATCTTTCTAAAATTTTCGGCGCCGCCCTTATTCCAGCGGAATTGTTGAGAACGCGCCGCGCTGATCACGATGGGCAACTCTGCCGGTGTGGTGACTTCTTCCAGGTATTTGAATTTCCAGTTTTTGAGCTGGGCGCGGTAGCTTAGGTCTAGATCCTCGGTCAGGGTATCACCTTCCCAGTTCCCTGCATCCACGATGGTTTCCCGCCGCCATAGACCCGCCGTCCCGTTAAAATTGATAAAGTGACCTTTTGAATTACGCCCTACCTGTTCCAGCGTAAAATGGGCATCCAGGGCAAACGCCTGTACCTGTGTGAGTATGGAAAAATCACGGTTCAGGTGGCCCCATCTAGTTTGCACGACCCCTATTTCAGGATCCGTGAAATAGGGAACCGTTTTTTTGAGCCAGTCTGGCTTGGGTAAAAAATCTGCATCAAATATGGCGATTACCTCTCCTTTGGCAGTTTTCAAACCCTCTTTGAGTGCTCCAGCCTTGAACCCCGTGCGGTCACTCCTGGTGATGTGCTTGATATCTAGCCCCAGGGCTGCTAGCCTTGAGATGTGTGATGCAGTACTCGCCACCGTTTCATCCGTAGAATCGTCCAGCACCTGGATTTCCAGTTTGTTTCTTGGGTATTCTAGTCGAGCAATGTTATCCAGCAAGCGCTCCATGACATACATCTCGTTGAATACGGGCAATTGTATGGTAACATAGGGAATCGCTACTTCTTCCAGATCGTCAAAGCTTAATCTCTCATCAGTATTGCGTCTCGCCCATAAATAGTTGAAAAGAAGATTGAGCTGTGCCAGGGCATAGCATAAAATCATGACCAGCGCGGCAGAATAGATGACGATACAAACGTAAACGAGTATCATTTACCTAAGCCATATTTGAAGATCCATGTTAAAATTTTAACACCTGCAAATATAGCACCTTTCACCGTCCCTGAAACCTTTGAAACCCCTATCCTGTTGCGGTATTTTACTGGAATCTCCAGATAGCTATAATTTTTCTTCAATGCCTTTAATTGCATTTCTACCGTCCAGCCATAAGTTCTATCCTGCATGGCCAGTTCCAGCAACTTGTCGTATTTAATCGCGCGGAAGGGACCGAGATCAGTAAATCTGGAGTCAAACAATAAGCGCATTAGACTAGTTGCGAGCCAGTTCCCAAATATTTGAGGTGTAGTCATCGCACCTCGCTCCCGGTAGCGGGTCACCCGTGCCCCGATGACTAGATCCACCTCATCCTCGACAATGGGAGCTACCAGATCTACGAGCTGTTCTGGATAATCGCTATAATCACCATCTAGAAATACAATAATATCAGTAGGTAGTTTGCTAGATGCTATATAGTCCATGGCCTTAAGACAGGCATAACCATAACCTGGTCTAGGTTCTTCAAGAACCGTGGCTCCCGCAGCCCGCGCTACGGCTACCGTCTCATCTGTAGACGCATTGCTGGTGACTACGATCTCCGTCACTACCTTAGGTATTGCCTTAATTACCAGACCTATGGAGTCCTGCTCATTATAAGCCGGAATGATTACTCGTATGATAGGTGTTGAAATCTTCACAAGCGGTACATAATCAGCGTGGCAAGTTAATACACGCTACCTCCAGTTTCCTGTGATATCTATCCTAAAGATGGTTACTTTATTCCCTTGGCGGTGTAGTTTATGCTTTCGCGAAAGCGTAATTATCCCATCCACTCTACATCATAATCACACCACCGGTGTCGCTATTGGGATCTTTACCACCAAATTTCGAGAGTTTGTAGGTAAAACTGAGCATAAAATATTGGGTTAAAACCAAACTGCTCGTATCGACTACAAAATCATTTCCTACGCTGCGCCGGTTATTAATAATCTGGTCTAGTAGATCGTAGGCTTTGAGTTTAATATTTGCTCGATCCTTTGAAAACTTGTAGCCTATACTACCTATCAGCACGATAGAATCATCATCAAAATCATCAGTTACATTCCCAAATTTTTGGTACTCCCCACGTATGCCAAAAATCAAATTCTCTGGCCAGAAGGTTTTGATATCGATACTTGCCGTGTGGTTAGTGAAATCCTGCTCATCGGTACTGATATTAGTAAACCGCGTTTGTGTGTTGCTTAAACGATAGTCCAGATTAACATCGATCACATCATCATAGGAATAGTTGAATCCTATGTTGGGATTCCAGTTGATTGAACTGGTTTCAAATTGTACACCGTTGTTAAAACCAATGTCTAGATTATAACCAGCGCTCAAACCTACCTCAAAACCTATATCCCGCTTGTCTTTATTCCAGTTCTTGTTGAAACTGGAATATAGGTAACCGTTGTACTCACCATCCACGTTTACAAAAGTGGTCGACCGTATCAGGTTATCATCAATCAAGGAAAAAGAAGCAACGCTGTTATTACTGTATCTCAAAGACCCACCTGAATAGAACCCGCTGCCTTTCTCCCAGTTATAGTTACTGGCGTTGAAACTCACGTTATGGGTTTGACTGGCATCAAGGTCTGGATTACCCGTCCTGATGTTGTTAGGGTCAGTACGGTCTTCAAAGGGTTGCAGTTGCGTGAAGTTGGGAATATTGATGGCATTATTGTATTGCAGGTAAACCCTACCGAACTTTCCAAACTGCTTACTCAAACTGAACCGTACGTAAGGGTCTGCAAATGATTTGTCAAACTGGATTCCACGTAGGTCATCTTCAGAATCGAGGGTTTGGTACAGCAGCCCGCCCGTAAATTCCACGGTTAGTTTTTTTGTCTTATACCGCACTCCCGCCCTGGGACGGTGCTGCTGGTTCTGCACGGCAAAATCTGTACTCAAGGTGGGGTTGAAAACGAGACCGGTTCCCGCGACATCTCTATCAAAAACATCGCGCTTATTGTTCTGTAATCGCGCGTTAAACGAGTAGGAACCAGACAAAGACCAGGTATCGTCCAGTTTTAAACGTCCTGATGGTCTTAAATTAAATCGAGTATTATCAGTATGATCCTTGATGCTTTGATCCTGCAGGACTAGGGATCCATCTGCAAAAAGAGTGCTACTGTTAAAAAGCCGATCGCTATCAGAATCATCCCGATCCAGTCCAGCATTTACAGAGTAATAGTTCCCCTTTTTCTTTGACCTCCTGGTATAAGAGATCTCGGTTCCCAGGTCTCGATCATCACTATTGCCATTATTATCTGTCATTACTTCATTAATGAACGCACCGGTAGCATCACTACTTGTAGAATTACTGACACTTCTATTTGCACTATCACTAAAAGTTGCATTTGCCTCCACGCGCACCGTGGTAAGCGTATCTGGTTTTATCGTGACGCGACTGGTTGTCCTGTGACTATTCCCATCGCTATTGCTGCGAGATGAATTATTTGTATTAAAGCTACGGTCAGGTAAAAACGTCGTGCGCCTAGAATCTGAAGCGCTGCGATTGCTATTGCCTCCATAAAAATAATCTGCGCGTGCGCTTACCTTTTTACCCCAGTCATTTGAGATGTTGACCCCACCGCTACGGCTGCTGGTGATACCACCCCCGGTACCGCCAAAGTTCACACCGTTAAAACCAAATCCACCACCGCTGCCGTAAGTCGTAATAGAATAGCCGCCACCACCCATCGCATCGTAGATCTCATCAAATGAAAAGCCAGGGCTGTTAATATTGTTGCTACTGCCTAGAATACTAATTTTTAAATCGTTGTTGAAATAATTTGCTATACCGCTCATGGAATATCGATCCTGGGTTCCTATTCCCGCGGTAAATCTGGAGAACCAGCCCTTATTTTTATCCTTATCGATGGTAATGTTAATTTCACTTACATTTTCATCGCCATCTTCGCCTGCCGCTTTTTGCTCCTCGGTCTTACTATCGGTAACTTGGATCTTATCGATGATTTCCTTGGGCAGGTTCTTTAGGGCAATTTTAGGATCATCGCCAAAGAACTCTTTACCGTTCACTAAAATCCTGCTCACCTCCTTACCGTTGACCGTAATCTTACCGTCTTTATCAACCTTGACCCCGGGGAGTTCCTTCATAATATCTTCTAGAGTTGCATCTGGCTGGGTGTTGAAGGATTTTGCATTGAATTCCAGCGTATCCTGCTTTACGGTGATGGGTGCTTTCTTTGCAACTACCAGAACATCAGCCAGTTTTTCTATATCATCACTCAATAGAATATCCGGCAGGGTCATCTCTCGATCTTTGGTAAGATCTATTTCTCTCAAATAATTTTTATAACCCTGATAATTGACCATAAAATTGACCTTCTCATACGCGGTATTTCCCTGCAGTTTGTAAGCTCCATCTACGTCGGTAATTGAGTAGGCAATTAATGTGGTATCCCTAACGCTTTCTAGATAGACCGTTGCGCTTTGTAAAGGTTCTTTGGTAAGTGAATCTCTTACGATTCCAGAAATTTCAAAGCTTTGCGCTTGCAAAGACATGCCACACAAACATGCAAGGATTAGAACTAGCGGTAATTTCATAGTTGGTTATTGGTTGGTTTTGTGAAGAAAATTCACAAGACTACCATCACAACAAAAATGTTGCCCGTTTATTATAATCGACCTTATAAGCGGCTTATTTAGAACTATTCAATTGAAATACTGTATTTGAGGGAGCACAATTATGCACCTGTACCATTATTGTAAAGTCACCACTATATTCCAGATTGGAATTAGTCAATTTAAATTGAAGAATACCCAGTAAACAATGTCGTTGTATCACTACAAAAGACCTCTTAAGAGCGCAATCAGATCTATTTGCTCCTACCTTCTATTGACAATACTTGAAACAGATCGTCAAATACTGTATGATCTTTTAAACGTCATCAACACCTAACCATGGTAAAAGTTTGGGACTGCGGCAGGTAAAACCAGCATTGCTACTGACTGATTTGGGAGACTTTTAAAAGTTATAGCAATAGAGTTTTACTTCTTCCTCATATAAACACTTACTGGCACTCCATTAAAGTCAAAATTAGCCCTCAACTGGTTTTCTAGATAGCGCTTGTAGGGATCACGTATGTACTGCGGCAAGTTGCAAAAGAACGCAAACTGGGGTTGCGGGGTCGGTAGTTGAGTGATGAATTTGATTTTTACAAACTTACCCTTCAAGGATGGTGGTGGGTATTTTTCTATGAGCGGCAAGAGCGTCTCATTGAGCACACTAGTTTTAATACGTTTAGAGCGGTTTTTGTACACCTCGACAGCAGTCTCAATTGCCTTAAAGATGCGCTGCTTGTTTAAGAC
>JBARYP010000058.1:0-52820 GCA_049647945.1 Nonlabens sp. | reverse complement strand
CTAATACTATTCAGGAACAAACTTGCCGAAGTCTATGGAAGGGAATTACAGTTAATAAATTATTACGAGCTAGCCGATAAGTTTTAGGATAAATAAGATCCTATATCTATTTATTTGGTTGAAGCAAATAATGATGGAATAAATAAATTCACCACCAGCAAGCTGTAGCAAAAGCTTTATTTTAATTAAAATTAGAAGTATTTGTTATTTTGCCAAATTATAAACTCCAAACAAAATATAATGAGAAACATTATACACTCCTTCTTATTCTGTCTCGTCGCACTCCATTGCCATGCGCAGTCAAACTGGCAAAGAATAGGTGTTGAGTCGAGACAAGTGATCGTAGAAGACAACAATATTTATGACATCACCACAGATAATGATGTTTGGGTCTACAACGGTACGCCACGCAGCTGGACAAAAATAGGTGAACAAGCCTCACAGATCGTGGCAGACGGTAATGATTTGTACATGATAAGCACCTCTGGTAATTCAGTCTGGCAGTTCAACGGTACGCCATTAAGCTGGACTCGTATAGGCGAGAAAGCGCTGCAAATTACTGCCGATGGTGGGCGATTGTACGCAATAAGTGAGCTGCGCAATACCGTATGGAAGTATAGTGGTTCACCCGGTAACTGGACGGTTATCGGTGAGAATGGACGTCAAATCGTGGCAGATGGGTCTGCTTTGTACCTTTTAAGCAATAAGGATGACTCAATCTGGGGTTACAACACCCCTCAAAGCCAGGGATGGCAAAGAATAGGTGAAGGTGGTAAACAAATTGCCGCAGACTCTGGTAATCTATATGCCATCACAAGGGCCGGGAATGCGGTATGGGAATATAACGGTAAACCCATGAGCTGGACTAAGATCGGTGAGCAGGTGAACCAGATCGCGGTTGGTGGGGCAAATCTATATTGTATCACCGCTGGGGGCGTTGTGTGTAAATACAACGGCAGGCCTAGAGACTGGAGTATACTAGGGCAGCGTTCATCGCAAATCGATGCTAGCAGCAGCAGGCTGGTAAGCATCAACAGACGGGATAATTCAGTATGGAGTATCGGTAGATAAGTAGAAATCCTCTCTACCCTCCAGGTTAGTTTTATGTTTTTCCTCACTTAATAAGCTGCTTATTTACGATACTTTGCACCTTGTAGTAAGAAACTCAAACCCAGTAATACAAAACTGCAACCATGCTTGACTTACCAGAAAACATTATTCACGCCATACAGATCCTTATAGCGGTTTCTGTGCTTTTTGTTTGGACCTTCAGACACCACAACGTGGTAAAGGAATTTAATCAGTTCGGTCTTAGTGATTTAACGAGAGATCTAGTGGGCGCCTTGAAAATTAGCCTTTCGGCTTTACTTATTGTAGGGATCTGGTTCCCGCCAGTTGTTTTTTATGCCGCAGCGGCCATGGCGTTGCTCATGGTCGCCGCACAATATTTTCATTTTAAGATTAGCAATCCATTTATCAAACATCTTCCTTCACTTGTGCTATTGCTTTTAAGCGTAGTAGTTGCCATAGAGAACCTACCCTAATTTTATGAATTTACTCAAGGCGTGCATCTTAATTTCCAGTATTTCCTTCATCGCCTACGTGATATCATATTTTGTGATGCCCAAGATGAAATCTGAGTTCAAGCGATTCGGTCTTGCAAAATTTGGGCTACCCGTAATCATCCTACAATTCTTGGGCGCCTTTGGGCTTATTGCAGGAATGTGGTACCGGCCCTTATTACTTGTTGCTTCTGGTGGACTTACCCTATTGATGGTATTGGGTGTCTACACCCGCTTCAGGGTCAAGGATCCTTTCCTGATCGCTCTGCCTGCTATCATCTTTACGCTGCTCAACGCTTATATTTTCTATCGCGTACTGACTGATACTGCCCAGCAATACACGCTATAATAGATACTAGATAAAAAATAATACAAGCGCTAGCTAGCATACTGTTTTACAATAATGGAGCTAATTGCTGTACTCCATAATCATGTAGCAGCTAACTTAAAACCATGCCACATCGTGAGTAGCACAGGTAGCCTGTAATACTCTTGTTCTTATCTTAAAAACCCTTACTCTTCATGGCTGTTTTGTATTTTTAACCACAAATAAGAATTGATGAGTAAAGTGATAAAGCTTCAAGATAAAATTGATGAAAACTACATGGAGCAACGTAAGTTGTTTATATGGGGAATGGTGGATGACACTACAGCTCGCCATTGCGTGGATCGCTTGTTATATCTGGATTCACTCAGTAACGAGATGATTACCTTTATAATTAATAGTCCCGGTGGCTATGTAACCGCTGGTTTTTCCATCTATGATACGATGAAGCAGTTAGAGAGTCCTGTAAGTACAGTTTGCAGTGGTCTTGCTGCCAGCATGGGCTCCATTTTATTATCTGGCGGCGAGAAGGGTCACCGCAAAATCCAGAAACACGGACGCGTTATGATTCACCAGCCCAGCGGCGGTGCTCGCGGTACTACCAGCGATATAGAAATTACCGCGCAGGAAATACTTAAAACTAAGGAAATAAGCGCTCGCATACTAGCCGATAACTGTGGACAGGATTATGATAAGGTCATGAAAGACTTTAATCGTGATTACTGGATGGATAGTGACGAGGCCTTAAAATATGGAATCGTAGACGCAATTCTTTAAAGTTCAAGGACGTTAAATTCAACTCATTTTAGAAAACGTGAATCACCCTCAATAACTGTTGAGGGTGATTTTTTATAAATCGATACCTTTACATACCTTGAGATTTGACAGACCTTTAAGTCTATCTCACTAGTTGATAGCTCAGTTTGGAGCGGTAATAATTATTGAAGCATAATTACTACTTTATGGTAAGTAAAATCTAACTTCCATGATACATGCGGTCAGCTATTAAAAATTACCTCGCGTGTTATGTACAGAGCTTGAGCTATGTAAGTCTCGCAGTATTTCTGGTTGCCATAGGACTGGCGATTTTAAACAACGATTACGATAGCGGCAGCTTTGTACAAATCCTCGCAATTAATATAGGGTTTTTATTATCCTACGCCCTCTTGCTCAACCTGGCAATAGCCGGTCTGTTCATGTTTTTTAAGCGCAAGAATAGTCCTACCAGTTTCTAGCGGTTTTATAGTAAAACTAACATAACCCCGTAGGCAACTGCGGTATTTTTAGAACTGTAAATAATCAGCTTGAACTTAACTCCCTTCCATCTCGCTATACCTGTTAAGGAAATCACGACAACCCGCGAATTCTATCGCGACATCCTAGGTTTCAAAGAGGGTCGTAGTTCAGATCACTGGGTGGATTTTGACTTCTTTGGCCATCAACTCGTAATCCATGTTAGTGAGCAGAAAAACGAGGAGGTAAGCAACCCGGTAGATGGTAAAGCCGTGCCGGTACCGCATTTTGGCGTAGTGCTGGAGTGGGAACAATTTCACGCTTTCGCGAAAGCGTTACAACATAAAAACATCCAATTTATAATCGAGCCGTATGTGAGATTTGAAGGTCAACCCGGCGAGCAATCCACCATGTTCTTTAAGGACCCGAGTGGTAATGCGCTGGAATTCAAAACCTTCAAGGATTTCAACAAACTATTTGAATCATGAAACTAAGAAAACTAGTAATGCCAGACGAGGATTTTGCAATTGACGCAACCCGTAAAACCACAATAAAGGATGTGGACAGTATCATGCTTCAAGAAGGGCTTCTACGACGTCTTTTTAAAGGAGTCAAGTTCATTTCCAGATATGCCAAAATGTACGATATCGTCGCGATGTTGTTAAAAGACTGGAGAAAAGGAAATTATCGTCAGGTTCCTTTCTTTTCAATTGCTGCCATTGTTATGGGACTTACCTATCTCATCAGTCCATTTGATTTTATACCCGACTTTATACCTGGACTGGGCTATATTGATGACATGACCATCCTCACTTTTGTAATTTCATGGATCGATACAGATTTGCACAAATACATGGATTGGAAACTCAATAGTGAGCAAGGTTCACACAACATGACCATCGAGGAAGGTCAAGGCAATCAGGAACAAATCGAGAGAGAGGCAGCCGGTGTAGAATAAAGTATTTTGACCTACCATCACCGACCGCCTCATTGAAGATATCTTTTGACGAGACCTAGTGATAAGTCAGTTGGCTTAAAATAACAGGTCAGCATTACTAGCTTAAATTTTTGGTTAAACTAGAAAACGCAACCCTGATCAGGAGTTGCGTTTTCTATTTACTGCATCAATTAAAACTTCAGGAGCCCTGGCTATACACCAGTTCACCGTTTACATAAGTAGCAACGACTTCTAGTGTAGGAACCTGTCTCATATCAACCTCCATAAGGTCAGTATCCATAATAATAAAGTCTGCAGCCTTGCCAGTTTCCAGGCTTCCCTTTTCTTGTTCTTCAAAATTTGAATATGCTGCCCAGATCGTCATGCCTCGTAGCGCCTCTTCCCTAGAAAGAGCTTGAGAGCTTATAAATCCCTCTTCAGGATAGCCAGCGGTATCTTGCCTGGCTACTGCTGCATAAAATGTCAAGAACGGATTTACCTGTTCTACGGGATAATCAGTACCCAGCGCAAGCATTCCACTCTCAGACAGTAATTTTTTATAAGCATAGGCACCTTTCATTCTTTTCTCGCCTACACGATCTTGTGCCCAGTACATGTCACTCGTGGCGTGGGTGGGTTGTACAGAAGGTAGAATATTCTCTTTATCAAACAGCCCAAAATCCTGTGGATCAACGATTTGCGCATGCTCTATTCTCCAGCGTTTATCAGATTTGCCTTTTAAAAACTTATCGTAAGCTTTCAAAACAACATAATTAGCACTATCCCCTATTGCGTGTGTATTCATTTGATAATCAGATGCGGCTATTCTTTGTGCGGTGCCTTCAAAATCGGCAATACTACTTAGTAATGCCCCGTAATGGTCGTGACGGTCTGTATAGGGTTGCTTCATTGCCGCACCGCGACTGCCCAGCGCACCATCTGCGTAGAATTTTACTGATCTTACATTCAATCGGTCGGTTTTTATAATTCCCTTTTCTAGATAATAATCTAGATTTTCTGGGGTATTGGAGATCATTGCATAGACTTTGATCTTGAGCTGTCCCACTTGTTGCAGGCTATCGATCAACTCAATGGTGTCCCTATGTAGTCCAGCGTCATCAACGGTAGTCAATCCATAGGCAAAGTTGATTTCTTGGGCATCCATCAAACTTTTGATGGCGACAGCAGTCGTTTCTCTGGGAAACACTTTTTCTACCATCTCCATGGGGTTGTCGATCAGGATACCGGTCAACTGTCCATCTCTTACTTCTATGTCACCACCAGCAACTTTAGTTTCATTTGTAATACCTGCAGCTTTTAATGCAGCATTGTTTACGAGCATGGCATGGCCATCTACACGGGTCAACGCTACTGGGGTTGAGGGGAACAATCGGTTCAATTCCTCGTTACTCGGAAAAGCTTTTTCTTCCCAGTCATTTTGATCCCATCCCCTACCTATGATAAATGACTTTTTATTTGCTTCTTGAAAATCGTTGACTCGATCCACCACCTCTTCAAAACTAACCGTTCCTACAAGATCAACTCGTTGCAACTGTTGTCCCAAACCATAAAAATGACAATGCGCGTCAATCAAACCCGGATAGATAAATTGCCCAGTTAGATTGCGTACGTCATCGCTTTCATACAGACTGTTTATTTCTTCATTAGTACCCGTGGCTAGGATTTTCCCATCCTTGACCGCCATAGCTTGCGAGGTAGAAAACTGGTCGTCTACGGTGTATATTCTGGCGCTATTTATTATAAAGTCTGCTGTCTGTAGTTGCGCCGGGCTATCCTGATCCTTACAAGAGTAAATGGCTAGAATCGCTATTAGAAAGTAAAGATTTTTCATAAGGCTAAAATACAATCGGTGAAATTCAAATCATACAGTAAATCTCTGAGTAATTTAAAAAGGTACCACAATCTATTCATGTTTACCGACTTCCTATTAAGCAAGTAATCAAAACCTAACACCGTACCGCGGCGACCTTGTCATTGTCATTGAGGTACAATGGAGGTCAAGGAATTTTGAATACCCTGGTTAAATCTTGACGGAAATCACAGTTAAAAAAGTATCTAAATTTTAAACCTTTAGATCTCGGTAAAATTATGCGCTATCAACAGTTTAATACCCATTAATTCCTCTCAATTAATGCAATGCTCTATTAAATAACACCATTACAAAAGCCGAAATGACTACAATGTAACTATGCTGTGTTAGATAAGCTTATGGATTTGGAAAATTACGCTTTCGCGAAAGCGTACTCTTAAAAATCAAACTTATAGACGGCTCCACCCATGATTTGTAGGTTTTGAACAGGATAGGCATTGAAGAATTCATAATTACCTCCCGTCAGGTTATTGCCTCTCAAGAAAGCACTCAACTTAGGATTAATATCGTAAGTAACGTCAATATTAAGATCTACAAAAGCATCAAGTGACCGGGTGGCAACTCCCTCACGGAATGCCTCTCGCTCTCCCACAAAATATAATGTTGTACCCACATTCCATTGATCATTTATCTCATAATTACCCGTTAGGTCCAGCGTGAACTCTGGCAGGTGAGAGGCGATATTGTTAAAAGCCAGTCCATTGCTTACGTCATAATTCATGTATTCACCGCCTAGAACCACATTTATTTCATCAGTAAAATCATAAGACAAAGATCCTCCTACTAGTATGGTATTCAGATCGCCGTACTGGGTATAAAAGGTATTACCAGCAAGAAAATCCGGTGTGGTGGCATCCACATTTGAAGGTCCCGTATCTGATGTGAAGAAATAGCGGTTCTCTTCCATACGGTACCCACCGTACAACTTATAGGCAAACCTATCTGATAAATTTCCCTTAATACCCAACGTTGCATCGACTTGCCTGTTTGTAGGGGCTATCGCGATTGCGGGCGCTACAAAAATATTTTCGTCAGTAATGCTTTGCAAACTATTCATATCGCGACCGCCAGAAATGTTGAGAAAGGCAATAACAGTATCGTCGAGTAATTTATAACTGGCCAGAATATCTGGGTAAACATTGAACTCTCCCTCGCTATTTTCAATGTCAGACACATAATTTACGGTTGCTCCCAGTTCCACTTTGTAACGGTCGCCATAAAGGTTGATACTGGGATTAAGATTTAGATTGAAATATCCATAGTCAGTAGGGGCAGGTAAAAAACCCTGGGTATCAAAGCTACCGCTCAAATAATCAAGATCCACACCCAGGGCTATTGCGGTATCGCGTATATCAAATTCCAACTGCGGTTGTAATCGAACTCTAAATTCACTTGCCCCCTCACCAGACGATAATCCCATAGCCTGAAGGTCTACTGTCTTGAGCACCCCGTTGAAAAGACTGATCTCCCCTCCTATGCCATACGAGAAATAGTTGAGTCCCACATCACTATCTTCATTGAGTGCTAGTGCCGCTCTAGGAAATCCCCCGTACCAGTTTGCGGTGCGATAACGAGCGCCAGCGCCAGCGGTCCAGTTGAGATCACGAGTACGGCGGTCGTAGGATAGGTCTAGCGAGGTATTTGAAAAATCATCATCTGTTACCACCTCATCAATACCGCCCTGCGAGGAATTGTGATTGAGAAATACATTAAAATCGCTTTCCCGATCGATTTCCAGCGTTGCAGCAAACTCTGCCAGAACATTGATATAATTGCCTAAGCCTAGTCGAGCGTAGTTATCAAAATAGTCTGGTCTGGGTTTTGCTTTTAATTTTGTAATCTTCCCCTTTGAGGGCCTAAAGGTGCTGGCTACCGGAACAGAAAAAATGCTATAGGTTACCGCTCTTTTTTTTACGGCTACCGTATCGGTAGTATTGGGCATTGTTTTTACTTTGAAGGCATCGCTTAGCGTCGGGTCATAGGCTTTAACCACAGTTATGGAACCACCATTGAGTTTTCTATCCTCTTCCTCTGGAGGCTGTGCAACCAGACTTAGGCAACAAAACAAACCGAGACATATGGAGTTAATTATTTTTTTTGACATGGCAGTTGTTAGTTTTTGGTGGGTTCTGTAGTGTTTTGTTCGGCTTTGATCCGGTTGAGTTCCGTTTGTGCCTCGCTTACCAGCTCAGGATACTTTGTTGCCTGGTTTGCGACCGCCTCAAATATTGTGGTAGCATTGAGCAGTTCATCTTTCTCGTAATAACTTTTACCCATAAGAATAAGTCCCTTGTTACTCCATAAACGATATGAACCGTAATTTTTGGTAAGACTGCCTATAGTCTTGATGGTTGCGTCATAATTCTGGTCTGTAAACTCAAAATAGGCTTTGTAGTATATTGCCTCGGCCGCTAGGCTACCGGTTGCAGTCTTTTGTAGATCTGCATAGGCTTTACGCGCTTTTTGCAAGTCCTTTTGCTCCCAGTAGGATCTTGCTACAATTACCATGGTATCATCCAGAACCTTTTGCTCTACCCCTGGGGTTTGTTGTACAAGTTCTGCATAGGTTGCGGCACGTCGATACTGCTGGCGCTCATAGTAAAGCTTCATCAAGTTTGACCTTGCGTATAAGACATTTTGTGGGAAATCTGCGTACTTCTCCAGCTCTTCAAGTACTCGTATGGAGTTGCCTACATCTTTCTTTCCCAGATAAAGCTCACTCAATCTAGCGAGCGCCTGCTCAGTAAACTCATTGCGCTCCTTAAGAATTACCTTTTCAAACGGGGCGATTGATTTATCTGGTTCACCGATCGCATAAAAAGACTGGCCTAGGTAGAAGTTTGCCTTCAAGGCATGCTTACCATTGGGAAACCTTATAAGATAACTATTAAGCCCCTTTGAAGCCGTACTGTATTTACCTCGTATATATGGTTGTTCTGCGCTCTCGTAGGCGATATCGTCTAGCTCATTGTTAGTGACCTCTACTCCATCCAGCGTCCTTACCCATGCGGCGTAATCATTTGTATTCCCCTGATCAATATAGATTTGTCGTGCGCTACTTATAGCTTCTATAGCTTGTGGAGTTCCTTGATATTTTTCGGCAACTCTTTTAAACACGGTAAGCGCACGATTCAATTCATTGGCATTATATAGCTGTAACCCCTTGCGCATCATGGCAGGTGCGGTGTAGGAACTATTGGGAAATTCCTGTATCAACTGGTCGTAGACGCGTTGTCCTTCATTATTATTTCCTGCATTGATGTAGGTGTTTCCCAGTTCATACAGCACATCATCTCGATACTTAGACTGTTTAAAATCGGTAATGAACTTCTTAAGATCACGGATCTTTGCATCGTTATCGCCAGTAAATCCACGCGACATTGCTTTTTGAAATTGGGCATAGTCAGAATTGATTGCGCTACCAGCAACAATTTTATCGTAGATAGGTATAGCCTCGTTATATTGCTTTAAAACGTAGTAACTATCTGCGATACGCATTTGTGCATCATTGCTTCTTACCCGATCATCGTTGTTTAACGAGACGTATTGCTGAAAATAAGATATTGCCTGGCTATAATTCTTCATTTGAAAATGGGTATAACCCAGGTCATAATTGAGAATATCATTTTCTGGAATGTCTGCTTCTATCGCCGCAGCTTTACCAAATGATATTATGGCCTCATCGTAATTGTTGAGCTGATATAACGAATGCGCCCTCCAGAAATGTGCCCGCTTGCGCTGCGTATCTTTTCTAAAATAAACAATGGCCTTGTCAAAACGCTTGATTGCGGTCTGGTAATTACTTTCTTCATAATCCCTGAAGCCTTGGAAAAGAGAAACCCTAGCATAGACCGTCTCGCTACCCAAAATTCCCCGCTTCTCAATCAATTCAATGGCTTCCTTATAGTTTTTTGAGGAAAAGTAGGAATCGATGAGGTAGTCATTCATTTCCTCCAGATTTGCGGCTTCTGGATATTTGTCTATGTACGAGATAAGCACTCGAGATACACTTTCATAAGGATTGCCGTATTCATAGCTCAATTTTGCGTAATTGTAGAGTGCATCCTTGTTGATCTCCTTATTAAAATCCAATTCACTCGCCAGCTTGAAAGCGTTAAGTGCATCCTCGGTACGGTTTGCCTTGATATAGCTTTGACCTAGGTGGTAATAGGCATTTTGCGCTGTGGCATCCCTCCCACCCAGTATTTTGTTGAAAACCTCTATGGCCTTGCCGTAATCCTCACTTACAAAATGCACGTAACCTATCTGGTATAGATCATTATTGTTGAGTTTCCCGCGCTCACCTCGATAGGCTTCCAGGTAGGATAGTGACGCCGCGTACTTCTTTTGATTAAAAAGTGACTGACCTATGATGCGGTTAAGTTGCGAGCGTTCATTCCTATCTGCACGGGGTAGGTATTCTTGAGCCATTTCAATAGCCTTGTCAAATTCTCCCAAGTTATAATACAAATCTGCTTTATAGTATCCCAGCCGGTCATCATTACTGGGCAGATTCTTTACTTTATCAAAAAGTTTTGCGGCCTCTTGCAGTTCGTCACCGGCATAGGCCATATAACCCAGGTAGTAGGTCGCCTGCTCGCCATATTCTGGATGGCTGGACACTTTATTCAAATACTTGGCCGCCTCATCATACCGTTTGTTTAGAACATAGGTGTAGCCATAGTTAAAGTGATATTGACTTTTACGCTTTCGCGAAAGCGTACCCTCATCAACCCTACCGTACCACTTACGGGCTTGATTAAAGTTGCCGTTATCAAAGTAATAGTCTGCAATGTCCACAACGGCGGTATTTCTTTTTGTAGAGGTGGGATATTCTTGCACAAACTGCTGCACGAGTTCATCTGCATTATTTTGATTAAGCCGTACGGCACAGTTTGCCACATAATAAGCCGCATTTCCCTTGATGGTGTCATCATCTGTCTGCTCGCTGGCTTTATGAAACAGTCGCTGCGCGGCATTATATTGTTCTGCCTGGTACAGATCAAGTGCCTTGTTATAGGTAGCGAGCTCATCAGTATAGATCATGGACTGTTGTGCCCCAGCAAGATAAAAGGTAGATAGTGTGGTAAATATCAATAGGAGTTGGCGCATGGTGGATGGGTTAACGTGACCAGTAAAGGTAGAATCTTACCCTAATACAACGCAGTTATGGTTGTTTAATTATTCATAAGGTTTGTAGGCGGTTGATTAACTTTACCTCAAACTTTATTGATGGCTTCCCACATCCTACAACTGCATAATGCCGATATTTTCCAAAACGACAACCTAATCCTGAAGAATGTAAACCTGACCATTGATAAGGGTGAGTTTGTGTACTTAATCGGTAAGACGGGAAGTGGAAAAAGCTCCCTGATGAAAACCCTTTATGGCGACCTGGATCTCAAAACCGGAACTGGGAATATTGTCGATTTTGACCTTAACAAATTGCGCAACAAGGACATTCCATTTTTAAGGCGTAAGCTAGGAGTAGTTTTCCAAGATTTTAAGTTGCTACCCGATCGCAACATCGTTGACAATCTCAAATTTGTATTGAGGGCGACAGGATGGAAAAAGAAAACTGAAATGATGTCGCGCATCGATGAGGTACTGGATAAGGTGGGAATGAAAACCAAAGGTTTTAAATTCCCCCACGAACTCTCGGGCGGTGAGCAACAGCGGGTAGCAATAGCCCGTGCCCTACTCAACAAACCAGAATTGATTATTGCAGATGAGCCCACGGGAAACCTGGATCCACAAACTAGTGTGGAAATTATGGAGGTACTGCAACAGATCAACAAACACGGCAATACCATTCTCATGGCTACCCACGATTATGCGCTGCTCCTTAAGTATCCTTCTAAAACACTTAAATGCGATAACGGTGAAATCTTTGAAGTGGTGCAAAAAGCGGGGTGATGTACAACGCACTCAAAAGTATCTTCTTAAAAATAGCCCCAGCTGGTTTTATTAGAAAAGCTGAGCCTTATGCAAGAAAGCTGTTAATTCCATTTTATAAGGGCGGCCGTTATTATTGTAATGTTTGCCATACGGGCTTGCGCAAATTTGTAAACATACCCCATGATTTGTTGTGTCCTGTATGCGGTAGTAGGTCCAGGAGCCGGCAACTCTATGAGTATTTGCAAAAAGAAAATTTGCTAAAAGGTATTGTCCTACATTTCTCACCACCACGGGCGTTGATGAACCGCTTTTCTAAAGAAGTTCAAGGGACATACCTCACAACAGATTACAGTAATGAATTTGCCGCTGATCTGCAACTGGATATTACAGAAATTGATCTAACCGATAATAGTGTCGATCTAGTAATTTGCTATCATGTGCTGGAACATATTGAAGAGGATCTCAAGGCGATGGCAGAATTACACAGAATACTCAAACCAGATGGGATTTGTTTGATCCAGACTCCATTCAAAAATGGTGAAACTTACGAGAATTTAAATATTACCAGACCAGAAGATCGATTGAAACACTTCGGTCAGGAAGATCACGTGCGGATCTATTCTTTACAAAATCTTCAAGAGCGATTGAAGAGCCAATTATGTGAGCGAAAAGTTGTCGCTATCAAGGTGGATAGCGATGTGAATAAAGGAATAGATGAGAACTGGATGATACGGGTGGGATAAATTGCGCACCTAGTCATTATTCTTTTTATAAATGTGCGGGTTTTTACGCACACCCTTTTTAAAAACCTTGCGCACCGCGGTACGTAGGGCTGCATCAGCATCCAGCACAACAGATTTGACCTTTTCCTCAGGTCTTCCCTTAAATAGTGTGATATGTTGTGTATCGTCTTGTTTAACAGGTTCTTTACTGAAATAATAGTTGGAAATACATTGTCGTTCATGATTTACGGTCACTTTACTAACAGAGTGCCACGAGCCACCGTGAGTCACCATAACTACTAGACGATTGAACTTGCTTTGTATCGTAACTGGATTTCCTGTGACACCATTAGGCCACAACTCTAGATTTCCTCCGTTTTCCAGTTGCCAGTCTGGAGTCACATAATAGAGCAAGTTTAAAGCCCGCCACAATTGCATATCCTGATCGTGACTGTTATCCAGATGCGGATTCAAAAACTGGTTTTTTCCCATTGAAGACAAGCCGCCGGCGTACAGGGAAGCATCAGGTAATAAATTATTAATTCCACAAATCTCACCGATAATTTTAACAACTTCTGGATCTTGAAAAGCATACAATACTTTCTCCAGCAACGGATGGTGTTGATCCATCTGTGCCGAGACATTTTTGAATTCCCGCAGACTCTTAAGCGCTCTCATTTCCCCAGCGCTGGGAAATAAGTCATGGCATTGTTGAGCTATGTGTGTAGGAAGTAAGTCATCGATGTAGAAGTGGGCGATGGTTTCCTTAGCAGAAATGTATTGGTTTTGAAGAGCTTTGAAATTCGCACGTAAGATTTTTACAAGTGTCAGAGATAAATCTAGTGAATCCATTTCCCAAATATAGCATCTTGCAATTAACAAGATGAATTGCAAGTTATAGATAGTAAAGCTAACTAGATATTACTATGTTTGAATTTGATTACAGTAAAAACTTTTAAAATAAATGATTTCAGTTTGCATTCCTGTTTATAATTATTCAGTAACAAGTTTAGTTAGTGAAGTGCTGAACCAATTCAAAACTGTAAGCGGTAATTTTGAACTTTTAGTATACGATGATTGTAGCACGGATGAAAAATTAATTAAAGAGAACGGTTCCTTAGGAGGTAAGCCTAATATAACTTACAAAGTTTTGAAAAAAAATATTGGGCGGAGTAAAATTCGTAATCTTTTAATGCAAGACGCACGCTATAATTATGTTCTATTTCTTGATGCAGATGTTTCTATATACGATTCACAATTTTTAAGCCACTATGTGAATAGTATTAAGCAAACTCCAGCAGTTGTAAGTGGTGGTATTACATACCAAGTTATGACACCACAAAAGGAATTTAAGTTACGCTGGTCTTATGGGAAAAAACGAGAAGCTTTAAAAGCAAAGTTAAGACAGCAACAACCTCACTTGAGACTTCTTACCTTAAACTTTTTAATTTCAAAAAAGTGTTTAAACGATATTAGGTTCAATGAAAATGTTCCCAATTTGAGACATGAGGATACATTATTTGCCTACGATTTGAAAATTAATGACATCTCAGTTCTTCACATTGATAATCCAGTAAGACATGAGGGGTTAGAAGAGAACGAGGTTTATTTACAAAAAGAACTTACTTCGTCGCGAATGCTCGCATATTTTATGCACAGCGGTCTTTTAAACAAGAATTTTGTTACCCTATCAAAAAAAGCGGAAATTTTAAATCGTTTTAATCTTATTACTCCTCTCAAAATTATTTTTAGATTGTTCAAAAGACAAATTCATAAAAATTTAACCTCGTCAGTACCAATCATAAAGCTATTTGATTTGTACAGATTAATTGAATATGTCCGCTTCGAAGAAGAAATCAAAACAAATGAAAATGAAAGTCTATTGAAATTGTTTAAACAAAGTAGCACTTATATTTGAACCTCCTCACCACCATCCCACTCTACAATAAAGCCACCACCATTCGACGGGCGGTGGCTTCTGTATTGTCGCAAACCTATAGCTGCGACCTGCTTATTGTCAATGATGGATCTACTGATGGTGGTGAGAAATTATTAAATGCCTATTGTAATGATCCCCGAGTCAACATTTTAAACCAGAATAATGCAGGAGTAAGCGTAGCACGCAATGTAGCCATTGATTATGCCATTGAACATCAATATGAAGGTATTGCTTTTTTAGATGCAGATGATTACTGGTTGCCAGATCATATTTACCATATACTTTCTCTAGCCAGCAGTTTTCCTCATGCTGGTGTGTTATCTACAAATTACCAATACCTAGGTAAGACTGGCAGGTTACACGATACTAAATTCTCGGTCGAGACTAGAATTTCTGCCGTACTTGATAACTACTTTACATATAGCTATTACAACTCTCCCCTTACTTCTAGTAATATAGCCTTACGGCTAGCAGTAAATCATAATTTAAGGTACAATGAGCAAGTAACCCATGGAGAAGATACCGATTTTGCCATAAAGACTGGGATCAATCAGGTGGTGGCTTTTAATCCTGCGGTTTCCGTTGTAATAGACGTGAGCACCACTAACCGCTCGGGATCTATCTCGCCTAAACAACGCATCTACCCAGATCTAGATCAGTACCGCCTGTATCAAGACAAGCAGATAGGCCTGGCAAAATACCTGGACTTAAATAGATTTGCCATTGCGATGGAGTTTCTCATGGCTGATTTACCAGAGGAGGCAGAAGACTATATAAACGCCATTAACGCAAATCACCTAAGCAAGAAGCAAGTTGCCCTGCTCAAATTGCCTGGTACAACCCTACGCCGTATGAAAAGTGTACAAGAATGGTTAGTAAGACGGGGATTACATCTACGCCTGGCAAGCCGCTAGAAAGTGGCTTTTATCGCGTATGTAGTCAGCTTCCTCAAATTCTTCTGATGCGAGAACAAGACACATCGCACCGCTTGAAAAATCCATCAATTCCCTCCAGATCATTTGGGGTATAAGCAAACCCTGATCTGGTTTGTTCAGTAGGTATTTCCTGGTACCATTACCACTATCAACCACTACGGTAAAACTACCCGATACAGCTATAAGAACTTCCAGGCATTCCTTGTGTGCATGACCGCCACGATAGGACGTACTGGGAACGTCGTATAGATAATAGAGTCGCTTGATCTTAAAAGGAATAGTGTCTTTTTCTACCACCGCTAGATTGCCGCGTGGATCGGTTATTTTGGGTATGTCGATGATCTCAAGCTCTTTCATTGTAAACGTTTGGATTGTCGATAGCTGCTTATTCCCCTACGTGCCCTTCTCATAATAGTAGGTGCTTCAACAAGATTCATGTAACCATTTTTACTCAACCACAAAGCATATTTTAAGCTCCAAAGCCAGTCTGGCCACTTTCCTACCAGATGATTAAGTACCGCCCGTGCCTCTACCACTCCCTCTTCTATAAACCGCTTACCACTAGAAATATGCTCATGAGTAGTGATTGTGGCATCGCTTTGGTGCAGGATCGCTCCTTTGTCAAATAACTGGTAGATAAATAAGGTTTCCTCGGCTAGAGGTAAATTGGTTCCCAGACCCAGATGCTCATCAAATTCTAACTCAAATAAATCCAGGCAATTTCTTTTAAGACTAATCTCGATCGATCCGACGCCTGAAAGACCATCACGGTCGGTAATGCGACCTATTTCTGGGTAAGTTCTCATGACAGTTCCCTCAATGACTTTATGGAGAACGACTTGAGCAGTTGGATAATTATTGAAGTAGACAACTACGTTGCTGGCAAAATTAGGTTTGAAGACTACGTCATCGTCTGTAATTAAGAGCAGCGGTTTACTGGACTCACGCAAGCCTATATTCCTACTTTTACTAAGTCCATAGGTATCACTATTGACCACTTTGATATTAGGATAAACACTCTTGAGCGTGGTAGTATTTGATTGATTAACGACTAGAAGTGAAAGCGGTATTTGAGATACCGGCATACTGAACATAGATTCCAGAAATCCCAGATCAACACGATCCATAGTTGCGATAAGTATCTCAAGATCCTGGACCGTAAATCCTGTCAATGCAATTATCTTTAAACCCAAATATAGCCTTATTTATGCGCATCTTGTTGGTAGGAGAATACAGCGGTTTCCACAACAGCCTGAAACATGGATTGCAAGCGCTGGGCCATGAAGTTACTCTTCTTGCTGGCGGTGACGGCTTTAAAAATTATCCGGTAGACGTGTTTGTAGGCAGCGATTTTTTTGATCGTGGTACATGGCGCAAAAGAATCCAGATGGGGATTTTCAAAATAACTGGTGTAGACTTGAGAGATTCTCTTTTATGGTTCCGCTTTCGCGAAAGCGTAACTCGACAAAAGAATTATGACATCATACAATTCATCAATTCAAATCCATTCAATTGCCAGCCCGCAACCGAGTGGAAATTTATTAACTCGCTTCTAGAGAACAAAGGTACGGCTTATCTGGTCGCCTGTGGAGATGATTTTGAATATAGCAGGTACCTGGTCCACGAACACGAAGGCTATAGTATTCTGGATGCGGTGAACTCATCTGGAGGAAATAAAAATGTGTTGCTGGGAACTTTTAAGTACCTAAGACAAGGTTACAAAACCAATTATCAAAAACTGGTGAAACGCGTTGAAAAGGTGATTCCCAGTAATACGGACTACGCAATGGCCCTGCAACACCAGCCCAAGGCCAACCCAATTATAAAAGCTCCAGCCGTTCTTGATAAATTTGAATTAACACAAAATACCGATCTTAATATCATAGAGATTTTTCTAGGCATCAACAATTCCAACTTTTGGAAAAAAGGAATTAATTTTTTTCTGGATGCTCTTGAAATCGTCAAGGAAAAATATGGCGACCGGGTAAAAATTACCATCGCAAGGGATTTACCCTATCAGGAATACATTAGGCTATACGACAATTGCCACATTTTACTAGACCAGGTCTTGTGCTACGACCAGGGTTACAATGCTCTGGAGGCAATGCTTAAAGGTAAAGTTGTTTTTGCCGGCGGTGGCGAGGAATACTTGAAATACCACAACCTCAAGAAGGTACCGGTTGTTGACGCAATACCAGATGTCGCAGATCTTGTTTCAAAGTTAAGCTACCTAATCGAGCATCCAAACCGGATACTTGAACTGGGCAAACAAGCCAGACAACATGTGATTGAACACCATGACAGCATAAAAATTGCCCAGCAATTTGTGGAGGTCTATCAACTATAGTCTATGCGGTCTGTACTATTGATGGTCACCTAGGGTATATAAAAATCACGTTACTGTTAATGGTTTTTGATCGGTTTTTGCTTTTGCTTTTGCTTCATCTTAATGATACCGTTTGCTACGATTACCAGTAATATAATTACTGCACCTAGATAAAACTGCGGGGTCATCTCCTCACTACTTCCTAGAATGACGTAAGCCAATACAATCCCATAAACAGGTTCCAGATTCGTGGTGAGCATTACCGTATAGGCGCTTAAGAACCGCATTACCTTAACGCTTGCTATAAATGCATATGCCGTACAGACTGACGCCAGCAGCAGCATCCACAACCAGTCATTAGGGGAAAGTTGGAAAGGACCTATAAAATCAATAGGGAGCATAACAAATGCCAGGCTGAGCAGTACTACGCCACTTAATAATTCATAGAAAGAAATGGTAGATGGTGGGTGATCTCTGGCAAAGCGCACATTCATAATAGAAAATATTGCGCTGAGTAACGCACTCGTAAGTCCTAGAAGCATTCCTGTGAAATACTGGGATTCCACCTGAAAGATGTAATATAGTGCTGCTATAATCACTATACCGAATAGGCTCTCGTACCAAACAAATCTTTTTGAGGTAAACAAGGGTTCCAACAAGGAGGTGAAAAATGCACCCGTACTCATCATGGCCAGGGTGACTGAAACATTTGAAGCCTTTATCGCTCCAAAAAAAGTAACCCAATGCAGGGCAATCACGCATCCTGCAACGATAAGTAGCCAAATGCGCCTCGCTGGTAATCTATCCTTACCAAATAGCTGCAGGGGTATCCCCTTTATTTTCATATAAATCCCTATAAACCCAACGGCAAGCAACATGCGCCACCATACTAACGGAATGGAATCGATACTGATCAACGCTCCTAAAATGGCCGTAAAACCCCAAACGAAAACGATAAAATGGAGGTGGAGATAATTGAGTACCCTAGCGTCTTGCATTTCTAAGTAAAAAGAGGGCTACAATACCAAAAAAGATATTAGGGATCCATACGGCAATCCACGGATTGAAGGAACTCTTTTGAGCAATGGTGCCAAAAACCTTGTCAAAGAACATATAGGTCATCGCGATAACAATTCCTATCGCTAGATTTACCCCCATTCCCCCACGTTTTTTTACCGATGATACTGCAACGGCAATAAGAGTAAATATGAACGCACTTACCGGTATGGAGGTGCGCTTGTATTTTTCCACGAGGTAGATGTTCATATTTGCGTTTCCACGCTTGCTTTCCTTTTCTATGAATTCGTTCAGCTCTGTGTACTGCAGCGTTTCTGCAACATACTTTACCGGCGTTAGTTCATCGATATCAAATCCCAGCAACGTATCAAACTTTTGCTTCTGGATAATTTTGTCGCCGTTCTCTAGTATGATGCGTTTTTTATAACCACTTAAAGTGTAGGTAGTATCATTGTAAGATATACGTCTTGCAGAGATCTTGTACTTCATCACGTTATCCTCAAAGTGCTCCAGCGTAAAATCAAACCCCTTGCGCTGTGATGGTTTATAATTACTTACATACACAAAGTCATTATCACTTATTTGCCGGTAAACATTAGTGGTTTCCGTGAAATCCTGTTTCTTAAAATATTTCTGCTGGAATTCATTGAATCCTATTGCGGCATTGGGAACAAACGTAGCGCTAAAGAATAGCGCAAGCGTACAGACTATCGTGGCACCTATAATATAAGGTCGTAAGAATCTATTGAACGATACACCCGAACTCAAAAATGCAATCACCTCGGTATTATTAGCCAGTTTTGAGGTAAAAAACATGGTCGATATAAAGAGGAATAGTGGGAATAAAAAATTACTGAAATAGATCGTAAAGTCCAGTAAGTAGGACAGCACCTCATTAGTAGGTGCATCGCGACTTAAGATTTTACCTATTTTTTCTGCGATGTGTACCGTTACCATGATAGGCAAGAACAGCATCAACAGCAGGAAAAAGGCTCCCAGATATCTTTTTAGAATGTATGTATCGAGTATCTTAAACACTACAATCTATTATCCATTTGTTTAACCATCTTATCTTTCCATACCCTGAAATCGCCTGCAAGGATGTGCTTTCTCGCCTCTCTCATCAACCATAGGTAAAAAGCAAGATTATGTATGGTACAGATTTGCCTACCCAGCATCTCATTTACCGTAAACAAATGACGTACATATGCCTTTGAATACTCTGTGTCCACCCATGCATAATTACCGGGATCTAAGGGTGAAAAATCAGTCTCCCATTTTTTGTTCTTCATGTTCATCCTGCCATGTGCAGTAAATATCATACCATTGCGACCATTGCGGGTGGGCATCACACAATCAAACATGTCGACTCCCAGCGCTACGTTCTCAAGCAGATTAATGGGTGTTCCCACCCCCATTAAATATCGGGGCTTTTCTTTAGGTAAAATATTAGTGACCACCTGGGTCATTTCATACATCTCTTCGGCAGGTTCCCCCACGGACAGACCACCTATGGCATTTGCCTGTTGATCAGTACCCGCAATAAATTCTGCACTTTGTTCTCTCAAATCCTTGTAGGTGGAACCTTGTACTATAGGGAAGAGGGTTTGTTTAAAACCGTACTTATCTGGAGTGTTGTCAAAGTGCGTGATGCAGCGTTTAAGCCAGCGGTGCGTCATATGCATCGATCTACGAGCATAGTTATAATCACAGGGGTACGGGGTGCATTCATCAAATGCCATAATAATATCTGCACCTATGCTGCGCTGTATATCCATGGCACGCTCTGGAGTAAAGGTGTGATAAGAACCATCTATGTGGGATTTGAATTTAACGCCCTCTTCCTTGATCTTGCGGTTTGCACTCAGGGAATAGACTTGATATCCACCAGAATCGGTAAGTATAGGCTTAGACCAATTCATAAATTTATGCAGACCGCCAGCCTTTTCCAGTACCTCTATAGTGGGTCTCAAATAGAGGTGATACGTATTTGCGAGAATGATATCTGGATTGATATCCCCTCGCAGCTCTCGCTGGTGTACTCCCTTTACCGTTCCCACGGTACCCACGGGCATAAATATGGGTGTTTCAATTGTACCGTGGTCAGTATGGACTACTCCTGCCCTTGCCTGACTTGCGGGATCTGTGGTAAGTAAATCAAATTTCATTGGTGGCAAAGATAAAGGGTATGATCTGCTTGTTGCGCGGTATATCGCAAGTGCTCTTAACAGTCTGGGCGGGAATGGTGATGGGTCACGCTTTCGCGAAAGCGTAATTCTCTCTATCAATCATCTACATACCTCAATCACTTAATTAAATCAAATTCTGGACTACCTAGAAAACCAATTATCCATGATGTAATATTAGCTGATGCTACTCCTGATTATTTAATCAGAAGAAAGCCAACCTAGAAATCACCAGGACCTCAACAATTAAGTAGTATTGAGAACCCATTTCAATGGATATGTTTATATAGCTCATCTACTCTGTATCAAAAACATCGCACCAGTAAGTCTGAAAGGCACAGAAAGACCCTTCTACAGAAACGGACTATTTAGCATACATCTTATCACGTAGCTCCTTGATGCTTTTATCGTCCATATACTCTTCAAAAGTAGTGTAGCGATCTATCGCACCCTTAGGAGTCAGTTCTATGACTCGATTACCTACCGTTTGCGCAAACTGGTGGTCATGGGTGGTAAGCAAGACGGTTCCCTTAAAATTTTTAAGACTGTTGTTGAATGCCTGAATGGATTCTAGATCCAGGTGGTTGGTGGGTTCATCAACCATGAGAACATTGGCGCGCTTCATCATCATACGAGACAACATACAACGCACTTTCTCACCTCCAGAAAGCACCCTGGCGCTTTTTAGTGCCTCTTCACCTGAAAATATCATCTTACCCAGGAATCCACGCAAGAAAACTTCTTCACGTTCTTCCTCAGTCTGGGCATATTGCCGCAACCAGTCCACGAGATTGAGATCTACGTCAAAAAAGTGCGCGTTGTCCACAGGCAAGTAACTTTGGGTAGTAGTTACTCCCCAGGCATAGGTTCCTGAATCTGCGGTGGCACGACCGTTTAATATCTCATAGAATAAACTGGTGGCACGGCTATCCTTGGAATACATGATTACTTTATCGCCTTTGGCAAGGTTAATACTTACATCGCTGAATAGTACCTCGCCATCAATACTACCAGCCAATTTCTCCACGTTTAAAATTTGATCGCCAGCCTCACGGTCACGGTCAAAGATGATCGCCGGGTAGCGTCGGGATGATGGCTTGATCTCAGATATATCAAGTTTGTCGATCATTTTTTTACGCGAGGTTGCCTGTTTTGATTTAGCTACGTTTGCACTAAAACGGGCAATAAATTCCTGTAATTCCTTTTTCTTGTCTTCGGCCTTTTTGTTTGCCTGGGCTCTTTGTCTGGCAGCCAGCTGCGAGGACTCATACCAAAAGGTATAATTACCCGAGTACTGATTGATCTTACCGAAGTCGATATCTGCAATATGGGTACAAACCGCGTCTAGAAAGTGCCGGTCGTGAGAAACGACAATTACTGTATTGTCATAATTTGCCAGAAAATTCTCCAGCCAGGAAATCGTTTCATAATCCAGATCGTTTGTAGGTTCATCCATAACAAGAAAATCTGGTGAGCCAAATAAAGCCTGTGCCAGCAAGACTCTAACCTTGAGCTTACTATCCATATCACCCATAAGAGTGTAGTGGTATTCTGCTCCTATACCTAAATTGGAAAGCAATGAAGCAGCGCTACTTTCTGCATTCCAGCCATCCATTTCTTCAAACTCAACTTGAAGCTCTCCTATTTTTTCTGCATTCTCGTCAGTATAGTCCGCATAAAGAGCGTCTATATCGGTTTTAAGCTGGTATAGTGGCTTGTTACCTTTAAGGACTGTTTCTAGAACGGTATCATCATCATAGGCATTATGGTTTTGCTCAAGGACTGACAGCCGTTTACCCTTTTCCAGATTTACATGACCGCTGGTAGGTTCCATTTGCCCGGTAAGCATCTTGAGGAAGGTGGATTTACCAGCACCGTTTGCTCCTATGATTCCATAACAATTACTACCACCGAACTTTGCGTTCACCTCATCAAATAATACCCGCTTACCAAATTGTACCGAGAGGTTTGAAACCGTCAACATAATCTAAATTTTGAGTTTGCAAAAGTACTTCATACTAAGTAGCCTACCTCCTACTGATTCACTTGTTTTAACAGCCCATTAACGGCTATCTGGTATTGTAAACTCTTCTTTTGTTTGACTTACTTAATTCTATAATGACCGATAGTAAATTTTCTTCATTTTTCTTTCAACAAAATTTTCAAAACTCCAGTAGTATTAGGTATGCGATCCTAGCTATGCTGGTAATTACCAGCCTGGCGTCATGTGAAAAGAATATTGAAAATCCAGAGGTTTACGTTTCTGGAAAAATCGTTAACCCTACTGGGGATTATATGATTTTGCGAGATTATGATCAACTATCAGATAGTATAGTCCTAGATGGTCAGGGAAGATTCAAGTTTGAAATTAGTGATATTGCTGCGGGTTTTTTTACCATAGAACATCCAGCAGAGTACCAGACCATCTATCTAAGCCCAGGGGACAGCCTAAGTCTCAGGCTCAATACCAGAGCATTTGATGAATCACTTGCCTTTACCGGAACTCATGCTGGAGAAAACAACTTCTTGATTCAGGAGTTCGTAACCATTGAGGAACGTGATAGGAAATTGATGGCTTCTTACCAATTAGAACCCATGGACTTCTACAACTTCATCGATAGCCTGCAACAAGATCGTATAATGAACCTGGAGCAGATCGCTCAAGAACGTGGCTATGACCAGGACTTTGTTGCTCTGCTTAAGAAAACCTATGAATACAACTCTTGGTCACGCCTAGAACGCTATGCGATTGCCCATTACGGTAAAAATGAAATACTTGAATCAACTAGAATCCCAAGTTTGTTTTATGTGCACAGGAAAAACCATGAAATCAACGATCTCGCGTTATTGAATCATTACACATTCAGACCATACATAAGATCCTTGGTCAGCAATCAGGCATTGATTAATTGTGCTAGAAAACATGGTAGCGGTAAGAAAGTGGATCGATCCAGCTATGAATATGCCCGGGAAAAACTTAACGTGATACGAAAGCTATTCACAAATCAGTCGATGATCGAGTTTTTTGCCCAGGATGAGATTAGAAATTCCATACGCACTAGAAAAAATGCTACTGAGATATACGACCTACTGGCAGATTTCTCTAGAGTTTCCAGCAACCAGAAGCTCAATAACGATATTACTGCATTTGCAAGTCAGTACATCAAACTGGAAGCTGGTAATAAGGTTCCCAATATTACGTTGATCACTCATGAACAAGAAGAAATAAAATTAAAGGAGGTCGTTTCTAACTTGACGATTGTCTACTTCTGGTCAACACAACAAGCTGATTATATGAATCGCGTTCATAAGGTTGTAGATGAATTGAGGATCAAATACCCAGAAATTAAATACTTAGGTATTAATGTTGATTTACCCAGTTCTGAGTATAAAAATCTACTACAAAAGAGCAATTTTCTTATCACCGAAGAATTTCAAATCAAAAACACTAAGGCGGTTATTGAAGCGCTAGCCTTACGCGGGAAAAACCGCAGCATGGTACTTAACGGTAAGCTACAGATTATAGATCCGGATATCAATCTTTTCCATTATCAGATTGAGACGACCTTGTTGGGCTATTTAAACCGCTAGTTTAATCATTCTGCTTTCGCGAAAGCGTGGTAGCATCAAACTGCAATACTGGCTCAATCAACAATCGCACTAGAGCCAGTTTAAAGTTACCCGTTCCCAGGATGTACAGGCTTACCGAGTTTACCAACAGTATCGAATACGCAAATAACGTCTGAATTCAAGTAAGAATGACTTTATAAATCTATCCCCTTCCTTAATCAACATGCCTCTTTTGTGCAATCTGAATTGGACTGGAAAAAGTACAACAATGATTGAGCACAAACGACCACTTAATTGAAATAGTTCTAGAATGCTGCGCAAAAGCGTAGGCTATTGTACAATACTCTCTTCAACAATACATTTACCTAGTTGAATTCAAACAATTCACTTAATTCTCACCCCTTTGATCGATTATACTCCTGGTGTCGATAAATCAGCAGAAAAAACTGTGTTTCTTACCGTAAAGGTATTTATACATGCGATCCATTAGTCGCAAATCCTTGGCGAATGCGATTAGCACTCTTATCACCATGTTTTAAAGAGAAATTACAGAACCCTTCAAACGCACGTGATAGTTACTGCTTGAGCGTCTTGTAATATTGAAAAACAACACTTGAACTTGATTTCATAACAAGTGCTAAGCAAAAAATACCGCTTCGACTCAGGAGAAAATAAATTTCTATTAAAGCAAAAACCCCAGGCTATTAGACCTAGGGCTTTGATGTTTGATATAAACCTAGACTAGAGGTTACTGGAATCTAAAGTTTTTCCAATCTGTGCCATCAAAATAAACGTAACCCACATCTAGTGAATCTGAAGCATTAGTATTAAATACTAACAACGAGAGAGCAGGGTCTAGAATGGTTACTTTATCAGAACAACCTTGAAGCGCCACTCTAGGAATCATGACACCTCTATCAGTAGAAAAAACGTGAAGAACGGCACTTTCGTCTGGAGTTTCAATGTTAATCCCCACGCCATTGAACATCGCTAGGTCCTCAAGAATTGAAATACTTGCACTCTGGTTGGCTAGTACGGAGTCTGCAACACCATCTGCATCAGTATCAATAGTAGCGGTCACTCTATACATCCCTATAGAAGAACTGATAAGATTTGAAGAAAATGTCCCATTTGCATCAGTCTTTCCAGAAATGGAAGTCAAAATCGCATCCTTACTACTCGAGCTCAAATTAACCACAATACCTGGAACTACTTTACCATTAACATCCCTAACCACAACCTGAACCATACCACTATCACCGGTAATATCACCTACATGGTCTACAACGGTAATGGATGAATTGCCTAAGTCCGGAGTACTTATCATATCAAAGTTACCTGCTTGAACCGTAATTGCTGTAAACAAGGCAAGGACTATTGCAAAACTTTTATATATCTTTTTCATTATTTGTTATTATAATAGAGTTATGGCGGTAATTATTGATCACACACGCTGCGCCACACGCTGCCTGTCCAGTAAACAAACCCCTCATCTAAGCCCGTTGCGCCTGCATTAGTATTGTAAACCAATAGTGAAACAGCCGGAGTAGGAATAGTAGCTACGTCAGTTGTGCTAAGAAGTGCGACCCTAGGAACTAATACTCCGCGATCAGTACCAGATACTTCCAAAACAGTAGAACCATCAGGAGTTTCAGTCCCTATTCCTACCATTCCATCTGTAGAAAATGAAGAAATATCTGCAGCAAACTGGACATTGATAGGCGAGCCTAAAGGGACGGTTGCATTGGGATTGCTATCTCCGGTAGTATCATATGTAGCTGTATAGGTTGATGTTCCTACGCTAGAGGAACTCACGGTAAGCTCCGCTATTCCACTGCCATTAGTAACGCCAGTCCCAGTTGCAGGAGTTGCGCTACCAGCTGTTCTAGTAAAGCCTACTGCAACACCGCTTCGTGGTGTACCACCAGCACCCAATACTTCTACCTGCAATGTAACCGTGTCACCGTTTGTATCACCTAGTGCATCTGGAGCAGATAATTTAACCGTAGGCTCGGTATCATTATTCGAACAATCATTGAAAACTACAACATCCAGATCTCTTGTGGCAGTATCACCATCGTTGTCAGTAGCCGTAACCACCACACTATAAAGATTGTTAGTATCAGCATCTTCAGGATCTTCAAAGTTGCGAGCTACCATACTCACCACGCCAGTTGAAGCGTCAATTGTGAACCTAGCAGCATCAGCGCCTGATAAGCTATATACTATAGGGAGTGCTGGAGATCCCACCGTTGTTGCCGCTGGACTAGTATAGGCAGTATTTTCCTGTACGCCTTGATCACCGTAGCTGGCTATAGAAAATTGAGCAAAAATCGCATCATCTACTGTACGATTTGCCGATACCGAAATACATGCTAGCATTGTAATTATGCACAAAGCATGCTTTTGGATTCCGTAAATTCTAGAAATTTTAATCACAACTTTATTTTTCTTATAATATTTAGCACTTCGGTAGTATGAAAATACTTCAACCACCATTTGCAAATATAGTATTATTTGCAGTTCTTAATTATCAATCTATTGTTGTCTTTTGTTCTGGCAAATACTCTTCCATTCCTCCCCGTCAAAATATACGAAGCCAATATCTAAGGAAGAAGAAGCCTGAGTATTAAAGACCATTAGCGAGGTTGCTGGATTGGGTATGGTAGCCGTATCACTACAACCGGTAAGCGCCACCTGGGGTATCAACAGACCACGATCTACCGCACGTACCTCAAGTATACTTGATGGGTGCGGATCTTCATTGTTTATTCCTACCTCGCCCTTATTGTCAATCTCAATCAAATCGCTTACAAAGCGCACTCGAGTGGGACTACCCATTTCCACAGCTTGATTCACACTAGAGTCACCGTTACTGTCGTAAGAGGCGCGTATAACCGTTATCCCAGCAGTTGTACTTGTCACGGTAGTGGATACCTGACCATTAGCATCTGTCAAGGCCGATGGAGTGGTAATAACACCCGCGCCACTTACTACTGTAAAAGTTACTGCGGTATTTGCGGCGGTAAAACCAGTACTGTCCAGTAACTGAACCTGCACGGTAGCGGTATTTGAACTGTTGATTACTCCTAGAGGGTCGGTAGCCCTGAGTTTATTGCTGGTAGCTGGAACATCCTCACAAACATTGTTAACAATTATGGCAAACTCGTTGCTCGCAGATCCACCTTGATCTGAAGTTGCCGTAATAATTAAATTATAGAAATTATTTCCATCGCTATCTGCAGAATTTTCAAAATCTCTTGCAATCATGGTCACTACTCCCGTACTGGGATTAATGGTAACTAGTCCAGAATCAGCACCACTAATACTGTAGGTTATATTTCCTGCAGGTGTATTACTTATGACTGGCGCTGTGGAAGTAAATGCGTTGTTCTCTAAAACGGTTTGCGTAGGCATACTAATAGTAAAGGTTTGACTATCTCGATAGTCAAGATCTCCACCATTGTTAACATCCCCATCCGTATCGCTCAAGTCATTTCTAGGATCATCGGTAAAACGACCATTTGGATCTGCATAACCATCTGCGGTTTCCTCTGTTAAGACAAGACCGTTATTGCCTACACTATCGGTAACACGACCTTCACCATCATTTGCAAGACCCCTACCGGACTCTTCAATGTCAAATATCCCGTCATTATCACTATCTAGGTCTAAATAATCTGGTAAATCAGTACCGTCAGTATTTTGAGGAATCAATCCACGAGATTCATTTTCATCAGCACTAGCATCGTTTAGATCGTAAGCATTATCGAGACCATCATTATCATCGTCTTGACCAGATGGGGTCACATAAGAAGTTGATGATTGTGCCTCTACATTATCTGGAATACCATCATTGTCACTATCTAGGTCTAAAGAATCAACTATCCCGTCTTCATCACTATCCCTACAAATAATTGTATTATTGAATGAAACACCTGGTACCGTAGCCGCATCTAACTCTGTAGTAGTTGATGAAAGATTAGTTAGTGTAGTAACCACAGTCGCTGTCAACCCCTGAGATAAATCAATACTATACATAACAGCACTACTATTGCGTACAAAATACATCAAACCGCTACTCTCGTAAAAAGCTCTACCATAGGTTCCCGAGGGTAAGTTTGTTACCGCTCCTAAATTGGTTACCGTAGTATTACCTATGTCAATTCTAATAAGATTGTTTGAACCGTTTCTAATGCCATATATAAAACCATCCTGATTATTATAGGCTATGTCGTTAACTCCTGCACCTATATTATGAGTGAAGTTGTTGATGATCGCTCCATAATTTACTGCTTCTGGATCACCCTGAACTACAAATACCCGAGCATTATTATTTCCTACAAACACTTTTCTAATAGGATCAAACGTGGCAGAGAAAACACCCGATGGAAATTGTGTAGCGGGTACTATAGTTGATGACACAAAATTATAGCCGTTACGTGGATCTAGTGCTCTCAACTGATTATTATCGCGATTCCTTAACCAGAAGTAACCATCTGCAGTATTGAACGCCATACCGTTATGCCCAGCTCCTAGCTGACGTATTAGGGTACTAGTTTGAGAGGGTACATCGTATCTTCTCAAGTTACCATCCAAACCAGAAATTATAATAATCTCATCGGCATTGGGTATAGTGCTTTGGTCGCTTGCACAACCTTCCACACTATCCAAAATCCCGTCATTATCATCGTCGAGGTCAGTACTATTAGGTATTCCATCAAGATCTGAGTCCAGCTCGTTCTGAACGATTACCGTCGCTACTGCGGTATCACAATTTTGCGTACCAGTCTCACAAATACGATATCCGACTGTGTAGGTACCCGTGGGAACGGTCGCTTGCACATCAATAAATCCATCAGAGGCATCTAATACTATACCTGCATTTGAGGAGATAATTTGATCTATGGTAAGATTAGTAAGGCTGGCAGGAGCATTTTGAAAGCGATCGTTTGCCAGTACATTGATCACGTCGTTTTGTGCGGTACCACCTACTATTGCAATGGATTCATCATTTGCCTCTACGGTAATATCCCTAAAGTCAAGATCACCCCCAGTATTGACATCATTATCGACATCAGTAAAATTATCTGATGGAGTGTTATCGTAAAAGCCGTTTGCGTCAATATATCCTTGATCGGTATCATTCAATTCCAACTCATCGATCAAACCATTACTTCCAAAGTCTGCATTAACACCATCTACAACACCGTCTTCATTAGTATCAGTAACGTCACCAGAAGCAATACGTCCAGATTCAGTCACATCAAAAATTCCATCACCGTCACTATCCAGATCTAGAAAATCTGGTAAGGTGTCCTCATTATAATCCTGAATATCATCAGTATTTATGGGTACAAAACCGTTTGAACCAGCTCCACTAGAACTACCATTGGGAGTAGCGTCATATGCATCATCCAGGCCATCATTGTCTGCATCGTTGCCGCTAGGAGCGATATAAGCGAGTGTACCCTGACCCTCAATGTTATCCGGAATTCCATCATTATCACTATCCAGGTCTAGTCTATTTGGGATACCATCACCATCAGTATCTACATCAAAACAAGTAGCTATAAATGAAGTCTCGTTGATAGCTATAAAACTGGTGTCTGCCGTATTGGAATAGACAATTTGTACAATTTCAGCAGAAACAATTTCAGAAGGTGTGAGACCAAATGCGCCTAGTTCAATTGCCGCAAAACGAATTTCTTTACTTTGCTCTGCACTGCGTTGTGTATTATCCACTTTGTACTGATCCACTTCATAAGAGCCGACAACTGGCTGTTGATCCCAATCAATTTCTACCCCCTGGCCCAAATAGTTTCCTAGTTCATCCAGTACATAAACTGATACTTTTGCATTACCAGATGGAACGGCTGTCTGATTAAGTAGGATGTCATAAATTCCATCGCCTATTCTACTGCTATTGAGTCCATCTAGATCAAAGGATACGGTAACGTTTATATTTGCCAGTCCATATCCTAAATCCAAACCTCTAGGACCTTGAAACAAATAGGGAGAATAAGGACCCGTGATGGGTGTCAACATCGGGCCTATTTCATTGCCGGGATCCCCATCTATATCTGATCCCTCTAGAATATAAAGGGTGGAAGATGTTTGCAAACTGCTAGGCAATAGCGCAGACCATTGCGATTCTTCTAATGAGGTCTCAAATGAGCCATTATTATCTTGATCCAGCCCGTCTAACAAACCATCATTATCGCTATCGACTATCCTAGTGTTACGTACTCCTGTAGGGTAAAATTGATTATTAGCCTCAAATGCAATCAGGTTAAAACTATTATCAGGCTCAACTGGATTATTATTCCCTACCTCTGTTTGCCAGTATCCATCAAAATCGGCAATAATCGTGTTTACCGTTTGGAAAGTACTATTTGTATTAGGAGGGGTGTTGTTAGGAAGGTTAGTAACCTCACAGCTGCCTTCATAAATATCCAGAATACCGTCGTTGTCATCATCAATATCCTCGTCATCATTAACCCCATCACCATCTGAATCAATCATCATTCCTGTAAGCATGCTCGAAGGAACTAATGAAGCATATTGCCCTGCTTCATCGATATAATCCATTTCCACAGCTACATTTGTAGACAATACAGGGGCGTTTAAAAACGACAGGTGTTGCAAGGGAGTGAATCCCGCAGGAGGCATTTTTTTATCAGACTCAAACCCGGTAAGTAATCCCAGCGGTAATACTAGGCATAGAACTTTTAAAAATGAAGTTTGCAAACTCAAGTGACTAGTATTTTTCATAATACAAATTTAGTTGAAAGAATAATAGGAATTACGCTTTCGCGAAAGCGTAATTCCAAAACTCTTATTAAATACTATTAGACGCAGTACTACCAAGCTATCCCATCATGATCAAAAGCGAAACGTCTTAACTACTATTTAACTTCCTTTCTGCTTCAAAACCTCACATACGCTATCTACCGAATCCCAATAACTATTCTTGTTTCTGGTTCAAACAGATACTTTTCCACTCTGATCCGTCAAAAAACACAAATCCGATACTCAAGGAACTAGAGGCCTGAGTGTTGAAGACCAGTAGCGAAGTTGATGGATTAGGAATGGTAGCCGTATCACTACAACCGGTAAGCGCCACCTGGGGTATCAACAGACCACGATCTACCGCGCGTACCTCAAGTATACTTGATGGGTGAGGGTCTTGATTATTGACTCCTACATCACCTACAGTATCACGGTCATCAATACTGGATAGAAATCTAATGGGAGTCGGGTTGCCCATCTCCACATCTTTATCCACGTTACTGTCACCTAGAGAATCGTATCTCGCTGTAAATGTAGGTGTTCCTACCGTTGTACTGGTAATAACAGCGGTAAACTTTCCATTTACATCAGTTACTCCCGTACCACTTACTACCGTCGCAATTCCTGTAGATAGTGAGATCTCAACAGCAACTCCTACTCTAGGTGATCCAGCAGCGTCGGTAATAGTGACTTCAAGCTCGCCATTATCGCTAGTACCTGCTACGCCTATGGGGTCAGTAGCTCTAAGCTTATTAACAGGACCACTCACACCCTCACAAACGTTATTTACAATCACAGAAAAATCATTTGACGCAGATCCACCTGAGCTGGAGTTAATCGTAATTGTCAAATCATAGAAATTATTGGCGTTTTGGTCCTCGGGGTTCTCAAAATCTCGTGGAATCATAGAGACTACTCCAGTATTAGAATCTATAGTAAACAAACCTGCATCTTCACCAGAGAGAACATAAGTCAACGTACCTGGAGGCGCCCCGTTCACAGTCGGTGCGACCGACGTAAAGGTTTGGTTTTCAGGAACTGTTTGTGTGGGCATATTAATGCTGAAAGAATCTAGGTCACGATAGTCAACATCACCACCAGTATTCACATCACCATCAACATCGGTGAAATTATCGGCTTGTGTATTGTCAAACTTACCATTTACATCACCATAACTATCTACACCCCCAGTAAATCCATCGCCATCATTACCGTTTAAATCATCCACCGTGTTGTCAAGACCGTTTGCTCCTACCGCACCATCTGTCCTGCCATCTGGACCGCCACCGTTTCCATCATTCAAATCTGTAAGACCGTCGCCGCTCTCGATGATATCAAATATGCCGTCATTATCTGAATCTAGATCCAGGTAATCTGGAAGATCTGTATTGTCAAAATTTTGTGGACTTAATCCAGCTGCATCAGCTGTATCATTGTTTTCATATGCGTTATCCAAACCATTTGATCCCACAATTCCAGTAGGAGCAATGTAACCCGTAGTGGATTGAGCCTCTATATTATCCGGAATACCGTCATTATCGCTGTCCAGGTCGAGTGAGTCCACGATCCCATCGCCATCGCTGTCCCTACAGGTGGTCTCGCTCTGGAAGCCCACGCTGGGGATGGAGGCCGCGTCACGACCCGCCGCCGTTGAGGAGATGCCCGTGAGCTCGTTGCCGGCCGTGGCGGTGAGCGTCGCGATGTCCACCGTGTACAGGATGCGGGTGGAGTTCCTTATGAAGTACAGGCTGCCGTCGTTGTTGTAGAACGACCTGCCGTAGGTACCGCGGGGAAGACCGCTCACCGCTCCCACGTTGGTGGTCGTGCCCAGCTGGGAGTCGATCCTCACCAATATCGCGTTTGCGCTGCTTGCCGCACTCTGGCGCACACCGTAGAAGAAACCGTCGTCGTTGTTGTAGGCGATGTCCAAAAAGGTGTTGCCGCTCGTATTGGGGAAGCTGCGCAGCAGCGTGCCGTAGGTCGAGGTGTTGGCGGGGTTGCCGTCCAGCACGTAGATGGTCGAGGAACTGTTTGCCACGTATTCCAGCCTTATGGGGTCAAAGCTACCGGAAACCACGCCCGGGAGCGAGGTCTCAGGAATGCCCGCGACCCTTGCAAAGTTGTTGGTGGGGTCGTACACCCTCAGGGTGTTCACGTTGTTGCTGTTCCCGCGGTTGTTTGCCCAGAAGTAGCGGTCTGCCGTGTTGTAGGCCAGCCCGTTGTGCTTTGTGCCCAGCGTGGTGATCGCAGTGCGCTGGCCCAGCATGCCGTTGAAGGTATAGGAATACACCGTGGACGGCGTGCCGCTTATCAGGAAGATCGAGTTGCTGTTGGGTATCGTGCTCGCGCTGGTGACGCAGCCTTCTTCAACATCAGAAATTCCGTCATTATCATCATCAATATCTGCGCTATCTGGGATACCGTCGCCATCATTATCCCCTTCCACCAATATAGTAGCAATTGCAGAATCACAAACCGTAGTACTATTTTCTACACACAACGTATAGGAAATAGAGTAGGTTCCAGAGGGAACTGCCGCAGATACACTTATCTCACCCGTATTGGGGTCAAGTACAACACCTGGGTTTGAAGCTGGTGAATCTACCGTTATATCAGAATTTGCTATTGTCGCCTGAGTACCCTGAGATCTGTCATTATCTAACACATTAATAACACTAGTGTTGCTAACACCTTGTATTACAGAAGCAGAATCGTTGTTTGCAATAATCTCTATATCACGATAATCTACGTCTCCACCAGTATTGACATCGCCATCAGTATCCGTAAAGTTATCCGTTTGTGTATTATCATAAGAACCATTTACATCTACATAGCTGTTAGGCCCACCGGTAAAACCATCCCCATCAGTATCTGAAGTGTTTTCATCAACGGTATTATCTAGACCATTACCACCTACTGGATTATCCGTTCTACCGTCATTATCTACATCGGGGAGGTTGCGCCCTGATTCATTTATATCAAATATTCCAGCGCCATCAGAATCCAGATCCAAAAAGTCAGGACTAGTATCACCATCTGTGTTCACAGGAACCAGTCCTATTGAACCCTCGCCATTTGAATTACCGTTGGGCGTGGTATCATAGGTATTATCTAGACCATCACCATCGTCGTCAGAACCGGATGGGCCAGCATAACCTACCGTACTTTGTGCTTCTATATTATCTGGTATTCCATCATTATCTGAATCAAGGTCAAATTGATCATCTATACCATCACCATCAGTATCTCCCGTAGAGCCAGATGGCTCCGCACCAAAAACTGGAACAGGGAAGTTATCTCCTTGATCACAGGCCCCTAGAACCCTAAAAAAACGATTGGTATCTGCGCCAGTAGCTGTTGGATTACCTGCCCTATAAATAAAACTTGACGTATTGAAATAATATGCTGTAATTGAGTTTACGGGATCAAATGCATTACCGTTAATTGTTGTTGGGCTTCCCACCACTTCTAAAAAAGCTCCATTGATCGTGACACTGGTAATATCAGAATTTGCATCAATAACGGCATAGTTAGGCGATTGATATTCTACCCTTTCTAAAGTGTTAGAGTCTAAATCAGTATTAGTCCACGCAAAGCTTGTATTTACTGGGGCTCCTGTACCGGAATCTTCAAATTCAATCAAAAATTCTGCAAATTGATACCCGGTTGCATTATGTCCAACCTGATGTGCCCAATCAACTCCTCCTGGATTTGCAAGGTCAATAGCATCGACCCTAACAGATGCGTCGCTTCTTGCTTGATAGGTTATCCTAGCATTAATACCTGGAGCAACATTTGTGGCCACGTATTCAGAGTTGAGTTGATCCTCTGTTCCTGAGACTAGTGCAAGACTAGAGAAGTCTAGCGTTACCACGTTTTCTTTTTCACAAAATCCAGAAACAGCTTCCCTTACATCGGTAATTCCATCATTATCATCATCAATATCCAATTCATCTACAATTCCATCGCCGTCATTGTCACCGTCGACTACATTGATCGTAGCAACGGCAGTAGAACAGTTTGCAGTAGAGCCTACTGGACATACTCTATAGGAAACCGTATAGGTTCCTACTGGAACACTGGCAGCTACACTTATTTCTCCAGTTGCACTATCTAGCGTCACACCTGCATTTGACGATACAATGCTATCAATATCGGCATTTGCTGCTGTAGCCTGATCATTACCAATAGTATCATTAGTAAGTACATTAACAACATTTGCAGTCGCTAGACCTTGCTGTGCAAAAGCAGTTTCATCATTTGCTACAGCTACAGGTACTGCGTCACGGTAATCCACGTCTCCACCGGAGTTAGCATCACTGTTTGAATCTAAAAAGTTATCCGTTTGGGTATCGTCAAAATTTCCATTGGGATCCTCATAATTATCATTTGCTTCGAGAGTATTTACAAGACCGTTCACACCTACCGCTGTAGTTACGACACCATTGCTGTTTGGTACACCTGTATTTGCCTCTATAACGTCAAAGTCGCCATCATTATCAGAATTGAGGTCGATATAATCTGGAGTATCTGCTTGATCAGTATTCTCAGGAGTAGTACCGGCGGATATGGTTTCATCTGCATTGTTTGAATCTGCATCATAAATGTCATCAAGACCATCGCTGTCGTTGTCACTACCAGAAGGAGGATTATATCCTACGGTGGTTTGGCTTTCTATAATGTCAGGTATACCGTCATTATCAGAGTCTAGATCAAGACGATCTGGTACGCCATCTCCATCTGTATCACAAACATCAAATGCAGCAACTTCCATTTCAACTACTTCTATTCTTCCAGCAGTTCTTAAAGTCATTTCCAACTGCACGAATTGTGTAGCAGCATCTAGGGTGTAGGTAATGGTAGTAACACCATTGATATCACCAGTCGATATAGGTAGCTGATTAGATCCACCGCCATTGATATAGACATTGTTAGTAAGCTGTGAAACCGTAAGCGTCCTTACGGATGCATTGACGTTTCTCCAAACAAATATGTCGATCTCAGTATTTGCTGGAATAACACCACCTAAATCAATGATGCTATACTCTCCAGGTGCATTAAAAACAATCCCAGCATCAGCAGTAGCAGCACCATCATTTACAGATGCGTTGCTCCCGGTGGTTCCAGAAAAATTATCGACACCTGCAACAGCTTGCCTAGTTCCCGTCACACAGGAATTTGCATCTTCTACCTCGTTAGTAATCCCATCACCGTCAAGATCGATATCGACGGTATCCAGTACCCCATCTCCATCAGTATCTGGAGTAAATGTAGAGTCTCGGTAATCAACATCGCCGCCTGGAGCATTGACATCGTTATCAGAATCCGTGAAATTATCTGCCTGAGTATTGTCAAAGCTTCCATTCACATCCTGATAGTTATCCTGTGTGTCAATAAAGTTCACCAGTCCATTCTCTCCTACAGCACCACTAACCCTGCCGCCAGTATGAGGTAAATTGCTGCCAGACTCTTCTATATCATTTATTCCGTCTCCATCTGAATCTAGATCCAGGTAATCTGGTGCCGCGAGTCCACCAGAATTGATGGGTGTAATATCTGTACCACCCTGAGCAGTTTCATAATTATCATCAAGCCCATTGTCGTTTAAGTCCACGATACCAGCACCCTGCCCTGATGGCGCTATGTAACCTAGGGTTGTTTGCGCCTCGATGTTATCTGGAATACCGTCATTATCAGAGTCTAGATCCCTGGAGTCCGGGACCCCGTCACCGTCAGAATCGAGCTGCGAGGTAGCACAAGAAATTCTGACCGTATATTGAAGTGCAACAGCACCGTTATCACAAATTGCTTCCACTTGATTACTAACGTCTGCGGTAATCGTGATACCTGGAACACCCCCACCTATGTCAATTACTGACAAAATAATAGATAAAGCTGGCGATACTGGTTGAACGAAAGGATTACATTCAAGCACAGCACCATACTGGATACCGCTAGATGCATTACCATTAAATGCTAGCGTAAATCTCTCGTCAACAGCCTCAATATCACCACGGGCCTGTAATTGACCTATGGCTACATTATCCCCTATACTTACACCTAGTGATGCCACACTTATTACCTGTGTCGACGTACCCCCGGAGACACTTATAGTACTATTGTTTGCTACTGTATTAATTACTCCATTACAAGGATCACCCTCAAATGCGTCTGGGATACCATCATTGTCATCATCTATATCAAGTGAATCTACGATACCATCGTTGTCATTATCAAGTCCGTCTTGCGTGTCCCTAAAGTCCACATCTCCCCCCGGCAACAAGACATCACCATCTTCATCTGGGAAGTTATCAGTCTGGGTTTCGTCAAAAAACGATCCATTGACATCTAGGTAGCCATTGGTAGAACCTATACTATTGTCCAATCCATTACCCCCATTTTGCAAACTAAGATTTAAGTTAGCCTCTACAGTATCAGAAGTATTATCATCATCACTATCTAGATCGAAATAATCTGGTTCCCCACTCCCGTCGCTATTAACTGGATTTAAGTTAGTGCCTCCTTGTGCAGTTTCATAGTTGTCATCCAGTCCATTGTTATTCAAATCAACAATATTTGCACCCTGACCTGACGGTGCGATAAATCCTCTAGTAGTTTGCGCCTCTATATTGTCCGGGATCCCATCACTATCTGAATCGAGGTCCAGCTGATTAGGAATACCGTCGCTATCAAAATCAAAAATATCTGCCACACCATCATTATCTAGGTCAGTATATATGGTATTACTGCCATCACCGCCGTTTCCATCGTCTATGGTATCTAGATAGTTGGGAACGTTATCCCCATCCTCATCACCTATGGGATTATAAAGAACCCCGCCTATAGTTGCCTCTATCGTATCAATAACTCCATCATTGTCGTCATCTATATCGATAAAATCAACAATACCGTCGCCATCTGTATCAACCTCTGTAATGTCATTGAGTTGTACGGCTATGTTAACAGATTCCAGTAATTCAGTGGATAGGCCATTGTCAAAGGAGCTGTTTCTCCCTGGAAAGATGTTTAAAGACATTTCACCATTAACATCAGGCGCACCTACAAAGAAGATTTGGTTGAGCGTCCAGGTCTCCTGTCCTATATCTGTAATCACACGGCGCTGTTGATTATCGATCTGGACATCATATCGATCTGCATAGGTTCCGGAATAAAAGCTTCCATCACCAGCTTGATCAGTCAACGCACTCATGGAGTAAATACGTAGCACATAAAACCTACCAGCTTGTATACTACCCATGACGGTTCTTACATCTTCCTCATTATTGTTAGTCGTCTGTCCTACATCGCGCAGGGTTATGAAAGATGTAATATTTACACCGGTAGGAGGGGCTGGTACAGGAGCAAATCGCCAGGCAGCACCGCCGCCAGTAGTTCCCTGTCCACCCACGTTATTCAAATCTGACACATCTGGTGTTCCTTGAACGATAGTCCAGCCCGCGGGAACACAAGTCCCACAAGGAACTATCCCACCTGCGGGTAGGGCATCTGTACCAGGAATGGTTTGACCCATAGCGATCGCTCCACACAGAAAAAAGAAAATTATACTGGTAATCTTATTCATAGCTACTTTAATATATCATATACGCTTTTGCAAAGGTACTTTTTTTGGATCTTATACATTTATTATAGGCTCCTATATTGTCTTAAATAGAACTATAACGTTGTCGCATTGAGTTACTTATCTTATTTACAGCATACTAACGAAGTGGCAAATTTGAGTAGGTCTCTTCATACCAAATTATAATTAAAACGTTTTAATGGGAATAAAGAATAGCAAACCAGGCGTGAAGTATCGCAATTGAGCACCACAACAACTGGCACCTGCTGAATCTTAAATTTAGAAAAAGTAAAGTTTTAGATCTTAAATAATAGCTAGTGCAAGCTTTGATCGGTAATTAAACCTGTAAACAATACTCCGCTCAGTTTCTATGAAGAAAATTGAAAAATTAATTATTGAAGAATTCCGCTTTCGCGAAAGCGGGAAAAAAAACAGCCCTGAGCAAAGTCAAGGCTGTTTTATAAACTATGTTATGAGGTTTACGAATCTCCCTTACGGTAGTCAGATAAAAACTTCTCAAGACCTATATCAGTAAGGGGGTGTTTGAGCAATCCCTCGATAGAACTAAGGGGACCGGTCATCACATCGGCACCCAGTTTTGCGCAGTCAATCACATGCATAGTGTGCCTTACTGATGCCGCAAGAATCTCAGTATCAAAGGCATAGTTATCGTAAATCATTCTGATTTCTGCAATTAGATTGAGTCCATCAGTACTGATGTCATCCAGTCTACCTATAAAAGGTGAGACGTAGGTTGCACCAGCTTTGGCAGCAAGTATTGCTTGTCCAGCACTAAAGACTAGGGTTACATTTGTCTTTATACCGTTGTTGCTGAAATACTTACAAGCTTTTACACCGCTTCTAATCATGGGCAGTTTAACTACAATCTGGGGATTGAGTTCTGCCAGCGCATTACCCTCTTTTATCATTCCCTCATAATCTGTGGCAATAACCTCTGCGCTCACATCACCTTCCACCAATTCACAGATTTTTACATAGTGATCCAGAATATTTTGATCTCCCGTTATGCCCTCTTTGGCCATAAGGGATGGATTTGTAGTCACGCCATCAAGAACTCCCAAGTCTTGGGCTTCTTTGATTTGGTCCAGATTTGCGGTATCTATAAAAAATTTCATCGAGATTATTTAGTTCACAAAAATCCGCACTATTCTCCATAAACTGGTATCGTTCACGATAAAGTAATTCAATCTTTGTAAACAATAACTATTTGCCGAAAACGTAACCTTTAAGAAAGCTATTTTTGCAATTGGAATTATAGTTATGGTGTGGTTGTATTTAATTCTAGGGTTTGTTTTACTCGTACTGGGCGGCGAGTTCCTGGTACGCGCATCCGTCGGTTTATCGATCAAACTTAATCTATCACGTATCGTCATAGGTCTCACGGTGGTCTCTTTTGCCACTAGTGCACCAGAGCTTATCGTAAGTATTCAAGCCGCCCTAAATGGTGCCGCTTCCATTTCTTTAGGTAACGTGGTAGGCTCTAATATAGCAAACATAGGCCTCGTGCTAGGCCTTACCGCATTGCTCTCACCCCTTTTAATTGATAAAGGATTTTACAAATTTGACTGGTTATGGATGCTGGCGTTTACGCTATTGCTTATCGCAATCTTACTATATGACCATCGCATCGACCGCTGGGAGGGGTTACTTTTACTAGCTCTACTTGTTATATTCGTTGTCATTCTAATCAGGAGATCGAGGGCCAAAGAAATTGATCTTGCGGTAGACGATTCCATAAACTCACCCTGGTGGCGTATCGCCATATTTATGCTTATGGGAGCCGCGGCGCTATGGGGTGGATCAGAATTACTGGTATCTAGCGCTATTAACATTGCTACAAGCTTCAATATTCCAGAGGGATTGATCGCCGTAACCATGGTCGCCGTAGGAACTTCCATACCAGAACTGGCGGCATCCATCATCGCCGCACTTAAAGATGAAAAAGCCATATCGTTAGGAAATCTAATAGGTTCCAATATTTTCAACATAGGTTCCGTACTGGGGATCACCTCCCTGATCCAGCCTATAGATATCGATGCTAGCGACAGGTTACTTACTACGGATATTTGGTGGATGCTTACGTTTGCAATAGTTTTATTGCCGTTGGGATTCTTACCACACAAATATCAACTGGATCGCTGGAAGGGTTTTCTTATCGTCATCGGTTACGTAATTTTCATAACATCTGCCGTACTTACCCTGTCGTAAAGCAGGTATAAGTTGTAAATTATATACAATACTTAATTTTAACCCTACTTTTGACAGGGTGGTTTTTCTTTTTACTTATTTTTGCGGGCGTAATTTGAAAATTATTATCCATGTCAAAGTTGAGATTTCAAGCATTGAAAGAAACGCTTAATCGCAAAACAGTAGAAGTAAAGGAGCCCGTAAGAAGAAGTGATATCTTTGGGAAGCACGTTTTCAACAAGCATGCGATGCGACAATTCCTGACTAAGCAAGCTTATAAAGGAGTCATGTCTGCTATTGAGAGTGGATCAAAGATTAACCGGGAGGTAGCAGATCATATTTCAACGGGAATGAAGGAATGGGCAATCCAGAATGGTGCAACCCATTACACACACTGGTTCCAGCCACTTACTGGAGCAACTGCCGAGAAGCACGACGCCTTTTTTGAACTGGAAATGGATGGTGCGGTGATTGAAAAGTTTGGCGGCAGCCAGTTGGTACAACAAGAACCAGATGCTTCCTCATTTCCCAATGGAGGAATCAGAAACACATTTGAAGCACGAGGATATACTGCATGGGATCCTACTTCTCCCGCGTTCATCATGGGAACGACACTTTGCATTCCTACAGTTTTTGTGGCGTACACAGGTGAAGCGCTGGATTACAAGACACCTCTGTTAAGAGCCTTACAGTCTGTCGATCAAGCCGCAACATCTGTATGTAAATACTTTGACAAAAATGTAACCAAGGTCAATGCTACCCTGGGCTGGGAACAAGAATACTTTCTTATTGATAGTGCCCTGGCAGATTCCAGACCAGATCTACAACTTGCAGGAAGAACCTTGCTAGGTCATTCATCTGCCAAAGGACAACAACTAGACGATCACTATTTTGGTTCCATTCCCTCTCGCGTAATGAATTTTATGCGTGACATGGAAACCGAATGTATGTTGCTGGGGATACCAGTCAAAACCCGCCACAACGAGGTAGCACCCAACCAGTTTGAACTTGCTCCCATTTTTGAAGAAGCAAATCTTGCGGTAGACCACAACTCACTACTCATGGACGTGATGAGAAAAGTGGCTACTCGCCACAAGTTTAAAGTACTCTTCCACGAGAAACCTTTTGCTGGAGTCAACGGGTCTGGTAAACACAACAACTGGTCTTTAAGCACTAACACCGGCGTCAACTTGCTCTCACCAGGAAGTACGCCCATGAAGAACCTACAATTCTTGACCTTCTTTGTAAATACCATTAAGGCGGTACAAGAAAATGAAGAGTTGATACGCGCCACCATCGCAAGTGCGTCAAATGATCATAGACTGGGAGCAAACGAGGCACCACCGGCTATTATTTCGGTTTTTATAGGATCACAATTGACCGCGGTGCTGGATGAACTGGAAAAAGTAACTGATGGCAAACTCTCGCCACAGGAAAAGACAGACCTCAAACTCAATGTTGTCGGTAAGATACCAGAAGTTATCCTGGACAATACCGACCGTAACCGTACCTCACCCTTTGCCTTTACTGGTAATAAATTTGAACTGCGCGCCGTGGGATCCACAGCAAACTGTGCAAATCCCATGACCGTGCTCAATGCGATCGTAGCAAAACAATTGATTGAGTTCAAGGAGGAAGTTGACGGGTTGATCAAGAGCAAAAAGCTCAAGAAAGATGAAGCAATCTTTAATGTATTGAGAGAATACATCAAGACATCAAAGAAAATACGTTTTGAGGGCGATGGCTATGGAGAAGCCTGGGAAAAGGAAGCGGCAAAAAGAGGTTTGAGCAACAACAAGACCACTCCTACAGCCCTGGCGGCCAAAGTATCTGACAAGACCATCAAACTATTTGAGGACTTAAACATCATGAGTCGCATCGAGTCTGAGGCGCGCTATGAGATTGAGATGGAGGAATATACCATGCGCATCCAGATTGAGGGACGCATACTGGGTGATATTGCCCGCAACCATGTTATTCCCACAGCTATACGCTATCAAAATACGTTAATCAAAAACGTGCGAGGACTTAAAGACATCTACGGCAAGGACTTTAAAAAAGTGGCTAAGGAACAAATGATTCTAATTGAAGCCATTTCTGAGCACATAGAGAAAATCAACAAGGTCATTACAGAGATGACTGAGGCGCGCAAAACGGCTAATGAATTGGAGAGTACTGATGAATGTGCGCACTCCTACTGCGATAACGTGAAACCATTGTTTGACGAGATAAGGTATCATTGCGATAAGCTAGAGATGCTGGTTGATGATGAACTATGGCCACTTACCAAATACCGCGAGCTTCTGTTCACGAGATAACAAGTCTCAAACTTTGGAAAATTAAAAACCATCTAGAGCATAATAATGTTCTAGTTGGTTTTTTTGATGGTAGAATATTCCGCTTTCGCGAAAGCGTCATCAAAGCATACTCCCTCTACATTAATAAGCTTGTGGCCAATTTATGAGCCTAATTTATTCATGAAATGCGCTATAGATGTTGCCGTGGAATTGCACAATAAAACATTACCGACCGGTTGAATGTTACTTGAATCAAACCTGGGTTCCTATTTGAGTAGTCCGTAATCAGATAAAGACCTGATGATAGTTTCCATAATGGTATTAGTTACCGTTTTGGTAATTTTATTGATGCCTAGAATACTCATAAATCCGTTACCTAGCTTGCGACTTACCCAGCCGGACCATTTTGAGAGAAAAAATTTCTTGCGCCGCTGTTTGATAATGGGATGCAGGGAATCTTTATTGTTTGACGGCTTTTTGAATTCCTTGAAGGCAATCTTAACCACCTTCTTGACTCTCTTCTCCAGCAGACCTTCCATTCTCTTCAGTTCACTATTGTAGTCGATACTGGGAAAAGTCGGGAAATATGGATCGTTGTGCAATGCCGGTATAAAGTCTATTCCATATGCTCCCTTCTCTCGACGCTCAACGCTGTAGTCTGGAATGATGGGCATAACCAACTTACCGGTTTTCTTGCTGATCAAACCTCTAAGATCGATGTCTTGCTGACTCCAGCGATCCAGATCATTTGCAGAATGGAAATAATATCTCAAAAAATTCTGGGCGTTCTTTTGTCCCAGCATATAGTCGTGATACCTAAAATCCCGTTTCATAAACCCAGCAAAGCCAGATAACGCACCACAGGCAATCGCATTAGGCATGGGTTCTCTATTCTTGCCGTAACGCGTGGGCCAAATCATATTTTTATGAGTTCCCTCTTCAAATAGATCCATAATGTCATTTTCCTTGAACAGCACCTGATTTCTCAAGGTGCTGAATAGCTGCGGTACCACCTCAAAAATGTTGTCCTTTTCCACGTCGTATTGATGGTCTTGCGGCTCACCTACTCTACCAGGGAAGGGATCAATCAATAACAATTTGTAATTATCCCCCTTTTCCTTAAGGATCTTGAGAGCCTCTGCAATGGGTTCATTATTAATCATTCCCCCGTCTGTAGCAAGAAAACTATAGGATTCATCAATAAGCGGTGCGAGATTCTTATTATTCCCAAAAAGGCGTTTGATATTCTCCACTATATACTCCTTTGGGATCCCCTTAAAAGGAACGCTTTTAAGTCCTATGGGAAATGCGCCACTGGCACGCGCCACGTCCAGAAACAGCTGGAGATGTGTGGGGTCAGAAAAATCCAGAGGCAACTTATGTGGCAGTACGTCCTTACCGATCTCAAAATGTGCATAGGCTTTGTGGTACTGCATGGTGTGGGCGACCTTTGACTTGTTTTCTGTAAAATATAGATCTATGGGAATCCCCCTCAGGTTGCTCAACGTCATCAGGATCTCCAACTGTGGATTGATGTAAGGCGGCAATACCCTCAACGCAGCCCCTTGTGACTTGCGTTCTTGTTTGTACTGCATCGTGGCATGGGTGGTCGCGATCAACTTCTCCATCAGGTTATTGATAAAGGTGGTGTTGAGTAGCGAGTGAATTTCATCTCCTTCCAGATCCTCCAGGGAAAAGAGGTCGTCTACTATACTTTCTCCTCGCTTCTTACCAAAGTTTACCCAAGTATCAAACAGCACGTTCCTGCGCGCCTCTTCCCTACCCGTCGTAGTCGTGACGGGCTCCAGCTGGTCTATGGTAAGGCCCAGCGTGGTTACCGCAGCGGTAATTCCCCCAGCGCTCGCACCCGTCATTACATCGATAATGACGTTAGGTTCTGGCACATCCCCAGGATTTTCTTCATAGGCTTTATGCCACAGTCTAAGTGTATTGAGCAGGTAATCAATAACCCCAGCCGTAAACGCCCCGGCCGTGACAGCGCCAGCCAGCACCAGTCCCAACCTGATGGGATCTTTATTTAATTTTTGATTATTTTCCATAATTGATATTTTAAGGGTGTTGCCACCCGATGATGATGATAGCTAACCTATTCCTAGTCGATAGGGACTTACCGACTCAATCAATAAGCGGCTAGGTACAAAGACTGCGACTCCTACTTCAGGTTAATAACCAGGGTCTTATCGTGAACCGGTCTTGCCAATGTGGTTACAGATTTTGTAGTGGTTCCGCTTTCGCGAAAGCGGAAACTTTCCAATCAATGGACCTATTTTATAGACTGATTGCCCTCGACTCTATATCGTAAATGCATTACTACTAGTAAGACCGTAATCCCGCAAATTAAATAAGATCTGATTGCTTATTTATTAGAATGCCAACAAACGCTAAAACAAATGAGTTTGAAACCTGATTATGGCGCGTACATGATAATCTACTATTTGTTGCCTGCCCAGTCTTGTTTTTAATAGGGTGCGGTATTCCTCAAGGTTATCCATAAAAAAATTTTCAGTAAGTATTGCGGGCATGCGGGTACGGGTAAGTACGTAGAATCGCCGTTCCTTATCCAGGTCGCCGTCACTAAAATCGGTGCGTAGGATCCTGTCGGGAAATTGTTTTTTATATTCCTGGCCCAGTATGGTGGCAAGCGCATCGCTGCGGGTGTTGCCGGGTGTTGTAAAAAACTCACAACCGCTACCACCACCCGCATTGCTATGAATAGACAAATACACACTATCGCTTGCCGGAAATCGATTTGCACGCGATACCCTCGTTTCCAGCCTCACATCCCTATGTTCTGGCGCGATATTGACGTATGGGATTCTAAGTTTAGTAAGCTGCTCCATTATACCACCTACAATTGCGCGGTTAAACTCGCCCTCGTATATAGTTCCCTCTTGTCCCCAGTCTACTTGCTTTCCAGCCGTGGTGTAAATGCCATTAATAAGGCCGCCGTGGCCGTTGTCTAACAGAATGGTCATATCATATGTTTTAATGTTTGTTATAATCACAGCTGAAGCAATCACAAGTGAAGTGATGTGCTTACCATTCAAAGATACTATAGAAGTGTAAAAATACAAATAATTTTGTACATATTATTTTGTATTTGTAGTTGTGATTAGATTTTTGATTGGACATTTTATAAAATCCTTAAATGCGGCTTATGATCTAAATAAAAAGAACTTATAAACTCGGGCTGCTTAGAAAAGTATTTTGTTGCAGTTATTATATAATAATGAAGTATCGGGTTAACAGGTGCAGTATTGTTGTGGAGATTGACCGTAATAAAAGTTTAGTAAGATTTATTACTGGCCCTATGCGACATATGCCACTTTAACATTTGTCAACACCTGTACACAATTTGAGGTTTTGAGTGGCGAAATCGAGAAATGAGCACTAATCAATATTGAGGGTAATAATCACTCCGAGCTCGTTGAGATGATCTATTGCGGCTTAATGTTTCTTAAATATGGTGTCTACGTTTGGTTTAAAGCTACCTTTCAAATCATCAGTCACTAATTACTGCCGCTGGCAGCTGGAACAGGTCATATAGATATTCTTGGTTGTGATCAAGAACTCTTCTGCCTTGTCCACATAGTTTGCGAGGAAGTGGAAGATGTACTTTGCCTCGCTTTAAGAATTACGCTTTCGCGAAAGCTACGCCGTGGGCAGCCCGTTTGCGGCACGGTAAGCTTTCTTGTTGACTGCATCGCTAAATGATTTGTATGGCTGCTTCCAGATCTTGACCTCCCGTTCACTAATGATGTTGCCATTTGCATCGCGCACTATAATGTCATCATTATAATCATCATCCAGCGAGAAGTTCCAGGGTTGCGGGTCATCACCCTCATCCAGATAGATAAATGTACCTACCTCTTCCCACAGGGCATATAGGATTATGGGTCGCTCTGGCATCAGTCCACGGGCGGCCATCTTCTTTTTCCAGTACTCGTTAAAGCCCTCATACCTGCCATATTCCGGGCTGTCCATGCCTATATTGTTCCATGCGCCTCCCAGAAATAGATATTCCCTAAAGGCCTGCGGTAGTGGATTCCCACCGTTGAGCGCTATCTCGATCTCCGTGATCCGGGACTCGGGTAGGCCTTCTGATACAAATTTGCGCGCATTGATTGCAGGAATGTAATCTTGGTACTCTTTAAGATATTTAATTTCCATCTAAAACTATTTTATTAAAATCAACTCCGTTTTCTATCTTCTCATTGGCAATTACCTTTAAACTCAACTTCTTGCCCAGCGTGTTCTCCACATAGTCCTTGAGCATGAGCAGCTCACGCTGGCAGCTGGAACAGGTCATATAGATATTCTTGGTTGTAATCACGAACTCATCTGCCTCGTCCACATAGTTTGCGAGGAAGTGGAAGATATATTTTGCCTCGCTGTTGCGTTTTCTACGCTTTCGCGAAAGCTTTGATTCCTATCTTAAATCAATATCCTTCAATTCATATTTGCCGTTACTGTTTTTTACGATGTCAAAAACAAAGGTGTTGAAGTTCTGGTAGAAAATAGGCTCTCCGGTTACATCTGAAATGTAAAGATGATCCTTATTGTCACCTATTGTATTCATTGAAAAAAACCAAATATTAACTTTTTGCCCTTTGTTCTTTCCATATTTCATTTCTTCATTTTCATTAAAACTTGGATCCTTATCGACTGATTTTTCCCTGTAAAATCTACCATCCAAATCTTTCATGACGGTCTTTGCGACTTCAATTATTTCATCTTTTGTATAATTCATAACTTAGCTTTTAATGGTGTAATTCCTGCATTAGCTCTCTCCCGATTGACGTATTTCAAACTTGTATCCAGCTCTTCACGTGTCCATTTTCTTTTTTGCGACAAAATCTGTTCCCAAACATAGGTTTCTTTTTTCCAAGTTTTCAATTTAGAATAAGCGTCACCAATTTCTTCAAAATGTTTTAAGTGCGCCATCTCGTGAAAAGCAACAAGATCTGTCGCTCCGTCAGGTAGGATCATCTGCATGGTTTTAGCATCAAATGCGCCTGCAAAGCCTTTACGATTCATAAAAAAGAAAATATCGCTAGCTTTTTCAAAACTAAACCCATCTAGTGAAACAGGTCTGTAATTGTTTATAACATTCTTTATGTTAAGATCCTGCTCCAGAATGAGTAGTCCACCACGTTTCTTTAATTCTCCTCTTAGTTTACGTATTTCTGAGGCTCTTAACTTTTTACCACCAAGCTTTCCTATCTCACGGGGTTTACCCATGAAAGCAATGTCTACAACCTCCTCGACTATTTCAGCCTTACCTAATTCATCAAACTCACCCCGCTCCACCAGTTCGTCCAGCCTTCTTTCCAGTTGCTGTCCAATACGCGTGCCATTAGCACCTACCTCTAGAACATCTTCTGCGCTCTTCTTTAAGGCAATCCTCAGGGCTGCAGTCAGCTCTCCCGTAAGCGATAACAGTTCTAGGTAGAACAGGTATTCTGAGACTGCCCTGCCAAATGGGGTGTCTGTTTCACCGGATAGTTTTAGAAGTGCGTTTACCGTACCAGAGGTTACTTCTATTACACCTACTGCAGCATTACCCGCAGTAATCAATCTTGTCGCAGTCTTTGTTCTATAAACCAACTTATGACCAGAGTTCAAAACCTTAAGTAATCGTCCTGCTTTAAGGATGTTCCCAATACCGCTGAAAGTAGAGACGATATCAACAGCATATTCTGCCGTAGTCAGCACATTACTCCAGAAGGCTTTATCTTCTGCCGCCTCGAGCATAAAAGCTGGAATGATGGGATAGTTTAGATCCAGTCCTGTTTCCTGCTCTGCCAGGTTTGCTATGCTTATGGGTTGCAGGGGATGATAGACAAAGGGCTCGCCGTTTCCTTCTATATCAGCTAGATTTGCCATGTCGCAACCAACTCCTATGGCAACTGTCACAGGTCTTATAGATGTTTTTTGTTGTGATCAAGAACTCATCTGCCTCGTCCACATAGTTTGCGAGGAAATGGAAGATGTACTTTGCCTCGCTTTGAGAATTACGCTTTCGCGAAAGCTACGCCGTGGGCAGCCCGTTTGCGGCGCGGTAAGCTTTCTTATTGACCGCATCGCTAAAAGAATCATAGGGCTGCTTCCAGATCTTGACCTCCCGTTCACTAATGATGTTACCATTTGCATCGCGCACTATAATGTCGTCATTATAATCATCATCCAGCGAGAAGTTCCACGGTTGCGGGTCATCGCCCTCATCCAGATAGATAAATGTACCTACCTCTTCCCACAGGGCATATAGGATTATGGGTCGATTTGGCATGAGACCACGGGCGGTCATCTTCTTTTTCCAGTACTCGTTAAAGCCCTCATACCTGCCGTATTCTGGGCTATCCATGCCTATCTTGTTCCATGCGCCTCCCAGAAAAAGGTATTCCCTAAAGGCTTGCGGTAATGGGTTCCCGCTGTTGAGTGCCGCCTCAATCTCTGCGATTCTAGCTTCTGATAGTCCCTCTAGTCTTCCTCGTTTTTTAGAATTTATTTGAGGAATAAGTTTCTGGTAATCGTTGCAGTATTTAATTGTCATAATCAAGGATTTAAAATATTATCATAAAAGCTTTGTCCATCAACCACATCTGTATCTGTGATTACCTTTAAACTCAACTTTTTGCCCAGCGTGTTCTCCACATAGTCCTTGAGCATGAGCAGCTCACGCTGGCAGCTGGAACAGGTCATATAGATATTCTTGGTTGTGATCAAGAACTCATCCGCCTCGTCCACATAGTTTGTAAGAAAGTGGAAGATGTACTTTGCCTCGCTTTAAGAATTACGCTTTCGCGAAAGCGTTAATTCCTATCTTAAATCAATATCCTTTAATTCGTATTTACCGTTACTGTTTTTAACGATGTCAAAAACAAAGGTGTTGAAGTTCTGGTAGAAAATAGGCTCACCAGTCTCATCTGAAATATATAGCGAGTCTTCGTTGTCGCCAATAGTTTTAATCGATAGCAGCCACGAATCAATCGTGTCATTCTTAGAGATACCGTCCTTATATAATTTACGCTTGTAAAAAAATGGTTTAATATCAACTGATGATTCCCTATAAAATCTTCCATCCAAATCCTGCATAACTTGTTTTGCAATATCAATAATTTGTTCTTTTGTATAATTCATAATCTAATGTTTAAAGAAGGTATCCCTGCTTGATTTCTTTTATCATTTACGTATTCTAGACTTTTCTCTAATTCTCTTTTGGTCCACTTCCTTCGCTGCGACCAAATCTGTTCCCAAACATAGGTTTCTTTTTCCCAAGTTTTTAAACCAAAATACGTTTCGCCCACTTCTTCAAAATGTTCTAAGTGCGCCATCTCATGAAAGGCTACTAGCTCTGTCGCTCCCTCAGGTAAGATCATCTGCATCGTTTTAGCATCAAATGCGCCTGCAAAGCCTTTACGATTCATAAAAAAGAAGATATCGCTGGCTTTTTCAAAACTAAACCCACCAAGTAAAACTGGTCTATAATTGTTAATAATATTTTTAATGTTAAGATCCTGCTCCAGAATCAGTAGTCCACCACGTCTTGTTAATTCTCCTCTCAGTTTACGTATTTCTGAGGCTCTCAACTTTTTACCACCAAGCTTTCCTATCTCACGAGGTTTACCCATGAAAGCAATGTCTTCAACCTCCTCGATTATCTCAGACTTACCTAATTCATCAAACTCACCCCGCTCAACAAGTTCGTCCAGCCTTCTTTCCAGTTGCTGTCCAGTACGCGTGCCATTAGCACCAACTTCTAGAACATCTTTTGCGCTCTTCTTTAAGGCATTTCTCAGGGCTGCAGTCAGTTCTCCCGTAAGCGATAACAGTTCTAGGTAGAAAAGATATTCTGAGACTGCCCTGCCAAATGAGGTGTCTGTTTCACCAGATAGTTTTAGTAAAGCGTTTACTGTACTAGAAGTTACTTCTATTACACCTACCGCGGCCTTGCCTGCAGTAATTAATCTTGTCGCAGTTGCAGTCTTGTAAACCAGTTTATGACCAGAATTTAAAACTTTTAATAACCGTCCTGCTTTAAGGATGTTCCCCACACCGCTAAAAGTAGAGACGATATCAATAGCATACTCTGCCGTAGTCAGTACATTGCTCCAGAAGGCTTTATCCTCTGCTGCCTTAAGCATGAAAGCTGGAATGATTGGAAAGTTTAGATCCAGTCTTGTTTCCTGCTCTGCCAGGTTTGCAATGCTTATGGGTTGTAGGGGATGATAGATAAAGGGCTCGCCGTTACCTTCTATATCAGCTAGTTTTGCAGAGATGCCAGTGGTTTATCAATAATTATCTACCTCAATACAAACTCTCTATAATACTTACCATTTTCATCTTTCTTAATCCATGCTGCAGGTATTTGTCCTCCAGAACAATCCTGGAAGTAAATCCTATGTGGTTCATTCTCCTCAAAATAAAACAAGTATCCACCACCATCTGGATCTTCTGGAAATTGGAAACTTGGACCATCTACTACGACCAAATAGCCACTATCAATCCCTCTATATTTTGCCAGAAACTCTCTTCTTTTAAAAAATTCTACCGTGAAAATCTCCTTTTGATAAAAGGGAAGTTCAAAATCTTTTAAAGCTTGCCTAGCTATGTCTACCATATCTTCTTTATTCATCGTTCAAAATATTTTATGTTATTTAGTTCATTCTCGATATCAAACAATCGGAGCTCCTCTAGACGGATGCTTGGAAGTCCTTTTCTGTATTTATCATTCAATAAATCGAGGTCATTGATTAAATCAATTTCCGACCACTCCTCTGATGATTTCAAAAATTCAGACAGAACGTATTCTTCATGGATTCGAGTGGGGATTTTCTTTCCTGTGAGTCTTTCATATTTATACCATAGCTTTACGTGAAAAAGCCCCTCGCTGGCGCGGAGTTGCACTCCGTGACCCCACCTGGTAAACAAAAAACTCTTATTCCATAAACCCTACGAGGTCTATCTCAATTTCTGCCGGCATCTCGGCATAGTTTCGAGCGCTGCTGTATTTCCAATCTAATGGTCGGGTTACAAAACCAGATTCCACAGGATTATTGTGTATGTAATCCAGTTTTTGTTTGATGACCTTGGGTCTCCATAGTTCAATGGGTTTGTTATGGTATTGCCAGAACTGATGTTCAGCTTTGTTTCCATTCTTCTTTGCCGCTCTTTGCATCATCCAGAGCATCCATTCTTTTCTACTTTCTTGAACGTTGCTCTTGATTGCTTCAATAATACTGCGTGCAGTATGTCTTTTAAAATTCCTCAATAAAGCCTGCGGGTTTGAGGTCTGATCCCTGAAGATCATGTGCACGTGGCTGGGCATGATGCAATAGGCAAAACAATCCATACTTTTCTCTCTACGGCAATAAGCTATGCC